>JACRAF010000042.1 GCA_016213505.1 Devosia nanyangense
CAAGATCGGCCTCTTCGGTGGCGCTGGGGTGGGCAAGACCGTGCTGATCCAGGAGCTGATCAACAACGTCGCCAAGGCCCATGGCGGCTATTCGGTGTTCGCCGGCGTCGGCGAGCGCACCCGCGAGGGCAACGACCTCTACCACGAGATGATCGAGTCCGGCGTTAACAAGGACCCGCATGAGAACAACGGTTCGACCGCCGGCTCGAAATGCGCGCTGGTGTTCGGCCAGATGAACGAGCCGCCGGGGGCCCGCGCCCGCGTCGCGCTTTCGGGCCTCACCGTCGCCGAGCACGTCCGCGACCAGGGCCAGGACGTGCTGTTCTTCATCGACAACATCTTCCGCTTCACCCAGGCCGGCGCCGAGATGTCGGCGCTGCTCGGCCGCATCCCGTCCGCGGTGGGCTACCAGCCGACGCTGGCCACCGACATGGGCGCGCTGCAGGAGCGCATCACCACCACCAACAAGGGCTCGATCACCTCGGTGCAGGCGATCTATGTGCCCGCCGACGATCTCACCGATCCGGCGCCCGCGACCTCGTTCGCCCACCTCGACTCGACGACGACGCTGAACCGAGCGATCTCGGAAAAGGGCATCTATCCGGCGGTCGATCCGCTCGACTCGACCTCGCGCATGCTGACCGCCAACATCGTCGGCGAAGAGCATTACGCCACCGCCCGCGCGGTGCAGGAAATCCTCCAGCGCTACAAGGCGCTGCAGGACATCATCGCCATTCTGGGTATGGACGAACTCTCGGAAGAAGACAAAACCACCGTCGCGCGCGCCCGGAAAATCGAGCGCTTCATGAGCCAGCCGTTCTTCGTGGCCGAAGCGTTCACCGGCACGCCGGGGATCTTCGTTGCCCTCGAAGACACCATCAAGGGCTTCTCGGGCCTGGTCAAAGGCGACTACGACCATTTGCCCGAAGCGGCGTTCTACATGGTCGGCACCATCGAGGACGCGGTCAAGAAGGCGCAGAAGCTGGCGCAGGCGGCGTAACGCGTGTGAATTGTGAATTGTGAATTGTGAATGGTGAATAGAGGGAGCGAGTGGGAGCGGAGATAGCGAACGGCGCGTGAGCATCCATTCACTATTCACCATTCACCATTCACTGGAAGAAACATGGCCGACGGCATCAAGATCGAAATCGTCTCTCCGGAGCGGCTGGTGATTTCCGAGCAGGCGCGCTCGGTCACCGTGCCGGGCGCGGACGGCTATTTCACCGTCATGGGCGACCATGCCCCGTTGATGTCGACGCTGAAGCCGGGCTTCATCACCGTCACTGACCTCGGCAATGTCGCGCATGTGTTCTATGTGCGCGGCGGCTTTGCCGACGTCGCGCCCGCCGGCCTCACCATCCTTGCCGAGGAGGCCCGCCCAGTCGCGGACTTCGACCGCAACGAGATCGAGGCGCTGATCGCCGCTGGGATGACGGCGCTCCAGGCCGCGGCGACGGCGCACGAGCAGGATCGTCTCCAGAACGAGATCGACGCATGGAAGAACCTTCTGCTCGACGCTTCGGTCAGCCGCGACACTGCGCACTAGCAGAAGCGTCGGACGGAACGCTTAAGGCGCCTGCGGGCGCCTTCTGTTTTTGGCGGACCTGTCATTCCTTCTGACCATTCACTTAACCTTAAAACGTTTCCGACAATTTCGGCGACGGGAATGCAATCTGCTTGATCGTCTCGTGGTTTCGGCCGCAAGGGGATCGGAATCTGGGCTTGGCGATTGCACTGAACCATCAGCACAAACGCCGGCGCTGGCAGACATGCTTGCGAAGCGGGAGGCCCTTGGGCACCCGGTGAGGCAGCGTGCTCATGGCCGGGCCGAGCATGGAGACGACATGACTTTTCTACCACTTCACCGCCTCGCACTCGGGCTCGGCGCCATTGTTGCTTTCAGCTTCGGCGCCGTCGCCGTCGCCGTCGCCGCCGACAACGAATTCGCCGAGCCGCTGACCGCGCTCGCCAAGGGCGAGTTGCGCCAGATCGCCGAAGATCCGGCACTGGTCGCCGCAATCATGGCGCAGAACGCCATGACCGCCGGCTACGATGCGGCCAAAATCGACGCGCTCGACAAGCAGTGGCGCGCCGAGGTCGATGCGGCAGCCAAGCCGCTCATCGATGCGACGCTCGCGAACGACGCCTCCAAATATCTCGCCAAGGTGCAGGCCGACAGTGCCGGCAAATACACCGAGATCTTCGCGACCGACGCGATGGGCCTCAACGTGGCGCAGTCCACCGTCACCTCCGACTACTGGCAGGGCGACGAAGACAAATTCACGCAGACGTTCGCGATGGGCGCCGACGCGGTGTTCCTCGGCGACGTCGAGCAGGACGAATCGACCCAGACGTTCCAGAGCCAGGTCTCGATCACCATCACCGACCCGGCGACCGGCATGCCGATCGGATCGATCACCGTCGGCATCGACCTGTCGACGCTCTAGTATCCGAGGGCGCCGGATCGTCCGGCGCCCGTCTCTCACCGAACGGATTCTTGCCCATGACATTTCGGCTCAACCTGACCCCGACCATCCTCCTCCCCGTCGCCGCCACGGTCCTCGTGGTGGTCGCGCTGGTGATGTACCTGTCGGGGGCGAGCGCGATTGCGACCAACGAGCGGACGCTGGCCACCGCGCAGAGCGAGATGATCCGCGTTCTCTCGGCGCAGTTCGCCGGCAGCGTGCGCTTCGCCAAGATGGACGCGGTGTCGGAGTCGTTCACGGCCTATCAGGCCGATCCGGATTTCGGCCTCGCGGCAGCAGGCGCAGTCGATGCCCAGGGCAAGTCCATTCTCGAGTTCGGCGCCGATCCCGCACTCAGCGGCGAAGCCATCAAAATCGCCAGCGAAGCGCTGACCGCCAACGCTCTGGTCAGCCGCACGGAGGGCACCATCCACTACGCTGCCTATCCCGCCTATTTCGGCAAGGAAAACGCCGTGGTCGGCGCCGTCGTCATGGCCTGGGACCTTTCCATCCACCGCACCGAGATCATTGGCCTCCAGGTCCGCAACGGCTTGATCGCGCTCGGCATTGCCGCGGTCGGCATCGCGCTGCTCGCCTGGTTGCTGATGGCCCGCGTCACCCGTCCGATCCGCCGCCTGACACAGGTCTCGACGGCCTTGTCCGAGGGCAAGCTCGAGGTCGAGATCGAAGGCGCCGGCCGCCGCGACGAGCTCGGCGATATGGCCCGCGCCGTCGAAGTGTTCCGCTCCAATTCGCATCGCGTGCGCCAGATGACCGACGAGGAAGCGGCGCGCATCATCGAACAGCAGGCCGCCCGGCAGCGGATGATGCAGGAGCTGCAAACGGCTTTCGGTGAGGTGGTCGATGCGGCAATCGCCGGCGACTTCTCGCGCCGCGTCCCGGCCAGCTTCCCGGACGCAGAACTCAACAGCCTTGCCGGCAGCGTCAATTCGCTGGTCGGCATGGTCGACCGCGGGCTGGGCGAAACCGGCGAGGTGCTCGCCGCCCTGGCGCAGACCGACCTGGGCAAGCGCATGAACGGCGACTATCAGGGCGCCTTCGCCGCGCTCAAGAGCAACACCAACCGGGTGGCGGAAAACCTCTCGGAGATCGTCGGGCGGCTGAAGAAGACGTCGTTCGACCTCAAGACTGCGACGGGCGAAATCCTGTCGGGCGCCAACGATCTCTCCGAGCGCACGACGCGGCAGGCGGCGACCATCGAGGAGACCTCGGCGACGATGGAGCAACTCGCGTCCACGGTCCTCCAGAACGCGCAGCGAGCCAACGATGCGGCGGTCAACGCCGCCGGCGTGACCGCTACGGCCGAGCAGGGCGGGCAAGTCATGCATCGTGCCAACGAGGCGATGGAGCGGATCACGCAGTCGTCGAGCAAGATCTCCAACATTATCGGCCTGATCGACGACATCGCCTTCCAGACCAATCTGCTGGCGCTCAATGCCTCGGTCGAGGCGGCGCGCGCCGGCGATGCCGGCAAGGGCTTTGCCGTGGTTGCCGTCGAGGTCCGGCGCCTGGCACAATCGGCCGCCAGTGCTTCTTCCGAGGTCAAGGCCCTGATCGAGCAGTCCGGCGTCGAAGTGGCGGGCGGATCGCGGCTGGTCGCCGAGGCCGTCGGCAAACTCGAGGCGATGGTCGAGGGGGCGCGCAAGAACGGGGCGCTGCTCGACGGGATCGCGGCGGAGAGCCGGTCGCAGGCGTCCTCGATCGAGGAGGTCAATGTCGCCATCCGCCAGATGGACGAGATGACTCAGCACAACGCCGCCCTGGTCGAACAAACCAACGCAGCGATCGAACAGACCGAAGCGCAGGCCGTCGAGCTCGACAAGATCGTCGATATCTTCAGCCTCGCCGATGCCCCCCAGAGGGCCGTGATGTCCCCTGTCCACGAGACGAGAGGCAGTAAAGACGTCAAGCAACGGGTGAAGCATGCCGCCAAGACCTACCTCAGCCACGGCAATGCCGCGATCGACAAGGATTGGGCCGAGTTCTGAGTCAGTCGTGATTGTGGCGTAACTGATCGTTAGCCCTACCGGACTACGCTCTCGCGCGGGATTGTCCGGCTCACCGGCCGGACAACCGGCTCGGGGGGTGCGATGAAACTCATACCGTCGTTCAGGATTTCGCAGAAGCTGCCGCTGGCGCTGGTGGGGTCGGCCATCGTCGTAGGCGCCGGGGTCGGCATCGCCTCCTACGTCCTCGCCTCAGGGGCGCTCGAGGCGCAGGCGCGGCAGAACCTCGACACCATCGCCTTCGAGCGGGCCAATCAGCTCAGCGTCTACCTCAAGGACGTCGAGACCGACCTGGTCAAGACCGCCAAGGCCGACAACACGCTGTTCGCCATCGCCAATTTCGCCAAGGCGTGGCGGGGGATGAGCAATCCCAGCCTCGACACCGACGCGGCGACGACGCTGACCGAGATTTTCCTCACCGGCGATCCGGCCAAGCGCATCGATATCGACAAGGTCGAGGGGCTGACCCCGTCCTACGCGGTCAACCACAAGCACTACCAGCCGATCTATCGCGAGCAGATCAGGAGCCAAGGCTACCACGACCTTTATCTGTTCGACCTCGAGGGCAACCTCGTCTACTCGACCACCAAATCGGACGATTTCGCCACCAACTTCGCCGAAGGCGGCGGCGCCTTCTCGGCCAGCAGCCTAGGCGCTCTCTATCGGCAGGCAGCCAGCGGCAATTCGCCCTCGGACTTCGTCTTTGCCGACTACGCACCCTATGCGGCGGCGGGCGGAATGCCGCTTGCCTTCCTCGCCACGCCCGTGGTCGACGCGACCAACACCAAGATCGGGGTCATCGCCATATCGCTCGGCGTCGACCGGATCGGCCAGGTCATCGGCTACCGGCAGGGGCTGGGCGCCACCGGCGACACCATCATCGTCGGTATCGACGGGCTGGCCCGCACCGATTCGGGCTTCACCGAGGAGAATGACGTTCTGCAGCCGACGATTTTCGATCCGGTGATCAAGGACGCGGTGACGGGGGTTCCGGGCGCCACCTTTGCCGACGACTTCCGCGGGGCGGAAGTGATTGCCGCCGCCGCCCCGGCCGACATCACCGGCAGCCAGAGCTGGGCGGTGGTCGCGGTGATGAACAAGTCCGAGATTTTCGCCCCGGTGACGGCGTTGATGACGATGATGCTGGCCATCGGCGGCGGGCTCCTCGCCATCGTCGCCCTTCTCGGCTGGCTGTTCGCGCGCAGCGTCAGTGCGCCGATAACGCGGCTGACCAAGGGCATGAAGGAGCTGGCCGCCGGCGATCTCGACGTCGAGATCAAGGGCGCCGAAAAACGCGACGAGCTGGGTGAGATGGCGCAGGCGGTCGAGGTGTTCCGTGCCAATGCGCGGCAGGTCCAGGAAATGTCGGAGGACGAGCGCGCCGCCTCGGAGCGCCGGCGGATCGAGCGCGCCGAAATGATGCAGGATCTGCAGCGGGCTTTCGGCCAGGTGGTCGATGCCGCCGTCAATGGCGACTTCTCGCAGCGCGTCGATGCGGAATTTCCCGATGCCGAGCTCAACAGCCTCGCCCGCAGCGTCAACAATCTGGTCGAGACCGTCGACCGCGGCCTCGGCGAGACAGGTGCCGTGCTTTCGGCGCTGGCCCATACCGATCTCAGCCAGCGCGTCGAGGGCGACTATCAGGGCGCCTTCGGACAGCTCCGCGACGACACCAACGGCGTCTGCGAGACGCTGGGCGACATCGTCACGGGCCTGCGCAACACCTCGCGGCAGCTGAAGACGGCCACCGGCGAGATGCTGTCGGGCGCCAACGATCTCAGCGAGCGCACCACCAAGCAATCGGCGACCATCGAGGAGACGTCGGCCGCGATGGACCAGCTCGCCTCGACCGTCCACGACAATGCCAAGCGCGCCGAAGCGGCGAGCGCCAAGGCCCGGGCGGTGAGCCAGACGGCGACCGAAGGCGGCACCGTGATGAGCCGGGCGACCGAAGCCATGGAGCGGATCACCGCTTCTTCGGGCAAGATCTCCAACATCATCGGGCTCATCGACGACATTGCGTTCCAGACCAACCTGCTGGCGCTCAATGCCTCGGTCGAAGCGGCCCGGGCGGGTGAAGCGGGCAAGGGCTTTGCGGTGGTGGCGGTGGAAGTGCGGCGGTTGGCGCAGAGCGCGGCGCAGGCGTCGTCCGAGGTCAAGGGGCTGATCGAGCAGAGCGGCATCGAAGTGACGGGCGGTTCGCGGCTGGTGGCCGAGGCGGCGCAAAAACTCGTCGCGATGCTCGATGCGGCCAAGGAATCGAGCGCGCTGATCGAAGGGATCGCCAACGCCAGTCGCGAGCAGGCCTCGGCGATCGAGGAGGTCTCGTCGGCCGTCCGCACTCTCGACGAGATGACCCAGCACAATGCGGCGTTGGTGGAAGAGACCAACGCAGCGATTGAGCAGACCGAAGCCCAGGCCAGCGAACTCGACCGCATCGTCGACGTGTTCACGCTCGATGCCGAGGACGAGCAGCGGCGGCGCGCCGCGTAGGGCGCGGTTCTAGACTAGCCGGCGAGCGCCGCGGCAACCAGGGCCTTGGCGTGAAGGTCCGTGGTGTCGTAGGTCGGCACCGGGCTGACCGCGTCGTCGATCAGCATGCCGATCTCGGTGCAGCCCAGGATCACCGCCTCGGCGCCGCGTGCCGCGAGCCGGGCGATGGCATCGACATAGGTCCGCCGCGACTCGTCGCGGACAACGCCCAAGCAGAGTTCCTCGTAGATGATGCCGTTGAGGTTGGTGATGCCGATGTCGGGCACCAGCACTTCGAGGCCGTGCGCCTCGAGCGTCTCGATGTAGAAGCGCTTCTCCATGGTGAAGCGCGTGCCGAGCAGGCCGACGCGGCCGATGCCGTCGGCGATCAGCGCATCGGCGGTCGGTGTCGCGATGTGAAGGAACGGCACGGTGATCGCGGCGACGATCTCGGGGGCGCAGATGTGCATGGTGTTGGTCGCGAGCCCGATCACCCCGCACCCCTGCTGTTCGAGCGAGCGGGCGATGCCGGCGAGCAGCCGCCCGGCGCCAGCCCAGTCGCCGGTTTTCTGCATGCTCTCGATCGGCGCGAAATCGACCGAGTGGACGATCACCGGCGCCGAGTTCAGCCCGCCCAGCGCCTTCGAGGTTTCTCGATTGAGAATGGCGTAGTAGTGCGCCGTCGATTCCCAACTCATGCCGCCGATGAGGCCGATGGTCTTCATCGGCCGCGCAGTCTTGTGGGGATGTCGTGGAAGGCGGCGACCACTTCGAGATACGCGTCGCGCTTGAACGGCACGACGAGGCCGGGGAGGCGGTCGAGTGCCTCCCAGCGCCAGGCATCGAACTCGGCCGGCATGCTGCCGTCACCGGGATGGACGACGTCGATCTGAGTGTCGTCGCCGGTGAAGCGAAAGGCGAACCAGCGCTGGCGCTGGCCGCGATACTTGCCCTTGAGCGCGGTGCCGAGCGCCTCGTCGGGGAGGTCGTAGTAGATCCAGCCCGGCGCCTCGGCCATCAGCTCGACGGATTTGATCGAGGTCTCCTCGAACAGCTCGCGGTAGGCGGTGGCCCGTGGCTCCTCGCCCTTGTCGATGCCGCCCTGCGGCATCTGCCAAGGCGCGTCGAACTCACTGGTATCTTCGGAGTCGCCCTCGGGCTTGCGGCGGCCGATGAACACCAGTCCGTCGTCGTTGAACACGGCCGTGCCGACGCAATCGCGATAGGGCAGGGTCTCGCGGTCGAGGCGTTTGTTCATTGCGGCTTCTGCATCAGGGCGCTGACGGGAACGATGGTGATGCCGCGCTCGGCGGCGGCCTTGGCCCACTCGGCCAGCGTCTGCACCGAGACCGGCAGAGCGGAGATGACGCCGATGGCGCTGCCCTTCTCGATGGCCTTGGCCTCGAGGGCCTTGAGCTGTTCGAGGATCGGTCCGCGTGCCGCGGTCTGGTCGAGCGCCATGTCGGCGCGGCCGAATTGGACGGCGTTTGCCGCGGCGACCTGCGGGGCGACCGAGCGGTTGGACGAGCCGTCGTCGACATAGCCGAGGCCGCGGGCGCCGAGTTCTTCCATCAGCGGGCCGAAATCGGCGGCCGAGGCGGTGAAGCGGGCGCCCATGTGGTTGATGAGTCCGACATAGCCGCCGAACTTGCCCATCACCGTGAACAGTTTGTCGAGGTTATCGCGCGGCGCCTGGCCGGTCAGCAGCGTATCCGGGCCTGGGTCGCTGTCGGGATAGTCGAAGGGCTCGAGCGGCACTTCGAGGAGGATCTCGTGGCCGGCGGCGCGGGCGGAGCCGACCGAGCGGGCCAGCGCCTTGCCGTAAGGCGCAAACGCCAGCGTCACTGCGTCGGGGAGCGCATTGATCGCGGCATCGGTGCCGGTTTCGTTGAGCCCGAGCCCGGTGACGACGATGGCGATCAGCGGCTTGCCGCCGGCGCTCGCCGGGGTCAGCGATGGCTGCGCATAGGCCTCGAACGGCGTTTGCCCGCTCGCCGCGATCCGTGGGATGGAGCCGTGCTCGCTCTCCTCGAGCAGATCGGGGAAGAGCCCGTCGGCAGTCATCGCCGCGCTCGTGGCCTCAGCGGCGGCCGATCCGCCTTCGGGCACGTCGCTGCCCACGGTGGTGAAGGCCGGACCGGTCGCCGGGGTTTCCGGCCCGGCGCTGATCGTCGCCATGCTGGTGGTGGTCGAGGCGACGCTGTCGGCGATGGAATTAGCGTTGCGGGTCTGGTTGACGCTGATTTCGACGGCAGGCCGGCCGCCCATTGGATCATCGACGAGCACAAGGCGGGCGACGACGCCGGCGAGGATCAGCCCCAATACGGTGAAGGCGATGCGCGCCAGCGGCAATCGCCCGGGCGCCAGCCGCAAAGCGGCGAACGCCGGCTTTGCCGGTTTGCGGCCCAATGGTGCGCTGAGGTCGTCCGCCATCCTGCCTCAACCCGGGCGGGCGACGCGAATCAGCCGCGCCGCCTCACCCGCCTTCGGATAGCACATCCGCCCGCGCCGGCTCAGCCGTCCGCCTTGGGCGGGTAGGCGGCGTTGGTCTCGGTGCCCTCGATCAGCCTGATGGCATATTGCAGCTGGTTGTCCTTGCTCTTGTCGGCCGGGACATAGACCGACGAGCCGGTGGTCGCCTGCTGCTCGGTGCCACCGCCGATCTGGCCGCTTAGCCCCGCCTCGCCGAGGATCTCGTCGCGGCCCTGGAGTTCGGGCGGCACGTCTTCGGCGATGGCGATGTCGGGCTGGATACCCGCCGCCTGGATCGAGCGGTTGTTGGGCGTGTAGTAGCGCGCCGTGGTGAGACGGACGCCGCCATTGGCGCCCAGGTGGATGATCGACTGCACGGTGCCCTTGCCGAACGAGCGGGTGCCGATCAGCGTCGCGCGCCTGTGATCCTGCAGCGCTCCGGCCACGATCTCGGCCGCCGAGGCCGAGCCGCCATTGATCAGCACCACCAGCGGCACGTCCGCGAGCTTGGCGTCGAGATCGTCGGGCCGGGCGTCGTAGCGCGTGCTCTCGGCGTCGTTGCGGCCCCGGGTCAGGACCACCGAACCCTGCTTGAGGAATGCGTCGGAGACGTAGACCGCCTGGTCGACCAGTCCGCCGGGATTGTTGCGCAGATCGAGGATAATGCCTTTGGGCGCCACGCCCTTGCGCTCCTCGTAGATATCCTTGATCGCCTTCTGGATGCCGGGATAGGCCTGTTCGGTGAAGCGGGCGAGCCGCAGCACGGCGACATCCCCCTCCATGGTGTAGCGCACGACACGCTGGGCGATGACGTCGCGGGTCAATTCGAAATAGAGCGGATCGGTGGCGCCTTCGCGCACCACGGTCAGCTTGATCTTGCTGCCGACCGTGCCCTTCATCTTGCCCACGGCCTCGTCGATCGAGATGCCCTGTACCGACTTGCCGTCGAGCTCGACAATGTAGTCGTTGGCAAGGATGCCGGCTCTTTGCGCCGGGGTGTCGTCGATGGGCGAGATCACCTTGATGACCCCCTGTTCCATCGTGACCTCGATGCCCAGGCCGCCGAACTGGCCGGAGGTGTCCTCCTGCGTCTGGTCGAACTCGGCCGGATCGAGATAGCCCGAATGCGGATCGAGCGAGGTCAGCATGCCCTGGATGGCGGCGCGGATCAGCGCCTGCTCGTCGGGGGCATCGACATATTCGGAGCGGATGCGGTCGAACACCTGGCCGAAGAAATCGAGGTCCTGGTAGATTTCCTCGGCCGTGCGCGGGTGCTTGTCGTCGGGCTTGGGGCCAACCTGCTCATCGGCGGGCGGCTCAACGGACGGCTCGGCGGACGGATCGGCCGGCGCCGGCGCTTCGATCGACGGTTCGCTCGAGGGCGTCTGATCCTGCGCCACGGCAAAAGGCACCGCCGGCGTCAGCAGAAGAAGCGCGGCGAGGGCGGCGCGCGAAAGAGTCAGACGCATCGGGGTCTATCCACTCTGGGTCGGGTTTTCGGGGGACGCCCACCACCCGGTCGGGTCGATGGGCACGTTCTTGTTTCGCATCTCAATATAAAGCGTCGGCCTTTGGGCGCCAGCGCTGGTCGCGACCGTCCGGCCAATTGTCCGTGATCCCATCGTGCCGACCGGTTTGCCCATGAGGACGAAGTCGCCGGGCTTGACGTCGATCGCGGCGAGGCCGGCCAACAGGATCGTGTAGTCCTGACCGGCATCAAGAATGACGATTTGGCCGTAATTGAGGTAGTCGCCGGCGTAGAGCACCCAGCCATCGGCCGGGGCGAGCACCGGCGCCTCGGCGCGGGTGACGATCGACAGCCCCTTGCTGATCCCGCCATAGCCATCGCCATCGCCATAGTTGATGACGTTGACGCCCGATACCGGGTAGTCGAGGAAGCCTCTGGCGGAGGCGAACGGCACCGCCGGCGCCTGCCGCTCGGTGTTGGCGAGGGCAAGCCGCACGGTGTCGCTGTCGAGCTTGGGCGCGTTGCCGCCATTGTTTGCCGTCTCGGTCGCCTCGGCCGCCACCGCCACCGCCTGCGCCTGCTTGCCAAGATCGGCGATCAGCTGCTTCAGCGCGGCGGCCTTCTCGGCCATTGCCGCGGCGTCCTGCTCCTCCGCGGCGAGCGCGGCGCTGGCGACGGTCTCGTTCTGCTTGCGCGCCGCAATCAGCGTGGCGATGCGCAATTGCTCTTCTTCGAGCACATCGAAATTGGCCTTGAGGTTGGCCTCTTCGCCCTGGGCCTGGGTCCTGATCTGGCCGAGGCTCTTGAGGTCGGCGATCACCTGGTCGGCGCGGGCCTTGAGCTGGGGCAGGATCGCCGAAATCAGGATGGCGCTGCGGGCCGAGCCAAGCGCGTCCGACGGATCGACGATCAGCGCCGGCGGCGGATTGCGGGAGATCCGCTCCAGCGCCGCGAGGACATTGGAGATCGAGGCGTCGGCGCCATCGAGACGGCCGCGCGTGTCGAGTTCCTCCACGATCAAATCGCCGATCTTCTGCTGCACGGCGGCGATGTCGGACTCGGCGCGCTTGACCCGCTCGCCGGCGGCGATGAGCGCGGCGTTCTGTTTGTCGCGATCGCCCTTCATCGCCTCGATCTCGGCCTTGAGTGCGGCGCTCTTCTCCGTGCTCAATGAGAGCGAGGCCTCGAGGTCGGCGAGCGCCGTCTGGCTGTCGGCCGCGGTCACCGCCATCGAGGGCGGCATGGAGACGCCCGAGAGCAGTTCGGAGGAGGGTTCGGACTGGGCGCGGAGCGCGACCGGCGCGGCGAATGCCAGCGCCAGCCCTGCCACGCCGCCCATCATCGCCCAGCGGGAGAGACCCGTTGCCATGCCGCCTTGAAAACCTGTCGAATCAGCCGCCGGAATCCTAGCAGGCCGGGCGTTAACAGCCCCAGTTGTTTGGCTTTTGAATGACCGCAGGCGGGCCTATTCGCGGTGGTAGGGATGGCCGGAAAGGATGGTCGTGGCCCGGTAGAGTTGCTCGGCCAGCATGATGCGCACCAGTTGATGCGGCCAGGTCAGCGGCGAAAACGACAGCGCGAGGTCGGCTTTGTGGACAAACACCGGATCGAGTCCATCGGCGCCGCCGATGACGAAGCTCAGCGCCGCCTTGCCGTCGTCGCGCCAGCGGCCGATGCGGCGGGCCAGATCGTCCGAGCCCAGGGTCTTGCCGCGCTCGTCGAGGGCGATGACGAGGCCGCCCTCCGGCAGGTGCGCGGCGATGGCCTTGGCCTCTTCGGATTTGCGCGAGGCGGCGCTTCCGGCGCGCGATTCGCTCAGCTCAGTGATGGCGAAACCGGTCAATCCGAGCGTCCTTCCGCCATTGACGGCGCGCTCGAGGTAGCGGGCGACGAGTTCGCGCTCCGGCCCCTGCTTCATCCGGCCGAGGGCGACGATGCCGACGCGCATGGCCGGATCAGCCGGTCAGCGCGCGTCGGCGGCGAAGTCCGCCTGCCACATCTTCTCGATGTTGTAGAACTCGCGCACGTCCGGCCGGAAGATGTGGACGATGACGTCGCCGCCATCGACGAGGACCCAGTCGGCATGCGGCAGGCCCTCGACGCGCGGCTTGCCGAAGCCGTGCTCGCGCAGCGCCTTGACCACCTGGTCGGCGACCGCGGCGACGTGCCGGTTGGAGCGGCCGGAGGTCACCACCATGTGGTCGGCGAGCGAGGACTTGCCGGCGATATCGATGGCGACAGTCTGCTCGGCCTTGGCGTCGTCAAGGCTCTGCAGCACGACATCGATCATCTGGAGTTCGGGAGGCGCGGCCGGTTCGGCGGCCAGTTTTCGGGGCGAGCGGGCCATCAAATCAGCGGCCTCTGCCCATGCAAGCTGCATGAGTCATGCGGTTTTCAGCATTCCTTGGCGTTGGGATCGAAAGGGTCGCAACAGAATTTGCGTGGTCGTTGTCCCGTTTCTGTGGCCTTCGGCCACGTCCGACATAATGGTGCTTTGCCGCCGATTGTGCAAGGCGAAGGTCTCATTGTGATGACTGCCGTGCCTGCCGGATGGCGGTCGAGGAGAGCGGCGACATGATGCCGTGGAGGTATACCCAGGCCGGCGGCGGGCGGCCGGCGAGGGTTTCCGCCGCCTCTTCGGGGATGCGGCAGTCGGCCAGCGCGACCGCGGCGCGAGACTGCGTCGCCCTGAAGGTGGCGCCAGGCCGGGCATAGACGGCCATGGGCATCAGCCGGGCGATGTCTTCCCAACGTTCCCAGCGGTCGAAGTTCATCAGGCTGTCGGCGCCCATGATCCAGACGAAATGCGCCGCGGGTAGGGCAGCGGTCAGAAAGGTCAGCGTTTCGTGGGTGTAGCGGAGATTGTGCGCCGCCTCGAAGGCGGTGACCTCGAGGGCCGGATGGTTCATCAGCCGGCGGGTGGCCTCGGTCCGCTCGGCGAGCGGCGCCAGCTCGGTATGGTCCTTGAGCGGATTGCCGGGTGAAACCAGGATCCAAACCTTGTCGAGCGCCAGCCGTTTCAGGCATTCGAGCGCCACCAGCCGGTGGCCTTCATGGGCGGGATTGAAGCTGCCGCCGAAGAGGCCGATACGCAGGCCGGGGCCGGCAATCGGAAGCCCTGCAGTGCCGGCACCCTGTGTTTCGGGCATCAGGGCCGGGTCTGGCCGTTGCCGCGGATGAGGTATTTGAACGAGCAGAGCTGCTCGAGCCCGACCGGCCCGCGGGCGTGGAACTTGCCCGTGGCGATGCCGATCTCGCCGCCGAAGCCGAACTCGCCGCCATCGGCGAACTGCGTCGAGGCATTATGCAGCAGGATTGCCGAGTCGATCTCGGTGAAGAAGCGCTCCACCGACACCGGGTTCTCGGAGATGATGGCCTCGGTGTGATGCGAGCCATAATGCGTTATATGGGCAATCGCCTCGCCGACATCGGCGACGATTTTCACCGAGATGATGGCGTCCTCGTATTCGGTGTGGAAATCCTGTTCCGTTGCCAATTTGGCCGAGGGGACCAGCCTCTGGACCGCGGCATCGCCCCGGATTTCGCAGCCTCTGGCCATCAGCGCGTCGATGACAGGCCTGAGGTGCGTGGCGGCAACGTCCCGATGCACCAGCAGCGTTTCGGTGGCGCCGCAAATGCCGGTGCGGCGCATCTTGGCGTTGACGGTGACGTCGATCGCCATGTCGAGCCTGGCGCTGGCGTCGATGAAGGTGTGGCAGAGCCCTTCGAGGTGCGCGAAAACGGGAACGCGCGCCTCCTCCTCGACGCGGGCAACCAGCGTCTTGCCGCCGCGCGGCACGATCACGTCGATGTTGCCGTCGAGCCCGCGCAGCATTTCGCCGACTGCGGCGCGGTCGGTGGTCGGCACCAGCTGGATGGCGTCGAGCGGCAGTCCAGCGGCCTCGAGCCCCTGCAGCAGGCAGGAGTGGATCGCGTGCGACGTCCGCGTCGAGTCGGAGCCGCCGCGCAGGATCACCGCGTTGCCCGATTTGAGGGTCAGCGCGCCGGCGTCGGCGGTGACGTTGGGCCGGCTCTCGAAGATGACGCCGACCACGCCGAGCGGGGTCCGCACCCGAGCAATGTCGAGGCCGTTGGGCCGCTGCCACTCGGCGATCACCGTGCCGACCGGATCGGGCAGGGCGGCAATTTCGCGCAGCCCTTTGGCGACGTTCTCCAGTCGGGCCTCGGTGACGGTCAGCCGGTCGAGGAAGGCGTGCGAAATACCACGTTCTGTCGCCGCCGCCACGTCCTCGGCGTTGGCGGCGAGGATCGCGGCGGATTCGGCGATCACCGCATCGGCGGCGACGGTCAGCGCCAGGTTCTTGGCGTCGGTTGCGGCGAAGGCGAGCACGGCCGCGGCCTTGCGGGCGCGTTGGCCGATGGCCGACATGACGGTGCGCGTTTCGGAGTCGATCGCGTTCATAGCGCCTTGGCGTCCATTCCTGTCAGCACCACGAGATTGTCACGGTGGACCAGTTCCGCGCGCGCGCCAAGCCCCAGCATCTCGGCGACGCGCGCGGAGTTCTTGCCCTTGACCAGCTCGGCCTCGTCGCGGTCGAGACCGACGAGGCCGCGGGCGATCTCGCGCCCATCGGGATCGAGGATCGCGACGGCGTCGCCGCGCACGAACTCGCCTTTGACGCGGGTGACCCCGATCGGCAGCAGGCTCTTGCCCGAGAGCAACGCCCGGGCGGCGCCGGCGTCGACGTGAATCTGCCCAGCCAGGTCGAGCGTCCCCATGATCCAGCGCTTGCGCGCCTGGGCGCGGCTCTCGGCGGCGGCAAAGAGCGTGTGGGTGCCGCCCTCGGTGAGCGCCCGCAGCGGGTGGAGGTCGGTGCCCCTGGCGATGATCATCGCGGTGCCGGCCTGGGTCGCGATCTTGCCGGCCTCGATCTTGGTGGTCATGCCGCCCTTGCTGAGGTGGCTCGCGGCGCCGCCCGCCATCGCCTCGATCTCGGGGGTGATGGCGGCGACGACGGCCAGGTGCCGCGCGCCGGGGTCCCTACCGGGCGGGGCCGTGTAGAGGCCGTCGACGTCCGACAGCAGGATCAACGCGTCGGCCTCGATCATGGTGGCGACGCGGGCGCTCAGGCGGTCGTTGTCGCCATACTTGATCTCGGCGGTGGCGACGGAGTCGTTCTCGTTGATGATCGGGATGGCGCCGAGGTCGAGCAGGGTCGAGATCGTCGTGCGGGCGTTGAGGAAGTAGCGTCGTTCCTCGGTGATATTGGGTGTTATGAGGATCTGTCCGGCGACGATGCCGTGCCTGCCCAGGCAGTCGGCCCAGGCCTGGCTCAGGGCGATCTGCCCGGCGCTGGCCGCCGCCTGCTGCTGCTCGAGCGACAAATTCACGGCGTCCAGCCCCAGCAGCCTGCGGCCGAGCGCGATGGCGCCGGAGGACACCACGACCAGCGAGCGGCCTTCGGCCTTGAGGCTCGCCAAATCCTCGGCGAGCGCCATCAGCCACTCGGTCCTGAGTTTGCCCGTGGCGCTGTCGACGATGGTGGCGGAGCCGATCTTGATGGTCAGTCGCCGGTAGGGGGCGAGAGCATTGGTCATCACGGCGTCCAATGCGGTTCGACCTGCCTGCGCGCGACTTCCGTCCGCTCGGCCTTGGCCTCGTCCATGATCGAGATAACGCGATATAGTATCGTTTCGACGCCCTTCCCGGTGACCCCTGAGGCGGCGAAAACCTCGGCCTTGCTCAGGCGCTTGAGCACCTTGGCCTTCTCCTTGATGTCGTCCTCGGAGAGTGCGTCGATCTTGTTGAGCACCAGAATCTCGGGCTTGTCGGCAAGGCCGGCGTCGTACGCCGCCAGCTCGCCGCGAATGGTCTTGTAGGCGGTCTTGACGTCCTCCTGGGTGCCGTCGATCAGGTGGATCAGCACGGCGCAGCGCTCGACATGGCCAAGGAACCGGTCGCCGATCCCGGCGCCCTCATGGGCGCCCTCGATCAGACCGGGAATATCGGCCAAGACGAAATCGCGCTCGCCGAGCCGGACGACGCCCAGATTGGGGTGGAGCGTGGTGAAGGGATAGTCGGCGATCTTGGGCTTGGCGGCCGAGACGGCCGACAGGAAGGTGGATTTGCCGGCGTTCGGCAGCCCGACCAGCCCGGCGTCGGCGATCAGCTTCAAGCGCAGCCAGATCCACTTCTCCTCGCCTTCCTGGCCCGGATTGGCGCGGCGGGGGGCCTGGTTGGACGAGGTCTTGAAGTGGGCGTTGCCGAAGCCGCCATTGCCGCCCGAAAGCAGCGTCACGGTCTGGCCGACCGCGGTGAAGTCGGCGATCAGCGTCTCGTTGTCGTCCTCGAAGATCTGGGTGCCGACGGGCACGCGCAGCACGGTATCCTTGCCCTTGGCGCCGTGACGGTCCTTGCCCATGCCATGGGTGCCGGTATGGGCCTTGAAGTGCTGCTGATAGCGATAGTCGATGAGTGTGTTTAGCCCGTCCACACAGGTGACGATCACGTCGCCGCCGCGTCCGCCATTGCCGCCGTTCGGTCCGCCGAACTCGACGAATTTCTCGCGCAGGAACGACACCGAGCCGGCGCCGCCGTCGCCGGCGCGCACATAAACCTTGGCCTGGTCGAGGAATTTCATGAGCTGTCCCTAGTGGTCGCGCGTTCGAACCGGAAGACCTGAAGGCCACGCTTCCTGGACGCGCTCCGAACTTCCAGCCCAGCGGGCACGCGTCAGTTCGGTGTCGATATGGCGCAGGTCCTCGTGGCGCGCAAGGCAATGTAGCGTGCCTTCTCCGGTCTCGGTGAACCCGAGCTTCCTCTGCACGGCGAGCGAGGCCTTGTTGAAGTGGAATAAGCCCGACCGCACGTGCTCGGCAGTGGTCGCGGCGAAATACCAGTCCAGAACGGCCGTTGCCGCCTCGGTCATGAAGCCGCGGTTCCAGAACGGCTCGGCGAGCCAATAGCCGAGCAAGGTCTGCTTGTGGATGTTGAGGTGAAAGCCGCAATTGCCGATGATGCCTTCGCCTGCAAGCTCGAGCATGAAGCCGGTCTCGTCGGCCGGCTTGTCGGCGCTCCAGCGGTCGAGCCACCAATACGCGTCGCTTTCGGCATAGGGGTAAGGCACGGTCGAGAGCTTCCCCGCGACCGCGAAATTGTTGAGGAAACGCGCAATGCGCGGCGCGTCGCCGCGCCGAGGCTGCCGCAGCAGCAGCCGCTCCGTTCGAAGCTCTACATCCATCTCGGCCTCTGAAGTTCGAGCAGCACGATGGGCTTGCCGAGCGTTGCGCTCGCCTCGCTCCGGGCCTTTCCGGTTCGCTTGAAGCCGAGCTTTTCCAGCACCTTGAGCGAGGCCGCATTGTCGGCCAGCGCCCGCGCCCCGATGGTCTGGTAGTGGCCGGTCTTGTGGGCAGCATCGATCAGGGCCCGACCGGCCTCGGTCATGAAGCCCTTGCCCCAGAACGGTTCGCCCAGCCAATAGCCCAGTTCGGGCGGCCTTCCGTCGTGGAACGACAGGCCGATGACGCCGATCAGGTGCTCGTTGAGGGTGATCGCATAGGGCCGCTCGTCGGCGCGCTGCGCGAAGATCTCGATGAACCCCACCGCGTCCGCCCTGGTATAAGGGCTGGGCAGCCGGGCGAGCTTTTCGGCGATCGCTTTGTTGTCGGCGAGCCGCATCAGGTCGGGGACATCGCCGCGGATGGGCGCGCGCAGCACCAGCCGCTTGGTCGCGATCTTGCCGGGCAAGAGGTCGCGGACACGGCGCATGGTCAGCCGCCGGGTCGCCTCGGCGAGTTCGGCGATGGACCGTTCAGTGCCCTGGGCCCGCTGCAAAGCGGGGGTGGCGACGGGAGCTGCAACCTTGAGCTTCTTCATGATGCGAGCCTTTCGAGATTTCCCACCCGGACGATCACTTCGCCGTCCGAGAGAGCCCGGTAGCGGGCTTTTCTGGCTTCCATATAGGAGACGACCTTCTCGGCTGCCGCCGAGTCGGGGTGGCGCGAGCGGTAATGCGGCACGATGGTAAAGGGCGTGAGATGCAGGCCATGCCAAATCAGCGGCTCGTCGTAGCGGTCGGGCAGCTCGAAGGGATCATCCATCAGTTCCATGCCGCGCAGCGTCGGGCCGGCGACGATGGCACCCGCCGCGTAGTCGCCATAGGCGATGGCGTCTGCCTCGAGCAGGTCGGCGATGATCCGGTCGAAGCCCGACGACCGCATGGCGCGGCGCAAGACGAAGCTGTTGCCGCCCATCACCCAGACGAGATCATAGGCGCCGATGCGGGTCCTCAGGCTCTCGGGATCGCCGAAATGGGCGCGCAGATCGAGTTCGTCGGGCTCGAGGCCGAGGCTGCGGAACTCCGCCACCGGGTCGTAGACCTCGGTCCGGTAGATGTCGCGGGCCATGGCCGAGCAGGAATCGTAGCCATTGGCGATGATGGCGACGCGCGGGCGATGTTTGACCGGCCGCGGGCTCGAAGCGGAAAAGTCGTTCAACTTTTCCTGAGCCCGCTGCGGGAGCATGGCCAGCAGCGCGCCGGCGCGCTCGCCCAGCCTCTCGGACGACAGATACAATCTCATTTTCACTGCCCTCAAAGCGAAAAGGGGAACCGGAAACCGGCTCCCCTCAAGAACTTTGCTTGGCGGTGTTCGCCTTGCCGGGGAGCTAATCTCCGGCAGGGTTCTTAGTGACCTACCGGGTTATTCTGCCGCTTTCATGGCCGGGAGTACGGACACGAAGGACTTCTGATTGGCGCGGGTTTTGAAGGAGACGGTACCGTCCGTCATGGCGTAGATCGTGTGATCGACGCCGATCCCGACACCCGCGCCGGGATGCCATTTGGTGCCGCGTTGGCGGATGATGATGTTGCCGGCGATCACAGCTTCGCCGCCGAACTTCTTGACGCCGAGACGGCGGCCAGCGGTGTCGCGGCCATTGCGGGACGAACCGCCTGCTTTTTTGTGTGCCATCGTCTAGCTCCTTATTCCTGGTCCGCCGAGTCGCTGGGCGATTTGGGGGCGGCTTTCTTCTTGGCGGCCGGCTTCTTGTCGGCAGCGGGCTTTTCAGCCTTGGCCTTGGGGGCTTTCTCGGCGGCGGGTTTGGCCGCCTTCGGGGCTTTTTCGGCCTTGGGCGCCTTGGCTTCCGCCGCCGGCTTTTCGGCCTTGGGCTTTGCCGCCTTGGCTTCAGGCGCGGCCTTGGGGGCTGCTGCCTTCCTGGGCTTGGCCGGCGCTTCGGTCACCACTGCGACGGGAGCGGCCTCTGCCGCCGCCTTGGCGCGGAGCTTTTCGTCGGCGACCAGCGTCGGCTTGGCGCCGCCGATCAGGATCTCGCCGATCCGCACCGTCGACAGCATCTGCCGGTGGCCGTTGCGGCGGTCGAAATGCTGGCGCCGGTGCTTCTTGATGATGAGCACGGTGCGCTGCTTCTTGGTGCCGAGGAAGTGGGCGGCGACGGAGGCGCCTTCCACCAGCGGGGCGCCGACGGTCACGTCGTCGCCATTGCCCACCATCAGAACTTGATCGAAGGTCACCACGTCGCCCGCCTGGGCCTCGAGCTTTTCGATCTTGAGCACGTCGTTGGCCGCGACCTTGTATTGTTTGCCGCCGGTCTTAATCACTGCGAAATTCATCGTCCTGCCGGCGCGTCGAACGCCCGGATCCCTGTTTGTCGCGCTCTGTGGCGCCGCGAAAAATGCCCAGAATTCGCGGTCTTCGTCAGGTGCCGGACAAGTCCGGCAGGCGGCCTCAAGCAGCGGTTTTCGATAAAACCAAAAATGACGCGCAGGTTTCCCGGCACGCCAATCCGCGCGCCTTATCGGTGGAAAGGCCAAAAGAGTCAAGGCGAAACGGGGGGATTTCAGTGCGGGCGGATGGCGATCAGGCGGGTGCGGAGCGCGTCGGCCGCGGCTCGTTCGGAGCCCAGAACGCGCGGCTTGTGCGCTGCCTGCCAAGCCGACAGCGTCCACGGTTCGGCGTCGACGGGCACGACGATGGCGGGAAGGTAGGCGAAGGCCTCGTGCAGTTCCTCGCCGATCATCACCGGTATCAGCGAGCGGCGATACTCCTCGCCCTCATAGGCATCGAGCAGGTCGCGCTCGAACGGCGTGAGGTCGGCCAACACGAGTCCCTCGGCCGCCGCGCCCGGCGCCCGGATCAGGGCAGGGTAGATGCGGCCGGGGAAGTGGACGGCGCAAAAACCGGGCGCTACTGCGGCCGGCATCGCCGCTCCGACGAGCGGCCGCGCCAGCACGGCGGCGAGCAGATCGGGGTCGCGCAGCGTGCCGTAAACGAACAGCAGATCCGGCATGGGTTTGGCGGGTCAAAACGGGTTGCAGGCCCAACCCTGCTATGCCATAAGCCCGGCCGTGTCGACCGGCGGCCATATGGCAGCCTCTTCATCTCGCGGAGAGGTGGCAGAGTGGTCGAATGCACCGCACTCGAAATGCGGCGTGGGGGCAACTCCACCGGGGGTTCGAATCCCTCCCTCTCCGCCACTTCCGCCATCGCTGTGATGCTCGAAAATGCTGCTAACCCGCCGTAGCAGCGCGGCTTTTGCGCAGGCTTTGCAGGCGCTTGGCGGATGACCGGGGAGCCAGTTTTGAGCGGTAGCAGCACAAGTGCCGGAAGTCCGGGCGACACACGCTGCAACGAACCGTCTGTCCGATCGTCTGTCCGCGAGTGGGGCGTTCTTCGACCGTGTTCGCCAGGCCATTAACGTTAAGTCCAGGCCTTTGGTGCCTTGCTTCTGGACTACGCGCAACGACTACGCATGTGTCTGTGCTGACCAGTGCTCGAGTTGACCGATTGTCTCAAAGCCGTGCCCTCACTGCTAACCAGGTGAACGCCATCAGCAAGGACGGCGTGCACTGGGTTGCGCCTAGCCTCTACATGCAGGTCAGGGACCACGGCACGCGCAGCTGGCTGTTCCGATACAGCCGCGGCGGCACCAACCAATGGATGGGTCTGGGCTCGACCGACGAGAAACCGCTGAGCGATGCCCGCGACGAAGCTGCGATGCTGCGCGTGCTGGTGAAGCGCGGCGAGGACCCGATTGCCAGCAGGCGCGAGGTCCAGGCTCAGCGCAAGGTCGAAATGAAGCCGAAGGTGCCAACCTTCGCCGAATGCGCCAGCCAGTACATCGCGTCCCATAAGCAGGGCTGGAAGAACGAAAAGCATGCCCGGCAGTGGCCCAGCACCATCGAGATGTATGTGAACCCGTTCATCGGGAAGATGCAGGTCGATCAGATCACGGTCGAGGATGTGCTCAAGGTGTTGAAGCCGATCTGGACCAGCAAGGCCGAGACCGCGAGCCGGGTGCGCGGCCGCATCGAACAGATCCTCGGCTGGGCGACAGCAATGGGCTACCGGACCGGCGAGAACCCCGCGCAGTGGAAGGGCGGGGCGTTGCCGCACCTGCTACCCGCGACTGGCAAGGTCTCCAAGGTCGAGCACCGCAAGGCTGTGCCCTACCAGGACGTCCCCAAACTCATGGCCGAACTGCGCAAGAACGGCAGCACCAGTGCGAAGGCTCTAATGTTTACGATCCTGACCGGCGCTCGGACGACCGAGACCCGAGAAGCCACGCACGCTGAGATCGATCGGAGGGCAAAGGTCTGGACCATCCCTGCCGGGCGCATGAAGGCTGGCCGCGAGCACCGCGTGCCGCTGTCGGACGAGGCCCTCAAGCTGATCGATAGCGATCCCGCCAATAGCAAGTACCTGTTCCCAGGCCAGGCAGGCTACGCGCTGTCAAACATGTCGATGTTGCAACTCCTGCGCGGCATTCGTGACGACGGCAGCACGGTACATGGCTTCCGATCGTCGTTCCGGGATTGGGCGGCGGAGCAGACTGACTTCCCGCGTGAGGTGGTTGAGGCTTGTCTTGCCCACGCTCTCGGCGATGGCGCCGAGCTTGCCTACAAGCGAACCGACTTTTTGCAGAGGCGTCGGCTAGTCATGAAAGCCTGGGCTTCTCACTCCTCAAGTTAGAGGCTCCGCATTGCGCTATGTGTGGACGGCTCAGCTGTGGACTAGAGTATGTTGACCTGATGGATTGCTGCGGATCAGGTCCCGGTGGGGCGCCAGGCTCGTCAGATCGACGAGGGCTTTTGGAAAGAGCCACCCCGTCGTCACGGGGTGGCTCAAAGTTGCTGTCCAGTTGAGGATTCGTCAGCCTTGCGGGGTGTAGATCTGGTCAAAGACGCCACCGTCCCCGAAGTGTTTGGGCTGGGCTGTCTTCCAGCCGCCGAAAAGCGGGTCGTCAATCGAGATCAGATCGATCTCTGGGAAGGCATCGACCAGCGCCTGGTCAGTGACGAGCTCGGGCTTAGATGGACGGTAGTGGTTGGCAGCCGCGAGGGTTTGGCCCTCGGCCGAGTAGAGGTAGCTTAGATACTCCGTCGCGAGTTCGACAGTACCGTGAGCTTCGGCATTCTTGTCGACGATGGCAACCGGTGGTTCGGCGAGGATCGAGCTCGGGGGATAGACGACGTCGAAATTGTCGGCGCCGAATTCATCGAGCACGAGGAAGGCTTCGTTTTCCCAGGCCAGCAGCACGTCGCCAAGTTCCTTTTGGGCGAAGGTGACGGTCGAGCCTCGGGCACCGGTGTCGAGCACGGGCACGTGGGCGTAAAGGTTCTTGATGAACTCGATGTTTTTGGCCTCGTCGCCACCATTGGCCTCATTAGACCACGCCCAAGCCGCAAGATAATTCCAGCGCGCACCGCCCGAGGTCTTGGGGTTGGGCGTGATGACTTCGACGCCGTCCTTGATCAGGTCGCCCCAATCGTTGATCCCCTTGGGATTACCCTTGCGGACCAGGAAGATGATGGTCGAGGTGTATGGCGTCGAGTTGTTCTCAAACTCGCCGCGCCAATCGGCATTGAACAGGCCGGACTTCTCGGCGATAGCATTGATGTCGCCTTCGAGCGCCAGGGTCACGACGTCGGCGCTGAGGCCGTCGATCACCGACTGGGCCTGCTTGCCTGAGCCGCCATGGCTCTGCTCGATCGTGACATTGTTGCCGGATTTCTCGAGCCAGTGCTTAGCAAAGGCGACATTGTACTGTTCGTAGAGTTCGCGGGTCGGATCGTAGCTCACATTGAGCAGCGTCTGATCGGCGGCGCGCGCGGTTACTACTCCCGCAAGGCCGATGGAAGCGACGAGGGCGCCCACGGCCAGGATTGATGCTGCAGTCTTCATCAGAACCTCCAAGGTAACGGATGTAACTCTACCGGGTTAGTCGTGATTGCCAAGACAGGAGCAGTTTGCTTACCTCCAGCTCGGAAGAAAAAGTTTCTATTTTGGGGTGCTGTAGAGCAAAGTTCCGTCCAGTCTGTTTCACAGGCTCTCGAATTTCGGAATCATTTGCTAAAAGGTTCTCCTGCGCAATGGGCGTGGGGCTTCCCAAGAGCGCAGCCACACCACTACTACGGTGAGGTTGGGCCGCGTTGCCGGTTAAGCAGTGGCGGGACCTTATTGGACTGCGGTCACTCCCATGCAGCCACCCTGGGCGTATGCTTCGTGCGCCAGACCGAAAGGGGAGCTTGCTTGGACCATTCGCACCACTGCGTCGCGTTCCGATAGGCGCTCAAGCAAAGATCGCCTTAAGCAACCGTCCCTCGAGTTCGGCGAGATCAGCGGTCCCGCGCTCGCGAGGACGTTCATGGTCGACGGTGACATCGAGGACGATGCGACCTTCGTCGAGCACGATCACCCGATCGGCCAGTGCCACCGCTTCAGCCACGTCGTGCGTCACGAACAGCGCGGTGAACCTCTGTTCCCGCCACACGCGCTCGACCAGGCTCTGCATGGTGATGCGGGTCAGCGCGTCCAGCGCCCCCAGCGGTTCGTCGAGTGCCAGAAAGTCCGGCCGGCTGACTAGGGCCCGGGCGAGCGCCACGCGCTGCCGCTGACCGCCCGAAAGCCTCGCGGGCCACTCCTTGGCTTTCTCGGTCAACTGAACCTCGTTGAGAGCCGCGGTCACCCTCGCCACGCGCTCGGCGCGCCCCCCCTCGCCGAGTCCGACAGCGACATTGCCGCCCACACTGTCCCAAGGCAGCAGTCGCGGCTCCTGGAATACGATGCGCGCATTCGGTCGAGTCTCGGCCCCGGACTCATCGAGGAATGCGATGCTGCCGCCAGTCACTTCGTCGAGACCGACAAGCAGTCGCAGCAGCGTGCTCTTGCCGCAGCCGCTCTTGCCCACGATCGCGAGGAACTGGCCCGCCGGCACATCGAGATCGATGCCGCGCAGCACCGACACATCGCCGAACGCCTTTGCGACGCCGGTGAGCCTGATGCCCACTCCGCGCGCTTCATGTCGTTCGCGAACCGGACGCGCGGCGAACTCGGGCTCAATCTCCTTGCCCCAGGCATTGGTCTTGCGGACCGGATTGATAATCTCGCTCATGTCTTAGGCCTTCACCGGTTTCTGGAATGTGGGGTGCCACTGCAGCGTCAGGCTCTCGAGCGTCTTCGCCAGCACATCGGCCAGCTTCCCCAGCAGCGCGTAGATCACGAGAGCCAGCACCACGACGTCCGTCAGCATGAACTCGCGCGCCTGGTTGGCCATGTGCCCGATACCCGCCGACGCCGCCATGCTCTCGGCCACGATCAGCGTCAGCCACATGATGCCGAGCGAGAACCTCAGCCCCACGAAGATCGAGGGCAGAGCGCCCGGAAAGATCACCTTGCGGAACAGCGTCCACCCGCTCATCCCGTAGACCCGCCCCATTTCGATCAGCTGCGGATCGACGTTGCGCACGCCATGCAGCGTGTTGAGATAGATCGGGAAGAACACGCCAAGCGCGGTGAGGAAGAGTTTTGCTTCCTCGCCGATGCCGAACCAAAGGATCACCAGCGGGATTAGCGCGAGGTTCGGGATCGTGCGCAGCATCTGCAGCGTCGTATCCGTCAGCGCGTAGGAGAATTTGGACATCCCGTTCGCCAGTCCCAGCGCAAAGCCGATCGAGCCGCCAACCAAGAGGCCCGAGATCGCCCGCTGGGCGCTCGCAAGTACGTCGATAGCCAGTTGGCCGCTGCTCGCCTTGTCCCAGAAGGCATAGACCACATCGAGCGGCGCCGGCATGAGCCGGCTGCCGATCAACCCCAGGCTCGAGGCCGTCTGCCACGTCGCGATGACAGTGACTGGCAGCAGCAGGGGCAGCAGGCCACCCAGCCTGCTACGCCATCGTTCGAAATTGGGCCTCGGCAGCGCTGCCTGCTTGGGAAGATCGGCAACCAGCGTCATGGTCAGCCCTCCACTGCCGGCGCGTACCAGAATGCCGATCCAATATCGAGCTTCTTGGGAATGATCCCGAGGTCATGGAACTCGTCGGCTAGCGCCTGCTGATACGCGAGGATCGTCTCGTCCAGCGGCTGGATCGCGCCCAGATCAGCGCCCTTGCGGGTCAGCGCGATCTTCTGGATCTCGACCGGAACACCGGTAATCTTCGAGATATCATCGACCGTGTCGTCGAGATTTGCCTGCGCCCGCGCCCCGACACTCGCCAGCTCGTCGATCACCTCGACCAGCACGTTCGGGTTGGCCTTGGTGAAGGTGCCATTGGCGAGATAGTAGCCCCACGAATCGACGATTCCTTCGGTCGTCACCAGCACCCGGGTATCGGGCTGCTGCTGCGCGATGGCGAAGTACGGGTCCCAGATGATCCAGGCGTCGATCTGGCCGGTAGCAAAGGCTGGCGCCGCGTCTGGCGGCCCAAGGTCGAGCGCGTCGACATCACCGAGCCCCAACCCCGCCGTGCGCAGCGCCTTCACTGCGAAATTGTGCGAGCTTGAGCCACGCTTGAACGCCACCTTCTTGCCCCTGAGGTCGGCGAGCGACTGGATCGGCGAGTCCTGCTTGACAAGAATCGCCGAGCCATCGATCGCGCCTTTGGTCGCCGCCACATAGAGCAGGTCACCACCTGCCGACTGCGCGAACAGCGGCGGGATATCGCCGGTCGAGCCGAAGTCCAGCGCATTGGCGCCGAGCGCTTCGAGTAGCGGCGGGCCTGAGGTGAACTCGTTCCAGCTCACCGTGATCCCAAGCGGCGCCAGCCGCTTTTCGATCGCGCCCTCGGCCTTGGCCAGCGCGAACACGCCGCCTTTCTGCCAGCCGATGCGGAACTCGCTTGTGGCAGCTCGCGCCGGAAGCGCCGGAAGTGCCGCAAGGGCGGCCGCGCCGGCAAAGAGCTTCAGTGTGTCTCTGCGAGAGAGGGTCATGTTACTATTATCCTTGAGGATTGGGTCAGGCCTGGGCCAGGATTTGGAGGGGTTCGGGGAACTCGTCCCGCGCCGTGTTGATGCGCCAGCTCAGCTCCAGCGCCACGCGATCGATACGTGAGAGCAGTGCCGCGCTCGACGGCTGGTGGTCCGTGAAATCGGTCTCGGTCGCATAGACGCCGGTGGCGACGATGTCGGCCGAAAAGAACGCGAACAGCGGCCGCAGGCCGTGGTCGAGCACAAGCGCATGCCGCTCGCTGCCGCCGGTCGCCGACAGCACCACCGGCTTATCCTTGAGCGCCTTGGGTTCGATCAGGTCGAACAGATGCTTGAACAACCCGGTATAAGTGCCCTTATAGACCGGCGATCCAACGATCAGCGCGTCCGCGTTGGTGATCGCCTCTATCAGCTCCACTAGATCGAGCGGCGCCGTACTCGGATCGAGCGTCGAACCCAGCGAGGGATGAATCTCGTTGAGATCGTAGATCGTGGTGGTCGCGCCGATCCGCTTGGCCGCGGTCGTCGTGATCGCCTCGACCAGATTGCGCGTCCGCGATGGTCGCGACGAACTGCCGGCAAAGCCGACGAACTTGAATGTCTTTCCCATCACGCTGTCCTCTGGCTCTGCTCTTGCGCGCGCAGCACGAAACGGTTGGCCGGCCGGTCGAGCCCGAGGTTCTCGCGCAGCGTGTGCCCTTCATATTCAGTGCGGAACCAGCCGCGCTGCTGGAGGATCGGCACCACCTGGTCGACGAACTCGGTAAGCCCTGTCGGCAGGATCGGCGGCATGATGTTGAAGCCGTCAGCCGCCCCGTTGAGGAACCACTCGCCGATGGCGTCAGCCACCTGCTCGGGAGTGCCCACCACCGTGCGGTGGCCGCGCGCCGTCGCCAGCGACAGATAGAGCTGCCGCAGTGTCAGACCTCGGGAGGCAAGGTCTGACACCAGCTTCAACCGGCTCTGGTTGAGCTCGGTATGCGCCGGCAGAGGCGGCGCGACATCGTCGAGGTCGAAGGGGGAAAGATCGACGCCGACGTAGTATTGCTTGAGGATCGACCAGGCGATCGTGGGGTGCACCAGCGACTGGATGAAATCGTAGCGCTCCTGCGCTTCTTTCTCGGTACCACCAAGCACCGGGAAGATCCCTGGCATGATCACCAGCTCATCCTGTCGCCGGCCATACTTGCCCAGCCGGGCCTTGACGTCCGAGTAGAATGCCTGTCCGTCGCTGAGCGTCTGGTTGGCGGTGAAGATCACCTCCGCTGTCCGCGCCGCAAGATCACGGCCCGGCTCCGACGCGCCCGCCTGCACAACCACCGGCCGCCCCTGCGGCGAGCGCGCCACGTTGAGCGGCCCCTGCACGGAAAACACCTTGCCCTTGTGATTGACGAGGTGAACCCTGTCCGGATCGAGGAACACGCCCGTGTTCTTGTCGATCACCAGCGCGTCGTCCTCGTACGAGTCCCACAAATCGAGCACGAGATCGACGAACTCCTCCGCCCGCTCGTAGCGGTTGGCGTGCGCCGGATGCCCGGGGATCGAGAAATTCTTGCTGACGTCCGCCGCCGTGGTCACCACGTTCCAGGCGGCACGGCCCTTGCTGATATGGTCGAGCGAGGCAAACTTCCGCGCCAGCAAGTACGGGTCCTCGTAGGTCGTCGATGCCGTTGCCACGAAGCCGATCCGCTCGGTCACCTGGCTCAGCGCCGCCCACAGCGTCACCGGCTCGAAATGCGCCGAATGGCTCACCCGGCTCCGCGTCTCGCGATCCTTGTCAGCGTCCCACCCCGCCGGCGAATCCGCCACGAAGATCAGGTCGAACAGCCCGCGCTCAGCCGTCTCAGCCAGCCCGCGATAGTGCTCGATATTGTGCCCCGCATTCGCCTCAGCCGCCGGATGCCGCCAGGCTGCGATGTGGTGTCCCGTCGCCATGATGAAGGCGCCCAGATGTAGATTTCGCCGCTCAGTGCTCATTCAGAATTCTCCCGTCGCGCGTCCCTCAAATCTGGACACGCTCAAAAACTACGCTTACTCTACCGACTTAGTCGAGTAACGGGCTTGCGCGTTTTGGACGAGGTGGAGCTTTGAATTCTAATTATTCCCAACAGCGCCAGCTCGGCGCACTCTCGCGGCGTCTGCGGCCGACTTCGCGAGTCGTCATCGTCGGCGGCGGTGCCAGCGGTGCTCTCATGGCGCTCCAACTGGCTCGCAAGTCATTGGACATAGAGGTCATTCTCGTCGAGAGGACCGACCGTCCGGGCCGCGGCCTCGCCTACGGCACCACTTGTGCCGAGCACGTCGTCAACGTCGTGCCCGGCCGTCTCAGCGCCTTCGCCGACGATCCGAACCACTTCGTCCGCTGGCTCCACCGCAGCGGTATGCTGCCCGCCCCCGAGTCGTTCGCTTTCGTCTCACGCCACCTCGTCGGCGACTATCTTGCGGAGATGCTAGGCGCGGCCGGCCCCAACCTGACGATCGTCCAGGACGAGGTGACGACCCTCAACGACACCGGCGCGGGCGTCGAGGTCTCGCTCAAGTCCAGCCCGCCGCTCTTCGGCGATACGGTGATACTCGCGACCGGGCACGGTTGGATTCGTCAGTACCCAGAGCCCGCATCGGTCCCCCCCGACGTCCCGGTCACTATCCTTGGCACGGGCCTTAGTATGATCGACCGCTGGCTCTCGCTTCGCACCTCCGGCCATCGCGGCCCGATCACCGCCGTGTCGCGACTGGCCTCCTGCCCCACTGCCACGCCCCCTGCGTCCGTCTCGACCTCGATGCACCAACTCTTCCCGTCGGCC
Source organism: Devosia nanyangense (assembly GCA_016213505.1). Taxonomy (GTDB): domain Bacteria; phylum Pseudomonadota; class Alphaproteobacteria; order Rhizobiales; family Devosiaceae; genus Devosia_A; species Devosia_A nanyangense. The sequence goes on from JACRAF010000042.1 coordinate 29,891, forward strand.
GACCAGTGAGCGCCGTGCTGCGCTGGGCACGGCATCTCGCAGCTGCACAACCCGACTGGCGCAGCGCCGTCGACGCCATTCGCCCCTTCGTCCCCCAACTGTGGCAAGGCTGGACCAGCCAGCAGCGCGCCCGCTTCCTCCGGCACGCCCGCCCCTACTGGGACATCCACCGCCACCGCCTCGCCCCTACGGTGCACGCCCGCCTCACCGCGGAACTCAGCGCCGGCACCCTTCGCATCCAGCGCGCCCGCAAGCCGGTCGACAACGTCTGGAAATTCGACTGCCGCGGCCTCCACCCGGTCTGGGACGAAATCGGCGATACGCTGATCGGCCACCTGCTGCGCTGGGGCGCCGCCCGTCCGGACCCCCTCGGCATAGGCCTCGAAATCACCGACCGCTGTGAGCTGATCGCTGCCGACGGCACCGCCTCTGCCACTCTCTACGCCATCGGCCCCCTCACCCGAGCCCGTTTCTGGGAGATCGAAGCCATTCCCGAGATCCGCTCCCAATGCGTGACCCTTACGGGGTAGCTTCTCCAGCGAAGGTTGCGCTCACGCTCGGCCACCTCCGGGGCCCGTTCACCTGCGTGATACGCAATTGTGGCCAAGAGGCCTCAGCCACCAAGAGCCCGTGACCATCATGGTAGTCTGCTCGGGGCTAACGAAGACGACAGGGACCGTAGTGGCTCAAGCCCGCTGCTCACCTATGAAGCGATAGCGACATTGACGTCCCGTAGCGGTGGCTGAGCGCGGCCCAAGGGACTCTCCGCGATCAAAAGTTGGCCGCGGGCTGCAGGCTCAGGCCGCAATAACTTTGGGCAGGCGCCCGTGGGCGCCAGCTCACTTTTGGGATCTCAGCTCTTGGGTCGATCCGTGCCCGTGATGTCAAGGTAGAGCGTCTCAAGTCGCTTGATGCGCCCATCGGCCGGGTGGAGATCGAGGCTCTCCAGGCAGTCGAGGATCTCCAAGATTGTCGACGGACGAAGCTCGCTCTCGCGCAGTATCAGTCGATGCGGGTGCGGGCGTAGTACTCGGCATTGGACTTCCGACGATCCATGCGAGCCGCCTACGCCTTGAGCGCCGCGACGTGGTATCGCCGCTCGCCGGTCTTGGCGTCCTTCGCCGAGACGACATCGATCTTCAACCGCTTCTTGAGGGCACCGGCGAAGAACCCGCGGACGCTGTGCGGCTGCCACTCCGTGGCTTCGATGATCTCGGCGACTGACGCGCCGTTTGCACGTCGCAGCAGCGCAAGAACAATGTTCTGCTTAGTGTCGGGTTTCGCGATCGGCTTCTTGGCAGTGCGCGACTTGACGGTCTTGGTTGGCTTCTTGGCCATGGTGTTCACCCTTGCCGATGAGCCTGGCGGAATTGCCCGGCTTCACTGACAAGGCCCGGGAGTTGGTCCGGGCGAGCGAGCCAACACATGCTTGCCGGCGCTACCTTGTCCAATGCTTGTGACCTCGGGCACCGGATCAGCCTTAACGAACGCTGTCGCCGTTGCTGGTCGTTCCAGTGCGAGTTTTCGGCGTCCGGTTTGTCCCGCCATAGGTGTGGGCCGCGGCAGGGGCCGCGATTGCCCCCACTATGGCGGGACGGGCGGATTGGGTCGTATAGGTCGATAAAGTCCTATAGCTGCTGACAGGTCGGGGCTGGGGCCGACCCTCATAGCTTCACACTCGGGGGAGGACCCAACGACTCATCGTCCTCGTAGTATGCAGGGTGCGACTGCCTGTGACCTTGTCATGGTCCTGGACGGTCTCAGAGACTCGACGTCGGTGCACGTCATCTCGTCATCCACTGAGACGGGGCTCATTGCCTTCGAGAGCGTAACATTGTGCGACCGTCGTTGAGCGTCACCTTGATCCGCTGCGTCCTCTTCGCGACGAGTGCCCGCTCACGAAGGCCGCGTGGGCTGCATGTGAGCACCTGCGCTGTTGCCCGCGCCCACGACCGCTGGTCCGGTGGTCGAGGAAAGATCGAGGCAGAGGGAGCATTGAGGCCATCCTGTGCACCAAGCCGAGGCGGCTGGCATTCGCACCCTGCATACTACGAGGACGATGAGTCGTTGGGTCCTCCCCCGAGTGTGAAGCTATGAGGGTCGGCCCCAGCCGCATGACGCAAGCAGCTCGACACGTGCACATGGGTTCGCATCCGAGTGCCGGGCGCGAACGACGGGCCAGCTTAGCCTGGTTGTGGCGACTGCCGCCCTGCGAACTGGGTGCGAACAGTGTTCGCACCCTTTGGGGAGAGGTGCGAACTCCCGCTTGCGGCTTACCCCCCCAAATGCACCGGCGGTTAGCTGCCGGAGGTGCCGCCACCCACCGCATGGTCCGACGAGATTCGCTGTGAGGCGAGGCGCCGAAGCGAGTGACGGAAACGCGTGAGCCAGCGACGCGTGCTGCCATCGAGGACGTTGTCATCCTCGCCGACCCACCACCAGATGGCCTCGTACTGGACGAGCAGATCGTTGAGGCTGCGCGGCTGCTCCTGGGAGATCGCCTCCGCCGTTCGGAGGGCGTCGTCAATGGCGTCCGACCAGACCTGATGTGCGCGGGTTGCCGCCGGGTCAACTTTCTCGCTCAGCGAGGCATATCTGCGCCAGGCGCGCCCCGCGCGTGCCCTATGGTGACCAAGCTCGCGTCCAAGATCACGCATCGGCCCCTCGGCACTTAAGGCTGTGGATTTGATGCCTCGATGTTGCCGTTCACTCATGGGTTGTCTCCGACGCAGGTGTCCGGACACACGAAGGACTTGCCGCCCCGCGAAGGCTAGGCCGTTGCGCAATTTGCAGGGGATAAGACGATACCGAAGGGCGGTTCCCTATTGGGGAGCCCTAAGACAGCGTTCTACTGGATCAACCAGAATCACTTAGCCGGACTGCCGGCGGCGACTTACGCCGTGCTTTCAATGCGTTGGGTCCTCCGCCGGTGGGAGATAATGAGGGTCGGCCCCAGCCGCAAAGCGGAAGCAGCTCGACACGTGTACATGGGTTCGCATCCGAGTGCCGGCCGCGAACGACGGGCCAGCTTGGCCAGGTTGTGGCGACTGCCGCCCTGCGAACTGGGTGCGAACAGTGTTCGCACCCTTTGGGGAGAGGTGCGAACACCCGCTTGCGGCTTAACCCCCCAAATGCACCGGCGGTTAAGGAGCCAATGGGTATTTTGGGGGTCGATTGGGCTGAACGCGGGGGGACGGCATGGCTGTAGACGTTACGGGCGTTAGCCGCCGCGCCTACGCCAAATCGCGCGGTATCTCCGAGGCCGTGGTCCGCAAGTACCTCACCCAGGGCAAGCTCAGCGACGCTCTGCTGCCAGATGGTACATTGGACGCCGAAAAAGCCGATCGGCTCCTCGCCTCCTCGATCACACGAGATCGTGCCCAGCCGGTCGAGCTGAGGGCTGCAAAAGCTCGACGTCTGCGAGCTCTGGTCCGCCGCCTCGGCGATGACGTGCGGGACCTTGAGAAAAGTCTGGTCCGGGCCGATCGAGTGCGGCCGATCGCAAGTGTGGTGGGGCTCATCGTCGCCGATAATCTGCGTTCGATCGCCGAGCGCATGGCGCCAATCATAGCTGGGATGAACGGGAAAGATGCGCATCTTGCGCTCCGCAACGCTGTGTCTGACGCGCTGGAGATCATCTCTTCCACGATGGTGACTGGAGTGGATGGTGCGCAGATTGCGGAAGAAAAGGAACTTGAGCTCGATGATTTGCGCGAGCCTCAGCTCCATGCGGTCCAGGCCAATCTCCAGGCCGACAAGCTGGAACTAGGACGCGCCCTTGACCGGGGGATCCTTCGTCGGGTCGCCGACGCGGTTGAGGAGCATGAGGAGATGATGGTCGTCTCCAAATCGCTCATCTTGGCGATGCCCGGTCGGGTGGCGCCGTACGCACA
>JACRAF010000043.1 GCA_016213505.1 Devosia nanyangense
AGGCACGCCGCTACAAACCGTACCCGCTCGTCCATCGTCCCAGTCTCTCGCCAAACCATCGCCAGGTCCTCCCGGCAGCAAGAAAACTGTTACCTATCCATCCGGTCCAGACTGTTACCTGTCTATCCGGGTCGGACAGCGGGACCCCACCTCCCCCCTTGCGGGGGAGGAAGCGAGATAGGACTTAGCCCTTCGCTAAGTCCGTGATCGAGCAGGTGGGGGGAAGCAGTCGGCATCGAGCGTGCCTCGCCCCCCTCCCTTGATCCCTCCCCGCGAGGGGGAGGGTGACGACTGCAAGACACGGTTCGCGCTCACATTGCGATCACGCCTCCGCGGGCCGTCTCGAAAACCCCGGGCATCCGGCCTATATAACGGTCATTCCAAGCACAGGGAGACTGACCATGGCGACCACAGAGCGCGCGGTTCTGGCCGGAGGCTGTTTCTGGGGCATGCAGGATTTGATCCGCCGCCGCCCCGGCGTCGTCTCGACCCGCGTCGGCTATACCGGGGGCACCAATCCCAACGCCACCTACCGCAATCACGGCACCCATGCCGAGGCGATCGAGATCGTCTTCGATCCGAGCAAGACCAGCTACCGCGATCTGCTGGAGTTCTTCTTTCAGATCCACGATCCGTCGACCAAGAACCGCCAGGGCAACGACATGGGCGCCAGCTACCGCTCGGCGATCTTTTACACCTCGCCCGAGCAGAAGGCCGTCGCCGATGACACCATTGCCGATGTCGACGCCTCGGGCCTGTGGCCCGGCAAGGTGGTGACTGAGGTCGTGCCCACGAGCGATTTCTGGGAGGCCGAGCCCGAGCACCAGGATTATCTGGAGCGCATCCCCAACGGCTACACCTGCCACTTCGCCCGCCCCGGCTGGGTGCTGCCCAGGCGCGCAGCGTAACGCCGAGCGACCGGCGGCGGCCGCGCGGCCGCCGCTACAGCGGGATTTTGCCGTCCATCTGCGCCGCCAGCGCCAGGTCCGAGGCTTGCAGGGCCACCGGGGTCACGGTGATGGAATTGCCGTGCATGAGCAGGTGGAAATCGAAATCCGGGTGCAGCGGTTTGGGCGTTTCCGGGATGGCGATGAAGAATTTCCCCGGATTGTCGGAGGCGTAATAGCGCATCGGCGAGCGCGAGAAGCGCTGCGTCGCCACCACCCGGACGCCCTCGACGTCGTCGGGCGGGCAGAACGGGAAGTTGACGTTGAACCAGGCCCCTGCCCGCCCGGAGCCCGCCTCGCGGCGGATGCCGTCGACCACTTTGGCGGCAAAGCGCCGGGCGACGGCCCAATCGATCTCGGTGCCGGTCTCATAATCGACGCCCTGGCTCATGGCGATGCCGAGCGCGCCGTGCAGCGCGCCCTCGCGGGCGCCGGCGGCGGTGCCCGAGCAATTGATGATATCGCCGAGGTTCTGGCCGTTGTTGACGCCCGAGAGCACGATATCGGGCTCGTGGTCCTTGAGCAGGAACGTCATTCCAGCGACGACGCAATCGGCGGGCGAGCCGCCCGGCACGGCGAACACGCGCGAACGGCGTTCCACCAGCTCCAGCTCGCGGCCGAAGGTGAAGCGGTGCGCCGCGCCCGACTGGTTGCCGTCGGGCGCGACGATCCACACGTCGTCGCTGAGGGTGCGGGCGATCTCCTCCATCACCGCGATGCCCGGCGCGTCGACGCCGTCGTCATTGGTGATGAGGATGCGGAGGCTCACTTGGGGGCGCCGATGCTCTTCAGCCCGCCCATATAGGGCTGCAGCACGTCCGGCACGGCGATCGAGCCGTCTTCCTGCTGATAATTCTCCATTACCGCGATGAGCGCCCGGCCGACGGCGAGGGCCGAACCGTTGAGGGTGTGGACGTGGCGGATTTTGCCGTCCTTGCCCTTGAACCGCGCCTCCATGCGCCGCGCCTGGAAATCGCCGCACACCGAGCACGACGAAATCTCGCGATAGGCGTTTTGGCCCGGCAGCCAGACCTCGATGTCGTAGGTCTTCTGCGCCCCGAACCCCATGTCGGCGGTCGAGAGAAGCATGACGCGGTAGTGGATGCCGAGCTTTTGCAGCACCGCCTCGGCCGAGGCCAGCATGCGCTCGTGCTCGTCGGCCGATTGCTCGGGCGTGGTGATCGACACCAGCTCGACCTTGTTGAACTGATGCTGCCGCAGCATGCCCCGCGTATCGCGCCCGGCCGACCCGGCCTCGGACCGGAAGCACGGCGTGAGCGCGGTGAAGCGGAGCGGGAGCTCCTCCTCGGCGAGAATGGATTCGCGGACGAGGTTGGTGAGGGGAACTTCGGCGGTGGGGATGAGGTAGAGGGCCAAACTTGTGTCGAGCAGCGCCTCTACGGACGACGATCCCAAGTCAAAACCCAGCGTACGATCGAACTCATCCTTCAGGTACTGATTCATCCGCTGCTTTCTTTGCGCCAGATTCGCCGGCTCGCGGCTCGCCGCAAACTCTGGCTCATCGGTCAAGAAGCGCTGATAAGCCTTCAGCGCCAAAGCCCTTGCATCTTGCATCGACGCATTTCGCGAGGTCTTGAAAAGATCCTCCTCGAACTTCGGCAGTTGGCCCGTTCCATACAACGCGTCGTCCTTCACCAGCAGCGGCGGCTGCACTTCCATGTAGCCGTGCTCGTTGGTGTGGAGGTCCAGCATGAACTGCCCGATGGCTCGCTCCATGCGCGCCAGCCCGCTCTTCAGCACCACGAAGCGCGAGCCACTGAGTTTCGCCGCGATCTCGAAATCCATCATGCCGAGCGCTTCGCCGGTCTCGAAGTGCTCCTTCGGCTTGAACGAGAAACTCGGCTTGGCCGCCCGCGCCTTTGCGGCGATCGCGGCATTGCCGTTGGGCCCGAAATACTCGACGTTGTCGGCCTCGTCCTCGCCCTCCGGCACCTCGTCCTTGGGCAGGTTCGGCATGATCAGCAGCGCCTGGCGCAGCTTCTCCTCCGCCTCGCGGCGCTCGGCTTCGCCTTGCTGGATGATGTCCTTGAGGTGCGACACCTCCTCCATCAGCGCAGCTGCCCTGGCCTCGTCCTTCTGCGCCTTGGCCTGGCCGATCTGCTTGGACAACGCGTTGCGCGTCGCCTGCGCCTCCTCGAGCCTGCCGATCACGGCCTTGCGCGCATCGTCGATGGCGATCAGCTCGGAGGCGGAAAAGGGCACGTTCTTCCGATGCTTCAGCGCCGCGTCGGCGGCGTCGCGATTGGCCCTGATCCAGTTGATGTCGAGCATGGCGGGAGTCCCTTGGAGTGCGGCTTCTTTTGCTGGAGGCACAGGCAGATGGCAAGGGGATTGGCCCTGCTCCCGGGCACGAAACCCTCCGTCCGTCATGGCCGGGCTTGCATTGACGGTGTGGTGATAGGCTTGCGCTGCGGAGGGCGTTGAGGATGGCCGGGCTGGCCGGTAAAGGCCGAGGTCAAGCATGGCCCTGTCTGCTCTTCGCTGAACCCGAACAGTTGGGCGGG
>JACRAF010000045.1 GCA_016213505.1 Devosia nanyangense
GTCGTGCCCTTCAGGAAGCCGACGACGACCAGGATATAGATTGCATAGACGCCCAGGATCACGCCGAGCACCTGGCCCACGACACCCAGCGTCAGCCCGAGCGCGCTCAGCAGGTTGACCACGATCTGGAGCCCGATCAGGCCCATGGCGTCGTAGCCGTTGTTGTTGCGGTCGTGCCGGCGCTTCACGGTGATGGCGATGTAGGGGTAGGCGAGAATGATGCCGGTGATCAGGCCGATCCAGCCGGCCTTCTGGATATAGGCATTGAGCGCCGCCGGGTCGGTCAGGATGGCCGGGTCGACCATCAGCCCAGTGCCGAAAACGAGGCCCAGGACCCAGGAGACGATAAAGCCGGCGACAGCCAGAATAATCGCGCTGATCCACCACTTCTGCCGGTTCAGCCGGCCGTCGAAGCCTATGTAGTTCGCGAGCAGATTGTCCATGTCTTCCCCCAACGGGGCACCAGCCAGCATGCCCCTCGCACCCGGCCGCCCATGCCGAGTCTAGTAGAGTCGCCGCTGCGCCGCCAGCGCCGCGACGCAATCAGCAACAGTTTCCTAGGGTTAGGCAGGGAGGTCGCCTAGTCCCGCAGCAATTCGTTGATCGAGGTCTTGCTGCGCGTCTGTTCATCGACGCGCTTGACGATCACCGCGCAGTAGAGGCTGGGCCCCGGCTGGCCATTGGGAAGGGGTTTGCCGGGGAGGCTCCCCGACACCACCACCGAATAGGGCGGCACGCGGCCCACACGGATTTCGCCGGTGGCTCGGTCGACGATCTTGGTCGAGGCGCCGATGAACACGCCCATCGAGACCACCGAGCCTTCGCCGACAACGACGCCCTCGACCACCTCGGAACGGGCGCCGATGAAGCAATTATCCTCGATGATGGTCGGCCCGGCCTGCATCGGCTCGAGCACGCCGCCGATGCCGACGCCGCCGGACAGGTGGACGTTCTTGCCGATCTGCGCGCAGGAGCCGACGGTGACCCAGGTGTCGACCATGGTGTTCTCGTCGACATAGGCGCCGACATTGACGAAGCTCGGCATCAGGATGACGCCCTTCGCGATATGCGCCGGGCGGCGGACGATCGCGCCGGGGACGGCGCGAAAGCCGGCGGCCTCGAAGCGATTGGCGCCCCAGCCGGCGAATTTCGAGGGCACCTTGTCCCACCAATTGGTGCCACCCGGCCCTTCGATGAGCACATTGGGGTTGAGCCGAAAGCTCAGCAGCACGGCCTTCTTCAGCCACTGATTGGTCCGCCACGAGCCGTCCGCGAGCTTTTCGGCGACCCGCGCCTTGCCGTTGTCGAGCTGCTCGAGTGCCGCGTCCACCGCCTCGCGCACCGCGCCCTTGGTGGCCGGGGTGATCCCGGCGCGCGCCTCGAAGGCATCGTTGATGGTCTGTTCCAGCGCTGCGTCGGTCACGGCGGCCCCCTGTTCGGCTCATTGCGTCATGGCAAGCCACAGGGGCCGAGTCAACGCGGCCAACTTGCATCGATCCTTAACCGGCCGACGATACGCTTCCGCCGATACCGGAGACTTTCATGGCCCGCCGCCGGCAGCACACCCCGCTGCGCACCTCCAAGCAGGACATCGCCGCCGCCAAGCGCGTGCCGCAGACGCCGCAATCGGCCTCGGCGACCTATCGGCTCGCCTTTACTGACGAGGAGTTCCTGACCTCCGATGAAGCCCGCGGGGTGCGCTTCCAGCTCGAATACCTGAAGCCGGAAGTGCGGCTGCGCGAGCGCGGCATCAATTCGACTGTGGTGCTGTTCGGCGGGGCCCGTATCCCCGAGCCGGGCAGGGCCGCCTGGGCGGGGCGCAACGACGCGCAGAAGCGCAACCTGGAGATTGCCTCGAAATACTACGACGAGGCACGGCGCTTCGCCCAGTATGCTTCGCTGACCTCCGAGGCGCTCGGGTACAAGGACTATGTAGTGGTGACCGGCGGCGGTCCGGGCGTCATGGAAGCGGGCAATCGCGGCGCCGCCGACGTCGGCGCGCCCTCGATCGGTTTCAACGTGGTGCTGCCGCACGAACAGGCGCCCAACCAGTTCATCACCCCCGAACTCACCTTCAACTTCCACTATTTCGCAACGCGCAAGATCCACTTCCTGCTGAGGGCCCGGGCGGTGGCGATCTTTCCCGGAGGCTTCGGCACGCTCGACGAATTCTTCGAGACGCTGACGCTGATCCAGACCGGCCGCATGGACCGCATTCCGCTGCTGCTGTTTGGAATCGAATTCTGGCGGAAGGTGATCAACTTCGAGGCGCTGGTCGACGCCGGCACGATCTCACCGGACGACCCGTCGCTGTTCACCGTCGTCGACAGCGCCGAGGAAGGCTGGGACGTCGTTCGCCAGGCGTATAATTTGCCGGTGGTGGAGCTAAGGTAGGCCGGGTCCCTGGCGAAAACTCCGTTTGTGCGATCACGTCGTCTTGGGCACGAACTTCAGCGCCAGCCCATCCATGCAGTAGCGCAGCCCTGTCGGCGCCGGGCCGTCGTTGAACACGTGACCGAGATGGCCGCCGCAGCGGCGGCAGTGCACCTCGTCGCGCACCATGCCCAGCGAGGTATCGGTGTTGACCGCGACCGCATTGTCGAGCGGCTGCCAGAAGCTGGGCCAGCCGGTGCCGCTCTCGAACTTGGTCGAAGAATCGAACAGCGGCAGGTCACAGCCGGCGCAGGCGAAGATGCCCTCGCGGTGCTCGTTGAGCAGCGCCGACGTGCCGGGATACTCGGTGCCCTGACGGCGCATGATGTCGAATGCATCCTGGCCGAGAATCTTCAGCCACTCCTCGTCGGTATGGGTGACCTCGAAGGTGCCCGGCACCGGACTCCCCTCCTGGCCGAAGGCGAGGCCGGGGAGGCGCAGAACCGCCCCGATGGCGGCGATGCCGGCGATGCCGGTAGCGCCGAGCAGAAGCGAACGTCGGTTCATTGTGGCCATGGTATCCTCCCAGGCGCGGGTTCGGCCGCGCAATCTTAAAACAGCGTGCGCGCATCCTACCGATAGATAGGACACGCGCACCTCAATTGCGTGTGTCAGGGCCGTGACCCCGACAAGCGCCGGATCACATCTTGGGGAGCAGCACCTTGTCGATGACGTGGATGACGCCGTTCGACTGGATGACGTCGGCGATGGTGACCTGGGCCGTGCTGCCGCTCTCGTCCTTGATCCAGACCTTGCCGTCTTTGACCGACAGCCAGAGCTTGCAGCCACCGACGGTGGTCACCTCGTGGGTGCCGCCATCGGCCATCGCCATCGCCGACACGTCGGTCGAGAGCGCCTTGGCCGCAATGACGTGGCAGGTGAGGATCTTCACCAGCATGTCCTTGTTCTCGGGCTTGAGCAGATTGTCGACGGTGCCGGCGGGCAGGGCCGCGAAGGCATCGTTGGTCGGGGCGAACACGGTGAACGGGCCAGGGCCCTCGAGCGTCTCGACAAGACCGCCGGCCTTGACCGCGGCGACCAGCGTGGTGTGATCGGCCGAGTTCATGGCGTTCTGGATGATGTTCATCGTGTCGAGCATCGGGGCGCCACCGACCATCGGATTTTCGGCATAGGCCGAGCCAGCGAGAGCGGAGACCGAGAGCATGGCGCCGAGGGCGACGGCGCGGAGAACGTTTTTCATGGGAGTGACTTCCTTCCTCTGGGGGACCGGTATGTTCCGGTTGAGACAGCCACAGCTACGGAAGGTTTTCGCGCCCAGTTTCGGAAAAAGCGCCGCGAAGAAATATATCTCGAACGCCGCTCCAAAGTGAAACTCGTGATCACGTCGGGTCGTATTGGCGCCGCCGATCGGCGTTTCGAGATGGGGCCGGCAGGGATATGATCGGTAGTCGATCACCGAGCCCCTCTCCCCGCCGGACCCCTTCGCGTCGGTGTCGTTCGGACACAACAGTGAGACGGCGCCGGAGTGTGAAGTCTTGGGCGAACTTCGACGAATTCGCGCCTGCGGCCTCGGTGCCCGATGGGCGGATGAGGGCAAGGCCGCTCGCCCCTGGTCCGCAGCTTAGATCTGCGTCGCGGCGCCCTTGGCGACGATCGGGCCCTGGGGCGCGCCGGTTGGGGAGCCGCCCTTCTGCTCGAGGGTGACGGCGAGCACCGTGCCCTCGCCCCAGCCGCCGAGCGCCGCGGCTGGGATCTTCACCTCGGCCCGCGCATTGATGGGAATGACGCCCATCGAGACCGGGGCGTTGGCGCCTTCGATGGCCCAAAGCTCGAAATCCTTGTCGGGCACGGCGTCGCCCGAGAGCGCCGTCAGCCGCACGCTGCCGCTGGCCGGGTCGTAGAGCGCCACGAAGCTCACATTGCTGCCTTCGGCCTGCAGCGCCGCGACCAGCTGCGATGCGAAGAGCTTCGGGTCGACTTTGGGCGTCGCCAGGTTGATGCCGATGGCGACCGCTGCGACCGCCACCGCGGCGCCCGCGAGGCTCCGCCACACGAGCAGCGAGTTCCACAACCCGGCTTTCGCCTCGCCGCCGAACAGTCGCCGCTCGATCTTGGGCAACACGGCGTCCGGCGCCGCAGTTTCCGCGAATTGCGCGTCGAGGCTCGCGAGCCGCGTCCGCCAGAACCGCAGATCGGCGCGCAGTGCGGGCTCGGTCCTCAGCCTCGCACTCAGCCGCTCGTGCTCGGCGGCCGTGAGCAGCCCCAGCGCATACTCGGCCACGAGGAACCCATCCTCGTCCCCTCCGCTGATGTCGCTCGTCTCGCTCATGCCGAAAGGCACTCTCTCAGTTTCAGCAGGCTGCGGCGCAGCCAGGTTCGCATGGTGTTGAGCGGCACCTTGTGGCGGGCCGACAACTCTTCGTAACTGTAGCCGTCGAGATAGGCGCCACGCACCGCGTCGGCCTTCTCGCCGTCGAGCTGGCCCAGGCAATTGTCGATGCGCGACCGCTCGCCGCGATCGGCCGCGGCCTGTTCGGGGTCGGGGCCGGCATCGGCCACGTCGAGGGCCAGGTCGAGATCGTCGCTCTGCGGCTTGCGGGCGCGCAGCACGTCGAGCGCGTGGTTGCGGGCGACCGCCACCAGCCACGAGATCGGGCTGTAGCCGCCGGGCACATAGCGGTCGGCACGCTGCCAGATCTTGACGTACACCTCCTGCAGCGCCTCTTCGGCTTCCGAGCGGTCTCTCAAGATACGCAGGGTCACGCCGAACAGTTTCGCGCTGGTGCGGCCGTAGAGCGTGCGGAACGCCTGCCGGTCGCGCAGCGCGCAGCGGGCGATCAGATCGGAGATTTCGGCGGTGTCGGCTCCCATGGGCCGGACCCTAGCGCGGCCCATCGGACCTGCCTACCCCCGGCGGCGCCCGGCCCCGATCCGGAAAATCGCTTTCACGTCGCGCCAGATGCTTTATACGCTTCGCCCCAAGATGAGTACGAAGCGCAAGATGCCCGATATCGAGTCGTTTTCCCGCGATGCCGCGATTCTTTCGCAGGCGCTGCCCTATATGCAGCGCTACGAAGGCAAGACCGTGGTGGTCAAATATGGCGGCCACGCCATGGGCGAGGTTTCGCTGGGCAAGGGCTTTGCCCGCGATATCGCGCTCTTGAAGCAATCCAAGGTCAACCCGATCGTCGTCCATGGCGGCGGGCCGCAGATCGCCCAGATGCTCAAGAATCTCGGCATCGAATCGAAGTTCGAGGGCGGGCTGCGCGTCACCGACCAGCGCACCATGGACGTGGTCGAGATGGTGCTCGCCGGCTCGATCAACAAGGAAATCGTGGCGCTGATCAATGCCGAGGGCGAATGGGCGATCGGGCTGTGCGGCAAGGACGGCAATATGGTCTTTGCGCGCAAAGCCAACAAGACCGTGAAAGACCCCGGCTCGCAGATCGAACGCGTGCTCGATCTGGGTTTTGTCGGCGAGCCGGTCGAGGTCGACCGCACGCTGCTCGACCTCCTGGCCCGCTCCGAGATGATCCCGGTGATCGCGCCGGTAGCGCCGGGCCGCGACGGGCTCACCTACAACATCAATGCCGATACCTTCGCCGGCGCCATCGCCGGCTCGCTCGGCGCCAAGCGGCTGTTGTTCCTCACCGATGTCGACGGTGTGCTCGACGCCAAAAAGAACCTCATTCCAGAGCTGACCATGCGCGACGCCCGCGCCCTGATCGCCGATGGCACCATCTCGGGCGGCATGATCCCCAAGGTCGAGACCTGCCTCGAGGCGCTGGAGAACGGGGTGGAAGGCGTCGTCATCCTCAACGGCAAGACCCCGCATGTGGTGCTGGTCGAACTGTTCACCGAACACGGCGCGGGAACACTGATCGTCAGGTAGGGCCAGCCGCCCGTCGGCGCGCCATCAACTCCAGATGTCAAAAGGGCACCCAGTGGGTGCCCTTTTGCATTTGTCAGGCCTCAACCGCCACCGGCGGTGGACCGGCGGGAGCGGGGGCGCTGCCCTGGCCTTGCGCCGGACCCCTCGCCTTGAGGAAGCCGGCGAGCAGCAGCACGAGGCCGAACGCGGCGATCTGGTAGAACACCGCGAGCGCGGCGGAGCCGGTGAAGGCCATGTGCATCGAGGTGGCGCCCCAATCGCGGGCGTGCTCGAGGCTGGTGAAGAACAGTTGCCCGATCAGCGCCACGCCGATCGCGCCGCCCACCTGCTGGAACGCCTGCAGGGCGCCGGCGCCGGCCCCCGCATCGCGCGGCGGCACGCCCGAGAGCACCGACTGGAACAACGCCGAAAAGCCCAGGCCCAGGCCGAGACCGGCGATGAAAAGCGGCGGCAGGAAGGTCCAGTGGTCGATCGAATCGCCGATGCCGCGGATGACGAATTCGAGCCAGATCATGCCGCCGGTGAGCAGCACGGCGCTGATGGCAAGCCGCAGCCGCAAATAGTTCGAGCCGAAACGGCCCGAGATCAGCGAGATCACCAGTACGCCCACCGAGAACGGCGTGTTGGTGAGGCCTGACTCGAGCGGGGTGAAGCCGAAGCCGCCTTGCAAGAGGATCGAGATCACCATGAAGAAGCCCGGGATGCCGGAGGAAAAGATCGTGGCGACGAAGGCGCCGAGCAGGAAGTTGCCGTTCCCGATCAGGCTGAAGTTCAACAGTTGCGGCTGGTCGAGCGCGGCCATGCGGCGCTCCCACAGCACGAACAGCGCGAGGCCGACGGCGGACAGCGCCATCAGGCCCCAGCTCCAGGCCGGCCAGCCATAAGAGCGGCCCTCGATCAGGGGATAGACCAGCGCCACCATGCTCGCTGCGAAGAGGCCAATGCCGACGAAGTCGTTCTTCAGATCGGGATGGCCCGGCGGGCGCGGAATGATGAACCAGCCGAGGACGACCGCGAGGATGCCGACCGGCACGTTGACCAGAAAGATCGGCCGCCAGTCGAGGCCGCCGAGATTGGCGCCGATGAGGAGGCCGCCGATGATCGGACCGGCGACGGCGGCGAGGCCGGCGCTCAGCCCGAACAGCGAGAACGACTGGCCGCGTTCCTCGGGCGGGAAGGTGACAGTGGCGATCGCCAGGACCTGCGGCGTCATCACGGCACCGGCGAGGCCCTGCAGCACGCGGGCGGCGATCAGCCACTCGATCGAGGGCGCGAGGCCACAGGCGGCGGAAGCGACCGTGAACAGCGATACCCCGATCAGGAACATCTTGGTGCGCCCGACGATGTCGCCGAGCCGGCCGAAGGGCAGCAGGCCGAGGGCGAAGGCGAGCACATAGGCGGCGATCACCCATTGGATCTGGCTCGGATCGGCGCCGAGGCTTTCCTGCAGGCTGGGCAACGCGACGTTGACGATGGTGACGTCGATCAGATTCATGAAGCTGGCGATGAGCAGAACGATCAACGCGACCCAGCGCCGCGGATCGGCTTCCGCCTTGTTCTGCGGGGGATGAAATTGTGAAACCATTTTCTAGTCCTTCGAGTGTGTGTCTTGTGGTTGATAATTCGGGTTGCGGATGGCGCGTTTGAGTTCGGCGACCAGCCGCTCGTATCCGTCGAAATCCTTGTTGCCGCTGCGGCAGAAGCCGACCACCGCGCCCATCATCATCAGCGCCGCGGGCTCGGCATCGAGATCGGCACGATAGACCCCGTCCCTGACACCTTCTGACAGGATGTCGATCAGGATCTGGCGCCATTTGCGCAGCATCGGCCGGATGGCCACGGCGATGCGCTCGTCGCGGCGGGCCCGCTCGATCAGTTCGGAAAACACCAGCATCACGTCGGGCCGGTCCTCGATCATTTCGCGGAAATCGACGAACTCCATGTCCATTCGTCCCATTGCATCCATATGGGCGCGCGGGCGGACGACGTGCTGGCTCATGAATTCGAACTTCAGCGACTCGGCGACCAGTTCGATCAGCGCCTCCTTGGTCGGCACGTGATAGTGCAGCGTCGCGACATTGATGCCGACGCGATCGGCGATGTCGCGGGTTCTGAGGCCCTCGACGCCCTTCTCGACGATCAGCTGGCGCGCCGCCCTGGCGATTGCCGCCCGCCGGTCGTCGGTCGATTCGCGCTTACTGGGGATGGAGGCGATTTCACTCATGGCGGGCGGCTATACACCCGCCCGGTGCATCAATCAATCATTTGATTGAGACGGGGCAGGGTTGCGCGGAACGCATGGGAGGACGTGGTGTTCCTGCGACGCACTGGTGCTTTGGCTTGACGGCTTCGCAGCGCGGCGATCAGGTGGGGCAGCATTTTGGGAAGCTGTTGTTTTGAGCCTTGTTGCCTACCGGCCGGAGATCTACGGCCTGCGCGCCATCGCGGTGCTGGCGGTCGTCGGCTATCACTACGGGCTGCCGGTGCCGGGCGGTTTCGCCGGGGTCGACATCTTCTTCGTCGGAGCGGGCCCTCGCGCGACTGCTCGGTCTGGACCGGATCGTCTCCGGCCACTAAGGTTGTCGCGCCGCCGTTCTGGCGCCGGCGCCGCGGGGGACTGGTTTGCCGAGCACGCCCAATCGAGCCTGGCCGCTGCTGCTGGCGCTGCCGAGCCTGCTGATCTACGGGATCGTTCATCTGGCCGTCTGGCCAGCCCAGATGTCGCCGGATTCCATCGATCAATGGGGGCAGATGACGAGCTGGCAGTGGGACGACGTTCACCCCGTGTCGGCGACCCTCATCAACTATCTTGCGTTCCTCGTCTACCCAAGCCCCGCCTCGGTGGCGATCGCCCAGTATGTCGCGCTGTCGCTGGTGACGGGCCTGCTGTTCGCCGAAACCATCAAATGGGGCGTGCGCCCGGTGTTCGCGGTCATTGCCGCACTGCTGTTTCCGCTGTTCCTGCCCAACGCATTGATGGTGACGACGCTGTGGAAGGACGTGCCGTTCGGCATCTGCGTGCTGCTGCTTACCGGCCTCACCCTCAGCGCGGTCCGGCAGCGCTGGTCGATCGGCCGCTGGCATTGGGCCGCGATGATCGCCGCCGGGGTGGTCATGGTGGCGGTCCGCCACAACGGCATCATCGCCACTGCGCTGTTCTTTGCGATCGTGGCGCTCGCCATCCGTCCGGCGCGCCTGCCGGCGAGCGTCGGGCTCGCCGTTCAGCTGGTCGCCTTCGCGGCCACCAAGACGGTGCTGCTGGCGCTGCTCAACGCCCAGCCACAACCCGCTGAACTCAGAGCCATCGTGACGCTGCCCTTTCTCGGCGCGGCGCTCGAGCAGAACCTCATCGACGATCCCGCCGATCGGCAGATGCTGCTCGACATCGCGCCGCTCGATGCCTGGGCCGCTATCCCCTGTGGCACCGCCGTGCCGTTCTATTTTCGGGAGCCCCGGCTCGATCGCGAGAAGCTGGCGCTGCACGCGACCGAGATGTTCGGGCTGGCCTTGCGCACCGCGATGGCGCACCGGCGGGCGTTCCTAGAGCAGGAACTGTGCATGACCGGACTGTTCTGGCGGCCCTGGGCCACCCCCGGCGAGCGGCTTCGCATCGCGCCGCTGGGAATCGCGGCTCTGCCCGAGAATGCCGCCCTCGGTCTCGCGGAAGCCTCCCGGCTTCCAGCCCTCAGGACGTGGATTGCCGCCGTCCACAAGTCCGTTTTCGTGAACAGCACGGTCTACAATCGGCCGGCGACCATGCTGATCGCCGCCGCCGTCGTGCTGGCCGCGATCGGCTGGCTGATCCATCGCGGCCTGTGGGTCCTCGCCCTGCCGGCCGCGCTCAACGTCGTCAGCCTCGCCGCGCTGATCCAGTCGCAGGAGTACCGCTTCGTCTGGCCGAGCGTCGCCGCCAGCCTGTTCATCATCCTGTTCGGCCTGGGGCTGCCGGCGTCGGGACGATTTGGCCGGCGTGCCGCGGCGACGGGGTCCCCGGCCTCTGCTTCGGACCATGGCTCGACGCCAGCAACCGTGTCGGCCGGCGCGGAATAGGCAGGATCATTCCATGCTTCGGGGCAGCAAGGAACCGGCAGATGATCGTCGCCTGAGCGGTGCTGGCGTTCCGCTGCGTCGCGACGCTTTCTCGGCGTCCTCGATGAAACCATTCGCGCCTCGCGCGGTTATCCCTCTTCAGCCATGGAGGGACCTGGCCATGCCGACCACCCGATTGCCCAAGAGCAAAGAGCAGGCCCACGAGATCAGCGGCAGGATCACCAACGAGCGGCCGCTCGAACGCGACAGCACCGCCCCCGAAGGCAATGTCAGCGGCGGCTTCAACCAGAAGAGCCGGCAGGAGCGCGACGAGGCGCTTCGCCCGCCGGACAAAGGGCGCCGCGACCGCGACTGACCGCCGACCTCGGGCGCGGCACGCGGGCGACTTGCGGAAAGCGCCTGGTCCCCCTAGACGTGCGGCGCCTCTGGCAATGAAGCCAGATTCGAGGACTAAGTTATGACCAAATTCGTCGCCGCCGCATTCGCGTCTCTGGCGCTCGTCGCCCTGCCGCTGCCGGTGCTTGCCGAGGACCTGGTGTTCCAGCTCACCAACAATTCGTCGCACACCATCGCCAATTTCTACACCTCGCCCACGGCGACCGACGATTGGGAAGAGGACGTGTTCGGCGAGGGCGTGTTCCCGGCCGGCAATACCGTCCCCGTGACCATCGCGGACGGCTCGGACCAGTGCGTCTACGACATGAAATTCGTGACCGACGAAGGCGTCGAATTCGTCGAGACCGCTATCGACCTCTGCCAGCTCGCGGGCAACGAGTATACGCTGACCGACGCTCAGTAACCGGTGGATCGTGGCGGCTGACCGGCCAGTTCACGCCGCGTTCAGCGCCACCCCTCTAGACGCCCGGGCCTCACCAACCCGGGCGTCGCATGCTGCTCAAACGAACCGATGATTCCGCGAGGCCGTTCTGGCATAAGAGCGCGATGAACCGCCTCGACTCCATCCGTCCCGGCTTCGCCCGTGTCACCGACTGGGTGTTCGACCTCGACAACACGCTCTATCCGCGCGAGTGCAATCTGTTCGCGCAGATCGACGCGCTGATCAGCGTCTACATGGTAGACGTCACGGGACTGCCCTATGCCGAGGCGCGAGCCCTGCAGAAGGCCTATTACCGCGACCACGGCACGACGCTGCACGGGCTGATGCTGCACCACGGCGTCGACCCCAATCATTTCCTCAAGACCGTGCACGACATCGACTATTCGGGCGTGCCGGCCTATCCTGGTCTGGTCTCGGCGATCGCAGCGCTGCCGGGGCGCAAGTTCATACTGACCAACGACGATGTCGGGCACGCCAGCCAGGTGCTGCAGCGGGTCGGCGCGGCCGATCTGTTCACCGATATCTTCGACATCCGCTCGATGGGCTATCAGCCCAAACCGCTGCCGGTGGCCTATGAGAGCTTCTTTGCTGCGCACGGGGTCGACGCCACCCGCGCCGCGATGTTCGACGACCTCGAAAAGAACCTCCTCGTGCCGCACGCCGCCGGCATGGTCACCGTCCACGTGGTGGCGGCCGAGGACTTCGAACACGACCAGGTCGAGAGCTGGGAACTCGGTCGCGCCACGGGACCACATGTGCACCACGTCACCGACGACCTGGCCGGGTTTCTGCGGGAAGTGGTCTGAGCCCGCGTTCGGGCACGCTTGTTCCTTCGCGCTCACATCGTCGACGCATCGGTCTCCACGGATTGCCTCCCCACGCGGCGCGGGGTTGGGGGTTGCGTTACGGGTTGAGGCTTGCCATTTCACGCCCATGAGACTCACCCTCATCCAGACCGGCGAAGTACCGGAGGCGTTGCGACCGCGTTTCGGCGCCTATGCGCCGATGTTCGAAACGATGTTCGCCGAGGCCGGCGAGCATTTCGCGCAGAACACCGTGCGCATCGCCGAGGGCGAACCGTTCCCCGACGCAGCGGGTCTCGACGCCATCCTCATCACCGGCTCGGCCGCCGGAGTCTACGACAACCATCTGAGCTGGATGGAGCCGCTGCGCGCCTTCATCCGCGCCGCCTATGCGGCGAAA
>JACRAF010000044.1 GCA_016213505.1 Devosia nanyangense
ACTCGATGACGTGCTCGGGCCCCTGCATGAAGGCGTCGTGGATTTCCGAGGTGACCAGCACGGCGCCCATCGGGATGGTGCCGTTGGTCAGCCCCTTGGCGGTGACCATGATGTCCGGCGTGACGCCGAAATAGTCGGCGGCGAAGGGCGTGCCGACGCGGCCGAAGCCGGTGATGACCTCGTCGAAGATCAAGAGGATGCCGTGCTTTTTGGTGATATCGCGGAGCTTTTGCAGATAGCCCTTGGGCGGGATCAGGACGCCGGTCGAGCCGGCCACCGGCTCGACGATCACCGCCGCGATGGTCGAGGCATCGTGGAGCGTCACGATCCGCTCGAGTTCGGTCGCCAGATCGCCGCCCTCCTCGCGCTCGCCGCGGGTGAACTGGTTCTTGCCCGGCGTATGGGTGTGCGGCATGTGATCGACGCCGGTCAGCAGGGTGCCGAACATCTTCCTGTTGGTGACGATGCCGCCGACCGAGATGCCGCCGAAATTGACGCCGTGATACCCGCGCTCGCGGCCGATCAGGCGGAAGCGGGCGCCCTCGCCCCTGACCCGGTGATAGGCCAGCGCCACCTTGAGCGCCGTCTCGACCGATTCCGAGCCGGAATTGGTGTAGAGCACATGGTTCATGCCCTCGGGCGCGATCTGCACCAGCGCGTTGGCCAGTTCGAAGGCTTTCGGGTGGCCCATCTGGAAGGCGGGCGCGTAATCCATCTCGGCCGCCTGCTCGGCGATCGCCTCGACGATCTTCGGGCGGCAATGGCCGGCGTTGACGCACCACAGGCCCGCCGTGCCGTCCAGCACCTGGCGGCCGTCGGAGGTGGTGTAATACATATCCTTGGCGGCCACGAACATGCGCGGCGCCTTCTTGAACTGGCGGTTGGCCGTAAAAGGCATCCAGAAAGCGCTCAGATCGTTCGGCGCGACGTTTTGACGGTTGGACACCGGCGGCTCCCTCAAAGATTGCAATCTGGTCGGATGATTGGCACTTGACGGCCGGGCACATTTGCCCGGAAATTTGACCAGTTGGAAAAAATGTTAGCACTCTCCTGCCGCCGATCAAGGTGAAAATGCTGCGACACAAAGGGTTCGGAGCCCGCAAGTGACCGACACGCCCGCCAAGGCCCGGCCCCGCACGCGCATCCAGCGCGAGAAGCAGGACGTGATCCTCGACGCGGCGCTGAACGTGTTTTCGACGCACGGTTTCCGCGGCGCCACGATCGACCAGATCGCCGAGGCGGCGGGGATGAGCAAACCCAACCTGCTCTACTATTTCACCAGCAAGGAAGAGATCCACCGCCGGCTCCTCACCGGGATGCTCGACCTCTGGCTCGATCCGCTGCGCGCCCTCGATGCCGAGGGCGACCCGATGCCGGAACTGCGCTCCTACATCCGCCGCAAGCTCGAGATGGCGCGCGACTTTCCGCGCGAGAGCCGGCTGTTCGCCAACGAGATGCTGCAGGGCGCGCCGCACGCCATCGACGTGCTCGAGGGTGAGCTCAAGACGCTCGTCGACGACAAGGCCAAGGTCATCGAGAGCTGGATGGCCGAGGGCAAAATCCGCCGCACCGACCCCTACCATTTGATCTTTTCGATCTGGGCGACGACCCAGCATTACGCCGATTTCGACGTCCAGGTGCGCGCCGTGCTCGGCAAGGACCGCGGCGGCGACGGCCGCTTCGAGGACGCCGCGCGCTTCCTCGAGCACCTGTTCATGGATGGGCTCAGGCCGGCGAAGGGCTGAGTCCGGGGCGCGCGCCTATTCCACGCACACCTGCGCGATGAACGTCTCGGCGCCTCCGAAGGCGACGTATTGAAGGTTTCCTGTGAGTTCGACCGTGCCCGAGTGCATGCCGCCGCCATTGGGT
Source organism: Devosia nanyangense (assembly GCA_016213505.1). Classification (GTDB taxonomy): domain Bacteria; phylum Pseudomonadota; class Alphaproteobacteria; order Rhizobiales; family Devosiaceae; genus Devosia_A; species Devosia_A nanyangense. The sequence goes on from JACRAF010000044.1 coordinate 1,870, forward strand.
GTGACACGAACATCGACCATCCCATTGAGGCCGGGCAATTGTTGTCCGTTGGCGGCCACGACGTCACCGACGTAGTCGAAGGCGAGCGGCCGAACCGAGAGGTTGTTCTGGTCGGCGCCGTCGCAGTAGTCGATGGTGATGCGGCCCACCGCATGCTGCGTCAGGAACAGGAAATTCGAGTTGCTCGTCTTGAGCAGCAGCGTCGTTGCACCCTGGCATTGCCCCGGCGCCGGAAGAAGCTCGGGCTGACCCATGCCGATCGAGCCGCTCACCGGGGACTTGAACGGCCCCATCGAGGCGGTCAGCCCCATGCCCGACGGCAGGCTATAAAGGCCGCCGTAGTAAGGACCCGGATTCCCCAGCTGGTCGGCCGAAAGGCACTCGGCATAGGCCGGAACGACGAGGACGACGGCCGCCAGCAGTTCGACGGCAAGCAACTTTGCGAGTCTCATTTGAAATCTCCCCCAAGTTCGTCTGTCTCCTGGAACAGTCTACCGCGAAGATAGACCAGGCGGAAACGTGAGTCTCGCGGAATACGAGGGAGTAGCTGGTTGTCCCGATAGAGTACTTGTCTGGGCGCCGGTTGCCTCTGCCACTATTGTCCGAGACGTTACGCGGCCATCACCAGCAGCAGCCCGCCGACGAGGGCGGCATTGGCCAGCACCGAGTTAAGGTGGCTGGTGCGCTCGTCGCCGGAAAACTGCGTGAAATTGTGGTAGAGCGCGTTGGCCGCAACGGTGAAGACGATGAGCCCGACGGCGCCGAGCCAGGGCAGGATGCCGAGCGCCACCATCAGCCCGCCGAGCACCTGCAGGGCGAGGGCCGCCAGCAGCGTTTCGCGCGGCATGGGGACGCCCTTCTTGCCGAGGATGTCGGTGTGCAGCGGCACCTTCATGAAGTTGCGCAATCCGGCCTGGACGAAATAGGCGCCGATCAGGAAACGGCCGGCGATGATGAGAAAGGCAGTCATAGGGGCTCCGTGTTGTCGCGCAGCCAGGCGTCGAGGATGTCCTTGCGGAACGTGCCGGCGTCGAGGTGGTGGTAGATGAAGGTTTCGATCGTCTTGTCGTCCGGGAGGATGTCGAGCCCGTTCGACTGCAAAAACAGCTCGACGACCGCATACGCGACCCGCTTGTTGCCGTCGACGAACGGGTGGTTCATCGCAAGGCTTTCCCACAGCGCAGCCGCCTCCTCGATCAGGTCGCCGTAGTAGCCCGTCTGGGGGCGAAGCAGTGCGGATTCGAGAAGGCCCATGTCGCGAACGCCATGTGCGCCGCCAAACGCGTCGATGAGCACTTCGTGGATGCGAAGGGCCTCCTCGAGCGTGATGTAGCTGGTCACGGCCGGCTACTTCGCCAGAGCCTCGTACAACGCTCTCCGGCGCTCGACCGATCGCTGGAGGAGCTGTTCGATCGCCGGACGGACTCTCGGCGCTTCGGCCCCGGCTTTCAGCCGGGCGAATTCCTCGGGCGAGATCACGATGCCCACGTCCCGGCCGTTCTTCTGGATATGCACAGGCTCGGCCTGAGCCATCTCCAGAACCTGGCCAAAGCGGTTCTTGGCGTCGGTGGCGGTAATGGAGCTCATCTCATCCTCGTCAGCTAGTTTGGCTAAAATAGCTGACGCGCGGCCAAAAATCAATCGGACGGGTCCGCCCTACGCCGCGTAGCGCCGCGGCGGAGCAAACGCCGGAACCGCCAGTTCGGCATTGCCGGGTCCGCTGCGCTTGGCCCGGTAGAGCGCGGTATCGGCGGCCTGCGTGAGGCGCCCCGCCCCCGGAAAATCGTCGCTGCGGGCGACGCCGAAGCTCGCCGCGACCGTCAGCGTCCGGCCATCATGGACGAGCGGGGTGGCGATGCGCCGTTTGACCTCGCCGAGAAAGGCGTCGAGATCGGCGCCCGAGCAGAGCACCGCGAACTCGTCGCCGCCGATCCGCGCCACCACGTCCCAGGCGTCGGCGGCCTCGCGCAGATGCCGGCCGACATGCTGCAGCGCCGCGTCGCCGGCGGCATGGCCGCACGCGTCGTTGATCGCCTTGAGGCTGTCGAGATCGGCCAGAACCAGGACGAAGCCGGGCCCGCCTGCCTCCGCCGCGGCGCTGCGCGCCTTGAGGGCTTCATCGAAGGCGAGGCGGTTGCCGAGCCCGGTCAGCGCGTCGGTCGAGGCCAGATGGAGGGCGATGGCGCGGCGCCCGTCGAGCCGCTTGCCGACCACCGCGACGCGCCAGCCGATGCCGGCGACGATGAGGATGAACAACGCGCCTGCCCCGATGCGCATCGGGGCTATGACCTGGAAGGTCGAGGTGCCGAACCGATGCGGCGTCCAGGCCACCACCCGGTCGCCGCCGGCGGAGACCGCGATCTCCCCCGGCCGCTTGCCGGCCTCAATGGTCAGCCGCGCGCCGTCGAGATCGAGGGTGCCGGCCATGGCGTCGAGCGTGATTTCGTTGATGCCGCCCGGCAGCGCCGCGAGGGCGCGCGCCACCTGGGTGCGCTCGCGCGCCACGGCCGCGCCGTCGATCGTCGTAACGGCCTGCACCGAGGCGGCAATCATGAACAGGAAGACGGTGATCGTGCAGGCAAGAGCGGCAATCGCCAGCCAGCGCAGCTGCCTGAGGGCGCGTGCATCGGCGTCCGCCGCGCCGTGAGCGCGATCCGCGTGTTGCGATGCCGGCTGGCGCATCCGAATCCCCGTTTTGGGGAAGGCTACGCAGCGCCTGTTAGCCCGAGGTTACCGCGTCCCCCGCCGCGACGCCTTATGGTTTACCAGATACTAACGGGCCGGCTACTCCGCCGGCTCGACCGATTTGCGCATCGGATTGTTGGGGTGCGTGGTCCAGTTGGCGTATTTGCCGGTCACCACCCGGCCGGTGCGCTCGTCGATGGTGCCGGGCGGCAGCGCCACCATCTCGATGCAGTCCTCGACCGGGCAGACATTGACGCACAAATTGCAGCCCACGCACTCATTGTCCATGACCTCGAAGTGGCGAACGCCGTTCTTCTCCTTCATGATCGCCTGGTGCGAGGTGTCCTCGCAGACGATGTGGCAGCGGCCGCATTTGATGCAGAGGTCCTGGTCGATCCTGGCCTTGGTGATGTATTCAAGGTTGAGGTACTGCCAGTCGGTGACGTTGCGGCTGGCGCGGCCGACAAAATCGTCGATCGTCCGGTAGCCCTTCTCGTCCATCCAGTTGGACAAGCCCGAGATCATCTCGTCGACGATCTTGAAGCCGTAGACCATCGCGGCGGTGCAGACCTGCACATTGCCGGCGCCGAGCGCCATGAACTCGGCCGCGTCGCGCCAGGTGGTGATGCCGCCGATGCCCGAGATCGGCAGCCCGTTTGTCTCGGCATCGCGGGCGATCTCGGCCACCATGTGGAGCGCGATGGGCTTGGCCGCCGGGCCGCAATAGCCGCCATGGCTGCCCTTGCCGTCGATCGAGGGATTGGGCGAGAAACTATCGAGATCGACCGAGACGATCGAGTTGATGGTGTTGATCAGGCTCACCGCGTCGGTGCCGCCGTTCTTGGCCGCTCTGGCGGGCTTCCGCACATCGGTGACGTTGGGGGTGAGCTTGGTGATCACCGGCATGCGCGAATACTGCTTGCACCAGCGGACGACCATCTCGACATATTCTGGCACCTGCCCGACGGCGGCGCCCATGCCGCGTTCGCTCATGCCGTGCGGGCAGCCGAAATTGAGCTCGATGCCGTCGGCGCCGGTTTCCTCGACCAGAGGTAGAATCGCCTTCCAACTGTCCTCGTCGCAGGGCACCATGATGGAGACGACGACGGCGCAGTCGGGCCAGGCCATCTTGACCGCCTTGATCTCCTGGAGGTTCTTCTGCAGGTCGCGGTCTGTGATGAGCTCGATGTTGTTAAAACCCATCAGCCGGCGGTCGCCGGCCCAGATGGCGCCGTAGCGCGGGCCGTTGACATTGACCACCGGCGGGCCGGCTTCGCCCAGCGTCTTCCACACCACACCGCCCCAGCCCGCCTTGAAGGCGCGCTCGACATTGTACGCCTTGTCGGTCGGCGGCGCCGAGGCCAGCCAGAACGGATTGGGCGATTTGATGCCGACGAAATTATTGCGAAGGTCTGCCATAGCTGTCCTCCTATCGAATGGTCTGGATTAGAACGAGGTTTCCCTCGCTGTCGTCAATCATCGCCCAGCGCGTGCCGGGCTCCCATGGCGCGTCATCCGGGCCACTCTTGATGGGCACGCCGCGGCTGCGCAGCGTCTCGCAAGCTGCATCGACGTCCTCGGTGACAAGCACGAGCGCCGGTGTCTCGGTGCGGGGGACGCTCAACTGCTGGTCAAAATGCAGCAGTGTGTCGGCGCCCCGAATGCGCATGAATACCCAGCGACTCTCGCCGTAGGGGTTGTCGCGCTCGACCTCGAAGCCGAGCTTGTCGCGGTAGAAGTCGCGCGCCCGCTCCACGTCGATGGCCGGCACGGTGTCGAAGTGGATGCGCTTGAACATCAGAGCCCCATCAACGTCCGGTTGATGCTCTCAGCCGCGTCGCGGCCTTCGGCCACCGCGGTCACCGTCAGATCATCGCCGCCGGTGGCGCAGTCGCCGCCGGCCCAGACTTTTGGCATCGAGGTCCTGCCCTCGGCGTCGACCTCGATCTTGCCGCCGGCCAGTTGCACGCCTTCGCCGTCAGTGCTGAGGGTCTGGCCGATGGCCTTGAATACCTGGTCGCAGGCGATGATGGTTGTCTCGCCCGTGGGCTTCAGCGCCCCCGCGGGGTCGAGCGCCATGTAGCTCAATTCGATGCCGGCGACTTCGCCGCCGCGCACCACGATGCGCCTAGGCGCCAGCCAGTGGCGGATGGTGACGCCCTTGGCCGCCGCCAAATCCTGCTCGAAGCCGGAGGCGTTCATCTGCTCCTTGCCGCGGCGGTAGACCATGGTCACCTCCTCGGCGCCGAGGAGTTTGGATTGCACCGCCGCGTCGATGGCGGTCATGCCGCCACCGATGACCACCACCTTGCGGCCGATGGGAAGCGTCGCAAGGTCCGCGGCCTGGCGCAGGTCGGCGATGAAATCGATGGCGCTGTCGACGCCTTGGGCATCCTCGCCATCGGCGCGCAGCACATTGACGCCGCCCAGCCCGAGCCCGAGGAACACCGCGTCGAAGCGGCCGGCTAGCTCGCTCAGCGAGAAGTGTTCGCCCAATATCTTGCCGGTTTCGATGGTGATGCCGCCGATGGCGGTGACATAGTCCACCTCGGCCTGGGCAAAGCCGCCCGGCGCCTTGTAGGACGCAATTCCATATTCGTTGAGGCCGCCGGCCTTGGGCCGCGCGTCGTAGATCACGACGTCATGGCCGTGCAGCGCCAGGCGATGGGCGCAGGCAAGGCCCGCCGGTCCGGCGCCGACCACGGCGACGCGCTTGCCGGTCGGGGCGGCGCGGGTGAAGAACTGCGCCTCCGCCGCCATGGCGATGTCGGTGGCGTAGCGCTGCAGGAGACCGATCTTGACCGGCTTGCCCTCGGCCGCCTCGCGCACGCAGGCCTCTTCGCACAATTGCTCGGTGGGGCAGACGCGGGCGCACATGCCGCCCAGAATGTTCTGCTCGAAGATGGTCTCGGCCGCGCCGAGCGGATTGTCGGTGACGATCTCGCGGATGAACAGCGGAATGTCGATCGAGGTCGGACAGGCGTTCTGGCAGGGGGCGTCGTAGCAGAAATAGCAGCGGTCGGCCTCGACGAAGGCCTCGTGCCGGTCGAGCGGCGGATGCAGATCGGTGAAATTGGCGGCGTACTGATCGGCGCCGAGGCGCCCCGCCGCGATCCCGTCCTTCAACGCACCTTCGCCCATCCGCATGACCTCCCGGGAACGGGTCAGGACCGGTTGCTGGAACCGATCCAGACGAGGACGCTAGCGCAGGGCCGAAATTTTATCAATTGGTCAAATATTGGACCGGGAGGGGCCGTTCGGCGCCGGTGCAACGCATCCGGGCAGGCGGAAACGGCGGTTGGCGCTCGTTCCGGTTGCGACCACCTGACGCAAGCGGGCCGGCGGACCGACGCCCGGTGCCGCCGGGCGAGACGGCGCTAAGCCACTAGAATCCCGCTATTTTTCTCAGCACCAATAGAAGCGGGCGGCTGAACAATGGGCTGATGCGCGGGGGCAACACAGGCTGGCAGGTTTTTTCTCGCCCAGATTCTCTCACAATCTCGCCACAGCCCGACACTAGGCGGCAACCTGTCGTTAACTAGCGTGAGTGAGTTGTTTGATTAAGCACATCGTTGTCGCCGCCGCCCTGATCACGGGTAGTCTTTCGTTCGTGACCGGGGAGAGTATCGCGGCCGGCAATCAATGCGGTAAGGCCTCCTGGTATTCATTGCCCGGACAGCGCACCGCGAGTGGGGAACGGATGAACCCCAACGCCATGACCGCAGCCCACAAGACCCTACCGCTGGGCACGGTCGTCAAGGTGGTCAACCAGCAGACCGGGAAATCGATCCAGGTGACCATCAACGACAGGGGCCCTTACATCAAGGGCCGCATCATCGACCTCTCGAAGGCTGCCGGCCGGCAGCTCGGCATCATCCCCGCCGGCACCGGCAAGGTGTGCATCACCAGGGTCTGATCGATATCGCAGCAGACAAAGCGGGGTCGCTCTTCGGAGCGGCCCCTTTTTTGTATCAAGCTCTTCCCCGGCGCCAGCGGGCCTCGTGCGCCCTTGACGCCGCGGCCTCACCCCTTTCTCATTCGCCATCGCATCCAAGGAAACGCCGCATGCCCATCGCCCCCTGGTCCGAAACCGCGCCGCTGCTCGTCGACGTCGCCATGGGCCGCGCCCCGGCCGATATGCTGATCCGCAACGGCAAGTGGGTGAACGTCCATTCGGGCGAGATCATCGCGGCCACCGATGTCGCCATCAAGGCCGGGCGCTTCGCGGCGGTGGGACCGGACCTCGCCTACACGGCGGGGCCCGAGACCGAGATCGTCGACGCCGCGGGGCGCTACCTGGTGCCCGGTCTCTGCGACGGCCACATGCATGTCGAGAGCGGCATGGTGACGGTCACCGAATTCTGCCGCGCCGTGATCCCGCACGGCACCACCTCGATGTTCATCGATCCGCACGAGATCGCCAACGTGCTCGGCCTCCCCGGGGTGCGGCTGATGCATGACGAGGCGGTGGCGATGCCGACCAACGTGTTCGTCCAGATGCCCAGCTGCGTGCCCGCGGCGCCCGGGCTCGAGACCTCCGGCGCCTCGCTCGACGAGCGCGACGTGGCCGAGGCCATGGGCTGGCCCAACATCATCGGACTGGGCGAGATGATGAACTTTCCCGGCGTCGCCGCCAACGACAGAACGATGCTGGCCGAGATCGCCGCCACGCAGCGCGCCGGCAAGACCGTGGGCGGGCACTATGCCTCGCTCGATCTGGGGCGGCCGTTCGCCGCCTACGTCGCCGCCGGGCCGGCCGACGATCACGAGGGCACACGGGCCGAGGATGCCATCGCCCGCGTCCGGCTCGGCATGCGCGCCATGCTCCGGTTCGGCTCGGCCTGGTACGACGTCGCGCCGCAAATCAAGGCGATCACCGAACAGGGCCTCGACTCGCGCAACTTCATCCTGTGCACCGACGACCGCTTCGCCGCGACGCTGGTCAACGAGGGCCACATCGACGATGTGGTGCGCTACGCCATCGCCCAGGGCCTGAAGCCGATCACCGCCATCCAGATGGCGAGCCTCAACACCGCCACTCATTTCGGACTCGAGCGCGAGCTGGGCTCGATCACTCCGGGCCGGCGCGCCGATGTAATCGTCACCTCCGATCTGGTGACCCTGCCCATCGAGATGGTGATCGCCCGCGGCGTGGTCTGGGCCGAACACGGCAAGCTGGTGCGCGAGACCGCGCCCTACCCCTATCCCGATTTCGCCCGGGGCACCGTCAAGGTCGGCCGGACCATCGACCCGGCCGATTTCGCCATCGCCGCACCGGCCGGCAAGAACAGCGTTACAGCAAAAGTCATCGGCATCATCGAGAACAAGACCAATACCCGCGCGCTCGAGCGCACGCTTCAGGTCGAGGACGGACTGGTCAATGCCGATCGCGGCCAGGACATAGCGCAGGTGGCGGTGGTCGAGCGCCATCGCGGCACCGGCCGAGTCGTCAACGGCTTCGTCTCCGGCTTCCGCTACGATGTCGATTGCGCCGTCGCCGCGACGGTGGCGCATGACAGCCATCACATGATCGTCGTCGGCACCAATCGCGACGACATGGCGCTCGCCGCCAACCGGCTGCAGCAGGTGGGCGGCGGCTTCGTCGTGTTCAGCCAGGGACATGAACTGGCGCTGGTCGAGCTGCCGATCGCCGGGATGATGTCGGACGAGCGGGCCGAGATCGTCGCCGAAAAGACCGAACGCGTTCTCGCCGCCATGGTGCAGTGCGGCTGCACCCTCAACAACGCCATGATCCAGCACATGTTCGTGGCCCTGCCGGTGATCCCGGAACTCCGGCTCACCGACATGGGATTGGTCGACGTGACGAAGTTCGAGCTCACCAGCCTGTTCGTCTGAGCTGCGGCCACCGGCGTCGCGATTCCCCTCGCCCCGCAGGGGAGAGGGTGGCCCGAAGGGCCGGGTGAGGGGACGTCACTCGCACCGGCGCTCGCTGGCCTCGAGCGCGCGCCGATGAATCTGCTCGGGCGCGATACCGGTGTCGGCGAGGATGTGCGGATCGAGGCAGGTGAGGCGGCGGACGGTGTCGCGGTAATAGCGCCAGGTGCGGTAACGCAGTCTGAGCCGTTCGAACATGACGGTCTCCTTCTTCTTCAGGATTGAAATGCCGCCCGGCCCGTTGGGAGACTGCAGCACGGGCGACGGCTGGATACTTGCGCTTGGTCTTGTGTTTACGCTACGAACAGGCATGCAACCGGCTTTGCAGAAATGAAATGAGCATCGACTGGGCCGATCTCAGGCTGTTCCTCGACGTAGCGCGGCTGGGCGGCCTGAGCGCCGCGACGACGACCACGGGGCTGAGCGCCGCCACCCTCGGGCGGCGTGTCACGGCGCTCGAAAAGCAGGTCGGCGAGCCGCTGTTCCAGCGCTCTCATTCGGGCTACGCGCTGACCCATGCGGGCGAGGAGTTGCTGCGCCGGGCCGAAGACGTCGAGGCGGCGATGACCTCGCTCACCCGTTGGCGCGACGGCACGCTGGGCGACCGGGTGGTGCGGATTTCGGCGGGCAGTTGGACCACCGAATTCCTCGCCCGCCACATCGGCGAGATCTGGCACGTCAGCGATCCGTTCCGCATCGAGTTCGTCACCGCCTATGACAAGGTCGATATCGGCCGCCGCAACGCCGATATCGGGGTGCGCAGCGAGCGGCCGATCGAGCCGAACCTGGCCGGGCGGCTCACCGGCAAGGTGGCGCATGCCATCTATTCCGGCCGCCAGCTGATCAACGGCGTCGAGGCTGGTCTGTTCGTCGGCGTCACCGGGGAGGCGGCGAACGTCAAAATGGCGCGCTGGATGATGGCCCATCACGGCGACCGCATCGGGGTGCGCGGCAACGACAGCCACAGCGTGCGCGAACTGGTGGCGGCCGGCGCCGGGCTCACGGTCCTGCCCTGCTTTGCCGGCGACAGCGATCCGCGGCTGGTGCGGGTGGCGCCGCCGATCCCCGACCTGATGAGCGAGCAATGGCTGGTGAGCCACCAGGACGAACGCCACAGCCGCGAGGTGCGCACGCTGCTCGAGCGGCTCGCGGGGTTGTTCAAGACCCACGCGCCGCTGTTCACTGGTGAAGGACGCAACCGGCCTTAACCGGATGTTCAGCGCGCAATGACATGACCGTTCCCGGGAATGCCGTGGTCGGGGGACCAGACGTTGAAAGCCGCAGCCTTCGTGGTGGGGCCCCGGGACGGGGCCGGCGCCGCACTTGCCGATCTGGCGCGGGCGCAGGGTTTTGCGCCGGTCGCACGCTATGGGGGCCTGGGCAAGGCCGAACGGCAGGCCGACGAGACGCCGCTGGTGTTCTTCCTCTGCGCCGAGGTGGCCAGCATCGAAAGCCTGAAGCCCATGGCCGACGCCATCCGCTTTTCCGAGAGCCGCAAGCTGAGGTTCTCGCCGCTGATCTATTTTGCCCGCACGCTCTCGGTCGACAGCATCAGGCGCTGCATCCGCATGGGTTTCGACGACGTCATTGCGCTCCCCTATGGCGGGGGCGACCTCGCAGAGCGGATCGGGCGGCAGGTGGGCCGGCCGCAGGTCTACTACGAGACCTCGACCTATTTCGGCCCGGATCGCCGGGATCGCGCCGCGGAGCGGCCCGCCGACGATGGCGACGGCGGCCAGGTCCGGCGCATCGAGATCATGCGCAACCCGGAGACCGGCATCGACGTGCTGCAGGACGATTTTCAGGTCGTGCTCTGAGGCCGGCAGGCCCGGCAGCCCGCCGCTGACCGACGGCGCGGTGCCGGGATCGGGCGACCCGGCATGGGTTGTTTCATCGGCCGCTGCCGATTAAAGCTCTCTCGACACTATCGTCGCGAGATTCTCCCAATGAAATTCGGCCTCGACCTCGCCCCCCAGCACCGGGTCTTCGGGGCGTTTGCGGTCTATTCGTTCTGCATGGGCAACATCTTTCCCCGGCTCCCCGACATCCAGCACGCCATGGGCGTGCCGGAGGGCGCGCTCGGGCTGGGGCTGATCGGCACCCCGGTCGGTACGCTGATTTCGCTGACCTTCGCGGCACCGCTCTTGGAGCGGATCGGCTACCGCCGGGCGCTGCTCGGGCTGATCCCGCTGCTGGCACTGTTCTACGCGTTCGCCTCGATGGCGCCCAACCCGGTGGCGTTCTTCTTTCTCCTGTTGCCGGCGGGGCTCGCCATCGGCTGCATCGAGCTGATCATCAATCTCGAGGCCGACCGTACCGAGCATCTCATCGGTCGGCGGATCATGAACCGGGCGCACGGCTTCTGGAGCATCGGCTTCTTCGGCGCGGGGCTCGTCGGCGGCTTCATCGCCCAATTGGGCGTACCGGCCCCTGTGCATCTGCTGCTGATCGTGCCGCTGGCGGTCGCCGGGGTGGCGCTGTTCCTCGGGCGCTTCGATCCGGCGCCGATGCGCAGCGGCGGCAGCACCGACGCCGCGCCGCGCTTTGCCGCGCCGACGCTGGGCATCATGGTGCTGGTGATTTTCACCCTCGCCGCCATGCTGCTCGAGGGCGCTTACATGGACTGGTCGGCGATCTACATGACCAAGATCTTCGGCTCGGCGCCGTTCCTCGCCGCCATGGCGGTCGCGGTCGGCGCCGGCGCCCAGGCCATCACGCGGATGTTCGCCGACAGTTTCGTCGAGCGCTATTCGCCCGTCGGCGTCGCCCGGGTGCTGCTGAGCATCGTCGGCGTCGGCGTGCTGCTGGTGTTCTTCGCCCCCAACGAATGGGTGGCACTCACTGGCTTTGCGCTGCTCGGCATGGGCACCAGCGCCGTCTTTCCGCTCGCCATGTCGGCGGCGGCGCAGCGCACCGACCGGCCGGCGGCGATCAACGTCGCGGCGCTGGCGCAGACCTCGTTCGTCACCTTCCTCGTGGCGCCGCCGCTCCTCGGCTTCGTTGCCGAGCATTTCGGCATCCGCTGGTCGTTCGGCGTCGGCATGCCGTTCGTCATCCTGAGCTTCCTCGCGGCGGCAGCGCTCGGCCTGAAGCCCGCGGCCAAGACGGTGCCGGCGGAATGACGGAACATGCCCGCCCCCGCCATGGCTGAGCTGCCGCAGATCGTCGATTTGAGGCAGTCGCCGACGGCGCTCAAGGTGCAGCGCGGAGTGATGCGATTGCTGCGCTCGATCCACGATTTCTGCTGCTTTGCCGAGGTGCCGCTGGCCAATGGCCGGCGCGCCGATGTGCTGGGCGTCGGCCCCAAAGGCGAGATCTGGATCGTCGAGATCAAATCGAGCCTCATCGATTTCCGCGTCGACGCCAAATGGCCCGACTACAAGGACTATTGCGACCGCTTCTTTTTCGCCAAGCCGCCCGAGCTCGACGCCGCGATCTTCCCCCAGAGCGAGGGGCTGATCGTCGCCGACGGGCATGGCGCCGAGATCCTCAGGCCGGCGCCGGAGTTCGCGCTGGCGCCGGCGCGGCGGCGGGCGATGCTGCTCAAGCTCGTGCGGCTGGGCGCCGATCGCGTGCATCAGCTGATGGACCCGCCGGCGAGCTCGGGCGCCTCGTGACTGCACAACCCCAATCGGCGAGCCGGCCGGCGCTGCTCGCCTTGTCGCCCCGCGCCCGCATCATCGCGACTTTTGCGCTTCATGCGCTGTCGCAGGGCGGCCTCTTCAGCCGCATCCCGGACATCCAGCAGAACCTTGGGCTCAACGAGGCGGCACTCGGCCTGGCGCTGCTCGGCCAGCCGGTCGGGGCGATCGCGACCTTCCTGTTCGCCAGCGCCGTGCTCGAAAAAATCGGCACGCGACGCATCCTGATGCTCGCCATCCCGCTGCTGTCGGCCACCGTGATGCTGATCGGCCTCGCGCCGAACGCGCTGGTCCTCGGCCTGGCCTTTGCCTGCTACGGCGTTCTATTCGGGCTCAGCAACATCGCCATGAACGTCGAGGCCGACCGGGTCGAAGCCCAATCGGGCAACCGGGTGATGAACACCTGCCACGGGGTGTGGAGCCTGGGCCTCCTGACCGCGACGCTGATCGGCACCTTGGCCCGCGGCGCGGCGATTTCGCCGGCCCTCCATTTCGCACTGATGGTGCCGCTGATCCTCGCGGGCACCGCGCTGGTGGTCTGGCCGATGTCCCCGGCCCCGCCGCGGGCGCACACTGGAACAGCCGCGCGCGGCCGCATCGCGCTGCCGACGCTGATGACGCTGATCCTCGTCGGCTTCGCCATCGCCGGGGCCCTGCTCGAGGGGGCGCTGCGCAACTGGTCGGTGATCTTCATGCGCGACAGTTTCTCGGCGCCCGCCTGGGTCGACACATTGACGCTGCCGTCGTTCCTCATCGCCCAGACCGCGGGGCGGCTGCAGGCCGACCGGCTGATCACGCGGTTCGGACCGGTGGCGGTCGCGCGCACGCTGCTCGCGGTGGCGCTCATCGGCCTCGGCCTCGTGGTGTTCTCCCCCAATCTCATCGTGGCGCTCATCGGCTTTGCCATGGTCGGGGTCGGCATCTGCGTGTCGTTCCCGCTCACCACCTCGGCTGCCGCGCGGCTCGGCGACCGGCCGGCATCGGAGAACGTCGCGGCGCTGACCCTGGTGACGCAGATCACCATTCTTGGAGCACCCGCCCTGCTCGGCTATGTGGCGACGACCTACGGCATCCGGCTGACCTTCGCGATCCTCCTGCCGTTCGTCCTCATCGCCCTCTATCTCGCGCGCTATCTTGCCCCGAAGCCGGCGATCCCAGGCTGATCACCGGCGAAGCGGCGCCGGCACTCCCGGTGTGCGCTGGCCGGCAGCCGCCTTCGGCAGCAGCCAGCCCATCAGCGCCGCGCCCAGCCCCGCGCCCACCAGCTGCGCCACGACAAAGGCGGGGACATCGATGGGCCTGATGCCGGCGAAGCTGTCGGTGAGAGAGCGCGCCAGTGTCAGCGCCGGGTTGGCGAACGAGGTCGACGCGGTGAACCAGTAGGCGGCGACGATCACCAGCCCGATCAGCCACGGCAGCGCGTCGGGGCGGAACCGCTGTCCGGCGAGAATAGTGCTCAGCAGCGCGAACGCCGCGACGATCTCGGAGAGCCACTGGCTCGGACCCGTCCGCGCCGTGACCGCGACCTCGAACAGCGGCGCCGCGAACATCAGATGCGCCAGCCAGGTTCCGGCGATTGCCCCCGCCAGCTGCGCCAGACTATAGAACGCCGCTTCACGCCAGCCGATGTCGCCCCGCGCGGCGAACACCGCGGTCACCGCCGGATTGAAATGCGCTCCTGAGATCGGGCCAAGGATCGTGATCAGCACCACCAGCATGGCGCCGGTGGGCAGCGTGTTGCCGAGCAGCATCAGCGCCGTGTCGCCGGTCAGCCGCTCGGCCATGAGGCCCGAGCCGATCACCGTCGCAGCGAGCAGCACGCTGCCGAGCCCCTCGGCCACGAGCTTTCGGGCGAGATCGGTCACGCCGCGCTGCCGGCCCTGTGCGTGGCGCCGCCCATCGCGCCGATGGTGCGGAGCTTGGCCGTCAGCGTCATCGCGTCGATGCTCTTGAGCGGCAGGCTGGCGAACGCGGCGACGCGATTGCGGAGGAATCTCAGCGTCTCTTCGAACGCCGCCTTTTGCTGGAACGGCGTTCCTGAGACCGCCGCCGGGTCCTCGAGGCCCCAATGCGCCGTCGCAGGCTTGCCCGGCCACACCGGGCAGGCTTCCCCGGCCGCGTTGTCGCAGACGGTGAAGATGAAATCCATTTGCGGCGCGCCGGGCGCGGCGAACTCGTCCCACGGTTTCGAGCGCAGGCCGGCGGTGGCGATCCCGGCCTCGTCCAGCACTTCGAGCGCCAGCTTGTGGACCTCGCCCTTGGGGTGGCTGCCGGCCGAAAAGCCGCGGAAGGCCGGGAAGGCGCCCGAGTTCAGCAGCGCCTCGCCCAGGATCGAGCGGGCCGAATTTCCGGTACAGAGGAACAGCACATTGTAGATGCGGTCAGCAGGCATTGGCGCCCTCCTCGGGGCTGCAGCAGGGGGTGAATTCGGCGATCAGCGGCGCGCAGAGTTCGGGCCGCCCGCCGCAGCAATCGGACACCAGGAAGCTCGCGATCTCGCGCACCTTGTCGAGTTCGGCGCGGTAGACGATCGAGCGGCTGTGCCGTGCCGACGAGACCAGCCCGGCCCGTTCCAGAATGCTCAGATGGCTCGACATGGTGTTCTGCGGAATGCCCAGCCGCCGCGCCGCTTCGCCGGCCGGCAGGCCGTGCGGCTCGTGCCGGATCAGGAGGCGGAAGGTATCGAGGCGGGTCGTCTGCGCCAGCGCCGCCAGCGTCTCGATCGCGTTCGGATTGTCCATCGTCACACCACATAGACCGGGGCGAAGCCGCCGCCCGGCGTCCGGAAGTTGGTGGTCTGGCCCTGATAGAGCCGGGCCGCCGCGAGCAGCAGTTTGCCGCCATAGGTATAGAGCCGGATGTCGGTCTTGCGCTCGGTGGCGACGCCGTCGATGCGCACCATGCGCCGCCCCGGCGCCGCCAGCGTCTGGGCGACGTAGCCGCCTTCGACGATCCGGCTCCAGACGCTGCGGGTCAGCTTGTCGCCGCGATAGACCGCCTTGCCGCCATGCCCCGAGACCGGCTTGAAGAACCAGCCGGCCCGCCCACTCCATAGCGCATCCGCGTTCCCGGCCGTTACCGCGATGGTGCGCGGGATCGCCGCCAGCGCGGCGCGGTGGTCTGGCCCGAGCCCGGCCGCCTCGAGGAATTGCGCATCGCTCAGTAGAACGAGGTTCCGCTTGTCGGCGAGCTTGGCATAGACATGCGGATTGGGCGTCACCACCGCCGCGCCGGCCTCATAGGCGGCGCGCAGCGCGGCGTGCGCGTCGTCCTCGAGCATGAAGTCGACCAGCCGGTTGTAGACGAGGTCGATGGGCTTGCCGTCATGGGTCAGCCGGCCACCATCGAAGCGCAGCTCCGCCGCGTCGGCGATCACCGTCTCGATGCCGGCCGTCTGCAGCGTGCGCTGGAACAGGGCGAATTCGGGGTAAAGATATTGGTCCGCCGGGCGGTCATCGACGATGGCGATGCGGCCGGGTTGGCCCTCGCCGCGCTGCCGCCGCCACTCGCTCAGAAACATCGCCGCGACCGCCGCATCGAAATCCGGCGCCGCCGTCTCGATCTGCCGCTCGACCTCGGAACAGCAGGCGCGCTGGGCGGCGAGCAGAAGCGCATTGATCGAGGCGCCGCCGGCATTGGTGTTGATTTCGATCAGCCGCGGCACCTCGCCGTCGAGGTGAAAGTCATAGCCCATCAGCGCGCCGACGGGCCCGTGGTCGGCCTGGGCAATCGCCGGCGCCCGGCGGAGCGCCTCGGCGCGGAAGGCGGGCAGGTTCGCCGCGGCCTCGATGGCGCCGACCGTCTGCAGCATTGCCGCGAACGCCGCTTTTGGCACGAACACCGGCACCTCGGACAGAAGATGCGGCCAGCCGCTCCCCTCGGCCGCGCCGCCATTACAGGCCGCGGTGATTTCGCCCCTCAGCTGCGCCGAATCCGAAGTGATGCAGAAGCAACTCTCATTAAGCCGCTCCGCGGTCGTCAGCGTGTTGAGAACGGGAACGTGGACGGTCATGGGAACTCACAGATTCGACATATCTAGAATAATGGATGTAATGGGAAGGTGCAAGGGCGCTTCGAGGGCGACAGCGCGCTCGGCCGGCGCACCCATCCCACCTCGGTTGTATTCTCCTCCCATCTCTCCCGCATGGACGGGAAGCGCGACGAACGCTGCGCGGGGGAAGACGGTCAGGGGGCCGATGGTCGCATCGGCCCGACTGTGGCGGACGTTGCCCGGCCCAAGCCGGGGCCGCTCCATCCGGTGCCAATCCTGTCGTGACGTGACCCTGTTGCCAGTTCAAAATCGCCGCCGCACAGTTTCGAAAAACGGAGGAACGTCATGGCAAAAGTCCTGTTCGTCGGCGGCACCGGCCAGATTTCGCGGCCCTGCGTCGAGCGCGCGCTCGAGGCCGGGCACCAGGTTTCGGTGTTCAACCGCGGCCAGCGCGGCGAGACCCTGCCCGCCGGGGTCACCTCGATCGTCGGCGACATGACCGACCGGGCGTCCTACCGGCAGCTCGGCGAGACCGGATGGGACGTCGTCGCCCAGTTCATGGTGTTCACGCCCGAGCAGATGGCGACCGATATCGCGACCTTTTCCGGCAAGGTCGGCCAGTACATCTTCATCTCCTCGGCGTCGGTCTACCAGAAGTCGATCGACAGCTATTTCATCACCGAAGCGACCCCGGCGGTGAACCCGTACTGGGGCTACAGCCAAGCCAAGATCGCCTGCGAGACGCTGATGAAGGCGGCCAAAGACCTGCGCTGGACCAATGTCAGGCCCAGCCACACGGTGCGCTCGGGCATCCCCTCGATGCTCAATGACGGCGACAATGTCGCCTGGCGCATGCTGGCGGGCAAGCCGATCATCGTCGTCGGCGACGGCAATGCGCCGTGGACGCTGACGCGGTCCGAGGATTTTGCCAAGCCATTCGTCGGTCTCTTCGGCAAGCCCGCGGCGCTGGGCGAGGACTTTCACATCACCGGCGACAAGGGGTTCACCTGGGACGCGATCTACAGCGCCATCGGCCGCGGCATCGGGGCGACCCCGAAACTCGTCCACGTGCCGACCGACACCGTGATCGCCTACAACCCGGAGTGGGAAGGCCCGCTGCGCGGCGACAAGAGCTGGACGCTGCTGTTCGACAATTCCAAGGTCAAGCGCGTCGCCGGGGACTTCGTCTGTGCCACCGATCTCGACGTGATCCTCTCCGAGCCGATCCGCTTCCTCAAGACCCGGCTCGCCGGCACGCCCCCGGCCCCGCCCGCCTCCGACGCGCTGATGGACCGCATCGCCGCCGCCCAGCTGGCACTCGGGCACTAGGGCAAAAGAGGCGCAATAATGCTCGGCGGGTGTCGATTCCCGCCGTCCGGCGTCGACCAGATGCATCGAGCCAAGGAGTTGCCCCCATGCGCTATGTCTGTCTGGTGCATTTCGACCTCGCGATCATGCAGAGCGCCACGCCGCGCGAGCAGCAGGACCTCGACCGCCGCTCGCTCGCCTACAACGACGAACTCGAACAGCAGGGCCACTACGTGATGTCGCAGGCCATTCAGGACGGCAACAGCGCCGTGCTGGTGCGGGTCCGCGACGGAAAACTGTCGACCACCGACGGTCCCTATATCGAGACCAAGGAGCAGATGGCCGGCTTCGTCCTGATCGAGGCGCGCGACATGAACGAAGCCATCCGGCTGGCCGCCGGCATCCCGCTGGCCGAGATCGGCACCATCGAGGTCCGGCCGGTCTACGAAATCCCGACCCCGCCGTGAGCGATCTCGATGCGATCTTCAGGGCCGAGCGCGGCCGCGTGCTGGCGAGCCTCATCCGGCTGCTCGGCGGGTTCGAGCTCGCCGAGGAGGCGCTGGCGGATGCGTTCCTTGCCGCCGCGACGCAATGGCCGCGGGACGGCGTGCCCGCCAATCCGCGCGCCTGGCTGGTTTCGGCCGGCCGCTTCAAGGCCATCGACCGGCTGCGCCGGAGCGGCCGGTTCCGGCAGGCCCTGCCCGAGCTCACCCGGCAGGCCGACAGCGAGGACAATGTGCAGCCCGAACCGCAGGAGATCGAGGACGACACACTGCGGCTGGTCCTGGTCTGCTGTCACCCGGCGCTGCCCGCCGACGCGCAGATCGCGCTGACCCTGCGCGAAGTGTGCGGCCTCACCACCGAGGAGATCGCCGCGGCGTTTCTCGCCAGCCCCGCCGCCATCGCCCAGCGCATCGTCCGGGCCAAGGCCAAAATTCGCGACGAGCATTTGCCCTACGAGGTGCCGCCGCCCGCCGAGTGGCCGGCCCGGCTCGATGCGGTGCTGCACGTGGTCTATCTGATCTTCAACGAGGGCTATTCGGCGAGCCGCGGCGACGGCCTGATCCGCGCCGAGCTTGCGGCGGAGGCGATCCGCCTCGCGCGGCTGCTGAAGGACCTCCATCCGAGCCCTGACGTCGACGGGCTGCTCGGGCTCATGGTGCTGCACCAGTCGCGGGCGGCGGCGCGGATCGACGCCGAGGGCGGCATCGTGCTGCTCGAGGACCAGGATCGCACCCTCTGGGACCGCACGCTGATGGCCGAGGGCACCACCCTCGCCCAGCTCGCCTTCGCCAGCCCGCCGGTCGGCGCCTACACCATCCAGGCGATGATCGCCGCGACCCACGCCAGCGCGCTCGAACCCGGCGATACCGATTGGGGCCGCATCGTCTCGCTCTACGACCTGCTGCTGGTGGCCGATCCGTCGCCGGTGGTCGCCCTCAACCGCGCCGTCGCCATCGCCATGCGCGACGGCCCCAGCGCCGGATTGGCGCTCATCGATGCGCTGCTGGCCGATGGCCGGCTCACCGCCTACCGCTTCGCCCCCGCGGCCCGCGCCGATCTGCTGCGGCGCCTCGGACGGAACGAGGAGGCGAAAGCGGCCTACCAGCGGGCCCTCGATCTCGCCCAGCAGGGGGCGGAGCGGGCCTTCCTCACATCGCGGATCGAGGCGACGACCTGAGCGGTCTATACCCGCATCGGCATCAGCACGTAGAGCGCCTTGGCGTCGCCGTCTTCCTTGACCAGTGTCGGCGAGCCGGAATCGTTGAACAGGAAGATGGCGTTGTCGGAGCGGATCTGGCCGATGATGTCGAGCAGGTAGCGGGCGTTGAAGCCGATCTCGAAGCTTTCGGGCTCGAACTCGACGGCGATCTCCTCGGTGGCGGTGCCGTGGTCCGGATTGGTGACCGAGAGCTCGAGGTTGCCGTCCTTGACGGCGAGCTTGACGGCCTTGCCGCCGCGATCGGACGCAATGGTCGAGACGCGGTCGACGGCGGTGGCGAACGAGGCGCGGTCGACGCTCAGCTGCTTGTCGTTGTTCTTGGGGGTCACCCGGTCGTAGTCGGGGAAGGTGCCCTCGATGAGCTTTGACAGCAGCACCACCCCGTCGAGGGTGAAGCGGATCTTGGTGTCGGAAATCTCGACGCCGACCTCGCCCTCGGCGCCGTCGAGGAGCTTTTGCACCTCGCCGACGGTTTTCTTGGGGATGATGATCCCCGGCATGCCCCGGGCGCCGGCTGGCGCGTCGGTCTCGGCCCGCGCCATGCGGTGGCCGTCGGTGGCGACGGCCCGCAGCACCATATCCTTGCCGACCTCGAGGGTGTGCACATAGATGCCGTTGAGGTAGTAGCGCGTCTCCTCCGACGAGATGGCGAACTGGGTGCGCTCGATGAGGTCGCGCAGCGTCGCCGCGGGCAGCGAGAAGGAATGGCTGAAGGTCCCCGATTTGAGGTCGGGGAAACTGTCGGGCGACAGGCAGCTCAGATGGAAGCGCGAGCGGCCCGAGGTCAAGAGCATCTGCTCGGCGCCATCGGTCTCGAGCCGGACTTCGGCGCCGTCGGCGAGCTTGCGCACGATCTCGTAGAGGGTGTGGGCGGGCACGGTGGTGGTGCCGGCGGTCGTCACCATCGCCGGGACGGATTCGGTGACCTCGATGTCGAGGTCGGTGGCGCGCAGGTCGATGCGGCCGTCGGCGGCCTTGAGCAGCACGTTGGCGAGGATCGGGTAGGTATTGCGGCGCTCGACCACGCGATGGACGTGGCCCAGCGATTTGAGCAATGCGTTGCGCTCGAGAGTGACCTTCATTTCACGCGATCCCCGGCCCGCCCGGACAGGCCAAAACCCCAACAAATCCGGGTCGCGACCTTTGCAGGAGGGGGCGCAAAACGCAAGGCCGCGAGCGCCGCCACAGGCGCATATCCGCAGTTTTGCGGGCTAGCGCTGGAACATCCGGTTGAGGGCCTGCTCGGCCTCAGCCAGGCGGCGCTCGGCGCCGGCATCGCGCTCGTTTATGCGCGACAGCATCCGCCGCCATTCGACCTCGTAATCGATCTCGGTGCCGGCCCCCTGGGAGCCGCTCAACCCGGACCGACGCGCCAGCCGGCGAACCGCCCGACGCACACGCACGACCACACGCGGAAGCACTCTATCCTCACACCACGCAACAACGACACGTCGGACGGCGGGACCGGCCCCGCCGGCATTCACTCCTCGAGCATGCGCTTCAGCAACTCGATTTCCTGCGTCAGGTCGGCATCGTCCTTCATCATCTGCTCGACCTTGCGCACCGAGTGCAGCACCGTGGTGTGGTCGCGGCCGCCAAAACGGCGCCCGATCTCGGGCAGCGAGCGCGAGGTCAGCGACTTGGCCAGATACATGGCGATCTGGCGCGGCCGCACCACGTCGCGCGAGCGGCGCGAACTGAGCAGCTCGTTGCGCGGCACCTTGTAGTGGCGCGACACGATCCTGAGGATGTCCTCGATGCGGACGCGACGCGCCTCGCGGGCCCGCACCAGATCGGCGAGGGTGCGCTCGGCGAGGGTGACGGTGATCGGCTCCTGGGTCAGCTGGTTGGCGGCGACGAGCCGGTTGACGGCGCCATCGAGATCGCGGCCATGGCTGATGACGATGCGGGCGATGTAATCGATCACCGCCGGTGGGAAATGGACGCCGAAACGGGCCTGCGCCTGCTCGGCGCGACGGATGACGATGTTGCGGCGCAGATCGAGATCGAAGCCGCCGATCGGCACCACGAGGCCGCCGCTCAGCCGCGAGCGCACCCGCTCGTCGAGCATTTCGAGATCGCGCGGCGGCGCGTCGCCGGCGACCACCACCTGCTTGGCGCCGGTGAGCAGGGTGCCCAGCGTATGGCCGAACTCAGTGGCGGACTTGCCCTGGAGGAACTGCATGTCGTCGATGAGGAGGAGGTCGACGCGCCTGAGCCAGTCCTTGAGGGCGATGGCCGATTGCCGCTGCACCGCGGTGATGAAGTGGTACATGAAATGGTCGGCCGTCAGATAGACGATGTTGCGGCCCGGCTCGGCCGCTCCCGCCGCCCAGGCGACGGCGTTGAGCAGATGCGATTTGCCCAGCCCCACCGTGGCGTGGATGTAGACCGGGTTGAAGCTCACCGTGCCGTTGGCGGCGGCACTCGCCACCTGTTTGGCAATGCCGAGCGCGATCTCGTTGGAAGGGCCGGCAACGAAACTCTCGAACGTCATCTTGGGGTCGAGCGCGCTGCCCGAGAGAGCATCGCCGCGCGGCT
This sequence comes from Devosia nanyangense, assembly GCA_016213505.1. GTDB lineage: Bacteria > Pseudomonadota > Alphaproteobacteria > Rhizobiales > Devosiaceae > Devosia_A > Devosia_A nanyangense. Next base: position 23,654 of record JACRAF010000044.1, read on the forward strand.
GCGTCGTTTCGCGCTGCGGCCGTGCCGCCGGGGCCGGCTCGGCCTCGGGCTCGATGATCGCCTCGATCGGCGGATTGAGCCGCGGCCGCGCCTGCCCGTTCACCCGCACGGTGAAATGCAGCCGCCCGATGCCCGGATTCTCGGTTTGGAAGGTGGCAAGGATCTTGTCGGCGTAGTTGGACTGGATCCACGAGCAGAGGAAGCGGGTCGGCACCGACAGATGCGCCTTGTCGTCGACCACTTCTTCGAGCTCGAGCCGGGCGAACCAGGAGTTGAACACGTCCTCGCCGACGGCAGCCCGGAGCCGGGCGCGGACGCGCTGGAACAGCTCGCGCTCGGGGCGGCTTTCGCCGCCCTCCGTCAGGTTTCCGTCCCCCCCGCCTCCATTGCCATTCGATCCATTGCGCGCTCCGCCTGAAACCGCCGCCATCGCTGACCTACCCCGCCTGCCGGTAGGAGCCCTTTGCGGGCTCTCTCTTCGTGTCCGTTCCTGCCCGCGGCTCGCGCAGACAAATTCTTCACATGCCGCAGAAATATTGCGACCTGTCCTCACGCAACTTTACTTTGACACCGGAGGTACGACGCCCCGGCCCGCCATTATCTCTTACGCAAACGCAAGACGATAAGTAATCACACCCAACACCGCCGCCACGGATGGACTCGCCGAAACTTCCACCCACGACCCCCATGATCGCGGCAGAGGGACTTCGATTGCCCGACACACGCCTGTCACCCGGAAATGTCTGGTCGCAGGACCGTCGTCGCCAGCCAACGGAGGCATCTTAGACCAGCCACATTTTGGCCTGCAACCGACTCTTTTTTTCAAAAGCGACCGAGAAAGGATTGACCGGTTTTCGACCGCGCCAGCACCCGCCGCCAGCGGGATCGCGCGAGCTCAAACCAAGCGGTTGGGAGTCAAGGATGAATCCCGAAATTCGCGGCTGACAAGAGCAGCGTTCCAGTATTTTGGCGACGCCTCGGCGGTCGCCGAATTGTTCAGTCGTTCGGGCGGAACGCCCTGAGAATCAAGGCGATTCGCGATAGCAGAGGAGTGTCGCACAAACGACACAGTCGGACGGGCATCGGCGTAAGCCACAGGAAATCGGCTTGCACGACTTTGGTCGAATTCGTCGTGCCGCGTTCCCCGCAAAGCCCGATCGTTTCGCCTGTGCAGGCGCTGCCCCGTGCGCCGTACTGGTGCTTCTACCGGGCAAAACAAAAGGCTCCCCGGAGGGAGCCTCTATCAGGTCGGCCGATGCGCGTCGGATCAGGCCTTGAGGGCTTTGACGCGGCTGTTGAGACGCGACACCTTGCGGGCCGCGACATTGGCGTGGACGATGCCCTTTTGCGCCGAACGGGCGATCTCGGGCTCGGCGGCCTTGAGGGCCTCGACCGCGACCTTGTGGTCGCCGCCGGCGATGGCTTCCTCGACCTTGCGGATGTAGGTGCGCATGCGCGAGCGGCGCGACTTGTTCACTTCGGTGCGCGCCGCGATCTTGCGGGCCGACTTCTTTGCCGACGAGGTATTGGCCATCGAGGTCCTCTTTGTCCGGCGCCAGATGCGCAGGGTCCGCGCGAAACGCCGGAGATGAAATGAAATCGGCGGCACCGGGCCGCCAAAGCTGGGCGGTGTATAGTCAGACTGGCTGGCGGCGTCAACCTGAATCCCCGCGGCGCTAGGGCTTCTGGCACACCGGACAATAAAAGCTCGAGCGGCCGGACTGGACGATGCGGCGGATGGTGCCGGTGCAGCCGGGGGTCGGGCACGGCTCGCCCTCGCGGTCGTAGACGGCGAAGCGGTGCTGGAAATAGCCCGAGCCGCCATCGGCGCCGCGGAAATCCCTCAGGGTCGAGCCCCCGGCCTCGATGGCTTCGGTCAGCACGGTCCGCACCCCGTCAGCGAGGAGCTCGAGCCGGGCCGAGGGTTTGCCGGATCTGAGCACCAGCTTCTTGGCCTGGGTGGTCGGCCGGATATGGGCCCGGTGCAACGCCTCGCTGACATAGATATTGCCCAGGCCCGCGACGACGCGCTGGTCGAGCAGGGCGGCCTTCATCGGCGCCGATTTGCCGGCGAAGCGGGCGGCCATTTCCTCGGCGCTGAACTGATTGCCGAGCGGCTCGGGACCGAGGCCCGCGAGGTAGGGGGAGTCCTCGTCCCGTTCGAACAGGTCCATGACGCCGAAGCGGCGGGCGTCGGAGTAGATGAGGGTGAGCTTGCCGCGCGCCGGGTGGGTCAGCTGCACGACCACGTGGTCGTGCTTGATGTCCGCGCCCGGCTCGTAGTAGCGCGAGGGCTCCTTGAACCTGAAATCGGCGAAGCGGAAGCCGCCGGTCATGCCCAGATGGGCGAGCCAGGTCTTGCCCGAATCGAGCCGGAACAGCAGGTATTTCGCCCGGCGGCCGACGCTCAGGATGGTCCGGCCCTCGAGCGATTTGACGAAGCCCCTGGGGAAGGGGACGCGCAAATCCTTGCGGTTGAGCGTCACGGTGTCGATGGTTGCGCCCTCGAGATAGGGCGCAAGGCCGCGGCGGACGGTTTCGACTTCGGGCAGTTCCGGCATCTTCAACGCGCCTAGGGTTCGCGGGACTGAGGCCGCAACAGCGGCAGCCATGCGCCGCCTTGGCCAATTCCAACCGGCCCGTCTCTTCTATATAGAGACCGCCAACGGACAAAGGCTGACACGGATGACGCAGACCACCCATTTCGGCGAACGCACGGTGCCGCTCGAGGCCAAGCAGGGGCTGGTCAACGACGTGTTCCACGCCGTGGCCGACCGCTACGATTTGATGAACGATCTGATGAGCGGAGGCGTCCACCGGTTGTGGAAGGACGCGCTGGTCAACCGGCTGGCGCCGCCCAGATCCGGCACGCTGCCCTATCGCGTGCTCGACATGGCGGGCGGCACCGGCGACATCGCCGAGCGCATCCTCAACGCCTCGGTGGGCTATGCCGAGGTAACGGTCAGCGACATCAATTCCGACATGCTGCGGGTCGGCGCCGAACGAGCCAGGAAATGGCGGTTCGGCGGGCAGGCGAAATTCATCGAGGCCAATGCCGAAGAACTGCCGTTCGCCGATGAGAGTTTCGACGCCTACACCATCGCCTTCGGCATCCGCAACGTGCCCCGCATCGAGGTGGCGCTGAGCGAGGCCTTTCGCGTGCTGAAGCGCGGTGGGCGGTTCCTCTGCCTCGAGTTCTCGGCCGTCGACATCCCGGGGCTCGACCGGCTCTACAAGGAGTGGTCGGACCGCGCCATCCCGCCGATCGGCAAGGTGGTGACGGGCGATGCGCAGCCCTATCAGTACCTCGTCGAATCGATCCGCAAATTCCCGGCCCCGGCGCGCTTTTCGGCGATGATCGAGAAGGCCGGGTTCAAGCGCGTGACGCACACGGCAATGACCGGCAACATCGCGGCGCTGCACGCCGCCTGGAAGCTCTAGGGCATGGGACTGACCGCCGTCTTCCGGCTGATGGGCGCCGGCTTCGTGCTGGCGCGCGAGGGTGCGCTGTCGATTATCGACACCCAGGCGCTGCCGCCGGTGATGCGGGCCGGGGTGCGCTTCGGACGGCTGTTCGAGCGCGGCTCGGTCAGGCGCCGGGGCCTCGAGGAGCGGCTGCGCATCGCTCTCGACAAACTCGGCCCGACCTATGTGAAATTCGGCCAGTCGCTGGCGACGCGCCCCGACATCGTCGGGCCGGCCGCCGCAGCGAACCTGTCGCTGCTGCAGGACAAGATGGAGCCGTTCGACGCGGCGCTGGTGCCGGGGCTGCTGGCCGAGGCGCTGCGCGAAAAGGCCGCCGAACTCACCGAGATTTCGCCGCCCATCGCCGCCGCCTCGATCGCCCAGGTGCATAAGGCGGTGCTGGTCAAGGACGGCATCCGCAAGGAGGTCGCGGTCAAGATCCTCAGGCCGGGGATCAAGGCGCGGTTCCGCGCCGATCTCGAGGCCTACTATGCCGGCGCGGCGCTGGCCGAACGCTGGCTGCCCGGGCTGAGGCGACTGAGGCCCACCGACGTGGTCAAGACCCTCGACCGCTCGGCCCGGCTGGAACTGGACCTCCGGCTCGAGGCTGCCTCGATCTCGGAGATGGCCGAGAACACCAAGGACGACGAGGGATTCGCCCTGCCCGAGGTGAGCTGGGACCACACGGCCGAGACGGTACTGACCACCAGCTGGGTGAGCGGCATCCCGATCCGCGAGCACGCGCAGCTCGATGCCGCCGGTCTCGACCGCAAGGGGCTCGCCAAGCTGCTGCTCCAGAGTTTCCTCCGGCACGCCATCCGCGACGGCTTCTTTCATGCCGACATGCATCCGGGCAATCTGTTCGCCGACCCGGCGACGGGCGCCATCATCGCCGTCGATTTCGGCATCATGGGGCGGATCAGCCGCCAGGAGCGGCGCTTCCTCGCCGAAATCCTCTACGGCTTCATCACCCGCAATTACCGGATGATCGCCGAGCGCCATTTCGACATCGGCTATGTGCCCAAAACCCAGTCGGTCGACGATTTCGCGCTGGCGCTGCGCTCGATCGGCGAGCCGCTGCAGGGCCGCACCGCCAACGACATCTCGATGGCGAAAGTGCTGGGCCAGCTGTTCGCGACCACGGAACTGTTCGATATGCAGACGCGGCCTGAACTGGTGCTGCTGCAAAAGACCATGGTGATGGTCGAGGGCGTGTCGCGCGCGCTCGACCCCGAACTCGACATCTGGACGGTCGCCGAGCCGGTGGTCGGCGATTTCGTGCGGCGCGAGGCGGGACCGCTCGGCCGGCTCGAGGACCTGAGGGATCGCGCCGAGATCGCGATGGACACCATCGGCCGGCTGCCGGGGATCGTCACCCGGACCGAGGCGGCGCTCGACGATTATGACGCCGACCGGCGCTCGCCGCAGCGGCGCACCAACCGGACCATGATGATCGTCGCCTTCTGGGTGCTGATCGCCATTGCCGTCATCCTCGCCGTCCGTCTTTTCGTCTGATTTTGTCGCGCTTCCGCACCGGAAAACCGCTTCGCACCTTTCCTGGAACCGCTCCAGGCCGGTTCAGACGCCGTTCATGCCAAACGCCCTAACCGGGCGACGCGCTTGCGGCCATACCGGCCGGCCCATAGATTAGCGACGGTTCGCGGCTGGGCGACACAAGGGAGGCATGAGATGAATTTTGCACTGATTGGCCGGATGGCCGGCGCGCTGGCGCTGAGCCTGAGCCTGGCCGGCTGCATCGACATGACGACGGACGTCTACGTGACCTCCGCCACCACCGCCAAGGCCACCGTGACCCAGACCATGGCCGCCGACATTTACGCCATGGTCAAGGCCGCCGACGATTCCGGCAGCTCGGACAGCAAGCCGTTCTGCAAGGAAGAGGGCCAGACGCTGACCGAGAACGAGAACAAGAGCGGCACCTGCGTCATCGTCTCGGAAGGTGTGTTCGCCGACCTCAAATTCGACGACAGCGGCGCCAAGCCGACTTTCACCGACAATGGCGACGGCACGGTGCGCGTGGCCGTCACCACCAAGGACATGATGGGCGAGATGGGCTCGCAGGACGACCCGCAGACCGCCGCCATGATGAAGCAGATGTTCGAGGGCCATTTCCTCACCATCCGCTTCGGTGGTCCGGCAGTGACCGATACCAACATGACGCTCAACGACGACGGCACCTATGCCGAGATCAAGATCCCGTTCCTCGACCTGTTGAACGGCACGGCCGATCTGCCCGAAGAGCTCTATGCCGTGGTCGATACGAACTGAGGCGTAAAGAGGTGACCGGCCGGATCGATATCGGATTGACGTGGTTCGATCACGGCCGGGGCCTCGATCTGCCCAGCCAGCAAAGTCCGGGCGCGGCGGGAGTTGACCTCTGTGCCGCGCTTGGCGCCGCCGAGACGCTGACGATCGCGCCCGGCGCCCGGGCGATCGTCCCCTGCGGCTTTGCGATGGCGCTGCCCGAGGGCTTTGAGGCGCAGGTGCGGCCGCGCTCGGGCCTCGCGGCGAAGCATGGGGTGACGGTGCTCAATTCGCCCGGCACGATCGACGCCGACTACCGCGGTGAGGTCAAGGTCATCCTGGTCAATCTGGGCCAGGACAGTTTCGACATCCGGCGCGGCGACCGCATCGCCCAGCTGGTGGTGGCGCCGGTAAGCGCCGTGCGCTTCAACCAGGAGGAGAGCCTCGATGCGACAGAACGCGGTACCGGCGGCTTTGGCTCGACTGGGCGCTAGCCTCGCGCTGTTCCTGCTTATGCTGGTTCCTGCGCTGGCGGGCGACCGGGCGCTGATCGACTTCATCGGCTATTCCGAAGACGGGCAGTTCTTCGCCTTCGAGGAATACGGCGTGCAGGATGGTTCGGGGTTTGCCTATTCCGATATCTATGTGATCGATCTGCCGGCCGACAAGTGGATGTATGGATCGCCGTTCCACGCGCAGGCGGAGGATGAAGACACGACGCTGGCCGCGATGCGGGCGGCGGCGCTGAAGAAGGCCGGCGATAAACTCGAGGAGACCGGTATCACGGTGCCGGCGGAAATCCTGGCCTTGCGGGGCGACGGCGTATCGGAGGGGGACGGCAAGACGCTGGGGTTCTCGCGCCCCGCCTGCTGCGGGCCGATCCCGCAGGGGCCGGAGGACTACGCGCTGACGCTGGAGACGTTCCCCGCCGACTCGCCCGAAGACTGCGCCGGTCTGTCGGGCGAAAAGGGGCTCGGCTACGCGCTGCGGTTCGACGACGGCGAGACGGTGCGGGAACTGCATCGCGACGCCAAGCTGCCGAAATCGCGCGGCTGTCCGCTCGATTATCGGCTCTACGCGGTGGTGCAACCCTTCGAACAGACGGGCAGCTATGTCGCGATCGTCTCGTCGTATCCGTTCGGCTTCGAAGGCCCCGACCGGCGCTTCCTCGCCGTGCCCATCGACCAATGAGCGTCCTGTCGGCGGACGAGACCCGCCGCTATGCGCGGCACCTGGTGCTGAGGGATATCGGCGGCGCCGGCCAGCAGAAGCTCAAGGCGGCGCGGGTATTGATCATCGGCGCCGGGGGGCTCGGCAGCCCGGTGATCGCCTATCTCGCGGCAGCGGGGGTCGGCACGCTCGGGGTGGTCGACGACGACACCGTGAGCCTCTCCAATTTGCAGCGCCAGATCATCCACCGCACCCAGGACGCCGGAGTCGGCAAGGCCAACAACGCCACGACCTTCGTTGCCGCACTCAACCCGCACGTGAACGTGGTTGCCCACGAGGTGCGGCTCGATGCCGCCAACGCCGAAGGACTGCTCGCCGGCTACCATTTGGTGCTCGACGGCTCCGACAATTTCGATACAAGGCGGATCGCCGCGGAAGCCGCCGAACGGGCCGGCATCCCGCTGGTCTCGGGCGCGGTGTCGATGTGGGACGGGCAAGTGACGGTGTTCGCCCCCGGCGGCCCGCGCTTCGCCGACCTCTATCCGGTGACGCCCGACGCCGCCGATGTGCCCAGCTGCGAAGCCGTCGGCGTCCTCGGGCCGGTGACCGGCGTCATCGGCACGCTGATGGCGATGGAAGCGATCAAGCTGATCACCGGCGTCGGCGAGCCGCTGGTCGGCCGGCTGCTGCTCTACGACGGGCGCGCGGCAAGGTTTACGGAATTGGCGTACTGACTACCGGAGCGCGCTGACGAACACGCGGCCGGCGCTCTGATCGTCGCGCGGACGAATCAGAATTTCCACGTCCTGGCTAAGCGCGGTCAGGAGACCCATCATGCGCTCCACCGAGAACCCGTCGAGCCGATAGTTGGCGAGAGCCGAGACCTTCGGTTGCGGCAATCCGAGCAGCTTTCCAGCGCTTACCTGCGTCATGCCACGCGCCTTGATCAGGCCGTTGATCTCCAGCGCCAGCCGGGTCTTGGTTTGCCGATCCGCTGCATCGGGATAGCCGAGGTCGGCGAAAACATTGCTGGTGCCGCGGGTGATTTTCTCAGTCATCTGCGCCTCTCATAGTCTGCCAGCGCCAACTTCAGACGCGCGGACACCAGGTCGACATCACTGGCTGCCGTCCTGATTCCAGACGGACTCTTCTTCTGAAAGGCATGGAGCACGTAGATCGTGTCCTCGAACCTCACCGTGTAGACGGCGCGATAGGCGTTGCCGTCGAAACTCTCGACCAGTTCGAATACACCCGGTCCCTCGCCCTTCCACGGCTTCGCGCTGGGGTGCTTGCTACCAAGCTGAGCCACACCAAGGGCGTAACCCATCTCACCTTGCACAGGATCGGGAAAAGCGAGGTAATCGCGCTTGGACGATCCGATCCAGTGGACGGGCTTGTCGATGGCCATGAGCTAGATATACCCGTTTGGGTATAGTCGCAAGCTCAGATCAAATCCGGGTGCCGGAACACCAGCGTCGCGTTTGTCCCGCCGAAGCCAAAACTGTTGCTCAGCGCAATGCCGACATCGACGTTGTCGCGGCGCTGGCGGAGGATCGGCATGTCGGCGAAGGCCGGATCGAGGGTTTCGATGTTGGCGCTCTCGCAGAGGAAGCGGTGCTGCATCATGAGGATGCAGTAGATCGATTCCTGCACCCCGGTGGCGCCGAGCGAATGGCCGGTGAGCGACTTGGTGGCCGAGATCGGCGGGCAGGCATCGCCGCTTCCGAAGACGGCGCGCAGCGCGTCCATTTCCTTGGCATCGCCGATCGGCGTCGAGGTGGCGTGCGGGTTGATGTAGTCGACCTTCTCCTTGACCGTCGACAGCGCCATGTTCATGCAGCGCGTCGCGCCCTCGCCCGAGGGGGCCACCATGTCGTAGCCGTCCGAGGTCGCGCCATAGCCGACGATCTCGGCGAGAATCTTCGCGCCGCGGGCCCTGGCGTGCTCGAGTTCCTCGAGCACCAGCACCCCGGCGCCGCCGGCGATGACGAAGCCGTCGCGGGCCGCGTCATAGGCCCGGCTGGCCTTGGCCGGCGTGGCGTTGAAATCGGTGGACATGGCGCCCATGGCGTCGAACAGATTGGAAAGCGTCCAGTCGAGATCCTCGTGGCCGCCGGCGAACACGATGTCCTGCTTGCCCATCTGTATCTGCTCGTAGCCGTTGCCGATGCAGTGCTTGGAGGTGGCGCAGGCCGAGGTGATCGAATAGTTGACGCCCTTGATGCCGAAGGGCGTGGCGAGCGTCGCCGAGGCGGTCGAGCTCATCGCCTTGGGCACCGCCAGTGGCCCGATGCGCTTGGGGCCCTTTTCGCGGGTGATGTCGGCGGCTTCGACCACGGTGCGGGTCGAGGGGCCGCCCGAGCCCATGACGATGCCGGTCATGGGGTTCTTGATGTCTTTTTCCTCGAGCCCCGAATCCGCGATCGCCTGCTGCATGGCGATGTAGTTCCAGGCCGCGCCCTTGCCCATGAAGCGGGTGGTGCGGCGGTCGAGCACCGCGAACGGATCGAGTTTCGGCGCGCCATGGACCTGGCAGCGGAAGCCGAGCTTTGCGTATTCCTCGGCAAAGACGATGCCGGGGGTCGCGGTCTTCAGGCTCTCCAGCACCTCGGCAATGTCGTTGCCGATCGAGGAGACGATCCCCATACCGGTGATGACAACTCGCCTCATGGCTCGCTCGCTCCTCTCAAGGGTTGCTCCCCCAGTCTGCTTATACGTTCGTGAACAGGCCGACGCGCAGGTCCTTGGCCTCGTAGATCAGCTTGCCGTCGGCCTTGACGAAGCCGTCGGCGATGCCGAGGGTCAGGCGGGCCCGTACGACGCGGCGGATGTCGATGCCATATTCCACCAGCTTGACGTCGTTGGTCACCTGGCCGGTGAATTTCACCTCGCCGCTGCCCAGCGCCCGTCCGTGCCCGGGCGAGCCGCCCCAGCCGAGGAAGAACCCGGTCATCTGCCACAGCGCGTCGAGCCCGAGGCAGCCCGGCATCACCGGATCGCCGCGGAAATGCACGTCGAAGAACCAGAGTTCCGGCTTCACGTCGAGTTCGGCCCGGACCTGGCCGCGGCCGTTGGCGCCGCCTTCGGCGTCGATCTGGGTGATGCGGTCGAACATCAGCATGGGCGGCAACGGCAATTGGGCATTGCCCGGCCCGAACAGCTCGCCGCGCCCGCAGGCCAGGAGCTCCTCGTATCCGTAGGCGTTCTGGCGCTCCGCCATCAATGGCATCCCGGTCCCGTGACTGTCGGCCCCGTGTGTAGATAGCTCACCCATGGGGGTCAAGCACAGGGCGCCGCGACAACCACGCCGCTTGTGCGCAAGGGGCGCCAAAGCTATATCTCAGCTCGAAAAGTCGAGTTTCCGGGCCCAATGCACGAACGTTCCCTGCTTAGCCGACCCATCCCGTCGCGCCGGCCATGCCTGACAGCCGTGCTCAGAATGGCCGGATTGCGGCCGACCCGGCAGCGCGTGGCGCTGGCCGAGCTGCTGTTTTCCGGCGCCCACCGGCATGTAAGCGCCGAGCAGCTCCTGGGCGAAGCCGATGCGGCCAAGGTCAATGTGTCGCTGGCGACGGTCTACAATACGCTGCACCAGTTCCGCACCGCGGGGCTGCTGCGCGAGGTGGCGATCGATGCATCGCGGTCGTATTTCGACACCGACACCTCGGACCACCACCATTTCTATCTCGAGGACGAGCAGCGGGTGATCGACATCCCGGCGTCGGGCATCGTGATCCAGAACCTGCCCGAGCCGCCCTACGGGACGACCATCACCCATGTCGACGTGGTGGTGCGGGTCAGGAAGACGCAGTAAGCGGATTTCCCCTCACCCGGCCGCTCTTCTTGCGCTCTGGCCGATCGATCCCCAACAGGCTCGCTCGGCCAACCGCTTGAGACGCGCCAGCCATTCGAGCGTAGCTCTCATGGCCTTCTCCCCTCAAATCGCGCCACTGGCGCGATTTGGCCTTCGGCACGGCTCGAAGTCAGTCGAAGCTCTCGCCCCGGTAGACGCCCCACAGATCGGTCTCGGGCAGATAGCCCGAATAGGCGGCGGGACGGCCGCCCTCGGGATGATCGGTGGCGACGACCGCGCACCAATTGCCGTCGCAGCTGGCGATCTTGACCGGAAAGCCGGGGCCGACCCAGGCGACGATGCCGGCATCGGCGGCGGCGGCGGAACGCAGCCCGATCCGATCGCTGCCACTCGTGGCCGAGACATAGCCGGCGCGGTTGCCCGAAAGCATGTTCTGATGGACCCAGCCCTCGGACCCGTCGGCGTCGCGGATCTTCCGCCAGACGTCGAATTCCTGGATGATTTCGACCGGCGTGCCGGCGATCTTGTAGACCCATGAGACGTCGTATTTGGTGCCTGGCCCGACCCGCACATTGATCGGCGTCGAGCGCGTGGTGACGAAGCGCGGCAGCGGCAGGCCGCTGGGCGTTTCGGCGGCCACGGCGAGGCCGGGGGCGAGGGTCAGGACGAGGACGGCGACAGGCCGGAGGACGCTGGAAAACAAAGCTGAACCGAACATGGCTTGGAAGGGGTGAGCTTTTTCCCTATCGTTAGCCGCAAGACCTTAATGGTCCTTGAAAGGTGAGTTCGCGCGTGTCGCTTGTCCGGCCGAAAATCCTGGTGACGCGGCGGCTCCCCGAGCCCGTCGAGGCCCGGATGGCGGCGCTGTTCGAGGCCCGCTTCAACCGCGACGACGCCCCCTATTCCGCCGACGGTCTGGTCGCGGCGCTCGCCGGCCGCGAGGTGCTGGTCTCTTCGATCACCGACCGCATCGACGCCGATCTGATCGCGCGCCTGCCCGAGACGGTCAAGCTCATCGCCCAGTTCGGCAACGGTTTCGACAACATCGACATCGAGGCGGCCTACGCGGCGGGGCTCACCGTCACCAATACGCCGAGCGTTCTGACCGAGGACACCGCCGACATGGCGATGATGCTGATGCTGGCCCTGCCGCGCCGGCTGGTCGAGGGCGCCGAAGTGCTGCCGCGCGACGGTACCTGGCCGGGCTGGTCGCCGACCTGGATGCTGGGGCGGCGGTTGCGCGGCAAGGCGCTGGGCATCGTCGGCATGGGCCGCATCGGCAGCGCCGTGGCGGCGCGGGCCAAAACCTTCGGGCTCACCATCCACTATTTTTCGCGCAACCGCCGGCCGCCGGCGCTCGAGGACAAGCTCGACGCCCAGTTTCACGAAAGCCTCGACGAGATGGCGGAAGCGGTGGAGATCCTGTCGCTCCACACCCCGCTGACGCGCGACACCCACCATATCCTCAGCCGCGAGCGGATCGGCCGGATGCGGCCCGAGGCGTTCGTGGTCAATGTCTCGCGCTCGGAGCTGATCGACGAGGATGCGCTGGTCGAGGCGATCTCGGCCGGGCGGCTCTCGGGCGCGGCGCTCGACGTATTCGAGAACCGGCACGGGATCAGCGAAAAACTGCTGGACCTGGCGCGGGCGCATAAGATCGTGCTCACCGCCCACATGGCTTCGGCGACGCTCGAGGCGCGCATCGAGATGGGCGAGACCGTGATCGTCAACATCCGCGCCTTCATCGACGGCCACCAGCCGCCGCACCGGGTGCTGCCCGAGACGCGTGCCCGGGCGTGAGTTCGGGATTGTCAGTCGGCGCCCCCCTCCCCTTGGAGAGCGATCCATGACCCGGCCCGCACTCGTGGCCCGCGTGGTCATTGGAAGTCTGGTCGCGTTCGCGGTCTTTCTGTTGGTCTGGCTCGGGGCTGTGCTTTGGTCAGGCCTGGCCTACAATTCGCTTGCAAGCATAGGTCTGCTATATACGAACAGCGCTCGAGACGTAATCAGGATGGACGGCGCCGATGTTAAGGGTCAATCGTGTTTCACCGAGCAAGTAATCAATAGCCTAAAGAACTCGCCGACGCTTCCATATTGTATAGATCCAGGACGAGCTGCGTCAGTTGCTTGCGACCCAGTTTCGAGTGGCCGCCATATCACTCGAAATTTCCTGGACGGACCAGAAGAAATTACGGTCATATTGGCGGTCCCGGACAAGGACACAAACGCGGTTGCCTCGCACATAGAGTCGTACGGCCGAAAAGACGTTCGGTCCCCGACGCAAGACGGCGCTCTAGTGGGACCGAAGCAGATTGCCACGAAAATCTGCAACGGCTACGGATTGGTACTAGTTCAGCAGAGTTGGAACGACATCCAAACGGGATTCAAGTTAATCGATGAAGGTCGGTGAAATGACTGAGCCATTTGTTGTTGCCATCAATGTTTACGTCGCAGCTTCAACTTGGCACGTCACGTGACTTTCCTCGGTCCGGAGTCTGACGGGAGAAGGTGGCCGAAGGCCGGATGAGGGTGCGGCAACGCCGGCCAGAATCTGCTAGTGGCATCGCATGCCGCCCCGCTACATTTCCCGCCTCCGCCTCTCGGCCTTCCGCAACTACCCGTCCGCGGCGCTCGATCTGGATGGCCGCCATCTGGTGCTGACCGGGCCGAACGGGGCCGGCAAGACCAATCTGCTCGAAGCGGTGTCGCTGCTTTCGCCCGGCCGCGGGCTGCGCCGGGCGGCGTTCGAAACCCTGGGCAACCACGCGTCGGACCAGCCCTGGGCGGTCGCCGCCACCATCGAGACGCCGGACGGGCCGGTCGACATCGGCACCGGCGCCGCCCCCGACGAGGGCGGAAGGCGGGTGCGCATCAACGGCGCCAATGCCCGCACCATCGAGCAGATGAGCGACTATCTGCGCCTGCTCTGGCTGACGCCCGCCATGGATGGCCTCTTCACCGGTCCTGCCGCCGAGCGCCGCCGCTTCCTCGACCGGCTGGTGACGACGCTGATCCCGTCGCACTCGGCGGCTGTCGCCGACTACGATCGGGCGACGCGCCAGCGCAATCGCCTGCTCGAAGAGGACGCCGATCCGCTCTGGCTCGCCGCGCTCGAGGCCGAGATGGCGGCGCACGCCGCGGCGCTGCATTTCGCCCGCGGCGACAGCATTTTGCACCTCCAGGCGATGATCGCCGAGAGCCTCGAGGATTCGGCGTTCCCCGCGGCGCAGCTGGCGCTGACCCCGCTGTTCGAGGACCGGCACGAGCCGGCCTCCTCGGCGGCCCTCGAAGCCGAGCTCAAATCGCTGTGGGCCGGAAGCCGGGGGCAGGATCGCGCCGCCGGCCGCACCATCAACGGTCCGCACCGCGTCGACCTCGAGGTGCTCTACGCCCAAAAGCACATGCCGGCGGCGCTCGGCTCCACCGGCGAGCAGAAGGCGCTGCTGGTCGGGCTGATCCTCGCCCATGCGCGGCTGGTCCAGGCCCGCACCGGCATCACCCCGTTCCTGCTGCTCGACGAAATCGCCGCCCACCTCGATCCCGATCGCCGGGCAGCGCTGTTTGTCGCGCTCGACGCCCTCCAGACCCAGTGCCTGATGACGGGCACCGACCCGATGCTGTTCGACGCCCTGGGCGAGCGCGCCCAGCGCGTCACGGTCCGCGACGGCCGGTTGAGCTAGGCGCGGGGCTTCGAGCCGTCCCGCAGGGCAAATCGCGCCAGTGGCGCGATTTGAGGCGAGAAGGCCATGAGAGCTACGCTCGAATGGCATCGGCCACACGCTCGGACTCCGGCGCTCGCGGGAGCGACGAAGTGGTCAAAACACGACCGAAGAACCTCAGCGCCGCCAATGGCTTGGCGCGCCGACATGGGGACTTATCCCCGCCGTTTCCAGCCGTCGTATCTTCCCCTCGCGTTCACCCTCTAGCGCGGGGTACCGACGAAGTGCCGGTGGACGTGACGGGGGCGGTGGTCGCATCGCTTGGGTTTCTTCGGCTTACCGGCTCTTGCCGCTTTGACCG
>JACRAF010000046.1 GCA_016213505.1 Devosia nanyangense
CAGGATGGCGAGGCCGCCGTGCTCCTTGAGCGGTTTCTCGACGGTATAGATGACGGTTTGTTCGGGGGTTTCGATGGCGGAGGCGCAGGCTTCGGCGAGGGTCTGACCGGTGACGGTGGGACAGTCGCCGTGCAGGTAGCCGCCGTCGAGAAGCGCCTTCATCAGCAAGGGAATGCCGCCGGCCTCGAACATGTCCTTGGCGACATATTTCCCGCCCGGCTTGAGGTCGCCGATATAGGGCGTGCGCTTGAAGATCTCGCCGACGTCGAAGAGGTCGAACTCGATCCCCGCCTCGTGCGCCATGGCCGGCAGATGCAGCGCCGCGTTGGTCGAGCCGCCCGTTGCGGCCACCACCATCGCGGCGTTCTCGAACGCCCGGCGCGTCACGATCTGGCGGGGCCTGAGCTGCATCTTGAGCAGTTCCATCACCTGCTCGCCCGAGGCCGAGCAGAACGCGTCGCGAATTTCGTACGGTGCCGGAGCACCGCAGCTATAGGGCAGCGCGAGGCCGATCGACTCGGCGACCATCGCCATGGTGTTGGCCGTGTACTGGCCGCCGCACGAACCGGCCGACGGACAGGCGACGCGCTCGAGTTCGTCGAGCGTCTCGTCGTCCATCTTGCCGACCGAGTGAAGACCGACCGCCTCGAACAGGTCCTGCACCACGACGTCGCGGCCGCGGAAGCGGCCCGGCAGGATCGAGCCGCCATAGATGAAGATCGACGGCACGTTGAGCCGGATCATGGCCATCATCATGCCGGGCAGCGACTTGTCGCAGCCGGCCATGGCGACCAGCGCATCGTAGCTGTGACCGCGCATGGTGAGTTCGACCGAGTCGGCGATCACGTCGCGCGATGCCAGCGACGACTTCATGCCGGCGTGGCCCATGGCGATGCCGTCGGTGACGGTGATGGTGGTGAATTCGCGCGGCGTGCCGCGGGCGGCGGCGTCGCCCTTCTTGACTGCCTGCGCCTGGCGCTGCAGCGAGATGTTGCACGGCGCGGCCTCGTTCCAGGCCGTCGCCACGCCCACCAGCGGCTGGTGGATCTGCACGTCCGTCAGGCCCATGGCATAGAGGTAGGAACGGTGCGGCGCCCGCTCCGGCCCTTCGGTCACATGCCGGCTCGGCAGCCGCGATTTGTCGACGTAGTTGCTGTCCATCGTTCCGTTCCCCCTGACCTGGGCCGCTGCTGAGAGCGCTTCCAAAGGAGCGCTTTATCGACGCGGCCCCGGCAGGGCGCAAGGGCGGAACAAGCCAGTCTGGTACGCTGCGGATCGCTTGATCCGCCCGCCAAATTTGGTTTCCCGCCCCGGTCTCGTCCTCGTCCCCGTTTGGGGAGAGATTGTGGCGCGGCGGGTGAGCAAATGGTTGCTGAACGGCAGATGAATGGGATTCAAACGGCCTGTTGCAGAATAGGCACAGAGCCCGCCGCGAGCGGTCGGATCGGGCGGTCGGAGCAGTTCGCGCTACGCCGAGACCGTCTTCAGCAGCGACAGGAATTCGCCCATGGTCGGGTGGGGCTCCTCCATAAGGAGGGCCGGATCGACGTCGTTGAAGACGTGATCCTGATCGACGACCGGAAGCATCAGAATCATGCCACCCACCTGGCCGCTTGGGGTGAGCCACGGTGCCATTGTGCAAATCTGCGAGATCGTGCGGCCGTGTCGGTCCTTGAGGTAGCCCCGTGCACTGCGGACGACCTCCCCGGCCATGACGCGCTGGTGCTCGGCCTTGTGATCGGGAGCAATGTCGGGGCGCACGGCGTAGTGCGATCTGCCGATCAGTTCCCGAGCACCCTTGTGGCCATGCCCAACCAGCCAATGATCGCTGACCGCGAGATAGGTCATCGAGCGGTCGAACACGGCGATGGCGGCCGGCACGTTCTTCAGGAGCGACCTGAGCAGGCTGCTCCGCCCGGCCGACAATTCGTCCGCTTGAGCCCGGTCGGTCACGTCGCGCACGGTTCCAAACACCGCACGGATCGAGCCCGTCTCCGACGGCTCCATTCCGCCGACGCATTCGATGAGCCGGAATTCCCCGGCGCCCGTCATGATGCGCAGGGTGTATTCGAAACTGGATTTCTCCTGGATCGCCCGCACAATGATGTCGCCCGCGGCCTTGCGGTCTTCCGGAACCAGGCTTTGGAGGGCCATCGTCGGGTCGACAGGACCGGGCTGGAAGGGCTGTCCGTAGATTTCGAAAACGCGCCTCGACCAGAGCAGCCGGCCCGATGGAATCTCGAGCCGCCAGATCCCCAGATGCAGGTGACTTTCGAGCAGCTGCAGCAGCAGGCCCGGCTCGGCCATCTCCTGATCGAGATCGGCAGTCCCGACGGAATGGCTGAGTTTGGCGGTTACGGCGCGGTCAAACATCCAAAGTACTCCACTTGCGCAGAACTTAGCCGCAGCCAATTAATCGCGAGTTATGGAGCCGAATGCAGTCGACCATCCTTGGATATGCTCGACACGCGAAGCCATCGAGGTCGGCCGGCTGGTACTAGAGCCACTTCAGCTTGCGCATGAGGCCATAGATCACGCCGCCGACGGCGACGAGCCCCGCGCACACGATCCAGAACGAATAGGGGCTGTCGGCATAGGGGATGCCGGCGAGGTTCATGCCGAGGACGCCGGTGATCACCGTCAGCGGCAAGAGGATCACCGTCACCGCCGTCAGCAGCAGCATGATCTTGTTCATCTGCTCGGCACGGGTGTCGAGGATTTGCTCGTGGACGAGCACAGCCCGCTCCGACAGCGCCTGCAGCTCGACGCCAAGCCGCTCCAGCCGTGCGGAGGCCTCGCGCAACCTGATCCGGTCGCGGGGCGTCAGGAACGACAGGTCTTCGATTTCGAGGGTGTCGAGAACGTCCCGCTGCGGCCAGATCAGGCGCCGAACGCCGATGATGTTGTGACGGACGGAGCCGAGCTTTTTGCGGCTGTCGGTCACGGACAGGGTCAGGATACTCTCCTCGATCCGGTCCAGATGATCGCCCAGACGCTCGATCATCGGTTCGATCCGGTCGGCGGAGCGCAGGCCAAGTCGCGCCACGAGGTCCGCCGCCGATAGCGGCGCATGATGGCTCCGCTGCCACTTTTCGATATTGAGGAGGTCGAGCACCTTGATCTCGGAGACCACGATGACCCGCTTGGCCTCGATCCACAGCGCCATGAACTGCCTGCGGTGCTCGTCCGTATCGGTCGCGCCGGCCAGCGCGAGGAGCACCAGCGCCTTGTCGTCGAGCACGATGCAGCGTGCCCGCGGCGTCGCCGCGTAAAGTTGCTCGGCGTCCGCCTCGCCCAGCTCGCCATCCAGCCACGCCCGGAACTCGGGTGAACGGGCATTGCCGGTGATCAGCACGAAGCCCTTTGCCGGTGCTTCGTGCGGGCCCAGTTCCTCGGCGTCGGTCAGCCTCCGGGCATCGCCCTTGCCGTCGAAGAGGACGACGCTCATCCAGTCCTTGACCGGCGGGCGCTCCGTCTTCGGCTCGGCCGCCATCAGCTCAACCGGGCCAGTGCGGCCAGCAGGCGCTCGCGTCGGGCGACCGCTTCGGCGCGGCGCTCGCGCTGCTCCTCGATCACCTCGGGCGGCGCCTTGGCGACGAACTGCTCGTTACCGAGCTTGCGGTCGACCTTGTCGATCTCGGAGTCTTCCCGGGCGATGTCCTTGCGCAGACGCGCCCGCTCCGCCTCGAGGTCGATGACCCCGGCCAATGGCAGCGCCAGCGTTGCCTCGCCAAGCACGATCTGCGCCGAGCCGGACGGCACATCGCTGCCATAGCTGACGTCCTCGAGCCGTGCGAGACGGATCAACGCCTGCAGCTGGCTCTCGACCCGGATGCCGGTCTCCTCGCCGGCCCCGACGATCACCAGCGGAATCTTGGCGCCGGCCGGCACGTTCATCTCCGTGCGCACCGAACGGATGCCGGAGACCACCTCGATGAGCCAGGTCATCTCGGCGTCGGCATGGGCGTCCGCAAAGCCATGGAGGTCCGGCCATTCGGTGAGGATCAGCAGCTTTTCGCGCGGCGGCCCTTCCTTGCCGGTTTCGCCCCACAGCTCCTCGGTGACGAACGGCATGAACGGATGCAGGAGCTTGAGAATCTGGTCGAGCACGAACGCCGCTGTCGCCTGCGTCTCCTGCTTCTCTGCCGGCAGTTCGCCGGTCAGGATCGGCTTGGCGAGTTCGACGTACCAGTCGCAATAGGTGCCCCAGACGAAGTCGTAGGCAGCGTTGGCGGCTTCGTTGAACTTGTAGTCGTCGATGTGCCTGGCGACCGCGTCGACGGCGCGCGCGGTGGCGCCGACGATCCAGCGGTTGACCGCGAGATTGACGCGATGGGGCTCGAACCCGGCCCTGCGGACGCAGCCGTTCATTTCGAGGAAGCGAGCGGCGTTCCAGAGTTTGGTGACGAAGTTGCGATAGCCCTCGACCCGGCTCATCGCGAGCCGCATGTCGCGGCCCTGCGCTGCCATCGCGGCAAGCGTGAAGCGCGTCGCGTCGGCGCCGTAGCCGTCGACGAGGCTCAACGGGTCGATGACGTTGCCCTTGGTCTTGCTCATCTTGGCGCCCTGCTCGTCGCGGACAAGCGCATGCACATAGACCGTGTGGAACGGCTCCTTGCCCATGAATTCGAGGCCCATCATCATCATCCGGGCGACCCAGAAGAAGATGATGTCGAAGCCGGTAACCAGCACGTCCGTCGGATAGTACTTGCGCACTTCCGGCGTGTCCTCGGGCCAGCCCAGCGTCGAGAACGGCCACAGCGCCGACGAGAACCAGGTGTCGAGCACGTCTTCGTCGCGGTGCAGCGGCACCTTGGAATCGCTGAGCTCGGCGAACGGGTCGGAGGCCCGGCGCGAGGCCCAGACGGCGGGCACCAGCCGGTCGCGCTGCGTCGACTCGAAGTCGGCCATCGCCTTCTGGAAGCTCAGCGACGTGAGGCCCCCCGTCTGGAACTCGACCTGCCGCCCGTAGTACGCGATCGCGTCCTTCTTGGCCTGTTCTTCATTGACGGCAACGAAGATCTTCGGGCCGGCATCGGGCTTGCCGAAATCGGGGTCGGAGTTGAGCCGCGGCCCGTACCACGCCGGGATCTGATGGCCCCACCAGAGCTGGCGCGAAATGCACCACGGCTTGATGTTCTCCATCCAGGCGAAATAGGTGTTTTCCCAGCTCTGCGGCACGAATTTGGTGCGCCCGGCCCTGACCGATTCCAGCGCCGGCTTGGCCAGCACCTCGGCGTTGACGAACCACTGGTCGGTCAGGAACGGCTCGATGATGACCTGCTTGGTCTTTTCATCGTGCGGCACCATGATCTTCTTGTCTTCGACCCACAGCACCGCCCCCAGCGCCTCGAGATCCTCGAGCACCTTGGCGCGCGCCTCGAAGCGATCGAGCCCGCGGTAGTCGCGCGGCGCATGCGAGTTCACCCGCGCCGCAGTGGTGAAGATGTTGATCGGCTTGAGGTTGTGCCGCTGGCCGACCTCGAAATCGTTGAAATCGTGCGCCGGCGTGATCTTGACCGCGCCCGACCCCACTTCCGGATCGGCGTACTCGTCGGCGATGATCGGGATGCGGCGACCGACCAGCGGCAGGATCGCGTATTTGCCGATGACGCCCTGGTAGCGCGGATCGTCTGGGTGCACCGCCACCGCGACATCCCCGAGCATGGTCTCGGGCCGCGTCGTCGCCACCACGATGGTCTCGCCGGAATTCTCGATCGGGTAGCTCAGGTGCCACATCTTGCCGGCCACCTCGATGTTCTCGACCTCGAGGTCGGAGATCGCGGTTTCGAGCCCGGGGTGCCAGTTGACCAGCCGCTTGGCGCGATAGATGAGGCCCTTCTCGTAGAGCCCGATGAACACTTTTCGGACGGCGGCGCTCAGCCCCTCGTCCATGGTGAAGCGTTCGCGCGACCAGTCGGCCGAGGCGCCGAGGCGCTTGAGCTGGTTGAGAATGGTGCCGCCGCTTTCGGCCTTCCACGCCCACACGCGCTCGAGGACTTTCTCGCGGCCCATCTCGCGGCGCGACGGCTCCTGCCGCTCCATCAGCTGGCGCTCGACGATCATCTGCGTGGCGATCCCGGCATGGTCGGTTCCCGGCTGCCACAGCACGTCCTTTCCCCGCATCCGGTTGTAGCGGACCAGGATGTCCTGGATCGTGTTGTTGAGCGCGTGCCCGATATGGAGCGAGCCGGTGACGTTGGGCGGCGGAATGACGATGGTGAACGGCTCGGCGCCGGGCTTGGCGCCCGCCCCCGCCTTGAAGGCCTCGGCATCCACCCAGGCCTGGTAGATACGGCCCTCGACCGCACCGGGATCATAAGTCTTTTCGAGCATTGTCAATTCCAGCGGCAAAGGCCCGCGGACGAATGGTCCGGCGGGCCCGAATTCGGTTCTGGTCTAAAGCAAAGGCACAGGGCTAAAGTCAACAGGCGCCCTCGCCGATCGGTCAGTTCGACGCCTCGCGGCGCCACCGCAGGAGCGCGACGATCGCCCACACGGCCTCGACCAGACCGAATGGCCAGGCGCCCTGCAGGAAGCCGTAGAGCGATCCCAGGGCGCAGAATGTGGCAAACGCAAGGATGAACCAGCTCGACCGCCGCTCCAGCGCATAGGTCACGA
The DNA here is from genome assembly GCA_016213505.1 of Devosia nanyangense. GTDB lineage: Bacteria > Pseudomonadota > Alphaproteobacteria > Rhizobiales > Devosiaceae > Devosia_A > Devosia_A nanyangense. Next base: position 6,622 of record JACRAF010000046.1, read on the forward strand.
GCATGCCCGAAACGGCGAACAGCCCGAACAGCGACAGCAGGTCCATGTCAACTGCGGCCGGGTCTCATTTTACTCCGCGCGAGATGCGGGCGATTTCCTTTTCGACCATGCGTTCGACCAGCGAAGGCAGGTTCTCGTCGAGCCATTCCTTCAGCATCGGCCGCAGCATGTCGCGCATGATGCCCTCGACCGTCTGGCCGCCGGTGCCGACGCTGGCCATGGCGCTGAGCCGGGACAGATTGCCCTGCACCGCCGCCTGCGTGGTGGGCGCGAGCAGTTCCTCGGCCATGTCGCTCGACAGCCTCGGATCGGGCATCGGCGCGGCCATTGCCACCGAAGCGGCGGGGCGCGGCGCCGGTCTCGGCTCGGCCGGACGCGGCGGCTCAGGTGCCCGCATCACCGGCGGCGGCGGGGGCGGCTCTGGCTCCGGTTCGGGCTCTGGTTCCGGCTCGAAGGCAATATCCTCGGGATCGACCAATTCGGGCTCGCCGGCCGCGAGCATCTCGGCGATCGGCGGCGAGACATCGCCCTCCGGCTCGTCGATCGCCGACAGCATCGCCGAAAAATCCATCGCCCTGGCCGCGGCCGGCGGGGGCGGCGCTGCGCTAGCCGCAGCGGCAGCAGCCGGCTCGCGCGGCGGCATGATCTGCGCCGCCGACAGCGCCAGCGGTTCCGCGGCCCGCCGCGGCGGAACCTGCAGGGCCGCGGCAGCAGCGAGCGCCGGCCGGACCGGCGCTGGTGCGGGCGCAACCGGCGGCGGCGCAGCGGACGCGTCGTCGTCGGCGATAATCTGCCGGATGGACGAGAGGATCTCGTCCATCGACGGCTCTTTGGTGGCCGGCTTGTTCATCGAGGCCTCATTCAACGCACGACGAGAGCGCTCCCGCCTGGTCCAGCGCTTGATTCGTCTGCGCCCACTGTAAGCCCAGATGTCGGTTTATGCGACGCAAAGCCTTGGCCGCCGCCGCTCTTCCCCAAATCTTTACGGCCGGAACCATGGTCTCGGCCGCAATCTGACAATCGTTGTCATCAACGACGCGCAAGCTCTCGCGCTGCGGTGGGACGATGCTCAGTCGAGCGCGCGCAGCTCGGCCCAGACATCCTCGACCTTGGCGATGTAGTCCTCGCCGGTCTGGATTTCGACGTCGAGCGAGAGATCGGATGCGGTCAGGTGTCCGGTTGCCGCCACCACCGCGAACGATGCGATGACTTTTGCGGCGCTGGCCGAGATCAGCCCTTCCTTGACCGTGGTCAGCTCGGACTGCGCGTTGAGCACGTCGAGCGTCGTCGCCTGGCCGACGTCGCGCTCCTGCACGATCCCCTCGAGCGAAAGCTCGCCGGCGGCCACTGCCGAATTGGCCGATTCGATCTGCGCCGAGGCGTTCTGCATCGAGCTCCACGCCGAGATCAGCGATTCCTTGATCTGGTCGCGGGCCGCCAGCGCGTCCACTTCGCTCTTGATCTGGTTGATGTTGGCCTTGCGAATGCTGGCCCCGAGAGCCCCGCCGGCATAGATCGGCACGGCAAGAGTGAACTTCAGCGTCGCGGTCGGATTGGGCGGCGACAGGAAGCCGCCGCCGAACACCGTGCTGCCGATCGAGCCGACCATATCGAGCGTCGGCCCGAACGCGGCATTGGCCGAGTCCGAGTTCGCCTGCGCGGCACGGATGCCCGCCCTGGCGCTGAGGATCGCCGGATGCGACATCACCGCCTCGCTGATCGCCGCATCCAGGCTCTTGGGCAGCAGCGTGCCCAGCCGGTAGGTCGTGGTGAGGTTCTTCGGCTTGTGGCCGACATAGCGCTCATAGCTGGCCTGGCTGGTCTGCAGGCTGGCCACCGCCGACTGGTACGACGCCGTTCCTTGGGCCAGGCGCGCCTCGGCCTGCGACACGTCGATCTTGGTGCCCTCGCCGATCTTCAGCCGGTCTTTGGCGCTGTCGACCTGCGCCTGGTAGAATTTCACGTTTTCCTGCCGGACCTGCACCAGCTGCGTGTCGCGGATGATGTTGAAATACGCCTCCACCACCGCCAGAAGGACGTTCTGCTCGGAGTTCTGCAGCGAGTAGCGGCTGGCTTCGGTCAGCGCCCGCGCCGCCTCGAGATCGGCGTCGCTCTTGAAATTGTCGAAGATGGACTGGCTGATGCTGGCGCCCACCGCAATGGTCGGACCGCTGGTGCTGACGCCGAACGTCACCGACTGCGTCTCGGTCGCCGACAGCCCGATCGAGGGCAGCTTGGCCGATTTGGCCAGCGCGATGTTCTCGGCCGTCGCCTTGACGTTGAGCAGCGCCGACAGGATCTGCGGGTTGTTGAGATAAGCGCTGGTCAGCGCCTCGCGCAGGGTCTCGGCACGCGCCGCCCCCGCCGATACGGAACAAAGCAGCAGTGCCAGCGCGCCCGCACGCACTCGACGAGAAAACGACATAAAACGGCCTCCAGCGGCACAACCCTATGTCGCGCAGTTGGGCCACACAACTTACCGCTGCAAGGGCCCGTCCGATTTCATGTAAAATTCAGCCCCCGCGTGGTGCTGCGGCAACACATGCTAAGCGTCGTTTAGTAACGGCACTCCGGCGTCAGAATACGAAGCGATCGTCGCGCCTCGGGGCGAGCGGCGGCAGCACCGCATCGAACTCGGCCTTGGCCGCGATGCCCTCGCCCGACCTGACGAACAGATGCGCCACCGCCGGCCGGCCGGGCGCCGCGATCAGCGCCGCCAGCCGGCCCTCCGGCTTCAACTGCGCCAGCAGCGCATCGGGCACCTCCTCGAGCGCCCCCTCGATGACGATGACGTCGTAAGGCCCGTCGGCCCCCCCGGCCGTCTCGAGCGCGCCCTCGACGACGCCGACATTGCCCACCTCCAGTTCGGCCAGCGTCTTGCGCGCCGCCGCCGCCAGCGCCGGATCGGTCTCCACTGCGACCACGTGCGCGGCGAGCCGCGCCAGCACCGCGGCCGAATAGCCGGTGCCACAGCCCAGATCGAGCACACGGTCGGTGTGGGACACCGCCGCCAGCTGCACCAGTTTTGCGAACGGCGCCGGCGCCCCGAGCTTCCGCGTCGGGCTCAACGGCTGCGCCTCATCGATATAGGCCAGCGCCCGCCGCGCGCCCGGCACGAACCTCTCCCGCGGCACCTCCCCCATCGCCGCCAGCACCCGCCGGTCGGTGACGTTGGCGGTGCGCAACTGGTTGTCCACCATCGTTTTGCGCGCATGGTCGAAATCGGTCATCGGGGGATCCTGCCGGCGGAATGAGAGTGCCCGTGCATAGCCCCGCGATTGCAGGTGGGCAAGGTCATCGGCGGCAGGGTCGGCCAAGTCTCCCCGCACAGCCCCTTAGTCGGCGAGACGCGACTTGCCATTCCACCCGAGCAGACGCATGGCGTTCGCGGTCACCAGCACCGTCGCACCCGTATCGGCAAGGATGGCCGGCCACAGACCCGTGATACCGAGGATCGTGGTGACCATGAAGATCACCTTGAGCCCCAGGGCAATGGTGATGTTTTGCGCAATGTTTCCCATGACGGTCTTCGAGAGATCGATCAGCCTTGCGATGTCAGCGACGCGGCCGTGAAGCACCGCGGCATCGGCGGTCTCCAGGGCCACATCAGCGCCCCCACCCATTGCGATGCCGACGTCGGCAGCGGCAAGCGCCGGGGCGTCGTTGATGCCGTCGCCGACCTTGGCTACCACTTTCCCCTGCGCCTGCAGTTCGCGGACGATCCGCTGCTTGTCTTCGGGCAACAGCCCCGCCTTCGCCTCGATGCCCAGGTCCGCCGCGATGGCCCTGGCCGTGCGGGAATTGTCGCCCGTCAGCATGACGGTAGCGACACCGGCATCCTTAAGCTTCTTGAGACCCGCCACTGCGTCGGCACGCGGCTCGTCACGCATTGCGAAGATGCCCGCCACCTGGTTGGCGACAAGGAGGATCGACACTGTCTTGCCGTCGTCATTGTAGGCAGCGATGCGGGCCGATTGATCGTCGGTCAACCGGACCTTCTCGTTGGCTGCTTGCGGCGACGCGAGGAACACGTCCTCCCCGCCCACCTTACCTGTCACGCCTTTGCCGCCAATCGCTTTGGCACCAGAGGCGGGCGGAATGGCTGCCTTGTCTGTCGCGGCGCGCGCAAGGATAGCCAGCGCGAGCGGATGGGATGAACCGGACTCCAGCGCCGCCGCGAGCGACAGCACCTGCCTCTCGGTGCGCCCGATGGCAACAATATCGGTGACCACCGGCTTGCCCTCGGTGAGCGTGCCGGTCTTGTCGAACGCCACGGTCGTGACTTTGCGCAGGCCTTCGAGGACTGCGCCACCCTTGAGCAGCAAGCCACGGCGCGCGCCTGCCGAAAGCCCGGCCGCGATCGCCGCCGGCGTGGAGATGACCAAGGCGCACGGGCACCCGATCAACAGGACCGCGAGGCCCTTGTAGACCCACTCGCCCCCCGGCTGGCCGAGGAGCAGGGGCGGCACGATAGCGACGAGCGCGCCAACCACGACAACGCCGGGAGTGTAGAATTTGGAGAACCGGTCGATGAACCGCTCGGTGGGCGCCTTGCTTTCCTGGGCTTCTTCCACCAGCTTGACCACGCGCGAAATGGTGTTGTCAGAAGCGGCGGCCGTGACCCGCAGGCGGAGAACGCCATCGGCATTGATGGTCCCCGCAAATATCTCGTCGCCCGGGATCTTGCGCGTCGGGACGCTCTCCCCGGTGACCGGGGACTCGTCGATGAGCCCACTGCCTTCGACGATCTCCCCATCGGCCGGCACCCGGTCCCCCGGTCGCACGACGATAACGGACCCGACCACCAGCGAAGCGGCGAGTACTTCGCGCGCCTGCCCCTTCTCCTCGAGCAGCGCGGTCTTCGGAACGAGGGCCGCGAGCCCGCGGATGCTGGCGCGAGCCCGGCCGGCAGCGACGCCTTCAAGGAGCTCCCCCACCAGGAACAGCAGAACCACCGTGGCTGCTTCTTCGGCTGCGCCGATTACGACCGCGCCTACGGCTGCAATGGTCATCAGCGTCTCGATGGAGAACGGCGTGCCGGCAAAGGCCCCCGCGAGGGCACGCCGGCCGATCGGGATCAATCCCACAAGGAGCGCAGCCAGAAACGCCCAATGCCCGATTGCCGGGACGACCTGCCCGATGACGTAGCCCAGCACCAGCGCTAGGCCGCATACCGCCGTGAGGATTGCTTTGCGGGTCTTCCACCAGGGGCCATCGCCGGGGGGGAAATGCTGGTCACGATGGCCCTCTGCAGGTTCGCCGTCTCCATGATCGTGGTCGCCGTGATCTGCTGCGGCGGCGGTCGGCTGCACGGGCGCATCGGGACGGGCGATGCTGTAGCCCAGGCCTTTCACCGCCCGTTCGATGGCTATGAACGGCACACCAGAATGTGAAACGCTGAGGGTGCCCGCAGTGAAGGAAGCACCCGCCTCAAAAACGCCGGGCAGTCTGCCCACTGCCGTCTCGATCTTGGTGGCGCATGCGGCACAATCCATGCCGCCCACACGATAGCGGGTCTTGATCGTGGGGGAATCAGTCATGCGGTCTGGTCCTTGCGATGTGACTGCCCATATGATGGGTGCTCTAGTCACTAGAGGGTCAAGGACCGAAAATGATGAATTTGCCTATCGGCGAGTTGGCCAAGCGCACGACGGTGAAAGTGCCCACCATCCGCTTCTATGAGCAGATCGGTCTTTTGCCCGAACCGCCTCGCACCGAGAGCGGGCAACGCCGCTATGGCGAGCCGGAAGTAGATCGGCTGAACTTTATCCGTCACGCGCGCGAACTGGGCTTCGCTGTCGATGACATCCGCGAGCTTCTGGCGATGGCGGCGGCTCCGCAGCAATCGTGTCACCACGCCGACAGCATCGCCCTCAATCATCTCGCCGAAGTCGAGCGCCGCATTGCCAGCCTGCAGGCGCTCAAGACGGAGCTGACCAGGATGGTGGATGAGTGCGGCCACGGCCGCGTCTGCGATTGCCGGATTATCGAAGCGCTGGCGGATCACAGCCACTGCGTGACGAACCACCCCGGGGCGGGGGCATCACCCCCTCCAGACGCGGCCCGCCTGACTCCTGCAATCTGAAGAGAAGTTGGAGGCCACGTCCGGAATCGAACCGGAATACACGGATTTGCAATCCGCTGCGTAACCACTCCGCCACGTGGCCCTGCCAACGGGTTGGGTGCTATACGAAAGGCATTAATATAGCAACAATCGGTGGCGCTTAGTGCCTGCCGGATTGGCCCCGCGGAGAGGCAGCTCGGGATGGACAAGATCGCCGCCGTGATCCTCGCCGGCGGCCGCGGCGAGCGCCTCGGCGGCGTCAACAAGGCGCTGATCGAGATCGGCGGAAAGCGGCTGCTCGACCGCGTCCGCGAGGCGCTTGCCGGGTGCGAGCCGATCCTCCTCTCGGTGGGCGGCGCGGCGTTCGGAGTCGCCGCCTTTCCGCTCGAGGAACAGGTGCTCGACCTCGCGACCGGCTATGGCGGCCCGCTGGCCGGGGTCGCGGCCGCCCTCGAGCGGCTGGCGGATGATCCGCCGGACCTGCTGCTCAGCGTCGCCGTCGACACGCCGTTCTTTCCCGCCGATTTCGTCGCGCGCGCCCTGCCCCTGCTCGACACGGCACCAGCGGTGGTCGCCGCCTATGCCGGCCAGACCTACCCGACCAACGCGCTCTGGCGCTTCGCCGCCCTCAGCGCGCTGCCCGCCCAGCTGCGCGCCGGCGCCGCCCCGCACAGCCTCAAGCGGCTCGCCGCGGCCCTCGGCGCGGCCCCGCTCGACTACGCCGGGAGCGCCGGCGAGGACCCTTTCGCCAACGTCAACACCCCCGCCGATCTGGCCGCTCTCCGCCGCCGCGCCCAAGCCTGAGCGGCGCGGAATTCCGGCGGAAAAAACCGGTTGGCAAAGGAAATCAAACCCGCTACACGGGCCCTGCCTTCGGGCATGCCAACGTTCCGCGATAGCTCAGTTGGTAGAGCAAGCGGCTGTTAACCGCTGGGTCGTAGGTTCGAGTCCTACTCGCGGAGCCAAGCCCTCATCTGGCACCCCCCATCGGCAGCCCATGCTCGTCACATCATTCCGCAGAGCGTGCCGCTTGGTAGGCCCGCTCGCGGTCGGGCCACGTACTCTTGATGTACTCCAGAACCTCGATGATCTCGGTATCCTTCAGCTTCCCACCGAACGTGGGCATATCGCTCTCGTAGCCGGGGGCGATAGCCGACAGCCCCTCCTTGGTGATCAGAAAGATCTGTGCATCGGAGTGATGCCAAGTATGGCCTGAGGTGTCGTGAGGGGGCGCTGGCAGCCGCCCATCCGGCTTCCTCTTCATCCAGTCCGGCTGCCCCTCCAGCGAGGCCCCGTGGCAGGGAGCGCAGTTCGCGACGTAGAGTTCACGGCCGCGCACGTGCGACTGCTGAGCCCAGATGCTGGTCGCGAGAGTGGCCGCTATCGCAGCGACGATCACGGCTCCGATAGCTACCGTGGCGTGCCGTATGGAGCCCACGTCCTCCCTCCGTCGCGGCTCTCCAGAACCTCGCTCGCGTGCGTAGCCGCCACAAGGTGACCCTCCACGCTGCCATCTGCGGCCATGTGGAGAAACTCTTGGCCACCAAGGCTCTCGTTCAGCGCCGTCCACTGCTCGGCCGCAGGATTGAGGCTGTAAAGGCCATTCCCGGCGACGAAGGCATAGACAGTCCCGTCTGGACCCGCCTCAACCATCGTCATGGGCGCGACCGGCCCGACCAACTCCCACGTCTCTGCACCGTCAGTGCTGCGGTACAGGCCCGCGCCAGTCGCCGCGAAGACCATATTCTCATCCACCGAAGAGGCCGCGAGGTCGATGACCGCCGCTGGGCCTGCTCCGGCGAGGCCCCATGTCCTACCGCCATCGCGGCTGACCTGGATGCCGTGGTAGAGACCGTACAGCACGTCCGGGTTCGCTGGGCTCACTGTAAGCGCATGGAAGTCCACGGGACCGTCGGACCCTTCGGACACCTGCCGCCACGTGACTCCACCATCCTCTGAGGTGATGAAACCCATGTTGCCCCGGCCGGTCCCCGGATGACCGCTCGCCACCAGCAGGTCGCTCCTCCCCGGTACGGTCGTGAAGCCCATGAAGTCGTCGCTCGTGACCGAGAGCGGCGTTGCCATCCCATCGCCGGTCGCGACGATCACGCCGAAATGGGTGGCAAGCAGCACCCGAGACGGGTCCTTGGGGTCAAAGCCCACGCCGTGGATGTGCGCAACTTCCGCAAGCGGGACGGACTCCTCGGAGAAGGCAGCGGTGCTGAGACCGCTGGCGGCAAGAGCGGCACCCGCCAGCACCCCGAAAGACCACCTCGACATCGAACACCTCACAAGATTTGGGTCTCGACTTAGCCCCTCGCGCGGACCTTGCGAAACTCACAAGCCAGTGAGAGCAGCAGGGAGGACGCAGCCGAACGCCCCCGGAGCCAGCGCGACTCCCTTCACGACACACCCGCCCCTGCTCGAGACCTGAGCCCGCTCAACCCTTGAACGTCGGCTGGCGCTGAGGCACCCAGTCCCTGAACTCGTCGGCGCTCTTCCATCCCGGTTCGGGCGGGTCGGAGCCGGCCTGTGGCGCATAGACCGACGGTTCGATCAGCTCCATGGTCGGGATGTAGCGTGGACAGTTCGGGAAGATCGCCCGTGCCTGGATGCGAACGATGAGCTGGGCGCCCACGGTTCGAGCCAGCAGCGGGTCGTCGCGGCTCACCGTCGCCGTACCGTTGACGCGCAGCCGCCGCGGCTTGCCGTGCATGGCGATGAACAGGATGCCGACATTGGCGTTGACCAGAACATTGCCAAGGCTCTTGAACATGCCGTTCCCATCGTAGTCGGGAAAGGCGAGTTCGCCCGGCCCTGCGACGCGCACGAACCCCGGCTGGCCGCCCTTGAACGAGCAATCGGGTCGCCCGTCGGCGTCCGCCGTCGCGAGGAAGAAATACGGCATGCTCTCGATGAATGCCGTGTCGGCGGTCGTGAACGCCGTCCGCGTCGTGACAGTCTCCAGCCGATCGGCGATAGGGCGGCTGTCGAACTGATCCTGCAGCCGCCGATTTCCCTCATGATACAGGATGCTCTCGCTCATCGCTCTCTCCCCGTGCCCGGACGCAGCGTCTTTGCGCCGGTTTTGCGGCAGTCATCTTCAGCCCGAGTTCATCTGCGCGGCGCTATGCGTCACGGGCCGCGGCGGAGTTTTCGCGGTGGCGTCCGGCTTTCGATGAAACTTGGCGTCAAATCGACCACAAAACCGTCGCGCGGGGCGCGCACAGTACCTATGTCCTCACTCTCGGCTCCTGGCCGAGGCATCTTGCGCGGCTGCGCGAAGGCCGCAAGGCGCCGGTTCGGCGCTCCAGCAATTGTGCTGAACGAAGGGAGATTCTCGTGACAAGAAAATACCTCATGGCCGCCGTGGCGCTCGTTGCCCCGCTGGCGTTCACCTCGCTCGCTCTGGCCCAGACGCCGGCGCCGACGGTCGCCTTCACGACCATCGCCGACATGCCCAGTCTCAAGGACAACAACAAGCTGGACCACTTCACCGTGTCCCTCACCGACGCCCAGATCAAGGCCGCGCTGGTGCTGGAGTGCACCGCCGGCCACACTGATCTGTTCGTTCTGCGCAAGGACAAGGTCTGCGCCTTCCAGACCGGATCGGGCGGCTCCATCTTCAATCCCAAGACCAGCCAGTGGCTGCCGCGCACCCAGTTCGTCGGCTCCTACACCGTGACCGCCGACGGCAGCACCGACGGCAAGGCGATGTCGATCAACTACCTCGCCGTCGGCACCGTGCCGCCGTCGCAGACGCAGTTCGGCGGTTCGCTCAACCTCAAGCCCGAACTCACCTCGTCCGGCGCCACCGGGCTGAAGGACCTCGTGCTCAAGAAGCTTCAGGGCGACAGCACCTCGCCGATCAACACGGCGGTCGACACCGTCGACTTCAACCGCTTCTTCGTGCCGGGCGCCGGGCTGCCGTCGGACAAGGGCTGCACCTGGAACGGCAACGCCATCTTCGCCTACCAGACCTATTCGTGGTTCTTCAAAGTCACGGCCGATTGCAACAGCAAGACCTATGAGCTCAGCGGCAACATGCCGTTCACCGACTCGCCGGGCGTCGAGAGCCAGACTCAGTACGATCTCGTGCTCACCCTGCCCTCGGCCCAGACCACCACCGACGATGCGCTGTTTGCCGACGCCGGCGGTGGCGACGGAGACCTGTTCGCGGCGGCCGACGGCATTTCCGGCCAGATCATCATGAAGAACTCGAACAACGTTACAGTGATGGTCGACAACGAGCAGATCACGACGCCCGCCTATGTCGACGCCTCGGGCTCGCTCACCGGCACCAACGTTCCGCTCGAGGTCGTGCGCTCCTTCTCGACCCTGATCGGAATTCTGCCGTCGACGTTCTTCGGCGCCTGATCGCACGGACACAAGGGGGCGCCACATCGGCGCCCCTTCTCGCATCCGTCTACTTGAAGACACCGGCGATCGGGGTCGCAGCAGCGTCGTTGCGACCGAGCGAGCCGAGCCCAAAACCGTCCTCGATCGTCCGCAGCAGGCTGTAGTGGTCGTACGCCGTGTCCGAGACCGACCCGGGCTGGACCATATCGCCGAAAAGGACGGTGAAGACGCCGTTGCCGTGGTCGGCCTCGTCGAAGGTCACCACGAACAGCATGCCCTTCATGAATCGCGCATCATGGAGCAGTGGCCCGAACCGGCTCGCCAGCCACTTGTCCGCGAACGCCACGCCGGTGTCGTGGCCGTTGTTGTGGTTGTTGGGGATGTAGAGCGAGAAATCCGGCAACGCGCCGCTGGCGAGATCGGCGTCCAACTGCGCCGAATTGACCACGCGCGCGCAGCGCTCGGCGCTCTGCTGGATGTTCAAATAGCTGAGGAACGGCTCGTGCTTGCGGGCATATTTGCCGATCGTCGCCCTCAGGTCGCAGCCGCCCGGATAGTCTTCGGCATACGACTTCCACGAGCGCCCCTTGGCCTCGAGCAGATCGCCGATGTGGGTGGCGTCGAGGTTGTGCCGCGAGTTGTTGCGCACGCCCAACGTGCTGCCCGCGGTGATCGCCAAGTAGTTTGGCTGAGATGGATGCGACACGCCGCTGTAGTCCGACAGCAGCGCTCCCGTCTTTGCGAGGCCGGCGAGAAACGGTTGCTTGGCGGCGCTCTGCGCATCCTCATTCTCGAGGACGACGATGAACACCTTTTTGAACTGCGCCGGCGCCGCTGTCACCGGCGAGGCGACCGCGAAAGCGGCGGCGATGAGCAGCAGGATCAGGCTCCGGACGGATGAGGTGCGGCCGCGCATGGCGCACGTTAGCAGCAGTTCCGGCCCGTGGCGCAAGCCCATTGTCGAGAAGTACGGCGTCTAGGCCCGCCAGGCCATCTTCATGTAAACCCCGCCGCGCTCGAGCTCGTCGAGCATCTGACTGATCCGCTTGGCGCGTGTGGCCGGCAGCCTGGCCCGGCCGATCCAGCCCACATAGTCGTTCTGCTGATACGCTGGGCGGGCGCGATACACGTCCATGACGTCGCGCTTCTCGAGCGCGGCGCGCACGTCGCCCGGCATCGGGTAGATCGCGCGTTTCATCCGGCTGGTGTCGATATCGGTGTCCATGTTCCCGCTCCTGTGCGAGGAACAAAACACGAACACGCGGGCGGCGTCAAGCCGCCCGTAGCAAGCCCTAGATGGAGTATCCCGGCCCGCGGCCGAACACCTGTTCATACAGCGCCTCGGCCATCGCCTCGGGCGTTTCCACCGCCCCGTGCAGCACCATCTCGGCATGCTCGGGCGGTTCGAACGGGCTGTCGATGCCGGTGAAGTTCTTGATCTCGCCGCGACGGGCCCGGGCGTAGAGACCCTTGGGGTCGCGGGCCTCGCACACCGCGAGCGGGGTATCGACATAGACCTCGGTGAACGGAATATCGCCTGCGATTTCGCGCGCCAGGCGCCGCTCATTGCGGAACGGCGAGATGAACGAGACCAGCACGATCAGCCCGGCGTCGGCCATCAGCCGCGCCACTTCGGCGACGCGGCGGATGTTCTCGACGCGCGCCTCCTCGGTGAAGCCGAGATCCTTGTTGAGGCCGTGGCGCACATTGTCGCCGTCGAGGATGTAGGCGTGGTGTCCCTCGGCCGCGAGCTTCTTTTCGACCAGGTTGGCGACCGTGGATTTGCCTGAGCCGGAGAGGCCCGTGAACCAGACGATCGAGGCCGTCTGGCCCTTCATTTCGGCGCGGACCGTGCGGTTCACGTCGAAACTCTGCCAGCTCAGATTCTGGGCGCGGCGGAGGCCGAAATCGATGACGCCGGCGCCCAGCGTGGCGTTCGAGATGCGGTCGATGAGGATGAACGCGCCGGTGAGCCCGTTGCTCGCATAGGCGTCGAAAGCGATCGGCTTGTCGGTGGCGATGGTGAGCGTGCCGACTTCGTTCAGTTCCAGCGTTTTTGCCGACGTGTGCTCCAACGTATTGACGTTGGTGCGGAATTTGAGATCGGTGATGGTCGCCGGCACGAGTTGGGCGCCGATCTTGAGCAGATAGGAGCGGCCCGGAAAGGCGGTCTCGTCGCTCATCCAGACCATGCGCGCCTGGAACTGGTTGGAGAATTCGGGCGTCTCGCCGGGATGGCTCAGCACGTCGCCGCGGGAAATATCGACCTCGCGATCCAGAACAAGTGTCACGGCGTGTCCGGCAACGGCCATGGATATGTCACCGTCCATGGTGACGATGCGCGCGACCTTGGCCGGCTTGCGCGACGCCGCGACCAGCACGTCGTCGCCGACCGAAACGACGCCCGAGGCAACCGTGCCGGAGAAGCCGCGGAAATCGAGGTTCGGCCGGTTCACCCACTGCACCGGAAACCGCATCGGCTTGCTCGTGCGATCGGAGGCGACTTCGATGGTCTCGAGATAGGGGACGAGCTGGGGGCCGCGATACCACCCCATGTTCGGGCTCGGCATGAGGATGTTGTCGCCCTTGAGCGCCGAAACCGGGATCGCCACCAGCGTCTCGAAGCCGAGGTCTTTGGCGAAAGCGCGGTACTCGGACTCGATGGCGTTGAACACATCCGGATCGTAGCCGACGAGGTCGATCTTGTTGATCGCCAGCACCACGTGCTTCACCCCGATCAGGCTGAGGATGAAGCTGTGCCGCCGCGTCTGTACTAAAACGCCCTTCCGGGCGTCGATCAGGACGATGGCGAGGTCGGCGTTCGAAGCGCCCGTCGCCATGTTGCGGGTGTACTGCTCGTGGCCGGGCGTGTCGGCGACGATGAACTTGCGCTTGTCGGTCGAAAAGAACCGGTAGGCGACATCGATGGTGATGCCCTGCTCGCGCTCGGCGGCGAGGCCATCCACCAGCAGCGAGAAGTCGATGCCCTCGTCGCCGACCATGCGGTTGCGGCTTTCCTTGCGGAGCGAGGCCAACTGGTCGTCGAGGATGAGCTGGCTGTCATAGAGCAGCCGCCCGATCAGCGTCGATTTCCCGTCGTCCACCGAGCCGCAGGTGAGAAAGCGCAACAGGCCCTTCTCGGTCTGCTGGGCGAGCCAGAGATCGATATCGGTGTCGGGGGAGCGGATAGGAGCGGCCACGTTCATCATTCGGCGATCCACCGGGCAAGTGCAATCAAACTAGGGAGGTCGGGGCGGACGAGGGTCAATGGCGCAGTGCCTTCTGCTCTTACAAGTTGGGTGTCTTTGATCCCCGTGTCGCTGGTCAGAACGCGACTACACGCACCCGCCAGAGCGGAGCCGATGTGTATCGCGTCTGGCAGCTTCAAACCTCGGTGGCGACTTCTGAGCGAGGCGGCCCGTCGGAGCACGTCGCGACCAACCGGAAGCACCGTGAGCCAATCGGCACCACCAATCATTTGTTCATAGTCCCGGGCCAGATCGGATTCGCCATCAGCCATCGGCTTGACGAGCAGCTCTGCAAGGGTCAGCTCGCTCGTGACTAGGCGAGCTCGTCCCGTCTGCGACGACGCCTGCGCAAGGGCGACGAGTTGTTCCGATTCCGGGCCGTGATGCTCGCGCAATACGATGAAGATGTTCGTGTCGAGGTAAACTCGCCTCGGCTCACTCATTCATCGTCCCACTCGTCGCGCAGGGCGCGTATACGTGCGGTTGCCTCCTCTATGGAAACACTCTTAAAGCCGGGCTTTGCTTTTTCCCGCTTCAGCATCGCAACGAGCTCCGCGGCGCTTACGCCTTGCGGTCGCTCCTCTTCGACTGTCACCGTCACGGAAATGGCCCCACCCAGCTCCCGGCGAATATCGTCGGGAAGGCGCTCGGCTGGATAGTGCTCAAGCACAACCTTGTTCATCTTGCGTCCCCGGAATGGGCCATGTCCTAGAAATACCCCTCCTGCTTCTTCTTTTCCATCGAGCCGACGCTGTCGCTGTCGATCAGACGGCCTTCGCGCTCGGAGGTGCGCGAGGCCTGCATTTCCATGATGATCGACGGCAGATCGGATGCGGTGGAGGGGATGGCGCCGGTCAGTGGATAGCAGCCGAGGGTACGGAAACGGACCATTCGATCGCTCGGCGTCTCGCCCGGTTCGAAGCGGAACCGATCGTCATCGATCATGATCAGCGTGCCGGAGCGTTCGACCACCGGGCGCTTGCGCGCGAAATAGAGCGGCGTGATCTCGATGCCTTCCGAGTAGATGTAGGTCCAGATGTCGAGTTCGGTCCAGTTGCTGAGCGGGAACACGCGCATGCTCTCGCCCGGCGCCAGCCGGGTGTTGAAGATGCGCCAAAGCTCCGGCCGCTGGTTCTTGGGGTCCCAGGCATGCTGGGCATTGCGGTGCGAGAAGATGCGCTCCTTGGCCCGCGATTTCTCTTCGTCGCGCCGCGCCCCGCCAATCGCCGCGTCGTATTTGCCGGCGTTCAGCGCCTGCCGCAGCGCCTGCGTCTTCATGATATCGGTGTAGCGCGACGAGCCGTGGTCGAAGGGATTGACGTTGGCGGCGAGCCCTTCGGGATTGGTATGTACCAGGAGCTCGAAGCCGTGCTGCGTGGCCATTCGGTCGCGAAACTCGATCATCTCCTGGAACTTCCAGGTGGTGTCGATGTGAAGCAGGGGGAACGGAATGCGGCTCGGGAAGAACGCCTTGCGCGCCAGATGCAGCAGGACCGAGGAGTCCTTGCCGATCGAGTACATCATCACCGGGCGCTCGAAACTGGCCGCTACCTCGCGGAAAATCTCGATGCTCTCGGATTCGAGGGCCTTGAGATGGCTGAGGTTTTTCGGTTCGGTCATGCGCAGTGGGTCCGGACGAGGAATTGCCGGGGAGATACGCCTTCACCCGCGGCCCGGCAAGGGCGCGGACCTTGCTGAAAGGTGAGCCGCCGCCGCGAGTTGCGCGGATCGCTTCGCTGTCAAAGCCTGATGCCGCAGTCCCCCGCCAATCCGAGAAATCGCACGCCGCCCAGTGCGGCAAAGCAGAAAAACATTCCACCACTGCAACGACGCTGGCTTGGCGGCGACCGCTCCCCCCTCCGCGCCATGCACTGGAATACGCGCCGGAAGCAAGCGCCGTAGCCGCGCATTCCAAGGCCGCCGCACCGACAGAAATCCCTTACCGTTTCGGGGTTTGGCGCTTGTCCATCGCGGGTAGCCTTTCTAAAACGGCGGCATGATCAATCATCGCGACGTCGTCTCCGCCATCGGCAACACGCCCCTCATCCGTCTCAATCGGGTCTCCGAACTGACCGGCTGCGACATCTGGGGAAAGGCGGAATTCCTCAATCCAGGCCAGTCGGTCAAGGACCGGGCAGCGCTGTTCATCGTCCGCGACGCGGTGGAAAAAGGCCAGCTGCGGCCGGGTGGCACCATCGTCGAGGGCACCGCCGGAAATACCGGCATCGGCCTCGCTCTGGTCGGCAACGCGATGGGCTTCAAGACGGTCATCGTCATCCCCGAAACGCAGAGCCAGGAAAAGAAGGACGCCCTTCGCCTCTACGGCGCCGAGCTGATCGAAGTGCCGGCGAAGCCCTACAAGAACCCCAACAATTACGTGAAGCTCAGCGGCCGGCTGGCGCAGAAGCTGGCCCACGAACTCCCTGCCGGCGCCGTCTGGGCCAACCAGTTCGACAACGTCGCCAACCGGCGCGCCCATCTCGAAACCACCGGGCCCGAAATCTGGGAGCAGACCGGCGGCAACATCGACGGCTTCATCTGCGCGGTCGGCTCCGGTGGCACGCTCGGCGGCGTCTCAATGGCGCTCAAGGCGAAGAACCGCAACATTCAGATCGGCATCGCCGACCCGGAAGGCGCGGCGCTCTTCAACTACTATGCCCATGGCGAGCTCAAATCGGCGGGCAATTCGATCACCGAGGGCATCGGCCAGGGACGCATCACCGCCAATCTCGAGGGCGTCGAGGTCGACCGCGCCTACCAGATCGCGGACAGCGAGGCCCTGCCCTATCTCTTCGACCTGCTCGAGCATGAAGGGCTCTGCCTCGGCGGCTCGTCGGCGATCAACATCGCGGGCGCAGTGCAGCTGGCGCGCGACCTCGGGCCGGGCAGGACCATCGTCACCGTCCTCTGCGACTACGGCAACCGCTACCAGTCCAAGCTGTTCAACCCGGCCTTCCTCAGGTCCAAGGGCCTGCCGGTGCCGCATTGGCTGGAGGCCGCGCCTTCGGTAGACTGGCACAGCGTCGTGGAACCCGAACCAGCCTGATCATTTGCTCACCATCGAGTCCTGGCTTGCCGACCTGATCCCCGACCGCGGGATCATCTATTGGCTCTATGTCGCCAATTACCTTCTGGCGCTGGCCTTTGCCGTGAGCGAAATCTTCCGCTCGCGCACCTCGCAGGGCTCGATCGCGTGGATCCTGTCGCTGCTGATCCTGCCGTTCCCGATGACGCTGGTGTACGCGATCTTCGGGCTGAAACTGTTCGACGACTATGCCGCGGTGCAGACCCATTCGGGCCGCGTATTGCGCAAGGTGCGCGCCGCCAAGACCAAGATCCTCGATCAGCCGGCGACGGACGAATGGCCGGTGCTCGCCAACGTCTCGCAACTGCCGTTTCTCGGCGGCAACGAGGTCGAGCTGCTGGTTGACGGCGAGGCGACGTTCGACTCCATCTTCGCCGGAATCTCGCGCGCCCAGAGCACGCTGCTGATCCAGTTCTACATCATTCACGACGACGAACTCGGACGCGAATTTGCGACCCGGCTGATCGAGCGCGCCAATGCGGGCGTGAAGATCTACCTGCTCTACGACGACGTCGGCTGCTTCTGGCTGCCGCGCGCCTATAAGCAGCGGCTGCACGACGCCGGCATCAATATCCGCGGCTTCAACCACCGCCACCGGTTCCTGCGCTTTCTCGGCCCGACCCGCATCCAGTACCGCAACCACCGCAAGATCGTCGTGGTCGACGGCAAAGAGGCCTGGATCGGAGGGCTCAATGTCGGCGACGAGTATATGGGGCGCTCCAAGGTCTTCGGGCACTGGCGCGACACACACATGCGACTGAGGGGCCCGTCGGTGCTCGCGGCCGAACTCAGCTTTCGCGAAGACTGGCAATGGGCGACCGGCGAGGAACTGACGGGGCTGCCCACCTCGACCGAAATCGCCGGCGACGAGTCCGTGCTGATCATGCCGACCGGCCCCGCCGACGTCCTCGAAAGCTGCGCCATCGCCTTCGACGACGTCATCGGCCAGACGCAAAAGCGGCTGTGGATCGTCAGTCCCTATTTCGTCCCGGATGTGTCAATGGAAACAGCGCTCTTCGCCGCAAAAATGCGCGGCGTCGACGTCCGCATCCTGGTGCCGCAGAAGCCCGACCACCGGATCGTCTGGCTGGCCAGCATCGCCTACGCCAACCGGATGGTCCACCACGGCATCGACGTCTACCGCTATCCGAACGGGTTCCTGCACCAGAAGGTCATCCTCGTCGACGACAAGCTCGCCGGGGTCGGCACGGTGAACTTCGACAACCGCTCGTTCCGCATCAACTTCGAGATCACCATGTGGTTCACCCATGAGCGGACCATCACCGCGGTGGAAAAGATGCTGAAGAAGGATTTTGCCGAGGCCAACAAGGTCGACCTCGACCGCCGTGGTTCGCAGACCGTGATGATGCGGTTCCTGACGCAGGCGGCGCGCCTTTTTTCGCCGATCCTCTGAGACAGATGCCGATGACCGAATTCGTCTTCCGCTCCGACAGCTACCTAAGAACCCTCAGCGCGACGGTGGCGGAGGTGACGCCGGACGGCGGCATCGTCCTCGACCGCACCATCTTCTATGCCGCCTCCGGCGGTCAGCCGAACGACACCGGACGGATCGTCGCAGGCGCCGGCCGCGTCGTATCGGTCGCCAATGTCGTCCACCCCGAGGGCGACAAGACGCGGGTCGTCCATGTGCCGGATGACGACGCACCCCCGGTGGCGGCGGGCGAGAGCGTCACCCTCGATCTCGACTGGGACCGCCGCTACCGGCTGATGCGGATGCACACGGCGCTGCACCTATTGTCGGTGGTGTTTCCGTTCCCCGTCACCGGCGGCTCGGTTGGCGAGGACAAGGGCCGGCTCGATTTCGACATGCCGGAGGTGCCCGAAAACCTCGGCGAGCTCGAGGCGCGACTCAACGCGATGGTCGCGGGCAACCACGCCGTCACCGACGAATGGATCAGCGACGACGAGATGGCCGCCAATCCGGGGCTGATCAAGACCATGAAGGTGAAGCCGCCGATGGGTCAGGGTCGCGTGCGGCTGATCCGCATCGGTGACGTGGATCTGCAGCCCTGCGGCGGCACGCACGTCGCCAACACCTCCGAGATCGGTCTGCTGAAGCTGGGCAAGATCGAAAAGAAGGGCGCCCAGAACCGGCGCGTCGCTTTGCTGTTCGCCTGAGGCCGAGCGGCCGTCCCTATTCCTCGACGTTCGGCGCGTAGATCAACCCGCCATTGCTCCACAGCGAATTCTGTCCGCGCGCCACGCCCGCGCCGGTGTCGGGGCCGAAATTGCGATCGAATATTTCGCCGTAATTGCCTACGGCAGCTATGATATTCGGGACGAAACCGGACACCAGGCCGAGCGGCGGGCCGAAACTGCCTTCGAGTCCGAGGAGGCGCCGGATGCGGTGCGTCTTGGCCGCCTTGAGCGAATCGATGTTGAGCGAGGTGACCCCCGCCTCTTCGGCATCGATCAGCGCAAACACCGTCCACTGCACGATCTTGAACCATTGCGGGTCGCCGGCGCGGACCACCGGGCCGAACACCGATTTGCTGATCCGCTCGGGCAGGATGCGCTGCGTCCCCGGATCGGACATGCCGCGCCGGATGGCGTTGAGCCAGCTGGCCGGAGCCGAGACGGCGTCGCAAAGGCCGCGCTGGTAGGCAACCGACAGGTCCTCTCGATCCTCGTACAGCACTTCGGTGTAGTTGGCCTGGTTGACGAAGGCGAACTCCTGCAGACTGGTCAGCTCGTCGCCCTCGTCGAGCGCGCAGACCCTGAGATTGTCGAGCTGATAGGCCGAGACGACACCCAGCGATTGCGGCACCATGAACGCCAGCCCGTCGTAGAACAGCGGCGCGACGTAGCTCGCGCCGTAGCTGGTGTCCCGCCTGATGGTCCACGAGGCGTTGCGGGCGACGAGGTCGACCTCGCCGGTCTGCAGCTCGGCGAAACGCGCGTCGCCCGACAGCGGCTTGAATTCGAGCTTGGACGGATCGCCGAAGATCGCCGCGGCCACGGCCCGGCAGAAATCGACGTCGAACCCGTTCCAGCGCCCCTCGCTCCCCAATTGGGCAAAGCCCGGCAGCGGATCGCTGGTGGCGCAGATGAGGTGCCCGCGGGCCCGCACCGCCGCCAGCGTCGGACCATCGGGGGCCGAGGTCTGGGCAAAGGCGGGGGCAATCATGGCGGCAAGCAGCAGCAGGACGAAAGCGCCAGGGCGCGTCAAGATGTTCACCGGCACGCTCCTTCCTTTCGGGGCGCATGTGTTCAACAGACGGCGGCGCGGGTCAAGTTACCGATCAGAAGCTTCGCGAACCGGCCACGCAGCCGCGTACGCGATGTCTGAAGCTTGGGCTGGGTCCCCGGGTCAAGCCCGGGGATGACGAACGAGAGATGGTGTGAGGGGAAGCGCTTGGCCAGGTCAGTGGAGAATCTGGCTCAGGAACAGCTTGGTGCGGTCGTGCTGGGGATTGGAGAAGAACTCCTCGGGCTCGTTCTGCTCGATGATCTGGCCCTGATCCATGAAGATCACCCGGTTGGCGACCTGCCGGGCAAAGCCCATTTCGTGGGTCACCACCAGCATGGTCATGCCGCCTTCGGCGAGCGACACCATGACGTCGAGCACTTCCTTGACCATCTCGGGATCGAGCGCCGAGGTGGGCTCGTCGAACAGCAATATGCGCGGCTTCATCGAAAGCGCCCGCGCGATGGCGACCCGCTGCTGCTGGCCGCCCGAAAGCTGCGCCGGGTATTTGTGCGCCTGCTCGGGAATGCGGACGCGCTTCAAGAGCTGCATCGCCAGCGCCTCGGCTTCGGCGCGCGAGGTGCCGCGCACGCGCATCGGCGCCAAAGTGAGGTTCCGGAGCACGGTCATGTGGGGAAACAGGTTGAATTGCTGGAACACCATGCCGACC
>JACRAF010000047.1 GCA_016213505.1 Devosia nanyangense
CGACCTCCAGCCGTCCGGCAAGTACGTCATGGAGGACATGCAAGGCGTCGGCGGCACCCCCGCGGTCCTGAAGATGCTCCTCGAAGCCGGCATGCTCCACGGCGACTGCCTTACCGTCACCGGCAAGACCATCGCCGAGAACCTCGAGAAGGTGCAGTGGAACGACAAGCAGGACGTCGTGCGTCCGACGTCGAACCCGATCTCGCCGACCGGCGGCGTCGTGGCACTGCGCGGCAATCTGGCGCCGGATGGCGCCATCGTGAAGGTCGCGGGGCTCAAGAACCAGCGTTTCGTCGGCCCGGCCCGCGTCTTCGACAATGAGGAAGCCTGCTTCGAGGTCGTCAACAACCGCACCTACACGGAAGGCGACATCCTCGTCATCCGCTACGAGGGCCCCAAGGGCGGCCCCGGCATGCGCGAGATGCTGTCGACCACGGCGGCGCTCTATGGCCAGGGCATGGGCGACAAGGTGGCACTGATCACCGACGGCCGCTTCTCCGGCGCGACGCGCGGCTTCTGCATCGGCCATGTCGGGCCGGAGGCGGCGGTCGGCGGCCCGATCGCGCTGATCAGGGACGGCGACATCATCACCCTCGATGCGGTGACCGGCGAGATATCGGTCAACGTCTCGGACGAGGAATTCGCCCGCCGCAAGACTTCGTGGGCGCCACGCGAGACCGAATATGGCTCGGGGGCCATCTGGAAGTATGCCCAGCTCGTCGGGCCGGCACGCTACGGCGCGCTGACCAATCCGGGCGCCAAGGGCGAAAAGGAGCAGTATGCGGATATTTAGGGCCTCGGCCCTTGCCTCCGTGATCTTCGGCGCGGCGCTGACGTTCGGTGCCGTGCCGGCCGGCGCGCAGACCGCGGTCGACGCGGCGCAGGCGATGGCGAGCGCCATGGACGGCGCCGGCGGCGGCATTTCGAGCGCCGACCAGGTCGCCGCGCTCGAGGCGGCCGCGGCAGCGGGCGATCCGATGGCGCTGTGGCAGCTCGGGCTGATGTACGAGAGCGGCGAGGGCGTCGCGCAGGACAAGGCCAAGGCCTTCGGTTATTTCGCCGAGATCGCCGACCAGCACGCCGACACTGCCCCCAAGGGGATCGAGGCCGACATCGTCGCGCACTCCTTCGTCAAGATGGGCGAGTACTACAAGGACGGCCTGCCCGAAGCCGGCATTGCCAAGGACGGGGACTATTCGATCAAGCTGCTGCTTCACGCGGCCAGCTATTTCGGCGACGCCGACGCGCAGTACATGATCGGCAATCTGTATCTCGACGCCAACGAGCTGGGCGACAATCCGCTGCAGAGTGCCCGCTGGCTGTCGCTGGCGGCGCGCAAGGGCCACGCCCCGGCGCAGGCGAGACTCGGCGATATCCTGTTCAACGGCGACGGCGGCCTCGCCGCCAATCCGGTCGAAGGGCTGATGTGGCTCACCGTCGCCAGCCGCCGCGCCACCGGCACGACCGACGCGGAGTGGATCGACCAGCTGCTCAACGCCGACATGTCGATCGCCACCCCCGAGCAGCGCAAGCAGGCCGTCGAGATGGCGGACTCGCTGGGTACCAGGTTCGGCGGACTGTAGACCCTAGAGCGCGAACCGGCCCTCGACAGGCACGTGGTCGGATGGCTTGTCGAGGCCGCGGACTTCTTTGTGGACCACCACGTCTTCGAGCCGATCGGCGGCCTGCGGCGAGAGCAGCAAATGGTCGATGCGGATGCCGTCCTGGCGGTCCCAGCCGAAAGTCTTGAAGTCCCAGAAGGTGTAGGACGGCTCGTCGGTGACGGCTCGCACGGCGTCGGTCAGCCCGAGATTGAGCAGGGCGCGCCAGCGCTGGGCACTCTCGGGCCGGAACAGCGCGTCGCCCACCCATTTCTCCGGGTGGGTCGCGTCGACCGCCGCCGGGATGATGTTGAAGTCGCCCAGGAGGATGAACGGTTCTTCGAGCGCCAGCCGGCCCTCGACGAAGCGCGTCAACCGGTCCATCCAGTCGAGCTTGTAGGGGAATTTGTCGCTGTTCACCGGGTTGCCGTTGGGCAAGTAGATGCAGCAGATGCGCACCACGCCTGTTTCGGTCGAAATCACTGCCTCGATCAGCCGAGACTGCTCGTCGGCGTCGTCGCCGGGCAGACCGCGGGTGATCTCGTCCATCGGCATCTTCGACAGGATTGCAACGCCGTTCCAGCTCTTCTGGCCGAAGGTCGCGACATTGTAGCCGAGCGCCTCCATCTCGGCTTTCGGGAAGCCTTCGTCGACGGTCTTGATCTCCTGCAGGCAGACGACGTCGGGCGAGTTCTTGGTCAGCCAATCGGTGACGGCGCCCAGCCGCGCCTTCATGCCGTTGATGTTCCAGGTGGCGATCCGCATCGAAGACTCCGTTCGGCGCGACCGTAGCGGCCGCGCCGGGGACGGGCAACCTCAGCCGTAGACGGCGTCGCGGATTTCGGCGCGGAACGGGCCGTTGCAGCCTTCGCGCATGGTGTTGGTGTAGGCCACCACGCAGATGTTGCGCACCGGATCGAGGATCCAGCTGTTGCCCCAGATGCCGCCCCATTGGACCATGCCGGCCGCCGGCCAGCCCGAAACCTTCGGATCGGCGATGACGGCGCCCAGATAGCCGAAGCGCTGGCCGGCATCGTCGCGCGGCAGATCGGCGATCTGGTTGGCGAGCGCGGCGTCGCGCGTCGCGGGCGCGAGGAAATCGCCGCGCACTGCTTCGAGCATCTTCATCAGGTCGCCGGCCGGTCCGGCCATGCCGGAGCCGCCCGATTGGGGGGCGTCGTGCTGGAATATGCGCTTGGGCGAGTAGTGGTCGAAACTGCCGTCGTCGTTGGGCATCGCCTGCGGCTCGGCCATGCGGAACGGCGTCGGCTTGCCGTCGCCATAGGGCACCGCGAGGCGCGGCCCTTCGCTGACGCCGAAATGGGTGTGGGTCATGCCCAACGGGCCGGTGACGTATTTCGCCACGGCGCCTTCGAGATCGGAGCGGTTGATGGCGGCGAGCACGCCGCCCAGCACGTCGATCGACATGCCGTAGTGCCACGCCGTGCCCGGCGCGAAGGCGAGCGGCTGGCGGACGTAGCGCTTGAGGTTTTCCTCGAGCGGGATCAGCGGGCCGGGATCAGCGCCGCTGGAGACGTCCGGCGGGCGGTCGTAGGTGAGGCCCGAGGTGTGGGTGAGGAGGTGCCGGATCAGGATGTCGGGGCTGGTTCCGTCCGGTGCTCTCGGCGTGAACCAGGGCAGGTACTTCGTCACCGGGTCGTCGAGGCGGAGCAGGCCGAGGTCGATCATCCTGAGCGCCGTGGTGGCGACGATCGGCTTGGTCACCGAGGCGAGGCGGAAGATGCTGTTCTCCCGCACCGTCCGGCCGGCTTCGCGATCGGCATAGCCGGCGGCGCGGACATAGACCGGCCTGCCGCCCTCGTTGATGAGCACGACGCAGCCGACGACCCGCTCGCCGAGCGCGGCATCGATCGCCGCGTCGACGCGTTCCTTGAGACCCATGGACTCCCCCTTGGTCGGGCGAAGCTAGGGCGGGATGCTCGAATTGACAATGCGGCCCGGCGCGCCTCAGACGGCGACGGAAAAACTCGTGCCGCAGCCGCACGAGGCGACGGCGTTCGGGTTCTTGATCTGGAACGACTGGCCGATCAAATCATCGACATAGTCGATCTCGGCGCCGCCCATGAACTCGAGGCTGAGGGCATCGATCAGCACTGTGGCGCTGTCCTTGGCGAGGACCAGATCGTCATTGGCCGCGGTCTCCTGCACGAGCTTGTATTCGTACTGGAAGCCCGAGCAGCCGCCGCCGGCCACGACGATGCGCAGCACTGTGCCCGCCGGCTGCTTGGCCAGCACGCGGCCGATCTTTTTTGCGGCGCGGTCGGTGAGGATCACCGGATTTGATGCTAGAGCGGCTTCGGTCATGAAGTTTCCTTGCGACGCTGTCGCGCTCGCCAAACCTCAATCTAATATCGTCAATCGCCGATGAAAAGGGCCAGATGAGCGATAACGCCCCTTATGCCGCCGATCCGGCGCAGAGCCGCGGCCGGCTCTACCCGGTGTCTGACAGCCCGAGTCGGTCGGAATTCCAGCGCGACCGCGACCGCATCATTCATTCGACGGCGTTCCGGCGGCTGCAGTACAAGACGCAGGTTTTCCTCCATCACGAAGGCCAGCATTTCCGCACCCGGCTGACCCATACGCTCGAGGTCAGCCAGATGGCGCGCTCGATCGCCCGGGCGCTGCGGCTCAGCGAGGATTTGGCGGAGGCGGTGGCGCTGGCGCACGATCTCGGACACACGCCGTTCGGCCACGCCGGCGAGCGCGTGCTGCACCACAAGATGGCCGACTATGGCGGCTTCGACCACAACATGCAGGCGGTTCGCGTCGTCACCCGGCTCGAGAACCGCTACGCCGAGCATGACGGGCTCAACCTCAGTTGGGAGACGCTCGAGGGCATCCTCAAGCACAACGGTCCGCTGATCGACGACGAGGATCGGCCCGTCGGCCGCTATTTGCACGAATGGCTGCCGTTCGGGTTGTTCGACATCCCGGCGAGCAGCGACCTGCTGCCTCAGACCTACGCCAGCCTCGAAGCGCAGTCGGCGGCCATCGCCGACGACATCGCCTACAATTCGCACGACATCGACGATGCGCTGCGGGCAAAACTCATCGCGCTGCCGGACCTCGTCGATGTGCCGCTGGTGGGCCCGATCGTCCGAGAAGTTCGCGCGCGCTGGCCCGACATCGAGCCTGGTCGGCAGTCGCATGAGGTGCAGCGGCGGCTCATTACCCGCGCGATCGAGGACGTGATCGCGACGGCCGAGGCGGAAATCGCCGCCGTGCACCCGGCCAGTGCCGACGACGTCCGCCACGCCGGACGCACGCTGATCCACTTTTCGCCCGTGACGGCGGAGGCGGAGCAGGGGCTGAAGCGGTTCATGTTCGAGAACGTCTATCGCTCCGAGGACGTGATGGCGCCGGTGCGCCGCAGCGAGGCAATGGTCGGGGCGCTGTTTGACCGTTATCTCTCGGAAATGGACATGCCGGGACGGTGGGGCGAGGCCGCGCGCGCCGCGTCAGAGCCCGCGGCAAGAGCGCGGATCGTCGCCGATTTCATCGCCGGCATGACCGACCCCTATGCCGAGGCCGAGTATGCCCGTTTGTTTGACGGGTCGCGGCAATTGGGCTAACCCGCCCAAACCCTAGTCTCCCGGACCGATCATGGACATTTTCGCCGATTTCGCCGCGCGCGTCGCGGCTGCGCTCAAGACC
The DNA here is from genome assembly GCA_016213505.1 of Devosia nanyangense. Classification (GTDB taxonomy): domain Bacteria; phylum Pseudomonadota; class Alphaproteobacteria; order Rhizobiales; family Devosiaceae; genus Devosia_A; species Devosia_A nanyangense. Next base: position 5,277 of record JACRAF010000047.1, read on the forward strand.
CTCTACCCCGAGGCGTCCGACGAGCTGATCGCGCGCGCCGTGGTCGAGCCGCCGCGCGACCCCGGCCATGGCGATCTCAGCTCCAACGCGGCGATGGTGGTGGCCAAGCCGCTCGGCAAGAACCCGCGCGAGATCGCCGTCGCGCTGGCCGCGCATTTCAAGGAGGCTGCCGACGTCGAGAGCGTCGAGGTCGCGGGGCCGGGCTTTCTCAATTTTCGGCTCGACGAGCCGGTCTGGCACCGGGTGCTGAAGTCGATCGACGTGCTGGGCAACGACTTCGGCAAGATCGATCTGGGCCGCGGCGAAAAGGTCAATGTCGAGTACGTCTCGGCAAACCCGACCGGGCCGATGCATGTGGGCCATACGCGGGGCGCCGTGTTCGGCGACGCCCTGGCGTCGCTGCTCGCCTATACCGGCTACGACGTCACCCGCGAGTACTACATCAACGACGCCGGCGGGCAGGTCGACGTGCTCGCGCAATCGGCGTTCCTGCGTTACCGGCAGGCGCTGGGCGAGGTCGTCGAGATCCCCAAGGGCCTCTACCCGGGCGACTATCTGATCCCGGTCGGCGAGCATCTCGCCGAACAATATGCGGGGACGCTGCGCTGGAAGCCCGAGGCCGAGTGGCTGCCCATCGTCAAGGACAGGGTTCTGTCCATGATGATGGACCTAGTCAGGACCGACCTCGCCAATCTGGGCGTCGCGCACGACGTGTTCTTTTCCGAGCGGCAGCTGCATGGGCAGGGCGGCGACATCGACACCACCCTCGACTGGCTGCGGGAGAAGGGTCTGGTCTACCAGGGCCGGCTCGACCGGCCGAAGGGGGCGACCGACCAAGATTGGGAGGACCGCGAGCAGACGCTGTTCCGCGCCACCCAGTACGGCGACGACATCGACCGGCCGCTGGTCAAGTCGGACGGCAGCTATACCTATTTCGCCGCCGACATCGCCTATCACCGCAACAAGTATCTGCGCGGCTTCAAGCACATGATCAATGTGCTGGGGGCCGATCATTCCGGCTATGTGTCCCGGCTCAAGGCGGCGGTGAAGGCGGTCTCGGACGGCGAAGCCGACATCGACGTCAAGATTTGCCAGCTGGTGCGGCTCCTCAAGAACGGCGAGCCGTTCAAGATGAGCAAACGCTCGGGCGACCTGGTGCTGCTCTCCGACCTCGTCGGCGAGGTCGGCGTCGACGCGACGCGCTTCATGCTGCTCTACCGGCGGAACGACGCCGCGATGGATTTCGATTTCGCGCTGGTCAAGGAACAGACCCGGGATAATCCGGTGTTCTACGTGCAGTATGCGCACGCCCGGACCTGTTCGGTGCTGCGCATGGCCGAGAGCGAGCTGCCGGCGCTCGATTTCTCGCGCGAGGAGCTCAGCATCGCGCCACTCGAACTGCTGGTCAGCCCGGCCGACCTCGAACTCATCAAGGTGCTGGCGCAGTGGCCGCGGACGGTCGCCGCGGCGGCGCTTGCGCACGAGCCGCATCGTATTGCATTTTATCTCTACGAGCTGGCCGGGGCGTTCCACTCCTTCTGGGCAAAGGGCAAGGAAGACAAGACGTTACGCTTTGTTAACCCTGAGGACCTGAAACTGACGGTGGCGCGACTCGCGCTGGTGGGCGCTGTCAGGCAGGTTTTGGTCAATGGCCTCACAGTCTTGGGGGTGTCTGCTCCAGATGAGCTTTCATAATTCGGGCGCATTGGTGTGATGCTTGGGCGACCTCTCGGCGGGGGTCGAGCAGGGGTAGCAACAGCATCGTGAGCCTAGTCAATGCCGCCAGCGAGACCGCAGCAGATGTCCGATCCGGCCGATAAATCCGACGACCTCATCGCCGAACTGGCGAAGCTGATGGCAAGTGGCGGACAGGGGAACGAAGCCGCCGTCCGGCCGCCTGCACGACCCGCGCCGCTCGACCCGAACGCGACCGCCCCTGCGCCAACCCCTATCCGCATACCCGGCATGGATGCCGCGCCGGCGGCCCCCCGGCCGGCGCCCGCCGCTCCGGCTCCGGCAACCCCCGCTGCCGCTGCACAGCCGGCGCCGCGCGCGCCGGTCACCGGCTCGATCCGCATTCCCGGCATGGATCAGCCGGCGCCGGTTTCGACCAGCGCGCCGGTGTCGAAGTTCGATTTCGGCAAGCCGATGGCGGCGCCGGTGATCAAGCAGGAACCGTTGTCGAGCCTGGCCGACCGCATCGCGGCGCGCGCCGCCGAGTCCGAGGCGAATCCGGCGCGCGTCGAGCCCAGCTTCGCCGCCGCGCCGCCGCCGGTCCGCATGTCGTCCGAATTGAGGCCGGTCAGCGAGAACAAGTCCTTTGCCGAGGGGCCCGCGCTGGTCGTTGCCAAACCGGCTCCGGCTCCCGCGCCAGAGGCGCAGCCGGCCAAGAGCGACTTCAACTTCGATTTCGGCTTCGGCCAGCAGCCGCCGGCCTCCGACTCGCCCCCGCGCCCGGGGGCAGATCCCATAGCGGACCTTATCGCCATGGAAATGGGCGAGGCGCCGATCACCGACCTCGCGCATGAGGAAGCGCCGCCTGCTAAACCCGAGCCGCGTCCGGTGCAGACGCCGATGACGCAGGTGGTCCGCACCACGGGGGCACCGCAGGCCGGTCCGGCCAAGCCGGTGTTCTCGACGATCGCTGCAGGGGCGCCGCGTCCGGCGGCCAATGCACCGATACCGCTGAAGCCGGTGAGCGTCGCGCCGCGCAGCCCGGACAGTGACCGGTTCGCGATCTCGCCCGGCGTCGGCCTCAACATGAAGCCGCCGGCGACGCAGCCGCTCAATCCGCAGCCGCGGCCCCACGCGCCCGAGCCGGCGCCTGCCGCGCACACCGAATCCGATCCGATGTCGGAGATCGAGAACCTCATCGGCGAAGCCGTGCGCGTGGAACTGTCCGCGCCAGGCCCGATCCGGGTCCAGACGCCACAACAGGTTGCCCCGAAGGTCGAATTCGAGGCCGAAGCCGACGTCGAGCGCGAGATCGGGTACCAGTCCGGACGCTCGCCAGCGCCGGTGGTGCCACCGCTGACGACCCAGTTCGCTCCGCGCCGTACCGGCCTTAGGGACGACGGCGCGGCCTCGGCCGAAGATGCGATCCTCGCCGCCGCCGCGGCGACCGGCGCAGAAGTGGGCCGCATCGACGCACCAAATGCCGAAGAAAGCCCGTATCGCCGGCTCAAGGTGAAACCGCAGCGCGCGTCGTTCCTGTCGGGCGGCATGCGCCAGTATATCGGCATGGCGGTGGCGGGCACGTTGCTTCTGGCCGCCGGCCTCGGCCTCTACTGGGTTCTCAACATGGGCCGCAGCGTCAACAGCGGCGCCGCCGCGCCGCAGCTGACCGCAGACGCCACGCCGGTCAAGGAGGTGCCCTCGGCGCCCGCCACGACCGATACCGAGACGGCGCGGTCACCGGTCTTGCAGCAAATGGGCGGCGCCTCGCAGGCGCCAAGCGCCGAACAACTGGTTTCGACCGACGAGACCGGCGGCGCCGACGTTACCCGCGATGTGACGCCGGCGGCCGGTGACAGCGAGAGCGGCCTCGCCAACCGGAAGGTCCGTACCGTGACCGTCCGGCCGGACGGCACCATCGTTTCAGGCGACGACGCCGTTGCCGGCACCGAAGAGCTGCCGGTCGACCGGCCGAACGTGCCGGACGTGCCGAGCGCCGAAACCACCAATCTCCTCGGCACCGACACCGAAATCGCGGCCACCGATCCGATCGCCTCGGCGATTGCCGACAGCGCGACGGCCCCGGCGAGCACCACCGATGCGACGACGGCTGTCGCCGATATCCAGCCGGTGATCGACCCCTCGATCGTCGCGCCGACGCCATTGCCGCGGCCGGCGGGTGGGACCGCCGCGCTCGCCTTCACCAGCGAAGCGGCCAACCCGGTCAACGCCGTGGTTACCGGCGCGCAGACGCCGAACGGGCAGATCGACCTGCTCGGCGGCGGCAACGAAACGCAGGTCGCCGTGGCCGAGCCAACCGCGCCGGCCAATGCCGCGGCAGCTGCCGCCTACGTGCAGCTGTCGTCGAGCCCGTCCGAGGGCGACGCGCAGGCGTCGCTCAAATCGGCGACCAGCCGCTGGGGCAGTCTGTTCGGGGACAGCAAGCTCATCGTCCAGTCCGCCGACCTGGGTCAGAAGGGCACTTGGTACCGCGTCCGCCTGCCGACATCCTCGCTCAGCGAAGCCAACCGCATCTGCGCGGAGATCAAGGCCGGCGGCGGCGATTGTATCGCCACCGGCGGCTGACCCCACCGCCCATGCTGCAATGGTCCCCGCCACGGCGGGGACTTTGTTTTTCTGTGAGCGCTTGGCATGCGAGCGGAGATTTCCGCTTTCGCGGCACGGACTCCGTGTAGAATCGCCGCTTCCGTCGCGTAGCCGAGTTTTTCGCGTTGACCCCTGACTCATCCACCGAGTGGTTCGAGGCGCCGCCTCCGCCCGATGACGAGGTGATGTATGTCGACGTCGACGGCTATGAAGGGCCGCTCGACCTCTTGCTTGACCTTGCCCGGCGCCAGAAGGTCGACCTGGCGCAGATTTCGGTCCTCGCCCTCGCCGAGCAGTATCTGAGCTTCATCGAGACGGTGCGCGAGAAGCGCATCGAGATCGCCGCCGATTATCTGGTGATGGCGGCTTGGCTTGCCTACCTCAAGAGCCGGCTGATGGTGCCGCAGGCGGCGAGCGACGACGAGCCGACCGGCGAGATGATGGCGGCGCTGCTGCAGTTCCGGCTGAAGCGGCTCGAGGCGATGCGCCGCACCGCCATGCAGCTGATGAACCGGCCGCTCCTCGGGCAGCGGATGTTTGCCCGCGGCGCCCCGGAGCCGATCACCATCCACCGCAAGGCGCTGTGGGAGGCGAGCCTCTTCGACCTGCTCAGAGCCTATGCGACGCAGCGCGAGCGCGGTGTTCCCAACGACTATACGCCGCGCGAGCGCAATGTGTGGTCGCTGCAGGAGGCGCGCGAAATCCTCAACCGGCTGATCGGCGACAACATGGATTGGGTGCCGCTCGACCGCTATCTCGCCGAATACCTCGCAACGCCCGCCCAGCGCGCCACCGCCATGGCCTCGACCTTCGCATCCAGCCTTGAACTGGTGCGGCAGGGGCAAGTAGAACTTCGCCAGTCGCTGGCCTTCGGGCCGCTCCTCGTCCGCCGCCGCAAGAGCGACGGCCCCCAGACCGGTACCTGATGTCCGACGATTTCGAATCGACCGCCCCGAGCCCCGATGCCGCGGAGCGAAACCTGCGCATCCTCGAGGCGCTGCTGTTCGCCTCGGCGGAACCGCTGTCGGCCGGCGAGCTTGCGCCGCATCTGGGCGAGGGAGTGGACGTCGAGGGGCTGCTGGCGCTGCTTGCCGAGCGCTACGCTGGCCGCGGCGTCCATTTGGTCCGCCGGGCCGACAAATGGGCGTTCCGGACCGCCGAGGACCTCAGCTTCCTGCTGCGGCGCGAAACCACCGACAACAAGCCGCTGTCGCGCGCAGCGCTCGAGACCTTGTCCATCATCGCCTATCACCAGCCGGCGACCCGCTCCGAAGTCGAGGAGGTGAGGGGCGTGGCGACCGGCAAGGGGACGCTCGACCTGCTGATGGAGGCGGGCTGGGTCAGGATGCGCGGCCGCCGCCGTACTCCGGGCCGTCCCGTGACCTACGGCACGACCGAGGCGTTTCTCGACCATTTCGGGCTCGAAAGCCTCGCCGACCTACCTGGCCTCGAAGAACTCAAGGGGGCGGGGCTCTTGTCGGGTCGTTTGCCGCCTAACATGCAGATTCCATTGCCGTTTGACGGACCATTGCGCGACGACGAGGACCCGCTCGACCCCGACGATATCGAGGGTCAGGACGAGGAACAATGAGCCGGCTGCGGCAACCCTGGTGCTTGTGTTCGGGGGCGATTGTACCTATTTCTGCGCAACGATCCGCCGCGTGAGAGGAGTTTTCTATGCACGGTCCAGGACTTTGGGGCATCATCATCGTTGCCGTCGTTGTCGTGCTGCTCTTTGGCCGCGGCAAGATCTCGGGAATGATGGGTGAGATGGCCTCGGGCATCAAAGCTTTCCAGAAGGGGATGCGCGACGACGACAAGCCGGCCCCGATGAACACCACGGCGCAGGTTCAGGCCCCGGAAGCGGACAAGGCCAAGGACGCCTGAGCGCTTCGCCGCTCGCCATAGGAATAACCCATGCTCGGTGTCGGCTGGACGGAGATGCTGCTGATCGGCGTCGTGGCGCTGATCGTCATCGGGCCGAAGGATTTGCCCGTGGTGATGAACCGGCTGGGCAAGGTCGTCGCCTCGATCCGCCGCATGGGCGGCGAATTCCAGCGTGAAATCAACAAGAGCACCGGCCTCGACACGGTCACGGACCTGCGCCGCTCGATCACCGAGCCGCTGAAGAAGACTGCCGCCGAGATTACCCGCGAATTCAACAAGACGACCCCGAGCGGCGCGGTCGTGCCGTCCGGCGCGATCACGCCCAAGGACCCCAAGGCCGAGAGCGTCGTCGAGGAAATCAAGACCCTGGTCGGCGTGCCGATGAGCGGGCCGGTGACGCGCGCGCCGGCCAAGCCCGTCGAGAGCCCGGCCCCGATCGAAGCCATCGCGCCGGCGGCCAAGCCCGCCCGCAAGCCGCGCGCCAAGGCCGCGGCGCCTGCCGCCACCCCCGTTGCCGAGGCGCCGAAGCCGGTTGCCAAAAGGCCCGCTGCGCCGCGCAAGCCGCGCGCGCCGAAGCCGAAGGCCGAGGCATAAATGGCCGAGACCGCGCAATTGCCGCCGCCCAAGGACGCCGACGAGGACGAGCTCAAGGCGTCCGAGGCGCCCCTGCTCGACCATCTGATCGAGCTCCGAAAGCGGTTGATTTACTCGCTCGCCGCGGTGGTGGTGTTCTTCATCGGCTGCTTCATCTTCGCCAAGCCGATCTACGATTTGCTGCTGATCCCCTACAAATGGGCGGCCGGCGACAGCGCGGTGAAGCTGATCTTCACGGCGCCGCAGGAGCTGTTCTTCACCTACATGAACGTCGCCCTGTTCGGCGCCATCTTCCTCGCCTTCCCGATGATCGCGTCGCAAATCTATGCCTTCGTTGCGCCGGGCCTCTACAAAAAGGAACGCCGGGCCTTCATCCCGTACCTGATCGCGACGCCGCTGTTCTTCATCCTGGGCGCGCTGCTGGTCTATTTCGCGGTGACGCCGATGGCGCTGCACTTCTTTCTCGGCATGCAGCAGACCACGCCCGGCGACGTGCAGATCGAGATGCAGACCCGCGTCAGCGAGTATCTCGGCTTCGTCATGACGCTGATCATCGCCTTCGGCATCTGCTTCCAGCTGCCGGTGGTGCTGACGCTCCTGGCGCGGATCGAGCTGGTGACCACCAAGCAGCTCGCCAAGGGCCGCAAATACGCCATCGTCGGCATCCTCGCCGCCGCGGCGCTGCTGACCCCGCCCGACCCGATCTCCCAGATCGGCCTCAGCCTGCCGATGTACGCGCTCTACGAGATTTCGATTCTCAGCGTGCGCTGGATCGAACGGCAGCGCGCCGCGAAGCTGGCGGCGGAAGCGAAAGCCTGAGCTGCAGCGCTAACCCCTAAACTCTCAGTCGTCATGGCCGGGTCAAGCAACTGTTGATCTATGTCGGTCGGTAGGCGGCGCTGTCGCGGGTGATGGCGTTGAGGATGGTGAGGAACTTTCGCATGACGGCGGTGATGGC
>JACRAF010000048.1 GCA_016213505.1 Devosia nanyangense
CAGCTCCCGGGCCACAAGGTCGACGAGATCATCGCCCGCACCCGCCACTCGACCCCGGGCGTGCAGCTCATCTCGCCGCCGCCGCACCACGACATCTACTCGATCGAGGACCTGGCGCAGCTGATCTACGACCTCAAGTGCGTCAACCCCGCGGCCGCCGTCTCGGTCAAGCTGGTGGCCGAGGCCGGGGTCGGCACCGTGGCCGCGGGCTGCGCCAAGGCGCACGCCGACAAGATCACCATCAGCGGCGACTGCGGCGGCACGGGCGCTTCGCCCCTGACTTCGCTGAAGCATGCCGGCTCGCCCTGGGAGATCGGCCTCAGCGAGACGCACCAGACGCTGGTCGCCAACAAGCTGCGCGGCCGCATCGCCGTGCAGGTCGATGGCGGTATCCGCACCGGCCGCGACGTGGTGATCGGCGCCCTGCTCGGCGCCGACGAGTTCGGCATGGCGACGGCGCCCTTGATCGCGGCGGGCTGCGTGATGATGCGCAAGTGCCACCTCAACACCTGCCCGGTCGGCATCGCCACCCAGGACCCGGTGCTGCGCGCCCGCTTCACCGGCAAGCCCGAGCACGTCATCAACTATCTGTTCTTCGTCGCCGAAGAGGTGCGCGAGCTGATGGCCGAGCTCGGCTACCGGCATTTCAGCGAGATGGTCGGCCAGATGCAGATGCTCGACAAGACCGAGGCCGTCAGCCACTGGAAGGCCAAGGGGCTCGATTTCACAAAACTGTTCCACAAGCCGGAGGCGGCTGCGGGCGTCGCCATCAGCCACACCGAAAAGCAGAACCATCCGATCGACACCATCCTCGACCGGCGGCTGATCGAGAAGGCCAGGGCCGCGATCGAGACTGGAACGCCGGTTCAGATCACCGAGACCATCGCCAGCACCGACCGCACGGCCGGCGCCATGATCTCGGGCGTCATCGCCAAGCGCTACGGCAATGACGGCCTGCCGGAGGACACCATCGCGGTGTCGCTGACCGGCACCGGCGGCCAGAGCTTTGGCGCCTTCCTCGCCAAGGGCGTGTCGTTCGATCTGCTCGGGGAGGCCAACGACTATGTCGGCAAGGGCCTGAGCGGCGGCCGCCTCGTCGTTCGCCCGTCCGAGAAATCGGCGGCCAAGCCCGAGGACTCGATCGTCATCGGCAACACTGCGCTCTATGGCGCCACCGAAGGCGAATGCTACTTCCGCGGCATCGCCGGCGAACGCTTCGCGGTGCGCAACTCGGGCGCCGTCGCGGTGGTCGAGGGCACCGGCGATCATGGCTGCGAATACATGACCGGCGGCGTCGTCGCCGTGCTCGGCCTCACCGGCCGCAACTTCGCGGCCGGCATGTCGGGCGGCATCGCCTATGTGCTCGACGAGGACGGTGATTTCGAGAGCCGCTGCAACATGTCGATGGTCTCGCTCGAGCCGGTGGTCGAGGAGGAGACGATCAACGAGCGCGACTACGGCCACGGCGGCGACCTCGAGACCTCGGGCCTCGTCGAGATCATGTCCAACCTCGGGGCCGGCGACGCCGACCGGCTCTACCAGCTCATCCAGCGCCACCGCCGCTTCACCGGCTCGAGCCGGGCGGCGATGATCCTCGACAACTGGGAAGCCTACTTGCCCAAGTTCAAGAAGGTCATGCCGGTCGAATATCGCCGGGCTCTCGCCGAGCTCGAAAAGGAACAGGCCCGGCTTCAGGTCGCGGCGGAGTAAGCGTCATGGGCAAGATCACCGGCTTTCTCGAGATCGACAAGGACGATCGGGATTATCTCCCGGTCGCCGAGCGGCTCAGGACCTATTCCGAATTCACGCTGCCGCTGGGCGACAAAAGCACCCGCGACCAGGCGGCGCGCTGCATGGATTGCGGCGTGCCCTATTGTCACAATGGCTGCCCGGTCAACAACCAGATCCCGGACTGGAACGACCTCGTCTATCGCGGCGACTGGCTGAAGGCGCTCAGGAACCTTCACTCGACCAACAACTTCCCCGAGTTCACAGGCCGCATCTGCCCGGCGCCCTGCGAGGCGGCGTGCACGCTCAACATCCGCGACGAGCCGGTGTCGATCAAGACGATCGAATGCGCCATCGTCGACAAGGGCTGGGAGAGCGGCTGGATCGTCCCCGACATCAACCCCAACAAGACCGGCAAGCGCGTCGCCGTCATCGGTTCGGGCCCCGCGGGCCTTGCCTGCGCGCAGCAGCTGGCGCGGGCCGGGCACGACGTGCACCTCTACGAAAAGAACGCCAAGGCCGGTGGGCTCATGCGCTACGGCATCCCCGACTTCAAGATGGAAAAGCGCCACCTCGATCGCCGCGTCACCCAGATGACGGCCGAGGGCGTAACCTTCCACTGCGGCGTCCATGTCGGCCGCGACATCAAGGTCGACGACCTCGTGGCGCAGTACGACGCCGTGGCGCTGGCCGGCGGCGCCGAGAAGCCGCGCGACCTGCCCATCCCCGGCCGCGAGCTCGACGGCATCCATTTCGCCATGGATTTCCTGCCGCAGCAGAACCGCCGCGTTTCCGACGAGCCGCTGAACAATTTGAAGCCCATCCTCGCCGGTGGCAAGCACGTCGTCGTCATCGGCGGCGGCGATACCGGCTCGGACTGCATCGGCACATCCAACCGGCAGGGTGCGCTCTCGGTTACCCAGATCGAGATCATGCCGGCTCCGCCCGAAAAGGAAAACAAGGCGCTGACCTGGCCGCTGTGGCCGATGAAGATGCGCACCTCCTCGTCGCAGGAAGAGGGCGTGGCGCGCGACTTCGCGGTTGCCACGGTGCGCTTCGAAGGCGAGAACGGCGTCGTCAAGAAGCTCGTCTGCGCCCGCGCCGACGAAAAGTTCCAGGCCATCCCTGGAACGGAGTTCGAACTGAAGGCCGATCTCGTGCTGCTCGCCATGGGCTTTCTCGGCCCGGTGCAGGAGGGGATGATCAAAGACCTCGGCGTCGAGCTCGACCGGCGCGGCAACGTCTCGGCCGACATGGTCAAGTACCAGACCAGCAAGGACAAAGTGTTCTCCTGCGGCGACATGCGACGCGGCCAGTCGCTGGTGGTCTGGGCCATCCGCGAAGGCCGCCAATGCGCCCGGGCGATCGATTTGAGCCTGATGGGCGGGACGACCCTGCCGCGGTAGCTCTACTTGCCATTCGTAGTGCCCCATGCTTGGCTGAGCGATCAGTCCAGGCAGGGGCACTGTGATGCTGAGTACTTTCCTGAAATCTACGCTGGCCGTTGCTTTCGCTGCATTTGCGACCGCTTCCCAGCCGGTGCTCGCCGCCGACGAAGCCGTTCGGCAGGCGCAGAAATTGCTGATCGCGCTCGGCTACAAGATCGGCAGCGCCGATGGCGTTTCGGGAAAACGCACCGAGGCTGCGGTCGCCGACGCGATGGCCAATTATGGCCAGACATACGACGGTACACTTTCGGACAATGAAGTGCTGCTGTTGGCGCGGGTTGCGCCGTCGCGAGTGACGGTGGACTTCGAAGTCGCAGTATCGGAGCTCAACCACCTGCACTCAGCCGACATAAATGGCGACGGTCGTCTCGACTTCGTGGTCACTGCCATGTCTGACACCGCCGAACAGCTCGGTATCCCCTGCTGCGAAGTTCCCGCTAACCGAGTGCCGGACATAACCCCGCCGGTTCCGATACTCGTGTACTCGACGCCTGAAGGCTACGCGACCAAGCCGTTCCCTCCCGAGGCCAAAGGCAATCGAAGCCAGGCCGGTCGTTTCTTCACGGCCTATGGCAAGCAGTATTTCGTGCTCGCCAAGAATGGCGAGATGGGGCTGCCCAGCGAGAACCACGGCGAGATCTCGATGGTGTTCCGCATCACTCCAAGCGAGGATATGGCGATTGAGACCGTCGCCGAATTCGATGGGCGCGGCGTCAGCGCCAATGTCGACGTCGCCGACCTCGATGGCGACGGCCAGCCGGAGATTTTCCTCAACAACTATGGCCTGATCTCGACAGTCACGTCCGCAGGCGGGTCGGTGATCAAGACATTCACTTCAGATGAAAAGCTGGCGTCGACCAAGTTTACGGCGCCGATCGAGTCGCGAAAGCCGATGAACTATGTCAGCCTGATCGACTTCGACGGAAGCGGTAACCTTGACTTGCTGGTGGCCGTCGAGATTGAGAAGACCATGGACGGCTCGGTAATGCTGGCGAAGGCTCCCGGCAGTTACGTCATTCTGGATCCGTTCGTCCGAAAAACGGCTGAGCTCGATCGCATCTACTTGCTTCCCCCCTTCTGGGGCAACGACCATGCCGGCTACTCGATCCTGCCAATCACCGTCGACGGCCGTATCCTGATGTTCGAGATATCGCAGCAATTCCTCGGCCATCAAGGCGGTGGCTTCATCAACGACCACCTCGACGTCTTTGAATACTCCACCGCTGACAAGGCATTCACGCTCGTCACTGCGGACGTGTTGCCCAAGCAGCCCCGTATGCGCGACAAGTCGAGCGCGCTGTACCTGCAGCGGGCTGACCTCGATTTTGACGGAATCGACGAAGTGTACCGCCAGCAATATCCATACGAGCCGCAGTTCTTTGAGTGGAACGGAAAAGCCTTCGCTCTGACCAACTTCCCGTCGAAGGACTTTTTCAAGCCGAACTGGACCGGAACGCTGATCTACCTGCCCGATCCGGAGCTCAAGTGCACACGGATGGTGACGTTCTCGCAGAATCTCGGCGGAAACGGTGGCCAGACGAAGACCGACCTGCGACTCACGTCCTGCGTCCCGATGGGCGACTAGATTACTGCGCCGGCGCCACCGGCATGCCCGCCGCAGGATCTGCCTCGACCACCGGCGCCTTGCCTACCCCGAATGCATCGACGCGCCCGACCGGCGCGTCGACCATCTGCATTATGTCGAACGCATCGCCGATGGCCGCGCTGACCGCCGTCACCAGATCCGTCGCCCACTTCGGCGTCTGGCACAGCGGGATCACCGCGCCGGCATCTTCGAGCAGGCGGATCTGGCCGAGACCCTGATAGGCGGCCGCACCATCAGCGCCGCGTCGGTACCGGCCAGGACATCGGCGATTTCGTCCCCGCTGCGCCCGGGCGCCCTTGGGCAAATATTCGACTAACCCCTCACGATCCTCGGGTTGTCCAGGTCGGCGTAGTCGATCACCACATCGGCCCGCCGCTTCGGATCGCATTCGGCGAAATAGAGCTTCTGGCCCTCGAGATAGCGCCGGTTCGCCGACGCCATCGGATCGGGGTCCGACCGGTCGCGCGCCGCCATACGCGCGTACGACACCTCGAACGGCACATCGAGGAAGATCGACAGATCCCATTCGTCGCGCAGTTCCTTGCGGTGAAGGAACAGGCCGTCGAAGATCAGCGCCGCCGGCAGCGGCACGGTAAGTGGATTGACCGCCACCGCGCGATCGGTGCGATGGTCGAACACCGCAGTGCGGAACGGCAGGCCGATCCGCGCCGGATAGAGCAGCGCCGTGCGCAGGGCGTCGAGATCGTAGGAATCGCGGAAGAACCCCTCGGGCGAGTCCTTGCCTCTGGCGTAGCGGACGGCGCGGCGATTGTGGAAGCCGTCGATGCCGGTGCGGACTGCCGTCTGGCCCTCCGCCTCGAGCCGCGCCGCCAGCGCATCGGCGAACATCGTCTTGCCGGCGCCATCGACGCCATCGACCGCAACCATCGTCAGTCCCGGCCCGCTGACCTCGCCAATGCGCCTGAGCAGCGTGTCGAACAGCAGCTCCCGCGCCGCGCTCACGGCGCAGCGGTCGCCACGGTTCCCGCAGCTTCCGGTACCGCCGGGTCCTTGCCCACGCCGAAATCGTCGACGCGGCCCTTCGGCGCCTCGATCAGCTGCGTCATGTCGAACTGCTCGTCCCCGGCGCCGGGCGGGGCCGCCGGGGCGGTGACGAGGTCGGTGGCGCGCTTGGGCGCCTGGCTCAGCGGGATCACCGCGCCGGCCACCTCGAGCAGGCGGATCTGGCCGAGCCCCTGATAGGGCGGCCGCACCATCAGCGCCGCGTCGGTGCCGGCCAGCACGTCGGCGATCTCGATGCCGACGCTGCCGCCGCCGCGATAATAGAGCTTGATCGTCTGGCTCAGGTAGAACGCCAGTTTATCGGCGCCGGCAGCGGTGAAGTGGATGCCGTCGTCCTTACGCATCTTCACCCGGTTGCCGTTGAGATCGGGGCCGTAGCTCGAATATTTGCCGTCCTCGTCGACAAAACGGTCGAAGATATCGACGAACTCGGCGCCGCCTGAAAACGCCGCGAGCCGCTGGATGGCGCTGATCTGCCCCATGGCGGTCGAATAATCCGACTTCGACATCGGCGGCAGGCCGACCCAGATCAGCGGCTTGTTGGCGGTGTGGATGGCGCTGACGAATGTGCCGACGCGGGCCTGGTAGATGCCGGCCCATTCCGGCGTCAGCGGCTTCATCGATTTGTCGTCGAGCTTCAGCGTCTGCCGGTCGTTGATGCCGATGATGGTGACCGCGATGTCGAACGAATTGGCCGCGACCTGCTCGCTCGCAGTCTTGCCCCAATCGAAGAAATCGGGCCGCACGAACCCGGACGAGCCGACGCCCTGGTTGACGATGACGATGTTGGGATCGTCGGCATAGAAGCGCTCGAGCGCCTTGGCGAGATCGACCGCCAGCGAATCGCCGAACACCGCGAGCCGCGTGGCCGTGGTGGCCTTCGCGATGACGGGCGCCGCCGGCTGCGGCAGTGCGGCCTTCTTGGGCTCGGTGACCACCGGCGCCTCGACCGGCGGCGGTTGCTGGTCGCCACCGCCGAACAGCAGATCCATCAGCGTCTTGCGCTTTTTCTTGACCGGCTGCTCCTGCGCCTGGTCCTGGGCATAGACCAGCGCCGGCGCCATTTCGCCCACGGCGAACAGCGCGACGAACACGAGCATGAGAAGGCGGCGGAACATGGCGCCCCTTATGGCCGTCTTTGCGGGCAATTTGAAGGCTGCGCCTCAGCGCAGGGCAGCCGTCAGCTCGGTGTAGGCGTCCAGCGTGATGAAGCCGTCGGCGACCTCGCCGCGGCTCGCCTGAAATTTCGCGTAGGCCGCCTGGGTCACCGGGCCGAGCCGGCCGTCGACCACGCCCTGGTAGAGCCCGAGCTTGATCAGCGCCGCCTGGATGGCCTTGCGCTGCGCGAGATCGGGAAATTTGGTCGCCCGCGGCCACGACGCGGCGAAGTCCTTGCCGCCCTTCAGCCGGTCGGCCATATGCGCCACCGACAGCGCGTAGCTGTCGGAGAAATTGTAACCCTTGAGGACGAGATAATTGGCCGTCATCAGGAAATTCGGGCCGGTTGCCCCGGCCGGGGCATAGAGGAACACCGGGATCGAGGGATCGGCGAACGGCTTGCCGCGCACCCGGCGCACGCCGCGATCGGCGAAAAAGCCGATCGGGTGCACCGTCTCGCGATCGGCCAGCAGGTAGTCGAAGCCGTTGGGCACGCTCACCTCGAAACCCCAGTCGATGCCGCGGCGGTAGCCGAGATCGAGCAGGAATTTCGCGCTCGTCGCCAGCGCATCGGCGAGCGAATCCTGGAGGTCGATCTTGCCGTCGCCGTCGCCATCGGTGCCGTGGGCGAGGACGTTCGACGGATTGACCTGGAGGTGCCCGATCGCCCCGGCCCACGAGCCCACGAGATGCTTCGCATCGAGCGGGCCGCGCTCGACCAGCTTCAGCGCCGCGATGAAGTCGGCCTCGTCGGCGGCGAGTCGGCCGCGCTTTTCGTAGACCAGCGTCGCCAGCGAGCGGATGATGGGCTTGATCAGCTTGGCATTGCCCAGGACCGCGCCGTAGTCGGTCTCCATGCCCCAGATGGCGCCGAGAATCGCCGGATCGACGCCGAAGGCCTTGCCCACCGCGTCGAACAACGTGCGGTTGGCCGCCATCGCCTCCTGCCCGCGGGCGATGCGCCCGGCGGTGACGCGCTGGTCGAGATAGCTCCACATCGGCGTGGCGACTTCCGGCTGGGTGTCGACCAGTTTGGGGATCGTCGGGTCGGGCGTCAGCCCAGCGGTGGCCTCTTGGTAGACCGCGGCACTGACGCCGGCGGCGACAGCCTTGGGCTCGAAGGCGCGGAGGAAGGCAGCGAAGCTTTCGGCATGGGCAGGAAGGGTCAGCGCCGCGACGATCAATGCCAGAGGAATACTGATCTTGAGCAAGGCCTCGATCTTTCCAGCGTTGCCTTCTCCCCTTGTGGGAGAAGTTGCCCGCCATCAGGGCAGGCTACCGGTTCCGCGTCATCAAATACCGCTCCCAGTCGAGCGCGGTGGAAACCATTTCGCGCAGATCGTCGTGTCGCGGCACCCAGCCGAGGACGTTGCGCACTTTCTCGCCCGTGGCGGTGATCGAGGCCGGATCGCCGGCGCGGCGCGGACCTTCCACGACCCGGAAATCGACGCCCGACATGGACTTCACCGTGTCGATCACCTGCCGCACCGAATAGCCCTGCCCGTAGGCGCAGTTGAGCGTTGCATTGTCGCCGCCGGCCTTGAGATGGCCGAGCAGCAGCGCGTGCGCCTCGATCAGGTCGGTGACGTGGATGTAGTCCCGGATGCAGGTGCCGTCCGGCGTCGGGTAGTCGGTGCCGAAGATGTCCATCTTGTCGCGCTGGCCGAGCGCGGTCTGCGAGGCGACCTTGATGAGGTGCGTGGCGAGCGGCGTCGACTGGCCCGAGCGCTTCTGCGGATCGGCGCCGGCGACGTTGAAATAGCGCAGGACGCCGTATTTGAGCGGATGCGCCGCCGCGACGTCGGCCAGCATCCACTCGGTCATCAGCTTGCTCCGCCCATAGGGCGACATCGGCAGGAGCGGCGTCTCCTCGACCACCGGGGCGAGACCGGTCATGCCGTAGACCGCGGCGGTGGAGGAAAAGATGAAGGTCTTGACCCCGCCGGCGACCGCCGCCTCCAGCAGATTGCGCGAGGTGGCGGTGTTGTTGCGATAATATTTGAGCGGATCGACGACCGATTCCGGCACCACGATCGAGCCGGCGAAATGGATGATGTCGGTGATGCCGCGCTCGGCGATCAGCCGGCCGACCAGCTCGATATCCCCGGCATTGCCCTCGACGAATTTGGCGCGGTGATCGACCGCCCAGTCGAAGCCGGTGGTGAGGTTGTCGAGCACCACGACCGGCTCGCTCATGTCGCACAGCTTCAGCGCCATGTGGCTGCCGATATAGCCCGCCCCGCCGGTAACAAGCACTGTCATAAAGCAATCTCCGATTAATGGCGGAATGCTAGGGTCCGAGTCTTGAGATAGCAATAAAGACCCCTCGCCCCACGGAGCCGCCTTGTCCAAGCGCGTTCGTACCGCCGTCTTCCCCGTTGCCGGCCTCGGCACCCGCTTTTTGCCGGCCACCAAGGCCATGCCCAAGGAAATGCTGACGGTGGTCGACCGGCCGCTGATTCAGTACGCGGTCGACGAGGCCCGCGAGGCCGGGATCGAGCATTTCGTCTTCATCACCGGGCGCAACAAAGGCGTCATCGAGGACCATTTCGACAAGCAATACGAGCTCGAACCGACCCTTGCGAGCCGCGGCAAATCCGATGAACTGGCCGAACTGCAGCGCGAGCTGCCCCAGGCGGGCCAGGCCAGTTTCACTCGCCAGCAGGAGCCGCTCGGCCTCGGCCACGCCGTCTGGTGCGCCCGCGAGCTGGTCGGCGACCAGCCCTTCGCGCTGCTCCTGCCCGACATGCTGTTCAAGGGCGAGCCGGGCGTTCTGAAGCAGATGATGGAAGCCTATGAGGAGACCGGCGGCAACGTCATCGCCGTCGAGGAGGTGCCGATGGAGGAGGTCTCCAAATACGGCGTCGTCGCCCGCGGCAAGGGTCCGGACGAGGGCTTCGCCATCACCGCCATGGTCGAAAAGCCCAAGCGCAAGGACGCGCCCTCCAACCTCATCATTTCCGGACGCTATATCCTCCAACCCGAAATCTTCGCGCTGATCGCCGAGCAGCCACGCGGCGCCGGCGGCGAAATCCAGATCACCGACGCCATGCAGACGCTGATGCGCCAGCAGGCCTTCACCGGCGTCAAATACCGCGGCCGCTCCTTCGACTGCGGCGGCAAGGCCGGCTTCCTGCTCGCCAATTTCGTCTATGCCCTCGACCGGCCGGAGATCGCCGCCGCGCTCAAGGCCGAGATCAAGAAGCTGGGGTTAGGATCGGGGACCGCCTGAAGCGGCTCCATGACGCAGGCTCTGCTCGTATCGGCCGAAGTGTTTGTCCGCTCTTCCTTCTCCCCTCGAGGGAGAAGGTGGCGCGCAGCGCCGGATGAGGGGTGAGCCTCAACCACCGCGGATGCGAGCTGCCGCTTTGCCTATCGCTTGATCGTCAGCCCGACCGTCACCGTGTGGGTGTCGGTTGCCGGAGCGGGCGGCGCGTCGTCGTGGGCGAACAGATAATCGGCCGACCACACCGCGTGCCGGGAGCTCGCCCAATCGAGCCCCGCGCCGAAGCTGTAGCCGGAGCTGATGCCGGCCGTACCGAGCGTTATCGTGCGGTCCCAGCTGGCGCTGCTGCGCAGTGTCAGCCAGGGGTTGACCTGATAGCGCGCCGCGCCGGTAAGCGTGTAGTCGACATCGGTATCGCCGGCGACGGTGGCCGAGGGACCGAGGCTGGTCTCCAACGTGCCGGTGAGATTGACCGTCGCGTTCGGGCTGACCGCAAGGCTCGCCTCGTACACCCAGGTCGGGGCGTCGGTAAGGCCCGGATCGAAATAGTCGAGCCAGGCCCGGCCGATCGACGCCTCGGCCGAAACGATCGAGTCCTGCGTGTAGCTGATGCCGGCGCGCAGCTCGGTGGTCCGGCCGTCGAGGAAGGTCAGCAGCGTCGGCGAGGGCGCGTCGAACTTCTGGTAGGTCTCGCTGCCGTCGACAAACACCGAGACCAGCGGCGTCACTTCGTAGCCGACGCGCAGCCCCGCCGCGCCCAGCCAGTAGCTCTGGTGGCTGTTGTCGATGGTCGAAGCATCGTTGAGGGTCGTCGGCCCTGCCATGAAGCGCTCGCCGGTGAGCCGCCCGGTGACATCGAACTGCCCGAACTTGCGGGTGACGCTGCCGTCGGCCGTACCGGTGAATTCGAGCGGGCCAATGGCGGTGTTGGCCGGCAGGTTCGGATCGTCGGGCCTGAGCCGCTCGAGCGTCAGATCGAGCGTGCCCTCGGCCGTGGTCACGGGATCGAGATCGTAGCGGCTCGCCGCGCCGAGCCGCAATTGGTCGGGGTGAACCAGGGCCCCGTCATAGGCGATCGTCGCCCCGGTGCTCAGCGTCGTTTGGCCGCGCGCGGCGCCGAAGGTGATCGACGCATCGGGCGCAAGGATGGTTTCGAGGTGTCCGCCGCCGCTGTCGAGCTTGTACTGGCCGCGCAGCGCGACGCTCCAGTCGAAGGGCTGGACGTCTGTGTCGGACGCCGCATCCTGCGCCAAAACCCCGGA
Source organism: Devosia nanyangense (assembly GCA_016213505.1). GTDB lineage: Bacteria > Pseudomonadota > Alphaproteobacteria > Rhizobiales > Devosiaceae > Devosia_A > Devosia_A nanyangense. The sequence goes on from JACRAF010000048.1 coordinate 11,452, forward strand.
AACGCCGGCAAAAGCCATGGTGCCGCCGGCAAGAAGCACCGCGCGCAAACGAAATCCGATGGGCGAAACGCGGCGCAAACAGGTCTCCTCGCGCCCGAAAACGGCATCAGCAAACCCTTGCAGCTTATGGTTAACGAAGCCTTGCAGGGGCCGCGCGCGTGCGCCGCTAACGCGCCATTAACCATCGGATTTAAATCGAACTTATCCATTCCCTGACGAAGATACGGGGGCTCAGTTTTCCGGCCCCTCGACGCGTCAGGACCCCTCCCCGTGGATATCGCGACCATCATCGGCATCGTCGGCGGCTTCGGCATGCTGTTCGGCGCCATTCTGCTCGAAGGCTCCAATCCGATGAGCTTTCTCAACCTGCTCGCGACCCTGGTGGTGGTGGGCGGCGGCACCATGGCGGTGATGGGCCGCTACACGCTGGGCAGCTTCTTTCACGGGGTCGGCAACGGCTTCAAGGGAGTGCTGTTCTACAAGCACGTCTCGCCGGTCAAGCTGATCGACCAGATCGCCGAGATCGCCGAAACGATGCGCCGCCAGGGCCCGATCGCCCTTGAGCAGGTCGAGGTCGCCGATCCCTTCTTCAAGCGCGGCGTGCGGATGATCGCCGACGGCTTTTCCGGCGAGGCCATTCGCGCCTCGCTCGAGCGCGAACGCGATCTCGACTACGAACGCGTCCACCATGGCCACGTGATCTTCAAGGCTTTCGGCGAGGCCGCCCCCGGCATGGGCATGGTCGGCACGCTGATCGGCCTCGTCTCGATGTTTGGCCACATGGACGATCCCAAAAAGATCGGTCCCGGCATGGCCATCGCGCTCTTGACGACGCTCTATGGCGCCGTTCTGTCCAACGTCGTCATGCTGCCCATTTCCGACAAGCTCGCCAACCGGGCCGAGGAAGAGGGCACCAATCGCAGCCTCATCATCGAGGCGCTGGTGATGATCCGCGACGGCAAGAACCCCTCGACCATCAAGGACGAACTGGCGAGTTATCTGCCGCTGCATACGCGCCACAAGCTGCAGGACGCGGCATGAGTTTCAAGAAGAAGGGGCACGGCGGCGGCGGCGGCCATGGCGGCTCCTGGGTCATCTCGTTCGCGGACCTGATGAGCCTGCTCATGGCGTTCTTCGTCATGCTGCTGAGCTTCTCGGTGCAGGACCAAGAAAAGCTCAACATGGCCGCGGGCTCGGTACAGAACGCCTTCGGCATCCAGCCCTATTCCGACATGACCGGCATGATCGAACGCAAGGGCAACCCCAAGCGCGACTTCCTCAAGAACATGACGCCCGAGGACATGAAGGCGGCGACCGAGTTCGCCTCCCTCGACCGGCCGGAGAACCCCAACCAGGGCCAGGAGGCCAACACCTGGTCCAAGGACAAGACCGAGCTCGAGCGCCAGCAGCAATACGCGCTGGCCGCCGCGAGCCTCAAACAGGCCTGGCAGGATCTGCCCGAGATCACCAGCGTCGCCGACCACATCGTCGTCGAAGAGACCCAGGACGGCCTCGACATCGTCATCGCCGACCAGGACGGGCGCGCCATGTTCCCCGAGGGATCGAAATATCCCTACGAGATGACGCGCAAAGCCATCGCCGCGATGGCCCCGTCACTGCAGAAGCTGCCCAACCGCATCCGCATTTCGGGCCATACCGCCTCGGGCGGCACCTACGACAATCCGCGCTACGGCGCGTGGGAGCTGAGCTTCGACCGGGCCAATGTCGCCCGCCAGATCCTCGAGGAATTCGGCGTCTCCGACGACCGCGTCGAGTCGGTGGTCGGGCGCGGCGACGCCGATCCGTTCTTTCCCAACGATCCGTATCTGAGCGCCAACCAGCGCGTCTCGATCCTGCTGATCTACGAAAAGCCGCCGGTGCCGGTGGATTTGGCGCCGTAGCTACTCGTCGAACAGTCGCAGTGAGTGCCGGTGCGTTCGAAGTAGATCGTGTCGAGGCGATAAATGAGCACCCAATCGGGCTCGACACCGCATCCCGGCATCCTTCCCACTCGCCTTGAGCGCGTGGTCGCAGTAGTTCGCGGGCAACGGCCCACCGATCGCGAGTTGCATCATCAGCCGATGCAGCTTTCCCAGGTCTTTGCCACCCCGCTCGGCGAGCCTCGCATCTCGCTCGAACCGGCTGGTTGTCTTGGGCCGCCGCACCTAGCAGGTTGTTGAAAAAGGTGAACGAGGTTCCCTGCTAGACTCTGATCCGTTCACTGTCCGAATCTGCGACGTTCCGTGAACAAGCGCCCTTTTCAACAGCCTTCTAGGCGGGCCGTGACCGAATGAAGGGAGGCGGCTCGGGGCCGAGCAAGGCTTTGACCTTGTCCGTGATGCAACCGACGAGGCGGCGCGGACCGTCAATCTCGAATGTGACCTCCTCCTCGGTCCAGTCTCCCTCAAAGACCGAGCGATCGGGGACAAGGTAGCTCAGCTCCTCAACAAGGTCGGCATAGGAGAAGTCCGGGCTGGCCCAGGCGCGGTTGCGCCATCGCTCAACATAGATCGTGCCCCACTCGCGCTCTTCCGAATGCGTCGCGATCAGGTTGCGAGTCCGCCGCTCATAGGCCTCAAGGTCCTCAACACAAGCATCGACGTATCTGCCGATCTCGATGTCGGTGAGCTGCGAGACAACCTGGTGATTGGCGGCGATCGCGGCGTCTAGGCGCGCCTCCCGCTCGGCGTCGGCGTTCGCAGTCGTTGGAGCGAACGTCACGGCGATGATCAGGACGATCAAGACGAGACCGCTGAAAGCCACGAGTTGGAGGGTCGAGATGCTCTTGCGGTTCCGGCCGAGAAGCCAAGCAAGAAGGCCGATACCCGCGATGCCGAAGGTGACGATCATCATAAACATGATGATGCTGTAGCCCTGATCCGCGTTGAGGCCGGCCTTCGGCAGGAAGTCCTTCGAGAGGATGCCTTGGAAGATCAGCAGAAAGATTCCCAGCGCCAGCCCGGCAAGACCTGCGATCTTCCCGATCGCGCCAAGTAGACGCGCTTCCATTGGTGCCCCCGGCCGCTGCAATGCTCATGGACGATAATCCATGTTTGTCGAGCAACCTGCAACTGGCAAGGAGGATTCCTTGTCTCTAGCTAGATGTCGAGCTTCTTGAACATCTCGTCCATCGAGGCAAAACTGTGGACGTCTTCGCCGCGCTCGCTCTTGCGAAAGGTCTGGATCGTTTCCGCATTGGGCGTCAGGTCGAACGGCAAAACCCTGTCGCGCGCCACCCGTTTGAGGGTCATCCTGACGACGTCGGAGACGGTGAGCCCCCATCTCGGCCAGCACCTCCGTCGTTTCCTGCTTCACTTCTTCGCTGACGCGGGCGCGAGCTGATCTTGTAGCCCAAATGGGCTACAAGATCAGACCGCCTCGACCTTCAGCACCGCGCCGTCGGCGCCGATGACCCGCACCTTGCGGCCGGCGGCGAGGTCGGGGCCGGCGATGCGCCAGACGCTGTCGCCGAGCCTGAGGCGGCCGAAGCCGTCGGTGATCGGCTCGTCGATGACGCCCTCGTGGCCGACGAACGTCTCGGCCCGTCGGTTGAGGTTGGGCCGGTCGGAGGTGACCTTGCGGTTGCGCGTCGCCATGGTCCAGCCGATGACGATGAGCAGGGCCAGGGCGCCGAAGATGGTGATCTGCCACGGCGCCGAGATGCCCGGCACGAACGCCGCGAGGCCGGTGACGAGGCCGGCGGCGCCCAACCACAGGAAATAGCCGCCCGGCACCACCAGCTCAAGCGCCAGGAGCACGAGCCCGGTGACGAACCACGCCCACGGCCCGTAAGTGACGAAGAGATCGAGCAGAACCATTGGAATGCTCCTCTAGCCGGTGAAGTTCACGTGCTGGTCGATGGCGGACGGGCGCCGCCCGCCGGACGCACCGCCGGCTTTTCGCCGCCGAACGTCTCGCGGGCGATCTCGGCGATGCCGCCCAGGGCGCCAATGACGTTGGCGGCTTCGATCGGCAGCATCAGGAGCTTCTGGTTGGGCGATTTGGCGATCGATTCGATCGCCTTGATGTAGTTGTTGGCGACGAAATAGTTGATCGCCTGCACGCTGCCCGAGGCGATGGCGTCGGACACCACCTGGGTCGCCTTGGCTTCGGCTTCCGCCGAGCGCTCGCGCGCCTCGGCGTCACGGAAGGCGGCCTCGCGCCGGCCCTCGGCTTCGAGCACCTGCGCCTGCTTGGCGCCCTCGGCGGTGAGGATGGCGCTCTGCCGCCGGCCCTCGGCCTCGAGGATGGTGGCGCGCTTTTCGCGCTCGGCCTTCATCTGCCGGCCCATCGATTCGACCAGGTCGCGCGGCGGATCGATGTCCTTGATCTCGATGCGGGTGATCTTGATGCCCCAGGGCGAGACCGCCGCATCGACGACCCGCAGCAGCCGTGAGTTGATCTCGTCGCGATGGCTCAACAGCTCATCGAGATCCATCGACCCCATCACCGTACGGATGTTGGTCATGGTCAGGTTGAGCACGGCGTTCTGGAGGTTGGTAATCTCGTAGGCGGCCGCCGCGGCATCGAGGATCTGGTAGAACGTCACCGCATTGGCGGTCACCGAGGCGTTGTCGCGGGTGATCACCTCCTGCTGGGGGACTTCGAGCACCTGCTCCATCACGTTCATCTTGCGACCGATGCCGTCGACGAACGGCACGATCAGATTGAGGCCGGGCTTCATCGTCTTGATGTAACGGCCGAAGCGCTCGACCGTGAAATTGTAGCCCTGCGGCACGGTTTTGACCGCCGCCAGCAGCACCAGCACCGCCAACACGCCCAGAACAATGAGCGTGATACTCGAGCCGTCGAGTGCGAAATCCATCGGAACTCTCCCTCTCGGGCACCGGCTGGGGACAGCGGCGCCGGATGTGCAAGATTTATGTGCGGGCTTGACCCAACGCAATGGAGCAGGGAACGATTGGCCGAAGACTCCCGTTGAATTGAACGAAGTTTCTGCAATTGCCTGCCGGAGCTTGAAATATGGCCGAGACCGGACCCAATCCACCCGGCGCGGCAATCGCCGGTCTTGCGCTGACCGGCGAAGCGGGCATCGCGACCGCCCGGCGGCTGGGGGTCACCCTCACCCACCCCGAGCGGATGGAGTACCCCGCCGAGGGCGTCAGCAAGGCCGAAATCGTCGCCTACTATGCGGCGGTCGCCGGCCGCATGCTGCCGCATCTGGCGCGGCGCCCGCTCTCGCTCGTCCGCAGCCCGCAGGGCGGCATTGGACACACGTTCTTTCAGAAGCATGCGTCCGCGGGCTTTCCAGCCGAACTCAGGACCCTGCCGATCGCCGAAAGGGACGGCACGGTCGACAGCTATTTGTACGTCGAGGATCTCGCCGGACTGGTGGCGGGGGTGCAGATGAACACTCTCGAGTTCCACATCTGGGGCAGTCACGTCGACAATCTCGAAAGGCCCGACCGCATCATCTTCGACATCGATCCCGACGAGGGCCTCGGCTTTGCCGCCACCCGGCAGGCCGCGATGGATTTCCGCGACCGGCTCGAGGACATGGGCCTCAAGACCTACGCCATGGTCACCGGCGGCAAGGGCATCCACGTCATCGCGCCGTTGCGGCCGACGCTCGAATGGCCCGAGGTGAAAGCCTTCTGCCACGGCTTCGCCGAACTCGTCGCCAAACAGGAACCCGACCGCTTCACCGCCAACATCCGCAAGACGACGCGCACCGGCCGGATGTTCGTCGATTATCTCCGCAACGAACGCGGCGCGACCGCCGTCTGCCCCTTCTCCACCCGCGCCCGGGACGGTGCCCCCTGCGCCGTCCCGGTGAGCTGGGACGAACTCAAGACGCTCGACCACGCCAACGGCTTCTCGATCGGCGAAGCCGCCGCGCGGGCAAACGCACCCGACCCGTGGGCCGACTATTTCAAGGTGAAGCAGTCGATCACCAAGACCATGCTGAAGGCGGTTGGGGCCTGAGCCAACAGTCGGCGTCCTCCCCTGCGGCGTGGCCGCGGGGGAAAGACCCGGCTGCTAGATCCATCCCCCCAGTTCGCGCCGCACCACCGCCTCCAGCATGTCCATCCCGCCGTCGCTGTCGTTGAGGCAGGGGATGTACGCATAGTCGTCGTGCCCGCCGCCGGCATGGACGAACTGCTCGCGGCCGGTGATCGCCAGTTCCTCCAGCGTCTCGATGCAATCGACCGAAAAGGCCGGCGCCAGGATCGCCACCTTCTTTTTGGCCGCGCCGAGCTCCATCAGCGTCTTGTCGGTATAGGGCTGCAGCCACTCGTCGGGTCCGAACCGGCTCTGGAACGTCACTCTGAGATAGTCCTCGCTCCAGCCGAGCCGCTCGCGCACCAGCCGCGTCGTCTTCAGGCACTCGCAATAATACGGGTCGCCCTTGAGGAGATATTCGATCGGCATACCGTGATAGCTGGTCAGCACCACGTCCGGCTTGAACGGCAGCGCCGCCACGCCGTCGGCGATGCTGCGCGAGAGCGCTGCGATGTACTCGGGCGTGTCGCAATAGGGCGGCAGCGTGCGGATCGCCGGTTGCCCGCGCAGCGCCTTGAGCGCATCGAACACACTGTCATTGGCGGTCGCCGTCGTCGTCGCCGAATATTGCGGGTAGAGCGGACAGAACAGGATTCTGGTGCAGCCGGCTGCCTGCAGCGCCTTGATCTGCGTTTCGGTCGACGGGTTGCCGTAGCGCATGGCGAAATCCACCACCACGCCTTCGCCGAGCCGCGTCTGGAGCTTTTCCGCCTGCCGCCGCGTGATCACCCTGAGCGGGCTGTCGCCGGCCTCGTTGTCCCAGATCTTGCGGTAGTTGGCGCCGCTCTTTTGCGGCCGGACGTTGAGGATGATGCCTTGCAGGATCGGCAGCCAGATCAAGGGCGAGGTCTCGATCACCCGCCGGTCGCTGAGGAACTCGCCGAGATAGCGTCGCATCGGCCAATAGTCGGGCGAATCGGGCGTGCCGAGATTGAGCAGCAGCACGCCGACCTTGGGCGGCTTGACAGTGGGATGGTCGGACGGCTTCTGGATGGACATGCAAGCGGGCTGGAACGGTTCCAAGGAGCGGCACCATAGCCATGGAGCCGCCGCTCGCAAAGCCGCCCTTCGCCGCGCCTAGCCCAGCGATCCGGTGAAGAAGTCGAAAATCAGCTTGCCGTTGAGCCCGATCACCGCCACCGCCACAACCGCGGCGATACCGGTCAGCCAGCGCGGCGCGACGAGGGTGCCGAGCTTGGCCTTCTGCGCCGTGAACAGCACCAGCGGCACCACCGCAAAGGGCAGCTGCAGCCCGAGGATCACCTGGCTCAGCACCAGGAGCTTGCCCATCTGCGCCTCGCCATAGATGAGGATGACCACGATCGCCGGAATGATGGCGACGAGCCGCGTCACCAGCCGCCGCGCCCAGGCGGCGAGCTTGATGTCGATGAACCCTTCCATGACGATCTGGCCGGCCATGGTGGCGGTCACCGTCGAGTTGAGGCCGCAGGCGAGCAGTGCCACGCCGAACAGCACCGGCGCGATGGCCGAGCCGAGGAGCGGATTGAGCAGGCCGTGCGCGACCCCCAGATCGCCGACCACCTGCCCGCTCTTGTAGAACGTCGCCGCCGCCAGGATCAGCAGCGACGCGTTGATGGTGAGCGCGAACATCAGCGCGAAGGTCGAGTCGATAGTCGCGAACTTCAGCGCCTCCTGCTTTTCGGGCTCGGTGCCGCCATAGGCGCGGGTCTGGATGATGCCCGAATGGAGGTAGAGATTGTGCGGCATCACCGTGGCGCCGATGATGCCGAGCGCCAGGTACAGCATGCCCGGATTGGTGACGATGTCGGTGGTCGGCGCGAAGCCGCGGATCACCTGGCCCCAATCGGGATTGGCCATGGCGATCTGGACGACAAAGCATGCCGCGATGACGCCGATCAGCGAGATGATGAAGGCCTCGATCCAGCGAAATCCCTTGGTCTGCAGCCACAGGATCAGGAACACATCGGCCGCGGTGATGAAAATGCCGATCTCGAGCGGGATGTGAAAGACCAGGTTGAGCCCGATGGCGGTGCCGATCACCTCGGCGAGGTCGGTGGCGCAGATCGCCAGCTCCGCCAGCGCCCAGAGCGGCCACGACAGCCAGCGCGGGAAAGCGTCGCGACAGGCCTGCGCCAGGTCCTTGCCGGTGCCGATGGCGAGGCGCGCGGCGAGCGACTGCAGCACGATCGCCATGATGTTGGAGAGCAGCGCGACGACCAGCAGCGTGTAACCGAACTGGCTGCCGCCGGCGAGCGAGGTCGCCCAGTTGCCCGGGTCCATGTAACCCACGGCGACGAGATAGCCCGGCCCGAGGAAGGTGAGGAACCGCCGCCAGGCCGAACCGCCGGCCTTGACCGGAATCGAGCGGAACACATCCGCCAGCGGCGGGGTGGTGCTGTCGCGCAGCCATCCGGGCCGGCGGGTGGGAACGGTGTCCATCGTATCCGAAGTCATTAGGCGGTCTTCCCATAGCTGCGCAAGGCTGCGATTGCAACTCATTCGCAAGAGAGATAGCCAAGTTGCGAATGATTTGCAACTGGACCGTCGTGGCGCAGCGTTAACGCAGGCTTAAGCGGCCGCTCCGATCCTGAAAGCCTGTTGGACGCGTGATTCGAGCCATCCGGGCGGAGATTGACGATGACCAAGACCGAAGGCGAACAGGAAGCGCTCAGGCGCTGGCGCCAGCTCCCACTCGATCAGCGCTCGAGATTCGAAGACGCCGAGGCCTATGCCGTGCGGCTCGATCTCGAACTCGATTTCCCCACTGTCACCAGCCGGCGCCGGCTGATCGCCGCCTGGCTGATGCGCGACCTGATCGCCACCCGCGCCGCAGCGGCCGAGGCGACCAGGGCGGCGTGAGCTAGACGCTCGCCAGCAACAGCACGACGCCGAAGCCCAGGACGCAGACTGCGTCGAGCAGCTCGACCCACCACACCAGCGTCTCGGTAACCGGGTTGTCGGCCCCGGAAAGCCGCCGCGCGAGGCCCTTGAAGCCGACGGCGATGGCGGCGAGCGCTCCGGTGGTGATGGCGGTACCGAGCCCCATCAGCAGCACCGCGGCGATGCCGGCGGCGAGCAGCCCCTGGCTCAGCGCAAAGGCCAGCACGATCAGCGCCCCCGAGCACGGTCGGATACCGACCGCCAGCACCACGCCGAGCTGCTCCTTCCAGCCGCCGCGCAGTTGCTGGGGCGTCACCACATGGGCGTGCCCATGATCGTGTTCGTCCGATGCGTGGCTGTGGCCGTAATGCGCATCGCCCGGCAATCGGCCGTAAGCATCGGGCCCTGCCTCGCCGGTGCGGAACGACGTCAGCGCCGGTCCACTGGCGGCGAGCGCGTGCACCGGAGCCCCCAGATGACGCCGCGCCAGCGATTGCATCGAATTGACCGCCGGCGCCCCGAACGCGGCCGGCGCCTCGTGGTGATGGCGCCGCCAGCCGAAAACCTTCCGCGCGATCAGCCACAGCCCGAGCGCCGCCACCATCGCGTACGACAGAATCCCGATCCAGTTGGCGGCGCTGCTCATCGCCATGCTGGTCATGCCCAGCACAATCGCCGCCACCAGCTCGAAGCCGATGGCCACCAGTGACTGCAGCATGGCGCTGAGAAAGCTCAGCAGCACGCCGCGGCGCATCTGCGCCTCGTTGGCGAGCACATAGGACGAGATCACCACCTTGCCGTGACCCGGCCCCGCGGCGTGGAAGATGCCATAGAGAAAGCTCAGCCCGCCCAGCACCCAGAACGCCGTCCAGTCGGTTTTGAGCCGCGCCAGCGCGAGGCTCAGCGCCTGATAGAAATCCAGCTGCTGCTGCGCCACCCAGCCGAGAAAGCCGGTCCGCGGCAGGTTGAGGCCGGGCTCCGGCGGCGCCGCGCCGAACGGCACGTCATTGGTCACGACCCGTGGCGCCGCTGCGTCCGCCGGCGCCGCGCCCAGCGCGTTAGCCGCATCGAGCGCGGTGGCGGGCGCCGGCTCAGCCGCCGCGACCGTGCCCGCCGGCTTGCCGGTGGCGCTGCCGCCGGGGCACTTGACGAGGATGCCGCCCTGCACGCCGCGCAACGCCTCCGCCAGCGCCGGCGGCAGCGTGGTGACGTCAGCCGGCAGCGCGTAGAGCTGATCGGCGATGGCGTCGGGCATGGTGTGCCCCGCCTCCATCTCGATGCCGCAGTTCTTGGGCGCATTGATGAGGCGCACCGAGTTCGCATCCCTGAAGGTGATGGCGACGTAGTATTCGGGATCGTTGATGGCCAGTTCGAGCGCGTTCTGGATGGCGTAGGGCGTGTCGAGCGCGACGTCGAAATTCAGCGTCGTCCGGTTGTCGATAAAATCGATGGTCGGGTTGCTGCCGTGGGCGAAGGTCAGGTTGGTGCCCTGCCCCTCGCCGGCGAAGGTGTAGTACTGGTACTCGGCCAGCCCGACCATGTTGTCGTCGGCGAGCGGCTGCAGCTCCGCGCGCGACACCTTGCCGTCGCCGTCGGTATCGAGTCCCTGGATCGACCAGGCCGAATAGGCTTCGTCGAACGTCCACTCATTGTGGACGGCGACGATCTCGCCGGCATCGTTGAAGGTGATCGTCGCGGTGGCGTCGATGAAGATGTGGGGATGCGCCAGGGCCGGGAGCGGCAGGAGCCCGGCGAGAACGGCTAGCGCGGCAATCGGACGATGCATGCGAAATCTTGCCCCTGGAATTCCGGTCTAGCTCACCGGATGCGCCTCGAACCACGCGACCAAATGATCGATCAGGGCCCGAACCTTGCCGGCAAGGTGCCGCCGATGCGGATACACCGCCTGCAGACTCGAGCCGGTGTGCACGTAGTCCGCGAGCACCGAAACCAGCTTCCCCGACGCGATCATCGGGTCGGCGAGGTAGCCGGGCAATAAGGCAAGCCCAAGGCCCGCCAGCGCCGCGTCGCGCGCCGAAAGCGGCGAATTGACCCGCACCGGCCCCGACACATGCACCGAAACGGTGGCGCCCTTGTCGATGAAGCGCCAGTTGGCCTGACCCTGGAAATTGGTGTCGACGACGCAGAAATGGCCGCGCAGATCTTCCGGCGCCCGGGGCGTGCCGCGCGCCTTAAGATAGGCGGGCGAGCCGACCACCGAGTGCTGCATGTCGGCGATCTTGCGCGCGATCAGCGAGGAATCCTGAGCCGCCCCGATCCTCAGCGCCACGTCGATCCCCTCGTCGACCAGATCGACGAAGCGGTCCTCGAGGCGGAGGTCGAGTGTAACGTCGGGATGCTCGGCGAGAAACACGAAGATCGCCGGGGCGAGGATCATCTCGCCGAAATTGCGCGCCGCCGAGACGCGCAGCAGCCCACGCGGCGCCGCCGTCTGATCGAGGATCGAGGCATCGAGATCGTCGAGTTGCTGCAGCAGCTGGCTCGCCTCGCGATAATACGCCTCGCCCGCTTCGGTGAGGCTGAGCTTGCGCGTCGTCCGGTTCATCAGCCGCACCCCGAGATAGTCCTCGAGGTCGGTGACGTACTTGCTCAGCAGCGCCTTGCTCCGCCCATGCTGCCGCGCCGCCGCCGAGAACCCGCCGGCGTCGAACACCTGGACGAACGCACGAATACGAGAAAGGTCCTGGGACATGGCACAGTGATAGTGGATCGTTCAGCGAACAGGCAACAGCCGACGGGGGTGTGGCCCCCAGCCTAGTGGGAGATCGGCGCCGCGCCGGCGAGGCTCTCGATGATCGGGCAATCGGGGCGGTTGTCGCCGTCGCAGCAATGGACGAGATGGGCGAGCGTTTCGCGCATTTCGCCGAGCAGCGCGATCTTGGCGTCGAGCTCCCTGATGTGGCTCTGGGTGAGCGCCTTGACGTCGCGGCTCGAGCGATCGCGGTCACCCCACAGGCGCAACAGGTCGCCGATCTCGGCGATGGAGAAGCCGAGGTCGCGGGCGCGGCGGATGAAGCCGAGCCGGTGCACGTCCTCGGCGCCGTAGTCGCGATAATTGCTGTCGCGCCGATCGGCGGCGGGAATCAGCCCGATCTGCTCGTAGTGACGGATCATTTTGGCCGACACGCCCGTTGCGCGTGATGCCTCGCCGATCTGCATGATTGCTCCAGTACGTCGATTACGCTTGACCTTACCATGATGGGAAGGTGCAAGTGCAAGGTCAAGAGGGGCGAATCCCGGCGACAGGAGACCAGACATGGCGCACGAGCATCACCACGACGTGGAACCGCAGGCGGCCGGCAAGGCGCTCGATCCGGTGTGCGGGATGACCGTCGACCCCACGACGGCGCGCTCGGCCGAGGTCGGCGGCAAGACCTATTACTTCTGCTCGGAAGGCTGCCGGACGAAATTCGTCGCCGATCCAGACAAATATCTCAACGCCAAGCCCTTCGTGCTGCCGCCGCGCAAGACCGCCACCGCGCCAGTGGCTGCACCGGTCCACCGGCACGCCGACGGAACGGAATGTTCCTGCGCCGACGACGAGCCCGATCACGCCCACGGCCACGGCCATGCTCACCATGATCACGCGCATCACGATCACCATAGTCATGAGCACGCGGGCAGTCCGCCGGCGCCCGCCGCGGCGGCCAAGCCGGGCGTCAAATACACCTGCCCGATGCACCCCGAGATCGTCCGCGACGCGGCGGGCAGCTGCCCGATCTGCGGCATGGCGCTCGAGCCGATGGTGGCCTCGCTCGACGACGCCCCCAATCCCGAGCTCATCGATTTCACCCGGCGGCTGATCGTTTCGGCCGCGCTCAGCGTGCCGCTGCTGGCGTTCGGCATGGGCGACCTGATCGGGCTGAGGCTCCGCGAGTGGATCGGCGAAGGTCTCTCGGGCTGGATCGAATTGGTGCTCGCGACGCCTGTGGTTGTGTGGGCGGCGTGGCCGTTCTTCCAGCGCTTCTGGAGTTCCCTGCTCAACCGCTCGCCCAACATGTGGACGCTGATCGGGCTCGGGGTCGGCGCGGCCTATCTGTTCTCGGTCGTGGCCGTGGCGGCGCCGCAGCTCTTTCCCATGGGAGAGATGGGGGCGCCGGTCTATTTCGAGGCGGCCTCGGTGATCATCGCGCTGGTGTTCGCCGGCCAGGTGCTGGAGCTCAGGGCCCGCGAGGCGACCGGCAAGGCCATCCGCGCGCTGCTCAATCTGGCGCCCAAGACGGCGCGGCGGATCAGGAACGGCACCGAGACCGAGGTGCCGCTCGGCGAGGTGGTGGTCGGCGACCTGTTGCGGGTGCGGCCGGGCGAGGCTGTGCCGGTCGACGGCGAGGTGACCGAGGGCGAGAGCGACGTCGACGAATCGATGCTGACCGGCGAGCCGGTGCCGGCAGAGAAATCGGCGGACTCGCCGGTCACCGGCGGCACGCTCAACGGCTCGGGCAGCTTCGTGATGAAGGCGACCGCGGTGGGCGAGGCCACGCGGCTCAGCCAGATCGTGGCGCTGGTCGGCAGGGCGCAGCGCAGCCGCGCCCCGATCCAGGCGCTGGCCGACAAGGTCTCGGCCTGGTTCGTACCGCTGGTGGTCGCCATCGCGGCGGTGAGTTTCATCGCCTGGCTGCTGATCACCGGCGATTTCGCCCAGGCGCTGGTCGCCGCGATCTCGGTCCTGATCATCGCCTGTCCCTGTGCACTGGGGCTGGCGACGCCGATGTCGGTGATGGTCGCCACCGGGCGCGGCGCCCATGCCGGGGTGCTGGTCAAGGACGCCGAGGCGCTCGAGACCTTCTCCCGCGTCGACGCGCTGATCGTCGACAAGACCGGAACACTGACCGAGGGCAAGCCGGCGCTCGATCAGGTCATCGCCGACAAGGGCGTCGATGAGGGCTGGGTGCTGGCCATCGCCGCAGCGCTGGAACGGGGTTCTGCTCATCCGCTGGCGCACGCCATCACCCGGGGTGCCGAGGCGCGCAGCGCCAAAGTGCTGGAGGTGACCGGCTTCCGCTCGGTCACCGGCAAGGGTGTCACCGGGCTGCTGGGCGACGCCAAAGTCGCCCTCGGCAACCGGGCGATGATGGATGAGATCGGCGCGCCGGTGCCGGACGCGTTCACGGCACTGCAGGCCGAGCACGCCGCGCGGGCCCGCACCGCAATGTTCGTCGCCGAAGGCGGCAAGGTGATCGGGCTGGTGACGGTGGCCGATCCGATCAAGCAGAGCGCGAAAGCCTCGATCGAGGCGCTCGCCGCCGACGGGGTCGAGATCATCATGGCGACCGGCGACGCCAAGGGCACCGCTGACGCCGTGGGGCGCGAGCTGGGGCTGCAACGCATCGAGGCCGGCATGACGCCCGAGGCCAAGCACGACCTCGTGGCGAGCCTGAGGAAAGCCGGCCGCAAGGTGGCCTTCGCCGGCGACGGCGTGAACGACGCCCCGGCGCTCGCCGCCGCCGATGTCGGCATCGCCATGGGCACCGGCGCCGACGTCGCCATCGAATCGGCCGGGCTGACATTGCTCAAGGGCGATCTCACGGGCGCGGTGCGGGCCCGTAAGCTGGCGCGCGCGACGCTCACCAACATCAAGCAGAACCTCTGGCTGGCGTTCGGCTACAACGCCATCTGCATTCCCGTCGCGGCCGGGGCGCTCTATCCGCTGACCGGCTGGCTGCTGTCGCCGATGATCGCCGCCGCGGCCATGAGCCTCAGCTCGGTCAGCGTCATCGGCAATGCGCTCAGGCTGGGACAGGTGAAGTTGTGACCAGGCGTCGCCGCTAGGAGATGAGGCCCTCGGCGAAGGCCCGGCGGTGCGTCGCGAGCGTCTCGCGATTTGGGGTGAACGCCGGGTCGGCTGGCAGGTTCAGCCGGCCCAGCGGGTTCAGTCGCTCGAGGAATTCCGGCGAGACGATGTCGAGCGCCACGAGGAACTCGAAGCGGGAGCCGATGGCGAGGTGCCCGCGCTCATAGGCCCAGATGGCATCGGCACAGGCGGGGATGCAGTTGCCGGGGGACAGGTCACCGGCAGGATCGAGCCTGAGCAGCGTCCCCAGCGGATCGACCTCCGCTTCGCGCCGGAGGTCGGCGCCGGTGAAGGCGCAGCGGACGCCATAGGCCGCAAAGACCGCCGAAAGCTCGACCGCCTGCACCGCAAAGGGCGACTGCGCTTCCTCGAGGCCTCGACCCCTTCGTTCTGCCACTGCCCCATCCGCCCAATTCTACGGAAATGACCGTAATGGCTTTTGCGTAGGCGCGGCAATCTCGGGTGGCGGGAGTCTGGCTCAAAGTCGCATTGACCACTAACATGTTAGTGGTCTAGACGAAGGCAACGCCCCGTTTTCCGGTGACCGCATGTCCGCTCTCGATCGTGCCCTGACCATCGACGAACTCAAGGCCATGGCGAAACGGCGGGTGCCGAAGATGTTCTTCGACTACATCGACTCGGGCGCCTACAGCGAGGGCACCTACCGGGCCAACGAGGACGACTTCAGGAAGATCACCTTCCGGCAGCGGGTGGCGGTCAACCTCGAGAACCGCAACCTTGGCTCGACGCTCCTCGGCCAGCCGGTCAGTCTGCCGGTCGCCATCGCGCCGGTCGGCTCGACCGGGATGACCCAAGCGGACGGGGAGATCAAAGCGGCGCGGGCGGCCGAGAAGTTCGGCATCCCGTTCACGCTCTCGACCATGGCGATCTGCTCGATCGAGGACGTCGCCGAGAACACCACCAAGCCGTTCTGGTTCCAGCTCTACGTGATGAAGGACCGCGGCTATGTCGAGCGCCTGATCGACCGGGCGCGGGCGGCCAAATGCTCGGCGCTGGTGCTGACGATGGACCTGCAGATCCTCGGGCAGCGCCACAAGGACCTGCGCAACGGGCTGGTGGCGCCGCCGAAATTCACCCCGAAATTCATCGCCGAAATGGCGATCAAGCCGGCCTGGGCGCTCGGCATGCTGGGCACCAGGCGGCACACCTTCCGCAACATCGCCGGCCACGTCGAGGATGCCAAGAACCTGGCGACGCTCAGCGAGTGGACCAAGACGCAGTTCGACCTGACGCTCAACTGGAAAGACATCGCCTGGATCAAGAAGCGCTTCGGCGGCCCGGTGATCGTCAAGGGCGTGCTCGACAAGGACGATGCGCAGCTCGCCATCGACAATGGCGCAGACGCCATCGTCGTCTCCAACCACGGCGGGCGGCAGCTCGACGGCGCGCCCTCGACCATCCGCGTCTTGCCCGAGATCGTCGATGCGGTCGGCCACAAGACCGAGGTGCTGATGGATGGCGGCATCCGCTCGGGACAGGACCTGCTGAAGGCGCTGGCGCTCGGCGCCAAGGGCGCGCTGATCGGTCGCATCATGGCATTCGGGCTGGGCGCCGGCGGCGAGGCGGGCGTCACCCGGGCGCTCGAGATCGTGCGCAAGGAGACCGACACCTCGATGGCGCTGATGGGCGAGCGCGACATCCGCAACATCGGGCTGCACAACATTTATTCAAACGATCTCGACCGGCGGCAGGGCTTCTGAGCCTTTCTGAAAGTTCATCTACATTGACGCGAATCAATTAGGCGGCGCCGGTTCGGGCGCACACATTGGGTCGATCACCACATCGAGGCCCGACCCATGTCCGAGAACGCCGTTTCAACGCCACCCCGCTACGATCGGGTCACCATCGCCTTCCACTGGCTGACGGCGCTTCTGGTCACCGCCCTCGTGGGTACCTCGTTCGCGTGGAAATACACGCCGCGCGACTGGGGCCTCAAATCGCTCGAAAGCCTCCACATCTCGCTCGGCATCATCCTCGCCGCGGTGCTGGTCGGACGCCTGCTGTGGCGGGCCATCGCCGGCCGGAAGCTCGCGGCGGCGGGCAGCACGGCGACGGCTCTGCTGTCGCGCCTGGTGCACTGGGCGCTCTATGGTCTGTTGGCGCTGCAGGTCGCTCTCGGCTTCGGCCTGCGCTGGCTACAGGGCGAGGCGTTCCGGTTCTTCCAGCTGTTCTCGATCCCCAGCCCCCTGTCGCCCGACCGGGCGCTGGCGCTTCAGGTCCAGGAATTGCACGAGCTCGCGGCCTGGGCGCTGATCATCGTCGCCGGCGGACACGCCGTGGCGGCACTGGTCCACCGCTACTGGCTCAAGGACGACGTGCTGCAGCGCATGCTGCCGGCGCGCGGATAGGTGTCCCGCAGTGCAGCAATCTCACGGGTGGGACGCTGCGGCGTGAGCTACACCTTGATGATCTCGACTTCCCCGGTGCCGCCGTTGTAACGCAAATCGAAACGCCGAAGGAACATTCTACCCAGCAGCGCTCGATGCTGCTGGCCCCCGGCCGCCAATTTCACGCCGCCAAACTCGCCGTAGAGGGTGTGAGTGAGATCGGGAATGTGAATTTGGGCGAGATACATGTTGGCCTCGTGCGCACCCCCGATCCCGCCGAAGGTCTTTTTGTCTACAATGGGTAGATCAAGTGCCTTGGCCAAATCGTCATCGATGAAGCTAATCGTCGCGCCCGTGTCGATGAGAGCTGGTACCCCCACTGCCGCGAGATTAGGCGTGCCCGAACCGCTGTTGTAGTCCGGGTCAAACCCGATGTTGACGGTCAAGGTCGGCCCGGCCAACACGAGACGGAAGTGTCCGGGCACGCCGTCCGCGTCGACAAAGCCGCAGGCGACCATCAGGCGTCGTGCATCGTGGCAAACGCCAGCGACGCCGGCAGCGTGACGTCCGCCGCGCCAATTTGCCGGATGAGAAAAGGACCACGCCCGAAGCGAGCGACAGCATGCGTCGCCGCGTCGTCAAACGTGTCGAAGGTGCCCACCAAGTCGTTCTTGTGAATGAGCGCCCACTTGCCCCTGGACTTCATCTCAAGTTCGGCACGTAGCTTCTTGAATAGCTTACGTTCTTCGACCAAAGCAGTCATGTTCGTCGCCCTCGCGGCCTGGGCACGTAGTGTATACGCGGTCTGGTTGATGTATCTTCAACGCGGTTCGTCAAAAGCCGTTCCCGCATCGTTCCCCTAACGTAAGGTCGACGGTAGCCCACCGCAAGGTGGGTTGACTAGTGCGTCAATACATCACCTTTGCCGCCAAGAACATCGGGCAAACGAATGAAATGGGCGCTCGCCTTCACGGAGATTTTCCGTTTTTGCGGATGTGCGGCGGGCAACGCCTAGCCTCAGCCCGCCGGGTTCCAGCTCGACTCGGCCCGCCAGGTGAGCTGCTCGAACACCTTCTTGCCGAGCGCCCGGATCTCGGCTTCCGAGAGGTCGCCGACGATGGTGCAGGTCACCGTGGCGTTGGCCCAGTAATAGGCCTCGACGCCGTCGCGGGTCTCGAACTGCCACGCCTCCTTGTGGTCCGGCAGGGCGGCGGTGATGTAGAGCGTCAGCCGCTGTGCCGAGGCGTTCTCGTACATCAGCTGCGCGGCCGGGGCCGGGAGTTCTCCCGACGGGTCGCCGGGCAGGAGCCGGCCGCCGATGAAGGCAAAACCCTCGGAGGCAAGGCTCGGCGCGTCGATCGGGGTAGCGATGCGATTGCTGAGCCACGTCATCAGGTTCGGCGCGTCGGCGGCCACTTCGACGGCGTGCGTCTTCTCCTTGATGTAGAGCGAGTGCGCGGTGACGGCGGCGTCGATCAGCCGGTCGCTCGCCGCTACCGTGGGCGTCATGTAGTCGCGCCCGTACCAGCCGATGCCGCTGCCCAGCACCACCAGCACGGCGGCGGCGGCGATGTTGCGGATGGCCTGCTGCCGCCCGATGCGGATGTCGTGCGCGATGCGATGGGGGCTGAGCCGGGCCGGCACGGGCTCGTGCGCGGCTGGCGCGAACAGCGCACCCAGCGCCTCGTTCTGCCGGCGCCAATGGGCGACCTCGGCAGCCGTCTCCGGATGGTCGGCGAGATAGCGCTCGACCGCCATGCGCTGCTCGCCGCTCAATTGCCCGTCGGCAAAGGCGTGCAGCGCGTCGGCGTCGATCTTGAACTGTGCGCTGGTCATTTGACCGTCCTTAGTCTGGGCTCTTCGCCAGCCCCCGTCGCCGCCCGGAGGGCAGCCCGGGCGCGGCCGAGCCGCGACATCAAAGTCCCCATTGGAATGCCGATCACCTCCGCGGCTTCCGAGTAATTCATGCCCTCGATCACCACCAGCAGCAGGGCTTCCCGCTGCTCGGCGACGAGGGCGTCGATGGCCCGTGCCATTTCGGCGAGGGCGATGCGTCCCGGCTGTGCTGGAGCAACGGAAGGCTCCACCAGCAGAGTTTCGACCGCCACGTGTTCGCCGCGCCGCCGCGCCGAGCGCAGCTCATTGCGGTAGAGATTGAGCAGGATGCGGAACAGCCAGGCCTTGAGCGGCCCGGTCGGCTTCCACAGCGCCTGCTTGCGGATCGCCCGCTCGATACAGTCCTGAACGAGATCGTCGGCGTGGTCGGCGTTGCGCGTCAAAGCGCGCGCATAGCGGCGGAGAGCCGGCACACTGCCTTCGATCTCGTCCAGGAACTGCTGCAAGAGGTAATCTCTGCTGTCGTTTCACGCGCGACCGGAAGATGCCGATCGCGCGGCCGTTCGGTTCAGTCGTTACATGGCCTCGACGGCGGTGTGCCAGGTGCCGCCGACGCCGTCGCCGGTGGTGTCGCCCGGCTTGGTGTCCTTGATCCACAGATACAGCGGCCAGCCCTTATAGGCGACGATCATCTTGTCGCTGTCGGTCCGGTCGACGAGGGAGAAGTCGCCCTCGACGGCGGTGCCGGCATCGACCAGCAGCGGCGGCCAGTTCACCGCGCACTTGTCGTAGCAATTGGACACGCCGACGGCGTCCTTGTCCCAGATGTAGAGGGTCATGCCCTTGGAATCGGTGAGGATTTCCTTGCCGCCGACGGTCGCGGACTTGACCGCACCGCCGAGGTAGTCGTCGGCGAAGGTGAGCGATGTCGAGAGCAGCCCGATCGCGGCCGCGCCGAGGAGCAAAGTGCTGAGTTTCATGACGGTCTCCCTTGGTGTCAGAGCGTGCCCATGCGGCATCGCATAGAGCCTATAACAGTGCGTTTTCCCAGTTATTCCCTGCCCTGCGACAATTCTGCCGGAGGGGCCGGGCGAAGGTGGACAGCAGCGGTTCCATTTGCTTGTCTTCTGGCTCAATGACGCCAAGGGAGGAAAAGTCATGAAGAGACGCCAGTTTTTCGGAGCCGCGACGGCCGCCACGGTGGGCGCGCTGGCCATGCCGGCCATCGCCCAGAATGTCGTCAACTGGCGCATGGTCACCACCTGGCCCAAGAACTTCCCGGGCCTCGGGGTCGGCGCGGCGCGGCTCGCCGAGCGCATCAACAAGGCCTCGGGCGGGCGGATGAACATCACCGTCTATTCGGCAGGCGAACTGGTGCCGGCCCTAGGTGCACTCGACGCGGTGATCGACGGCTCGGCCGAAATGAGCCACGGCGCCTCGTACTACTGGCAGAACAAGAGCGCCGGCCTCGCCTTCTACACCGGCGTGCCCTACGGCATGACCAGCCGCGAGCTCTCCGCCTGGATCCGCTATTTGGGCGGGCAGGAAGCCTGGGACGAGATCTATGACGGCTTCGGCGTCCAGGGGTTCCTCTCGGGCGACACCGGCACCCAGGCCGGCGGCTGGTTCAAGAAGGACCTCAACACTGTCGCCGACATCGCCGGGCTGCGCTTCCGCACCCCCGGCCTTGGCGGGCAGGTGTGGCAGAAGCTCGGTGCCTCCGTCGTCAACATGCCGGCGGGCGAGATTTTCGCCGCGCTGCAATCGGGCACGCTGGACGCGGCCGAGTTCGTCGGCCCCTATAACGACCTCGCGCTCGGCTTCTACCAGATCTGCAAGAACTACTATTTCCCCAGCTTCATCGAGCCGGGGCTGGCGACCGAACTGGTGGTGTCGAAGGCCAAATACCAGGCCCTGCCGGAGGACCTGCAGGCCATCATCAAGGCTGTCTGCCAGGCCGAGTACGACCAGGTGGCGTCGGATTTCTACGCCAACGATCCGCGCTCGCTGGCGACGCTCGTCGCCGAGCACGGCGTGGTGGTGAAGCGCTTCCCCGACGAAATCCTCGAGGCCGGCGCCAAGGCGGCGCTCGAGATCATCACCGACAAGCGCCAAAACGGCGATGCGGCGACCAAGAAGGTCGTCGAGAGCTATGTCGCAGCGCTCAACCTGCTGCGCACACGTACCGAAGGGACGGACTCGCCGTTCCTCCAGGCGCGCGAGAAGTACTTCAAGATCGGCTGAGGCTGGCGCCAGTCGAAACAACGAAGGCCCGGAGCGATCCGGGCCTTTCTTCGTCCGCCATCAGGGCTGGCACTTTTTGAGATCGAAATGATAGACGACCCCGCCCTTGGGCGCGCCGTCGGCGGAATCGATCGAGGCGAGATCGTCCGCGGGCGCCGAGGCAGGCAGGGCGATGCCCACCGTGACCTCGAGCGAGGCGTCCGAGCCGCAACCCACCCGCTTCATCAGGCCCGCACCGATATTCTCGGTGAAGGTGAAGTCGTCGTCGGCCGGGCCCCTGATCTTGCGCGAGAAGGCGCGGGCCTTGTTGGGCCCGAAGCGATAGGTGGCGGAGAACTGGCCGTCGTCTTTGCTCGAGAGGTGGGCGTAGCCCCGATAGTCGACGCGGTAGACGCCCAGGCTCATGCCTTCGGGCAGGCTCAACGGCACGTGAACGCTGCACACACGATCCGGCGCCGTGCTGTCGGCGACCATGGAGTCGAAGAGAATACTGAGGGTCGTGCTGTCCGGAGACATGACGACCGAATAGCTGCCGGGAGCACATTGCTCGGCAGCGGCAGCCCGGCCAATGGCCAGCCCGCTCAGCAGCATCGCCGCAATCAACAGCAGTCGCATGGCAATCGCCTCGCTGGTTTCGCTCGCTGAGCAGAAGAACTCACGGCGGGGCGAAACGTTGCTCCCCTCAGTGGTACAGCACCCCCGGCAGCCAGGTGGCGAAGGCGGGGAAGAGGAACAGCGCGGTGAGGCCGATCACCTGCAGCCCGACGAACGGGATGACGCCCTTGTAGATCATCCCGGTGGTGACCTTCGGCGGAGCGACGCCACGCAGGTAGAACAGCGAGAACCCGAAGGGCGGTGTGAGGAAGCTGGTCTGGAGGTTCACCCCCACCGCGACGCCGAACCAGATCGGATCAACCCCCAGCGTCAAGAGGATCGGCGCGGTGATCGGGATGACGATGAAGATAATCTCGAAGGTGTCGAGGATGAAGCCCAGGAGGAACATGATGGCCATGACGATGATGGTCGCGCCCAGCGCGCCGCCGGGCATGTTCTCGAGCAACTGATGGACGAGGTTGTCGCCACCCATCAGGCGGAAGACGATCGAAAACACCGCCGCGCCGAACAGGATGACGAAGATCATCGAGGTGATGGTGGCCGTCGAGATCACCGCTTGACGGACGATCGAGAAGGTCAGCTGGCGGCGGAAGGCAGCGAGGATCATGGCGCCGATGGAGCCGACCGAGGCGGCCTCGGTGGGCGTCGCGATGCCGCCGAGGATCGAGCCGAGGACGGCGACGATCAGCGCCAGCGCCGGCACCAGAGCCGATAGAACTTCCTTCCACAGATGCTGCTTTTCGGCCTCGGGAACCGGCGTTGCCGGCGCTGATTTGGGGTCGGTGATCGCCTTGAAGATCATCCAGCCGATGTAAAGGACGACCAGCACCAGGCCGGGGATGAAGGCGCCGGCGAACAGGGCGCCGACCGACACCGGCACCGGAGCGAAGTTGCCCTTTTCCATCTGCACCTGGGCGTTGATGGAGCTCAACATGTCGCCCATGAAGATCAGCACCGTCGAGGGCGGGATGATCTGGCAGAGCGTGCCCGAGGCGCAGATGACGCCGGTCGCCAGTTTCGGGTCGTAGCCGGAGCGCAGCATCGCCGGCAGCGAGATCAGCCCCATGGTCACGACCGTGGCGCCGACGACGCCGGTCGAGGCGGCGAGCAGGGCGCCCACCAGGATGACCGAGATGCCCAGGCCGCCGCGCAGATTGCCGAACAGCTTGCCCATGGTCAGCAGCAGCCGCTCGGCGATGCCGGAGCGCTCGAGCATCACGCCCATGAACACAAAGAGCGGCACCGCGACCAGCACCTCGTTGCTCATGATGCCGAGATAGCGGACGACCACCGAGCCGAGATTGCTGGGATCGAAGACATTGAGGCTCATGCCGATGAGGCCGAAGATCAGCGCCGTACCGGCGAGGCTGAAGGCGACCGGAAAGCCGATCAGAAGAAAGCCGATGACGCCGACGAACATGATGGCGGCGAGCAGTTCGCCGATGGCCATGCCGCTCACAGCGCCGGCTCCACGTCGTGGTGAACCTGGTAGCGGAGTTTTTGCGGCAGCAACTCCTCGTTGCCGGTGAGCACCAGGATCGAGCGGAACAGCCAGGCGATGCCCTGCAGCGCGATGACGACGGTGAAGACGAGGATGAAGCTCTTGAGCACGAACAGACCCGGCATGCCGCCGACGTTCGACGACCCCTCCCAGAGTCGCCACGAGCGTTCGACGAAAGGCAGCGCGTAAAGGAAGATCACGACCACGAACGGCACGAGGAAGATCAGCACCCCGACGAGGTCCGCCGTCGCCTTCCAGCGCACCGAGGCGGGCCGATAGAAGATATCCACCCGCACATGGTCGTCGCGCAGCAGCGCGAAACCGGCGACGCCGGTGAACATGATGCCGCTCAACCAGACATAGAGATCCTGCAGCAGCGGGTAGCTGATGTGAAAGACATAGCGCTGCACCACCACGGTGAAGCAGACCAGGACGATCGCCAGCGCCAGCCAGCTCAGCACCTCGCCGATGACCCGGTTGATGGCGCTGACGGCGCGGATGTACGTCACGAGCAGCTGAATCGTCCCCTCCCCAGGTTCGACGCAGGCGAAAGCGACCATGCGGTGACGCTTAGGTCAACCGGCTTTTCGGGCAGCGGCTCCGTCCCCGATCGGGCCTAGCCGTTCTCGAGCCAGCTCAGGTCGGCCGCCGTCAGCTTGAGGCTCAGCGCCTTGATCGAGTCGTCGAGTTCGGCGAGCGTGCGCGGCCCGATCAGCGGGATCGAGGGGAAGGGCTGGGCCAGCACATAGGCGAGCGCGATGTGAATCGGGCTCGCGCCGAGCTTTTTGGCGAGCTCGATGGCGCGGTCGCGGCGGGCGAAATTGCTGTCCGAGTACCAGGTGTCGACCAGCTCGGCATTGTCGCGCTTGTCGCGCCCGGCGCGGTCGGTGAAAAAGCCGCGGGCCTGGCTCGACCACGAGAAGTTCGGGATCTGGTGCTCGGTCAGCCACGCCTTGTACGGCGCATCCGAGGCGGCGATGCAGCCGGCCCAGATCGGGTGGATCATCTCGGCCAGCGCGAAATTGTTGGAAAGCGCGCCCGGCGCCGTCTTGCCGGTGCGCTTGGCGTAGGCGATGGCCTCGTCCATCCGCTCGCGGCTCCAGTTCGAGCCGCCAAAGGGGCCGCGAATACGTCCCGCCTTGACCTCGGCATCCATGGCGTCGACGAACTCGCCGACCGGGACGTCGAGATTGTCGCGGTGCATGAAGTAGATGTCGACATAGTCGGTCTTCAGCCGGTCGAGCGACACCGTGAGCTGCTTGCCGATGACGTCGGGATAGCAGAGCGGGGAATGCGCGCCCTTGCCGATGATGACGCTCTCGGCGCGCGTGCCGCGATTGGTGTGCCACTCGCCGAACAGCGCTTCGGTCTTGCCGGCGCCGTAGACGAAGCCGGTGTCGAACAAATTGCCGCCCGCCTCGAAGAAGGCATCGAGGAGGATCGCGGCACTGGAGAAGGTGCGGAAATCCTCAAAGCCCAGGGCGACGACCGAGGCGGGCTTGGCGAGGCCGGGAATGGCGCGCTTGCCGATGCGTGTGCCGCCCTTGGCGAGCGGCCGGCCGCTCAGCGTCGTGGTGCGGCGGGTCGATTTCTCGATCTCGTATTCGAGCCCGGCGCCGGCGCGCCAAGCGTCGAGGACGCGGGCATTGCCGAGGCTGTCGGCCCAGCTCATGCCGGGCGAAGCGAACTCCTGCCGGCCGGCGCGGATGGCGTCGGCGGCGGCATCGGCCTCGAACGAATAGAGGTGAGCCGTGTCGCCGACGCCGTGGGCTTCGCGGGTCCCGTCAGGGCGGACGATGTCGATGGTGCCCGGCCCGCCGTCGCGATTGCCGCCGGCGAACCAGAAGTCGGGCACCTCGATGCGGCCGGTGGCGCCGTGGATGCGCAGCACATTGTCGAGCTGAACGAACACCGCGCAGGAAACCTGTGCCAGTATGCCGTTGCCGAATTCGAGCACGGCCGCCGACCATTCGTCGGTGCCGCCCTGCCCCAGATGGGCGGTGCCCATGACCTTGACCGGATCGAGGAAGGGTTTGCCCGCGGCGGCGCCGGCGATGACGCGCGACATCGAGACGGGATAGCCGCCGACATCGAGGATGCCGCCGCCGGCGAGATCGTTGGCGAACAGCCGATGCTCGGGCATGAACTTGCCCATCTGGAAGCCGAAACTCGACTGGATCATCCGCACCTCGCCGATGGCGCCGGAAACAATCAGTTCGCCGAGCTTTTTGGTCAGCGGGTGCAGGCGATACATGAAGGCCTCGCCGGCGAAGGTGCCGGCCTTGCGGTGGGCGTGGAGAACCGCATCGACCTCGAAGGCGGAGAGCGCAAAGGGCTTTTCGACCAGCACGTGCTTGCCGGCTTCGGCCGCCTTGATGGCCCATTCGGCGTGGCCCGGATGCGGGGTGGCGATGTAGATGGCGTCGACCCCGGGATCCTTCAGCAGCGCGTCGTAGCCGTCGAGAATGCGCGCGCCGGGGAAGGTTTCGGCGAGGCCGGGCTTCTGCGGGTTGCGCGTGGCGATGGCGGCCAGGGTGCCGGTTTTCGAATTCTTGACGCCGTCGCGGAACGCCTGGGCGATGCCGCCCGGTCCGAGAATGCCCCAGCGCAGTTTCCCATCGGTCGTCATCAGGTCAGCTCCTCACCGCGGCTTCGCGCCGCTTCCTGCTTTATGCGCCACTGTTAGCGGAGGGCGTCTGGGGGTGCAATATTTCAGTAAATATTTACTGGCCAGACTCGGGTTGAGATAAGCGTCTGGAATCGGAAGGTACGGCATTGTAACGAGGGGTCAATTGGGGGGCCATGTCCATGTTCGTTGTCGGCGGCGAAAGCCTGATCGATCTCATCAGCAAGCCGATCGGGCCGGATGGCAAGCGCGAGCTGGTCGCCAAGGCCGGCGGCTCGCCGATGAACTGCGCCATCGCGCTGGCCAAGCTCGGCGGCGATACGGGCTTTCTCTGCCCGATCAGCCGCGACAGTTTCGGCGATTTCATCCTCGAGCCGCTGAATGCGGCGGGAGTGAAGCTGCTGCTCAGGGACCGGGTGCGCGAACCCTCGACGCTGTCGGTGGTGACCGACGACGGCAAGGGCAACCCGCGCTATGCGTTCTATCGCGAAGCCGACCGGGCGTTCACGCGCGGGGGCCTGATCGCGGCCCTGCCCGCCGACCTCACGCTGTTCCAGATCGGCGGCTTCTGCCCGATCGAGCCGGCCGATGCGGCGGTGTGGCTCGATGTCGCCCGGGAAGCGGCGCGGCGCGGCGCGACGATTTCGATCGACCCCAACGTGCGGCCGTCGCTCATCGCCGACATGGACGCCTATCGCCGCCGGCTCGACGGCTTCCTCGACCTCGCGCATATCGTCAAGGTCTCGGAGGAGGACCTCCACGAACTCGATGCCGGCAAGTCGCTCGATGCGCATGCCGCTGCACTGCTCGGCCGCCCCAACTGCCGGCTGGTGGTCATCACGCTCGGGGCCGAAGGCTCGCTGGCGTTCTCGGCCGCGGCCAACGCGCGCTCGAACATTTTTCCGGCGACGCCGGGCGGCGACAATGTCGGGGCCGGCGACACGCTGATGGCTGGGGTGCTCACCTGGCTCGCCGATCACGGAGCGCTGTCGCCGGCAAAACTCGCCGGGCTCGACGCGAAAGCCCTGGGCGACATGCTGTGGTTCGGCGCGGTGGCGGCCGGCATCAACTGCAGCCGCATCGGCGCCAACCCGCCGACTCGGGTGGAAGTCGAGGCGGTGCTTCGGGCGAGATGATTGCCGTCGGGCCCTTCTCCCGCTTGCGGGGAAGGTGTCGCCCCACGGGTCGCGTCGCGCCCGAGGGCAGGCTCCGGCGACGGAAGGGGGCGGCCCCGCCGGCTTAATCCCCGATCACCGAAATATTGTTCGGTTGCGGGGGCGCATCCCCTCTGCTTTGTTCGCGAAAACGAGGAAACCGCATGCGGCTCTGGCTCTGGGTCATCGGCATCATCGTGGTGATCGGCGCCGGCATCGGCATCTACATGCTGACCCCGGTCACCGGACCGGCGCGCGATCTGACGCTCACCGGCGACGCCGAGCGCGGCGCGTATCTGATCCGGCTGGGCGGCTGCGTCACCTGCCACACCGACCCCAAGACCAAGGACGCGCTGCTGGCGGGGCTGCAGAGCGCCGGGCTCAAGACGCCGTTCGGCAACTTCTACCCGCCCAACATCACCTCATCCAGGAGCGCCGGCATCGGCAACTGGACCTTGGCGCAGTTTTCGCGCGCCATGAGCGATGGCGAGGGACCGCAAGGCCACCTCTATCCGGCATTCCCCTTCGACGCCTACACCCTGATGAGCGACCAGGAGATCGCCGATCTTTTCGCCGCGCTGCAGGCCGTGCCGGCGATCGACACGCCGTCGCATCCGCATGAGGTCGGCTTTCCGTTCAACATCCGGCTCGCCATGGCGGGCTGGAAGCATCTGTTCTTCCACCCGCAGCGCTTCGTCGCCGACCCGGCACATTCCGAGCAATGGAATCGCGGCAAGTACATCGTCTTCGGGCCGGGCCATTGCGTCACCTGCCACAGTCCGCGCAACCTGCTGGGCGGCATCGATGCCGGCGCCGAGCTCACCGGCAACCCCGCCGGCGGCACCGGTGGCAAGGCGCCGTCACTGCTCAAGGACGCGCTCGCCAGGCACGAATACGACGCCGCCGCGCTGGCCGAGACGCTGAGCGACGGCTTCACTCCCGGCTTCGATACGCTGGGTGGCGCCATGGGCGAAGTGGTCGCCGACGAGACCTCGCAATGGACCGAGGCCGACCGCGCCGCGGTGGCGGCGTATCTGATGGGCGCGGAGTAGGTTTGGGGTTCCGTTTCGCGCTTGATCCCCACCGCGCAACCTCCTAACTCACTGCCATCCGCCTCACGGAGGTTCTTATGCCGCAAGATGTCGCCGCGCTCCGCGCCACCCTCAGCCTCGCGCCGGTCATTCCGGTGATCATCCTCGACGATGTGAGCAAGGCCCGGCCGCTGGCCGAGGCGCTGGTGGCGGGCGGCTTGCCGGTGCTCGAGGTGACGCTGAGGACCGCGCACGCGCTGCAGGTGATCGAGGAGATGGCCAAGGTTGCGGGCGCCGTGGTCGGCTCGGGCACGGTGCGTTCGCCGCTGCAGATGGGCCATTCGGTCGATGCCGGGGCGACCTTCATGGTCTCGCCTGGCGCTTCCCCGCGGCTGCTCGAAGCGGCGGACGGGTTCTCGATCCCGCTGCTCCCCGGCATCGGCACGCCGACCGAGGCGATGACCGCGTCCGAGCACGGCTACAACTTCCTCAAATTCTTTCCCGCCGAGGCGCTGGGCGGCGCGCCGGTGCTCAAGGCCTATGCCTCGCCGCTCAGCGACATAATGTTCTGCCCGACCGGCGGCATCACGCTCGAAAAGGCCAAGGTCTATCTCGCGCTGCCCAACGTCATCTGCGTCGGCGGCTCCTGGATCATGCCGCAGGACGCCATCGAGGCGGGCGACTGGAAACGCATCGAGGGGCTGGCGCGCGAAGCGGCGGCACTACGGAAAGCGGCGTAGTGGTCGGGGCGCGCGGGATCGGCGCTCTCGCCGTCCTGCTTTTGTCGGCGCTTCCCGCCCATGCCGCATTGGTCCGCGCCGCGGTCGCCGCCAACTTCACCAAAGTCGCGACCGAGCTGGCGGCAAGATTCCAGGCGGCGACCGGCAATGAGGTGAGGCTCAGCTTCGGCGCCACCGGGGCGCTCTATGCGCAGATCACCCAGGGGGCGCCATTCGACGCGCTCCTCAGTGCCGACGACAGGCGGACCGCCACCGCGATCGCCGAGGGCCTCGGCGTCCCTGGTACCGAGTTCACCTACGCGGTGGGCCGGCTCGCGCTCTATTCGCCGCTGTTCGACCTGACCGATGGCGAGGCCGTACTCCGGGCCGGCGATTTCCAGCACATCGCTATCGCCGATCCGAAGACGGCGCCCTATGGCGCGGCAGCAATGGCGATGCTGGAAAAATTCGGCCTGACCGAAGGGGCGGCGCCCAGGATCGTCACCGGCGAGAGCATCAGCCAGGCCCTTGCGTTCGTCGAATCGGGCAGCGCCGAACTCGGCTTGGTGGCGCTGAGCCAGGTGGTGGACAAGCCCGCAACACAAATCTGGCTCGTCCCGCCGGAGAACTATCCGGCGATCCGGCAGAACGCCGTGCTGCTGAAGGCGGGCGAGACCAACGAGGCCGCCCGGGCCTTCCTCGATTATCTGAGGGGCGACGCGGCGATCGCAGTTATCAAGGCGGCCGGTTACACGCTAGAATGACCCTATGCCGACCCTCGCCGAGATCGCCTCGCCCATTGCCCTGACGGCCGCGCTGGCGAGCGTCACCACGATCCTCCTGTTGCTGATCGGCACGCCGATCGCCTGGTGGCTGGCGCGGACGAAAGTGCGCTGGCGCGAGCCGGTGGCGGCGCTGGTGGCGTTGCCGCTGGTGCTGCCGCCGACAGTGATCGGCTTCTACCTGCTGATCGCGCTCGGGCCCTACGGGCCGGGCGGCGCGCTGGCGTCGCTATGGGGCGCGCGGACGCTGGCCTTCTCGTTCGAGGGGCTGGTGATTGGCTCGATCGCTTATTCGCTGCCCTTCATGGTGCAGCCGCTGCGCGTCGCCTTCGAGGCGCTGGGCGAGGAGCCGATCGAGGCGGCCGCGACGCTCGGCGCCGGGCCCTGGCAGACCTTTGCGCGGGTCGCCGCGCCGCTCGCCCGCACCGGCTTTTTCACCGGCGCGATCCTCACCTTCGCCCACACCGTTGGCGAGTTCGGCGTGGTGCTGATGATCGGCGGCAACATCCCGGGCGAGACCAAAGTGCTGTCGATCGCCATCTACGATCTGGTCGAGCGCGGCGACTGGGCGAGCGCGCACTGGCTGTCGCTGGGCATGGTGGTGTTCGCCTTCGTCGTGGTCTCGGCGATGATGCTGATCGACCGAAGGTATGGGCGGGTCACGGGGTAGAACCGGCGATAGGCGGCGGCGGCCTCTTGCTCGAAAACTTCGAAGGTGGCACCTACCGTTGCCCCGGTCCGGGCAAGCGCCGTCTGGTGCCAACCTCCACTCCGAAAGCAGTCCTCGTGTCAGCCAAAATCGTTCTGCCGGAAGCCGGCCTGTTGAAACTGGTCCCCATCCCCGGCAAGGGCCGGGGAGTCATCGCCACCCGTCCGATCCGCCGCGGCAAGCTGGTGGAAGCCTCACCCGTGGTCCGCATGACCAGGCGCGACCGGCTCGACCGCTCGACGGTGCTCAGCCACTACCCGTTCGAATGGAATGAGCCGCCCTATGTGCAGGCCTTCCCCCTGGGCTTCGCCGGGCTCCTCAATCACTCCGACACCCCGAACTGCCGGATCGTCACGGACGTCGAAGGCGAGGTGCTGTGCACCTACACGATCAGGGCCATCGAGGCCGGAGCGGAACTGACCTGGAACTATGGCATCGACCCGTGGTTCGAGGTCGCGACCTGACGATGCAGACCCACTCACGAAACTGCGACTCCAGCACGTCCTCGACGCACCGATCAGAATGAGACTCCAGGACACAGAGAGGTCGCGTTTGAGCGTGCCGATGCCCGGTTCACGCCGCCCGGCGCGGCCTCAGCCGACGCACCTTCGCCGTCTCGAGCGGCTCGCGGAACGCCGTGCGCGGGGTAGCGCCGCCGCGCGCATCGGCCGACCAGTCGTCTTCGACGAAGACGAGCGAGTTGGTCCGCGGGTCGTAGCGGATATCGAGGCGCTGGCCGCTGGTGGCGCGCGCCATCAGGTGGTTGGTCGTCCGGGTTACGATCGCTGACATGGCAATCTCCGCTGTGGTCACCAATCATTAACCAAGACGCTTGGCCGCAGCGTGACCCTTGGCAGGCACAATTGTGACAGCCCAATGGCTTGAATGTGCAGAGAGTTTTGACCTCCGCGACGGCCGAACGGCGGCCCGACCGCCGAATCACGCCGTCGGCAGCGTCCGGAAGCTGAGCCCCATCGGCTCCGACGCCGGCTCGGACTCGACCCGGGTCACCCGCGAGGCATGCGGCCCTTGCCAGAAATAGGCGAGCATCTCTTCGACCATCGCGTTCTCGCCCGAAATCAGCGCTTCGACCGAGCCGTCGCGGCGGTTGCGCACCCAGCCCGAGAGCCCGCGCGCGCGCGCCGCCGCTTCCGTCCAGGCACGGAACCCGACGCCCTGCACCTCGCCCGAAATCCTGACCTGCAGCGTCCGCGTCATTCCTCGCGGCTCTGGCGCGGCGGTGCGCCGATCGGCCGCCGCATCAGCGCCGGCCTTCCATCTTGCGCTGGCGCTGGTTCGTGCCGCCCGGACCGTAGGGATAGTCGCCGATCGGCGGCGCGCTGGCGTCGCTGAGCCCGGCCATCTCGTCGGGCGTGAGCTTCAGCGCGTCGGCCTTCATGTTCTGCTGCAGTTGCTCGACCGTACGTGCCCCGAGGATCACCGAGGTCACCGCCGGGCGCGCCGCCACCCAGGCCAGCGCCACCTCGGCCATGCTGATGCCTCGCCCCTTGGCCACCCGCTCCACCGCCTCGATGATCCGCCACGTCCGCTCGTCCGAGTTGCGCGGGCCATAGGCTTCCTGCCCGCGATTGGGGTTCTCGCCGAGCCGCGTCGCCCCCGTCGGATCGCTGTTGCGCTTGTATTTGCCCGACAGCCACCCGCCACCGAGCGGCGACCACGGCATCAGCCCCATGCCGGCATCGAGGCAGGCCGGCACGATCTCGAACTCGATATCGCGCACCAGCAAATTGTAGTGCGGCTGCAGCGTCACCGGCGCGGCATAGCCCTGGGCCCTCGCGATCGGCACCGCCTTGGCGACGTGCCAGCCCAGATAGTTGGAGAACCCGTAATACGAAATCTTGCCATCCCGCACCGCGTCGTCGAGAAAGCGCAGCGTTTCCTCGATCGGCGTCAGCGCGTCCCACGCGTGCATCTGGTAGAGGTCGACATGCTCGACCCCGAGCCGGGCGAGGGAGGCATCGAGCGCCTCGCGCAGGTGCCGCCGCGACAGGCCGAGATCGTTGGGCCCGTCGCCCATCGCGAACCGCCCCTTGGTGGCGATAACCATCTGCTTGGCCTCGGTCGGCCGCGCCTTGAGCCAGCGCCCGATGATCTCCTCGGACACGCCCGCCGAATAGACGTCCGCCGTATCGAGAAAATTGCCGCCCGCCTTGGCATAGGCATCCATCAGCGCGAACGACGTCGCCTCGTCGGCCTCCGCCCCGAAGGTCATCGTGCCGAGGCACCACGCCGTAACGATCGTTCCGCTGTTGCCGAGCCTGCGATAATCCATAACGCGGTTCCTCTTGCCTGGATCGTCACACCGTGGCGCCGATCTGCCATGGCACGAATTCGTTGTCACCGTAGCCGAGCAGTTCCGACTTGGTCTTTTCGCCCGACGCCACGCGCAGGATCATGTCGAAGATCTCCTGCCCCTTGGCCTCGAGCGACGACCCCTCCACCACTTCGCCGCCATTGATATCCATGTCGTCGATCATCCGGTGATACATCTCCGAATTGGTGGCTATTTTGATCGAGGGCGTCGGCTTGCAGCCATAGGCCGAGCCGCGGCCGGTGGTGAACGCCAGAACATTGGCGCCGCCCGCCACCTGCCCGGTCGCCGACACCGGATCGTAGCCCGGCGTGTCCATGAACACAAAACCCTTCTCGGTCACCGGATCGGCGTAGTTGTAAACGGCATTGAGCGGCGTCGTGCCGCCCTTGGCCGCCGCGCCCAGCGATTTCTCGAGAATCGTCGTCAGCCCGCCGAGCTTGTTGCCCGGCGACGGGTTGTTGTTCATCTCCATATTGTTCCGCCTGGTGTAGTCTTCCCACCAATGGATGATGTCGACCAGCTTCTGCCCGACCTCCGGCGTCCGCGCGCGCCGCGTCAGCAGATGCTCGGCGCCGTAGATCTCCGGTGTCTCGCTGAGGATCGCCGTTCCACCGTGGCGCACCAGGATGTCGGCGGCGTAGCCGAGCGCCGGGTTGGCGGTGATCCCCGAATACCCGTCCGAGCCGCCGCACTGCAGCGCCAGCATCAGCTCCGACGCCGGCACCGTTTCGCGCCGCACGTTGTTGACGATCGGCAGCATGGCGACGACGGCCTCGACGCCGGCCGCGACGGTCTTCTTGGTCCCGCCCTGTTCCTGGATGGTCATGGTTCGGAACGTCTCGTTCTCGGTCACCCCATAGGCTTCCTTCAGTTTCGGGATCTGGAAGCCCTCGCAGCCGAGCCCCACCATGATCACCCCGCCCATGTTGGGGTTGGTCGCGTAGCCCCAGGTTGTCTTCTTCAGCGTGTCGAAGATCACCCCGCGCGAGTCGATGATGCAGCCATTGGCCTGCTTGAGCGCCACGATGCCGTCGATATTGGGATAATCCTCGAGGATTCCCGAGCGCTCGATCTCCTTGGCGATGAACCCCGCGACCGTGGTCGAGCAGTTCACCGAGGTGAGGATGCCGACATAGTTGCGGGTGCCCACCGTGCCGTTGCTCCGCCGGTAGCCCTCGAACGTCGCGCGCTCCGCCTCCGGCACGAAGTCGACCGGGATGACGCCCTGTGAGAATTCGTAGTCGCGCTGGAACGCGCCGTGCTCTTCCCCGATCGAGCAATTGTGTTCGTGCACCCATTCGCCCGCCGGCAGCCCGGTCTTGGCAAAGCCGATGATCTGCCCGAATTTGACGATCGCCTCGCCCGCCGCGACCGGCCGCACGGTGAATTTGTGCCCGCGCGGCACGCGCTTGGTGGTCCTCACGCCCTCAGGCGTATCGATGCCGACATCGAGATTGCTCAGCGCCACCGCGACATTGTCGGCGGGGTTGAGCAGGAGGGTCTTGGCGGCGGGCGGGGACATGACGTCGGACATCGGCTGATCCTTGGGAAGCGCGTTTGGGCGGTTGCGTCGCCGCCGCGGTCGAACTAACATGTTAGCATGAGCGCGGTGGAAATCCCCTACAAATTTCTGGTGAATGCCACCGCCCCGCAGCGTGGCAGCGTCACCCAGTCGGTGACCGAGCAGTTGCGCACGGCCATCGTCACCCTGGCGCTGACGCCCGGTGAAATCCTCGACAAGGGCGCCATTTGCGCCCGCCTCGGCGTCTCCCGCTTCCCGGTGTCGGAAGCGCTGGCCCGGCTGCAGGCCGAAGGGCTGGTCGAGATCATGCCGCAGCGCGGCTCGATGGTGAGCCGCGTCCGCATCGGCGACGTCGTCGAATACATGCTCATCCGCCGGGCGCTCGAGAGCGAGGCGGTGCGTGCGCTGGTGGCGAAAAAACCCGCCGGCCTCGACGACAAGCTCGCCGCCAATCTGGCCCTGCAGGCCAAGGCCGCCGCCGCCGGCGACCGCGACACCTTCCACCACTACGATCTCGAGTTCCACGAGATCCTGTTCGGCGCCATGCAGTTCGCCCGCATCCGCGCCGTGATCGAAAATGCCCGCGCCAACCTCGACCGCGCCCGCCTGCTGATCCTCGATCCGCGCCGGCTGTCGATGACCCATCACGAGCACGGCGCCATCGCCGCCGGCATTGCCGCCGCCGACGCCGACCGTGCCGCGGCCGCCATGCGCGCCCATATCGACAAGGTCACCGGCGAGCTCTTGGCCTTCGCCCATCAATCGCCGGAACTGTTCGCCGACAGCGAGCGATTCGCCGACGGCACCCTGCCCTTCGGCTGACGAGGAGAACCAATTGCTCAAGGGCATTCCACATATCCTCGGTCCCGAACTGCTGGCTGTGCTGCAGGAGATGGGCCACGGCGACGAGATCACTATCGTCGACGGCAACTATCCAGGTGCCAGCGCCGGGCCGGTCCTGATCCGCGCCGACGGCCATTCGGCCACCGACCTGCTCGAGGCCGTGCTCACGCTCTTGCCGCTCGACGATTTCGTCCCCGATCCGGTGGTCGTCATGGAGGTCGTCGGCGACGCCAGCAAGCGCCCGCCGGTGGTCGACGAGTTCGCCGCGCTCGTCGCCCGCTACGAGCCCAAGGTCGCGCTGACATCGCTCGAACGCTTCGCCTTCTACGCCCGCGCCAATGCCGGCTACGCCGTCGTCCAGACCGGCGAGCAGCGCCTCTATGGCAACATCATCCTCAAGAAGGGCGTCATCCGCCCGGACGGCTAGGAGCATCGCGCAAAAAAGTGGACGCCGGTTTTTTGCAGCCGCGATGCGACCACCAGGACTTCACCGAACCCATTGACCCAAAGTTGCCCTCGATTTCCGCGGGCGCGGCGGCTACAGAGCCCGCCAAATCCGACCGGAGTGACCCGATGAAACTTCTGCGTGTTGGCGCCAAGGGCGCCGAGAAACCTGCCCTGCTGCACTCCGACGGCACCTATCGTGACCTGTCGTCGGTCGTCCCCGACCTCAAGGGCGAGGCGCTGACCCCCGCCGGACTCGCGAAAATCCGCGCTGCCGATCCCGCAAAACTCCCGGTGCTCGATGCCAAGCTCCGCATCGGCCCCTGCGTCGGCTTCGTCGGCAAGTTCATCTGCGTCGGCCTCAATTATGCCGACCACGCCGCCGAGACCGGGGCCGCGATCCCGGCCGAGCCGATCCTGTTCCAGAAGGCGACCAGCGCCATCATCGGCCCCAACGACGACGTCATCCTGCCCAGGAACACCAAGAAGCCCGACTGGGAAGTCGAGCTCGGAATCGTCATCGGCAAGGAAGCCCGCTACGTCGACGACAAGGACGCCCTCGACCACGTCGCGGGCTACTGCGTCGTCAACGACCTCAGCGAGCGCCACTTCCAGACCGAGCGCGGCGGCCAGTGGACCAAGGGCAAGTCGGCCGACACGTTCGGCCCCATCGGCCCGTGGCTGGTCACCCCCGACGAGGTGCCCGACCCGCAGAACCTTGCCATGTGGCTCGAGGTCGACGGTCACCGCTACCAGAACGGCTCGACTAGAACGATGATCTTCGGCGTCCGCCATCTGGTCAGCTACATCAGCCAGTTCATGTCGCTGCAGCCCGGCGACGTCATCTCGACCGGTACCCCGCCCGGCGTCGGAATGGGCATCAAGCCCGAGCCGATCTGGCTGAAACCCGGCCAGACCATGCACCTGGGCATCGCCGGTCTCGGCGAACAGACCCAGCGCACGGTCGCCTATCAGGGGTAGGGTAAATCGACGTTCGAGCATCCGGACCGTCCGCCTGCACGAACTCCTTCTCCCCTTGAGGGAGAAGGTGCCCGAAGGGCGGATGAGGGGTTTCGCTCCCCATCCGCGAAGCTGGGTGGGCGGACTCTCAGCGTGATGGCGGCCCATCGGTTGACTTCCGGGAGCGTTTCGGTTGGTATTTAGCCCATGGGGAACGCGATCTCCCCACGAGGCGGCATGCCGAAGCTTCGCGTCCAACCTCAGATCAAGGACGCATCATGCCCACTTTCGCATCCATTGCCCCGGATAAACTCGCCCGCCTGATTGGAACGCCCAGGGCCCCGATCGTCCTCGACGTTCGCGAGGATGCAGCGGTTGAACTCGACCCGAGACTGATCCCCGCCTCCCTGCATCTGCCCTACGCCGCCGCCGAGGACTGGGCGAAGGCCTATCGCGGCAAGAGTGTCGCGGTCACCTGCCAGCGCGGCAAGAAACTGGCGGAAGGCGCCGCGGCATGGCTGCGGCACTGCGGCGCCGATGCCGAGGTGGTCGAAGGCGGTTTCGAAGCCTGGCGCGATGCCGGCCTGCCGCTTGTCCCCGTGGCGGCGATCCCGAAGCGGAACGCCTCCGGCGCCACGGTCTGGGTCACCCGCTCGCGCCCCAAGATCGACCGCATCGCCTGCCCCTGGCTGATCCGGCGTTTCGTCGACCCGGGCGCGGTGTTTCTGTTCGTCGCTCCGCCCGAGGTGGAAGCCGTCGGCGAGCGCTTCGGAGCGACCCCGTTCGACATCGAGAACGTGTTCTGGAGCCATCGCGGCGAACTCTGCACCTTCGATGTGATGGTCGCCGAGTTCGGCCTCGCGTCGGCGCCTCTCGAGCGGCTCGCGACCATCGTCCGCGGTGCCGATACCAGCCGGCCCGATCTCGCGCCGGAGGCCGCCGGCCTGCTGGCGATCTCTCTGGGGCTGTCGCGGATGTTCGCCGACGACCTCGAGCAACTGGAAGCGGGCATCCTCCTCTACGACGCACTCTATCGCTGGGCCCGGGACGCAACCGAGGAAACTCACAACTGGCCCGCGGCCGGCGGCAAGAAGTGACGACCGCCGAGCTGGCCCATGCGCCCGTCGCGCCGCCCTATCCCTCGCTCCGCGAGGCGACTGCCGTGTGGGCCAAAATCGGCCTGCTCGGCTTTGGCGGCCCGGCCGGCCAGATTGCGCTGATGCACAAGGAGCTGGTCGAGCGGCGCCGCTGGATCTCGGAGAGCCGCTTCCTTCATGCCCTGAACTTCTGCATGCTGCTGCCCGGACCCGAGGCGCAGCAACTCGCGATCTATGTCGGCTGGCTGCTGCACGGCTGGCGTGGCGGGGTAATCGCCGGCACGCTCTTTGTCCTCCCCGGCTTCGTCGTCATCGTGCTCCTGTCGGCGGCCTATGCCTCGTTCCACGACACGGCCTGGCTCGTCAGTCTGTTCTTTGGCCTCAAGGCGGCGGTCCTCGCAATCGTCGTAGAAGCGACACTTCGGGTCGGGAGGCGCGCGCTCAAGAACCGCATTCTTGTCGGCACCGCCGCTGCCGCGTTCGTCGCGCTGTTTGTCTTCAACCTGCCGTTTCCGGTTGTGGTGCTGGCCGCTGGCGCCGCCGGCTATCTCGAAGCGCGTCTGATGCCGCAGCGCGCCGCGGCCGGCGCCGGCCGTACGGCGGCCGCCGACTTGCCCTCGGTCATCGGCGACGGCTTTCACCGGCCCAATGTCACCCTCGGCCGCGGCCTGGGCACGATTGTCGTCTGGGGCGCGCTCTGGCTCGCCCCGCTGCTGCTTATCGTGCCGCCGGCGGGCTGGTCGGGGATCTTCACCTCGGTATGGCTGTTCTTCTCCCAGATGGCGGTCGTGACCTTCGGCGGCGCCTATGCCGTACTCGCCTATGTCGCGCAGGAGGCGGTGCAGGGATTCGGCTGGCTCAGGCCCGGCGAGATGGTGGACGGGCTGGCGCTCGCCGAGACGACGCCCGGCCCTTTGGTGCTGGTCCTGAGTTTCGTCGGGTTCCTCGCTGCGTTCCGCGCGCCGTCCGGCCTCGACCCGTTGCTCGCCGGCGTGCTCGGTGCGACGCTCACCACCTGGGTGACGTTCGTTCCGTGTTTCCTCTGGATTTTTCTTGGCGCGCCCTATGTCGAGCGCCTGCGATCCAACAAGGCGTTGTCCAACGCTTTGGCTTCGATCACCGCGGCAGTCGTCGGGGTGATTCTCAACCTCGCCCTGTGGTTTGCCATCCACGTGTTGTTCCGCGACGTCGGGGTTGCCCATTGGGGACCGGTGACCATCGCCGCACCGGCCTGGTCCTCCGTCAACCTGGCCGCCGTCGTGCTCAGCATCGTCGCCGCGCTCGCCCTGTTCCGCTTCCGGGCCGGTATCCTTGGAACGCTGGCAATTGCAGGCATCCTCGGCCTCGGGGCCAACCTCCTCGGCCTCGCCTGAAGCGGGCCTGCAAAGGCCAGCAAAGGCGGTGGAGGGGGCGGCCACAGACACCGAAGTGACTCTTGATCCTCTCGAAAACGCGTGGAGCATCAGTCCCTTACCGCCTCGACATTGCGACTTATCTACCGTCTTGCTTGTCAAGCCGAAGCGGGTTGGTCTGAAGCGATGACGGCATTTAGGATGACGATGAGCTTTCGCATGATTGCGGTGAGGATGAGCTTGTTGGGCTTGCCGCGTTGGCGGAGTTGTTGGGCG
>JACRAF010000049.1 GCA_016213505.1 Devosia nanyangense
AGTTCGAGGCCGGTGCCCGCGACCGCTTCGTTGTAGCCCTGGATGCGCTCCTTGGCATTGTCCGCGCCGGGCAGGCCGACGAAGCCCATGCACTTGCCGCCGTTAGGCATGACCTTCTTCATCAGTTCGCCGGCGTTCTTGCCGAGCTCGACGTTGGACGAACCGAAATAGGCGATGCGGTTCGACTGCGGCGCGTCCGAATCGAAGGTGAAGAACGGAATCTGCGCGGCGACCCGGTTGATCGCCTCGGTGGAGGTCGCGGGGCTGACGACCGAGACCGCGACGGCGTCGATGCCGGCGGCCACCAGATCGTCCAGCATGCGCTGCTGCACGGCCGGGTCGGCGCGCTCCGGATACTTGAACAGCAGCTCGACGTCCGGCAGTTCGGTCTGCGCCTTGGCCACGCCGGCCTCGGCAAGTTTCCAGAAGTCCGACGGGCCGTTCACAACAAAGGCGATTTGCGGTTTGTCCTGGGCAAGCGAGATGCCGGACAGCATTGCGGTGGCCGCCACGATGGCGACGGCCGAAGTCAGGTACTTCATGTCTTTCCTCCCATTGTCCCTGCTCCCCGCAGGGGCTCGATCGGTGCGCTGCATTGGTCCGGGCAAAGTAATGCCCGTCCGGCAGGGTCACCGAGACTAATTAATCATACTAAATGAGACTGGGGAACCGATTTTTGAGGTACGTGCCGCATCGACCTCTGCGCCCGCCCGGCGCGACGGCGCGCGCCGGGGTCAGGGGCGCGCGTCGTTGTCGCGGATGGCGTCGCCGATGGCGATCTGGGCCGCTTCGACGGTCTCGAAGATGTGACCGTCGAGCGCGAAGGCGCTGAGGCGCACCGCGAGGAAGCGGTAGCCGTCGTCGGCGCGAACGACGACGCCGAGCGGTTCGCCGTCGACCTCGATGGCGACCGGCTTCAGCGATGGGGGCCGTAATGACTGATGCTGCATGGGACATGCCTCCTGCGGCGCCGGAGACCGGCAGCCAAGGTGTTAGCGGAACTGTGAGACGTGAAAGTGACGGGTCGGCCGACCGGGGTCACATTCGCCAGTTTCGGGAACACCCTTGGGAGGCGAGTACGCGTTTGGCTTGAATCCCGGTGCGGGGGTCGATGCGATCGAATCGAATCATGGTCGTCCCTTTCCGGTCCGGGCGCGCAGCGCCGCTGTCCAAACACTGGCCTGAGATAGGCGTCCAAACGCCATTCGCAAGCCGCTCCACGACAAGAAAGATTCCTGCCGTTGCAGAATCATAGGGGCTTTCGGCGGCGCGCGCAAACCCGACCTTTGTCTCAAATCCGATGACCGGGAACGTTCTTGCTCCCGGCCCGGCCCGATGCGAAAGGAGCGGGTGATCCGGGTCCTTTCGAGCCCGGCTTGAAATCGATTGCATAACCTGTTGAGTTAGGCGCCGCGCAACGTCACGTGCCGGCAAGCGGTCGAAACAAACAGATCGCGCGGGGTCGTGAGGGACGACCGGGCGTTGCAAGGAGGAGAGGGTGTCCGAAACCGAACCGCGGGACAAACCGCGGCGCAAGCGTGGCGTGCCGTCATCCGGCAAGCCCACTCTGCGTACCATTGCCGAGATGACCGGGCTCGCCATCACGACGATTTCGCGCGCCCTCAACAACGCGCCCGAACTCGCGCAGGAGACGCGCGAGCGCGTGCAGAAGATCGCGGCCGAGATCGGCTACGTCCCGGATCGCACGGCGCTCAGGCTGAAGACCGGGCGCACCCACGTCATCAGCCTGATCCTCGATCCGCACGACGAAATCCTCAACTTCAGCCAGTCGCTGGTCGGCGGATTGTCGGCGGCGCTGCGCGGCACGCCCTACCACCTGGTGATCACGCCGAGCTTCCACCAGGCGTCGCCGCTCGACCCCATCACCTACGTGCTGCGCAACAAGATGGCGGACGGCATCATCTTCTCGCGCACCGAGCCGAACGATGCGCGGGTCAAATTGCTGATCGAGAACGATTTTCCGTTCGTCTGCCATGGCCGCACGGAGCTGCCGACGCCGCACGCCTATGTCGACTACGACAATTTCACCTTCGCCTACGAGGCGGTGAAGCGGCTCCACGCCAAGGGCCGCAAGCACGTCTCGATGGTCACGGCCAATCCGCGCTTCATGTTCGGCAAGCACCTGCGCGACGGCCTGATGCAGGCGGCGCGCGAAACCGGCATGAGCTACGAGCTCGAAACCGGCGTGACGCTCGACGACACCGCCGAAGACATAAGGCTGGCGACGATGCGGCGGATCGCCCAGGGCAAGGCGCCCGATGCCTATGTCTGCCCCGGCGACGCCGTGGCGCTGGCGGTGATCGCCGGGATCGTCGATTCCGGCCGGCAGGTCGGGCGCGACGCCGACATCGTCACCAAGCAGATGAGCGGCATCTTCTCGCTGGTCCGCCCCAAGGTCGACGTGATCACCGAGGACATCGCGCTCGCCGGCCTGCAGATGGGCGAGCTGCTGCTCAAGCGGATCAAGGGCGAACCGGTGGGCGCGCTGCAGATATTGCAGGTGCCTGCGATACCGTTCTAGCGGTTGCAGTCGGTCACCCCCCCCTCGCGGGGAGGGTAGCGACGCTAGGACCGAAGGTCCGTAGCAGAGCTAGGGAGGGGGGCGACCCACGCCCGGTGCCGACTGTTCCCCCCTCCTGCTCGATCACGGACTTAGCGAAGGGCTAAGTCCTATCTCGCTTCCTCCCCCGCAAGGGGGGAGGTGGGGTGCCGACTGCTCAGCCCTCGATCGTTTCCCTGATCGTCTCGAGCTCCAGCCAGTCGTTCTCGGCCTTGGCCTTGGCGTCTTCGGCGGCGCTGAGTTTGGCGGAGAGATCGGCGAAGGTTTTGGGGTCTTTCTTGTAGAGGCTCGGATCGCCGAGGCGGGCACTGAGCTTGGTGATCTCGGTGGTCAGCCGGGAGATCTCCCTGGGCAGCGTCTCGAGCGCATGTTTCTGCTTGAAGGAGAGCTTCGCTTTTGGTTGCGGCGGCGCGGTCTGGGGGAGCGACGGGCGGGCGCCCTTCTGCGGCTTCAACAGTTCCGGCGCGGTGACGCCGAAGCCGCGCTGGGCGACCATGTCGGAATAGCCGCCGGCATATTCGGTCCACACCCCCTCGCCTTCGGCGACGATCACCGAGGTCGCGACGCGATCGAGGAAGTCGCGGTCGTGGCTGACGACGATCACCGTGCCGGGGAAATCGCCGAGCATTTCCTGCAACAGGTCGAGGGTTTCGAGGTCGAGATCGTTGGTCGGCTCGTCGAGGACGAGGAAGTTCGAGGGCAGCGCCAGGGCGCGCGCCAGCGCCAGCCTGCCGCGCTCGCCGCCCGAGAGTTTTTCGACCGCGGTGCGGGCCTGCTCAGGAGTGAACAGGAAATCCTTCATGTAGCCCATGACGTGCTTGGGCTGGCCGTTGATGATCAGCGTGTCGGAGCCGCCGGCGGTCAGCGCTTCCTTGAGGGTCGAGGTCGGATCGAGCCTGGCGCGGCGCTGATCGAGGCTCGCCAGTTCGAGGTTGGACCCGAGCCGGATTTTTCCGGAATCCGGTTTCAGTTCGCCGGTCAGCATTTTGATCAAGGTGGTCTTGCCGGCGCCGTTGGCGCCGACGATACCGATGCGGTCGCCGCGGATGACGCGGGTCGTAAAATCGGTGACGATGGGACGGTCGCCGAAGCTCTTGGAAATGTGCTCGGCTTCGACCACGAGCTTGCCGGAAAGATCGGATTCGGAGACCTGGAGTTTCACCTCGCCAACCGAGCGGCGCTGGTCGCGGCGCTGCTGGCGCAAGCCCGCGAGCCGCTCGAGCCGGCCGACATTGCGCTTGCGCCGCGCCGTGACGCCGTAGGTGATCCAGTGCTCCTCGCGGACGATCTGGCGGTCGAGCTTGTGGCGGTTGAGTTCTTCCTCCTCGAGCACGGTATCGCGCCACGCCTCGAACTCGCCGAAGCCGCGATTGAGCCGCCGCGTCGTGCCGCGATCGAGCCAGACGGTGGCGCGGGTGAGATCGGAGAGAAAGCGCCGGTCGTGGCTGATGATGACCAGCGCCGATTTGAGCGACTTGATCTCGTTCTCCAGCCACTCGATGGCGGGCAGGTCGAGATGGTTGGTGGGCTCATCGAGGAGGATGATGTCGGGCTCGGGCGCCAGCACCCGGGCCAGCGCGGCGCGGCGAGCCTCGCCGCCCGAGAGGCGGGCGGGGTCTTCGGCCCCGGTGAGGCCGAGCTGGGTCAGCAGGTATTGCGAGCGGTAGTGGTCGTTGCCCTCGGCCATGCCGTCCTCGACATAGGCGAGCGTGGTGGCAAAGCCGCTCAGATCGGGCTCCTGCGCCAGATAGCGGATGGTGACGCCGGGCTGGAGGAAGCGCTTGCCGCCATCGGCCTCGATGGCGCCGGCGGCGATCTTGAGCAGGGTCGATTTGCCCGAGCCGTTGCGGCCGACGAGCGCGATCTTGTCGCCGGGCAGCACCGACAGCTCCGCCCCGTCGAGCAGGAGCGTCGAGCCGAGGGTAAGCCGGATCTGTTGCAGGGCGAGGATGGGCGCGGCGGCCATGGACTTCCGGGCGTGATTGATGCGGCCGTCCCTATGGCACGGTCCGCCGTCAGTTGCCACCCGCTACCGGGTGCGGCGGAATATCGAGGCCGTCGACCAGCCCAGCGCCGTGGCGGGCAAAGACGATACGCTCGTCGATGACGGCGAGCAGGTCGTCCGGCGCGAAATGGCGGCTGACCTCGAGCGCGGTGGCGGCATCGAGGACATAGAGCGTCCGCTCCTCCAGCGCGCCGGCGGCGATTTCGGCCGCCTCCCGCGCCTGCAGCGCCCCCAGCGCCCGCTGGTCGACGCGGCCGAGATAGACGGCATCGACCTGCATGTGGTGCTGCAGGGCATAGTAGGACAGCGCCTTCCAGTCGCCGCCCATGCCGCGATAGGGGATGGCGCGGACCCTTGTGTAACCAGCCGCGGCGGCGCGATCCCAGACCGGCGAGACGAGCGGCGTCGGCCAGGTGGCGGCGGGGGCCGGCAGGCGGGCGGCGAAGGACTGCCAGGCCGGCGCCGAATCGACCGCCTGGGCGGCGAACGCGATGGTCGCGATCAGCACGGCGGCCGGGGCCGGCAGGCGGCGGCCGACCAGCACGACGCTGCCGATAGTGACAAAATAGAGCAGCGGCCAGATGAAGCGGCCGGTGGAGCGGAAGGTCGAGGCGAGATCGAGCAGGCCCTGCGGCAGCGGAATGTCGAGGACGCTCTGGTCGGCGAAGGCGATCTTCTGCGACCATGCAAAGACCATCATGCCGACGAGGGCGAGGGTGAGCGGCAGCCAGGTGCGGGTCAATGC
The DNA here is from genome assembly GCA_016213505.1 of Devosia nanyangense. Classification (GTDB taxonomy): domain Bacteria; phylum Pseudomonadota; class Alphaproteobacteria; order Rhizobiales; family Devosiaceae; genus Devosia_A; species Devosia_A nanyangense. The sequence continues at coordinate 5,332 of JACRAF010000049.1, forward strand.
CGAGCGGAGCGAAAGCACGGCGCCCGAGACGATGGCAACGGCAAGCAGCGCCAAGACGCCGATGCCGAGAAAGCTCATCCCCTCGTAGTCGTATTTGGTGTGGGCGATATCGGGGAAGAGCTGCGACCAGCTGTAGCGGATCAACGGCCACAGCAGGTTGAGCTTGTAGTCGCCATAGCCATATGTGCCGAGCGAGCCGGTGAAGAAGAACCCTGCGGTCCACAGCACGGCGAACGTCGCGGCGGCGACGAAGGCGAGCTCCAGTGCGGCCGCGCCACGGCGCAGCCGTGCGAGCCAAAGCCGCTGCAACCACGCTGCGAGCCAGAGGCCGAGCACCATGGCCAGAAGATAGGCGTGGATGGCGGCGGTCAGCCCGACGAGCAGCGGCCACATCCACAGCCGTGGCGGGACGCGGCGGACATAGAGCCAGAGGCCGGCGAGGACGACCCAATGGCCGCTCAGCGCCATGTGCATCGGCATCCGGAACAGGAAGGCCGGGGTGATGAGGGCAAAGCCTGCGGCGACCAGCGACAGCAACCGACCGGCGCCCAGTTCGCGGGCGATGGCATAGGTGAAGGCCGACTGGAGGACAAAGCAGAGGAGGAACCAATAGCCCCAATACTGGAAGGGCTGCGGCAGCCACTGCGCGACGAGTTTCAATGGCAGGGCGAAGAGCGGCAGGCCGTCGACCAGCGCGATCGAATTGGCGAGCTCGATGCCGAGGTCGGGGCTGGCGCCGGGCGGGATGCCCCATGGCGCCTGGCGGAAGAACATCCAGCCCAGCGTGTGCATGGCGCGATCGGCAACGCTCAGCCATGCGATATTGGTGGGGATCAGGACCGACAGGCCGCAGAAGATGAAGAACGCGGCAAGCCCCAGACCTACCGCCGCCGATCCGCCGAGGAGGTCACGCACTCTGGTGGGCAAGATGGGTCCAATGGTCAGGCGACGCGGCCGGCGCGGCATGCGCCGGCGGCGATCAATGCGCGGTGACGGCGCTCAGTTCCTCGAGCCCGAGACCGAGCCGGCGGCGCAGCGAGGTCCGCTTGTGGGCGAGATCGGCGATGGTGTAGCCGTCGAGCACCTCGAAGAACGCCGCCAGCGCCTCGTGCAGCGCGCCGCTCAGATCACAATTGTCGGCGAGCGGGCAGAGCACGTCGCCACCGCCCTCGAAGCACTCGGCCATGGCGAAGTTCTCCTCGGTCAGCTTGACGGTATCGAGCAGCGTGATCTCGGCGGCGGGACGGCCGAGGCGGATACCGCCCTTGCGGCCGCGCACCGTCTCGAGCAGACCGGCCTCGACCAGCGGCCTGATCAGCTTGAACAGGAACAGCTCCGAAATGGCGTGCGCCCTGGCGATGTCGGCGACGTGGCTGAGATCGGGCGAATTGACCGCGCAATAGACGAGCGTGCGGATGGCGTAAGACGATTGGCGGGTGAGCCGCATGCGGGGTATCCTGTCGGCAAGCCGTTGAAATTGCGTGGCTTATTAGCTGAGTGTTGCGCTCCAGTTTATAATCGTTCCAAACTTTGTCAACGCGACACCCGGCCGCTCAGCCCTCGGGATAGAGCCGGTGCAGCGCCTGGTCGGCCTCCGAGAGCCGGGCCCGGGCGGTGAAACTCTGGTGCCAGTAGGGGTAGATCAGCGGCGGCTGGCTGACGGTGTCGAGCCGGCTCACCTCGTCGGCGCTGAGGCGCAGATCGGCGGCCTCGAGGTTGTCCTCGAACTGCGCAGTGTTGCGCCCGCCGATGATCACCGAGGCGACCAGCGGCCGTTGCAGCAGCCAGGCCAGCGACACCTGCGCGCCCGATACGCCATGCGCCGCGGCGACCTCGTTGACGACGTCGACGATGTTCCACAGATGATCCCAGTCATAAATCGGCGGCTCCTTGAAGCCGGTGACCTGGCGGCCGGAATCGGGCCGGGTATGGCGGGTGTATTTCCCTGAGAGCCAGCCCCCGGCGAGCGGCGACCAGACGAGGATCGACACGCCCTGGTCGAGGCCGAGCGGCACGAGCTCGTATTCGGCCTCGCGCGAATGGAGGGTGTAGTGAATCTGCTGGCCGACGAAACGCTGGTAGTGGCCGGCATCGGCGATGCTCAGCGCCTTCATCAGATGCCAGGCCGAGTAGTTCGAGCAGGCGAGGTAGCGGACCTTGCCCTGCTTGACGAGCGTATCGAGGGCTTCGACGGTTTCCTCGAGCGGGGTCTGCCCGTCCCATTCGTGGACGTGGTAGAGATCGATGACGTCGGTCTTGAGGCGCTTGAGCGAGGCCTCGCAGGCACGGATGATGTGGTGGCGGCTCAGCCCCTCGTCGTTCGGACCTTTGCCCGTGGGGAAGCGGACTTTGGTCGAGATCAGGAGCCGCTCGCGGCGGTCGGCGGTGAGCACCTCGCCGATCATGCTCTCGGACTTGCCGTCATTGTAGACATTGGCGGTGTCGATGAGGTTGACGCCGTGGTCGAGGCAAAGATCGATCTGGCGCTGCGCGTCCTTGAGATCGGTTTCGCCCCACACTCCGTCATTGCCGAAGGTGACGGTGCCGATGGCGAGCGATGAGACCTTGAGGCCCGAGCGGCCGAGCAGGCGATAATCCATGATGTCCTCCGTATCGCTGGAGGTTCTAGCGCGCGAGGGATGAACTGGTAAGGGGGGCGACCGCATGTACCTCTAGTCACCAAAGAAATTCTACCCGCCTGTCGAAATGCCCCCGCCTCGCCCGACATTGGTTTGAACGCCACAAGGAGCGAGCCGATGCGCGACGTGAAGATGCTGATGGATGGGATCGTCCTGGGCGAATGCCCGCGCTGGCACGAGGGGCGGCTGTGGTTTTCGGATTGGGGCGCCAAACAAATGATCGCCGTCGACATGGACGGGCGGCACGAGGTGATCGACCGCGTCGACGCCCTGCCCTTCTCGTTCGACTGGGCGCCGGACGGGCGGCAGCTGGTGATCGCCAAGCGCACGCTGCACCGCCGCGAAGAGAACGGCGTTCTCAAGCCGTGGGTCGATCTCACCGACCTTGCCGAGATGGGCTGGAACGAGATCGTCGTCGACGCGCGCGGCAACACCTACATCAACAACATCAACTTCGCCTTCCCCGGCGGCGAGTTCAAGCCGGGCTATGTCGGGCTGGTGACGCCGGACGGCCAAGCGCGGATCGTCGCCGAGGGCGTCGCCTTCCCCAACGGCATGGTGGTAACGCCCGACAACAAGACGCTGATCGTCGGGGAATCGTTTGCCACCTCGCTCACGGCGTTCGACATCGCCGCCGACGGCAGCCTCTCGGGCCGCCGGCTGTGGGCCAAGCTCGACGGCGGCCCCGACGGCATCGCCATGGACGCCGAAGGCGCCATCTGGAGCAGCGCCGGCGAGAAATGCATCCGCGTCAAGGACGGCGGCGAAGTGCTGGAGACGATCGACCTCGACCGCTTCTGCTTTGCCGCGATGCTGGGCGGCGACGACGGCAAGACGCTGTTCATGGTGTGCAACGAATGGACCGGCAGCACCCAGAACCTGGCCCGGACCGGGCGAGTGTACTGGACGCGGGTCGAGGTGCCGGGGGCGGGCTGGCCGGGGCGGTAGGGGCCCCGCCGTCTCGGTCGCTACGGTCCGACCCTGTGCTGTGGATCGTCGATTTCGTCGTATTCTCGTATCTTGTCCGATACTGTGGCACCACGTAGACAACCCGAAGTGCGACTTCAAGCTTGGACGTTCGGCTGAGATTCCCGCTAGTGCGGCCGTTGATTCTCGACGATTGTTGGCCGTTGGAGGGATACGGAGCCCTTGTCGAGTTCGAAAGGAACGACCGGCAGGCTGTTGCGCTCGTTGTGACCTTTCGAAATCAATCGGTGGACCTAGCACCCCAAGTTCGGCCTCTGTCCGGTGGACTACCCAAGGCGGAAATCAACATCCGGGGTAACTTCGCGTTGAAGGCGCGTCAGATCGTGGGGCGATTCACCGACTACCTGAACCTCCATTCAGATGTTCTCGTCGACACCGACAACTTCGCCGTCGAATACTTGCTTGTCGACGAGACCGAGCGAACACAGCTACACGTCTTCAACTTCACTACGTCGACTCAGTTGCCGCCCTCTCGCCTTGCTTTCAGCATGGTCGCGCAAGCCTTTTTTGCTGGTGAGGGGACCGATGATCCCTCTTTCGCATCACACCTGTCACGAACTGCGAGAGAAGCGCTCGCAAATGAGCGATACATCGACGCGTTTCGCTACGGCTTTCTCCTCATTGAGGCAATGTATGGGGATGGCAACTTCAAGACGAAGCAACTAGTGGCGAGCCTCAGGTCGAATGCGACGTTCATGGCCATCCTGACCGACACTATGACCGATCTCGCGACCAGCAGGATTTCAGAGGTCAGGACGCTCATGGCCTCTCACGCGACACCTGAGAAACTGGTCGAACATCTCGTCGATCGAAGAGGATTCTACTTTCATGGCAACGCAAAGCATCAAGGCGCATGGCACCCGAACCAGCATCAAGCCGCCCAACCTATAGCTGAAGTTGCTGTACTCACGGCCGCCGGCATAGCGCACTCATTCTCCTCAGCCATGTTTGCTCCCCACATTGGTTCGCGACACTTCGATAACGCAAGGAAGCAGGGTGCCATCATGAGTTTCATTGCCGAAATCCGTTTTTTGGACGCGCACGGCTTTGAGAGGACCCGAACAATAAACGTGAACACCCCTGGAACCGCGCTTCACAACCAACTGGCGTTGCGCCTTCACAAGGACTTGCTAGAGACCGTAGAGGTTGAGATGCGCGATTGTCAGGTGATCGCCATCGCGGCGAGAGAGACAAAATCAGGAAGAGAAGTGTTCAAAGCCAATTACTTGGCTCAGGTTGCGGAGCGGGAAACGTCCGAGCATCCGCCAGAATCCGACTAGCAAAACGGTGACCGTGGAGTTCCACACCCCCTGTCACGTCTCCGCTGCGCAGCCTGCCGGAAAAAGACGACTGCCCCAATCGCCGACCAGGGTGAGTCGGCCACGCTGCCAACCCCGATCTACCCCGCCCCGCTCCCCTACCTGAACCGGTAAATCAATCTGCCCTTGGTCAGATCATACGGCGTCATCTCGCACAGCACCTTGTCGCCGGCCAGTACGCGGATACGGTTCTTGCGCAGTTTGCCGGCGGTGTGGGCGATGATGTCGTGGCCGTTTTCGAGTTTGACGCGGAAGGTGGCGTTGGGGAGGAGTTCGGTAACGGTGCCCGGAAATTCGAGCATTTCTTCTTTCGGCATGAAGTCTCCTGAATGACCCGCGAGGGGTTGGCCGGACGCGGGTGGGTTGTGCCGTTGAACAAGGTGGCCCGGGTTTCCCCGGCGCCCCGACAAAGGCAAGTCTCACTGAATTGGCGCGGACCCTATACGAAGCCGATGGCTTTGGGAACCGCCCGCGGGCGGGTTGTGCAGAGGCTCACGCGACCACGGTGATCTGTTCGCTGGCGCGGGTGACGCCGGTATAGAGCCAGCGCCTGCGGTCCTCGCGGAAGACGAAGCTTTCGTCGAAGAGATACACCCGGTCCCACTGCGAGCCCTGCGCCTTGTGGACGGTGAGGCAGTAGCCGAAGGTGAATTCGTCGAACCTCCGCCGCTCGGGCCAGCCGAGCTTGTCCTCCTCGCCGGAAAAGAACGCGGCGTGGGTGAGGATTCGGGCCTGGGCCTTCTTGGCGGTGGTCTCCTCGTCGGGATCGAGCAGCATCGAGTAGCGATCGCTGGAGCGCTTCTTGACCTCGGCGGCGATCCAGATCTGGCCGTTGAGGAGCTTCTTGACCGGGTTGTTGCGGAGGCACACCAGGCGGTCGCCGGCGACCGGCTCGTGCCGGGGCAGGCCCTTCAGCTCGCGCAGCCGGTCGTTGTAATCGAGGCGGGTCTTGTTGCGGCCGACCAGCACCTGGTCGGCGGTGATGACGGCGTCGCGATCGACGTCGGACTTTGGAATGACGATCGAATCGTCGTAGCGGCCATATTCGAGATGGCCGCCCTCGCGGATTTCCATCGACATGCGGATGATCGGATTGTCGGCGGCCTGGCGGTGGATTTCGGTGAGCATGATGTCGGGCTCGTCGGTGGTGAAGAACCCGGCGCCCTGCACCGGCGGCAGCTGGAACGGATCGCCGAGGACCAGCACCTTGGTGCCGAAGCTCAAGAGATCGCGGCCGAGCGCCTCGTCGACCATCGAGACCTCGTCGATGACGATGAGATCGGCGGTCGCCGCGTCGCTCTCGGGATCGAGGGCGAAGTGCGGCTCGCCCTCCTTCTCGGAGACCAGCGTGTAGATCAGCGAGTGGATGGTCGAGGCGCCGCGGCAGCCTTTCTTGCGCATCACCAGTGCGGCCTTGCCGGTGAAGGCAGCGAATTTGACCGAGCGCACGCCCTCGGCGAGATAGCGCGCCAGGGTCGATTTGCCGGTGCCGGCCCAGCCGAAGAGGCGGAACACCTGCGGGCCGGATTTGTCCTTGAGCCAGACCGAGACGGCGGCCAGCGCCGCATCCTGCTGGGGCGACCAGACCGGCATCAGACGATGGTCGTCGTGACGGTGCCGACGCCCGCAATGGAGCCCTCGAGCCGGTCGCCGCGGACGATGGCGGCGACCCCGGCGGGGGTGCCGGTGAACACCAGGTCGCCGGGCATGAGCGTCACCAGGGCCGAGAGAAACGCGATCGCGTCGGGCACCGGCCAGATCATTTCGGCGAGGTCACCGTCCTGGCGGAGCGTGCCGTTCACGGTGAGCGCGACACGCCCCGAACTGGGATGGCCGATGCGGGCGGCCGGCACCAGCTCGCCGATCGGCGCCGAGCAATCGAAGGCCTTGGCCATGTCCCATGGGCGGGCCAGGCGCTTGGCCTCGGCCTGGAGGTCGCGGCGGGTGAGATCGATGCCGGCGGCGTAGCCCCACACGCAGTCGAGCGCCTGGGCGGCGGCGACGCCGGTCGCCTCCTTACCGATGGCGACGACCAGCTCGATCTCGTGGTGGAGGTCGGCGGTGGCCGGTGGGTAAGGCGTATCGGCACCGGCAATCACCAGCGCATCGGCCGGCTTGGTGAAAAAGAACGGCGGCTCGCGTTGGGGGTCGTGTCCCATTTCGCGGGCGTGGTCGGCATAGTTGCGGCCAACGCAGAACACCCGGCGGACGGGGAAGAAAAACTCGCCGCCGGCGACAGGAACCACCGGCGGCGGCGGGGCGGGGATGACCAATTCGGACATGGGGCTCGGACGGAGGTTTCTGGCGCGCGCAACCTAGCGGAAATTGGCCGGAAACAAAACGGGAACTTTTGCGGCGATCGCCGGCGCCCGGTGGCCTGTGCATCGCCGGGCAGGCGGGCGCCCCCCGCGTCACGGGTTCACCGCCAATTGACCTTTTCCCCGCCATTCCGGCGCCGCCATGGTCGGTGAGGCTCGCCTGGTGCCGTCGGGCCTTCACCCGGGGGTGGGAAGTCCCTACTGTCGCGCACGACACGCGTTCCGGATCGGATCTTGGGCAAGATCTTCATTTCACATTCGTCGGCCAACAACGCCGAGGCGTTGGCGATCCATGATTGGCTCGCCGCGCAGGGCTGGGGCGACGTCTTCCTCGATCTCGACCCGCGCCGCGGTCTGGTCGCCGGCGACCGCTGGCAGGCGGCGCTCAAGGCCGCCGCCGAGCAGTGCGAGCTGATCCTCATCCTGATCAGCCCGGATTGGGCGAAATCGAAATGGTGCCTCGCCGAGTTCCTGCTCGCCAAGCAGATGAACAAGCAGATCCTCGGCGTCCTGGTGAAGCCGACCCCGCTGGGCGACCTGCCGGTCGAACTCACCGCCGAGTGGCAGCTGGTCGATCTCAGCGCCCCCAATCCCGGCTGGTCGGTCACCATTTCGCCGCCGCGCTTCGAGCCCGAAACGACGATCCAGTTCTCCGGCACCGGTCTCGCCCGGCTTTCGGCGGGCCTCCAGAAAGCCGGGCTCGATCCCGATAATTTCCTCTGGCCGCCGGCCTCCGACCCGCAGCGCGCGCCCTATCGCGGGCTGTTGCCGCTCGATGCCGACGACGCCGGCATCTTCTTCGGCCGCGACGGCGCCATCGTTCTGACCCTCGATGCGCTACGCGGCCTCCGCGCCGCCGCCGCGCCGCGCTTCACGACCATTCTGGGCGCCTCGGGCGCCGGCAAATCTTCGTTCCTCCGTGCCGGCCTCTTGCCACGACTCGATCGCGACAGCCGGCATTTCTACGTCCTGCCGGTGATCCGCCCCGAGCGCGCCGCGCTCACCGGCGAGCACGGCTTTGCCGCCATGCTCGCGCTCGCCCTCAAGGCCCGCAACCTCACCCGCAACCGCGCCGATCTTCGCGATGCGGCCATCGCCGGCGCCGCCGCCGTTGCCCCGCTCCTCAAGCAGCTGGCGATCGCCGAGGATGCTGGCGACGGCGGCGCCGACGGGCCGCCCACCCTTGTCATCGCCATCGACCAGGCCGAGGAATTGCTGACCGCCGACAACGCCGAGGCCGGCCAGTTGCTGACGCTGCTCGCCGATCTGGGGCAGCGCGACGATCCGGCCGTCCTCGTCATCCTCACCGTCCGCTCCGACAGCTTCGATCAGCTCCAGGCGCGGCCCGAACTGGCGCCGACCCAGCCGCATCATCTTGTCGATCTGCCGCCGGTGCCGTTCGGGTCGTTCGGCGACATCATCCGCGGCCCGGCCCGCCGGGTCACCGCCGCCGGGCGCAAGCTCACCCTCGACGAGACACTGGTCGATGCGCTGCTGAGCGACATCGAGAAGGGCGGCGCCAAGGATGCGCTGCCGCTGCTCGCCTTCACGCTGGAACGGCTTTACAGGGACTACGGCGCGGACGGCGACCTGCAGCTTTCGGAATACGGGAAGCTCGGCCGTATCCGCGGCGCCATCGAAGCGGCGGTCGAGCAGGCCCTGGGCAAGGCCGACGCCAACCCCGCCATCCCGCGCGACCGCGCGGCGCGGCTGGCGCTGCTCCGCCGCGGCCTCATTCCCTGGCTCGCCGGCATCGACCCCGACACCGGCTCGCCGCGCCGCCGCGTCGCCCGCCTCGCCGAAGTGCCCGAGGAGGCCCGCCCCCTGATCGAACTCATGGTCGCCGAGCGCCTGCTCGCCACCGACATCGACAAGCAGACCGGCGAGCGCACCATCGAGCCGGCGCACGAGGCGCTGCTGCGCCAATGGGGCGCGCTCGACGGCTGGCTGGTCGAGGATTCCGCCGATCTCGGCCTCGTCGAGGCCCTCCGCCGCGCCGCCACCGACTGGGCCGCCAACGCCAACGCGGCCGAATACGTCGTCCACAAGGGGGCGCGGCTCGCCACCGCCGAGCAGCTGGCGGCCGATGACAAATTCGCCGCCTACCTCACCTCCGTCGACCGCGCCTATCTGAGCGCCGCCCGCGACGCCGAGAACGCCGCCGCGCGAAAAGCCCGGGCCGCCCGAACGCGGCTGACCATCGCGGCCGCCGTGGTGGGTGTGGTGCTGGTCGCCGGCGCCACGGCCGGATACTTCATCTGGTCGGCGGGCGAAGGTGCAAAAGTCCTTGCCGCTGCCAATTTCGAGATCGCCCGTTCCGAGGCCGCCCTGCGCGCCGGCCAGCCTGAGGAGGCGGCGCAAGCCGCGCTTGCGGCCTATGACCTCTTGCCCTCAACCGCGACGCGCACCGCCGCGCTCACGGCAGCAATGGCCGTCCCGCCCAATGCCTCGATCATCTTCCCCGTTGCGGAGCGCATTGCCGACGCCGCTTTTCTCGATTCCGATCATCTGCTCGTGTTGAGCGCCCGGGGCGCGGTCACCACACTCGATCTTGCTATGCGCAAAGCCACCGGGGGCACTGCGCTGTCCGCCTCGCCGCCTCCCATTGCGCTGTCGCCCGACGGAACGTTGGTGGTCCATGCCGACGCCAGCCTCACCGGCCTCGAAGGCAGCCTCGTGGCGGCCGCGCCGGTCGAAGAATTCGCGGCCAGGGCGGGGAGTGTCTCGGCCGGCCGCGGCGGCAAGGTGATCGCCATGATCGGTCTGATCGGCGATGTCCTGGTCCGCGATTGCCGCTCGTTGCCCTGCATCGATCACCGCCTCGCCGAGGGCAGCGCCACCGCGCTCGCGCTCACCGCGGATGGTGCCCGGCTGGCGGTCGGCCGCGACACCGGTGAAGTTGCGTTCTACAGCGACTTCGCCGCCGCGCCCGTCGTGGTCCCGAGCGGGGACGGCGGTGTCGTCTCGCTCGCCTGGTTCGCCGGGGCCGATCGCCTCGCCATCGGCACCGAGGGCAATTCGCTGCTGCTGCTCGATCCAGCGCAGCCCGCCGCATTGGCACGCATCGAGCTCACCGTTCATCCGGGCGTTGTCGCCGCTTCGCCGACGGCCCCGCTCATTGCCGTCAGTTGCGCCGGCCGCGACATCTGCATCTATGGCGACGATGGCGGCCTGCGGCAGGAGTTGGCCGGCCACAACAATGCCATCGCCGCGATCCGCTGGAGCGCCGACGGAGCTTCGCTCGCCTCGGTCGCGCCCAACGATCCCATCCGCATCTGGACGCTCGCTCCCGACCGCGACATCGCCTTTGACCGCCGCGCCGGCAGCGACCCGCTCACCGCGCTGGCGGTCGACCGCGCGCGCGGCATCATCGCGGCCGGCGACAAGACTGGCGCGCTGACCCTTTGGTCCGGCGAGGCGCCCCCGCAGCACCTCGGCCCGCCCGATGGCGTCGACGCTCCCGTCACTTCGCTGGCATTCCTCTCCGATGGCCGCCTTGCAGCCGTGTATCAAAGCAAGGCGGTCGCCGTATGGTCGCTGGACAAGACCACTCCCGACAAGCTGCTGACCCTCGACAACCTCAGCTTTTCGCGCGTCGCCGCGCTCACCGGCGACATCCGCGCCGCCGTGCCACTCTCCGACAAGACGATCCTCGTCCTCTCCGGCGACGAGTTGCGCGAGACCCGCGTCGCCGCCGATTCCATGCCGCTCGACCAATGGGGGCTCGCCGCCGCGCCCGCCGCCAACACCGCCTTCGTCTCCTACTCCGACGGCACCATCCGCCGCCGCGATCTCGGCGCGGGCGGCGAGGGCACGATCGTCTTCGACGCAAAGGCTTCGATCTGCGGCGCCGCGCCCACCACCGACAACAATGGCGCCAAGAGCCTCGATGTCAGCGCCGACGGCAAATGGCTCGTCGCCACCCGCACCGATGCGCAGGTCATCGTCCACAATCTCACCGATCCATTGAAGCCGATCTGCATCGCGCTGCCGGCGCCGGACAGCAAGACCGTCGCCTTCTCGCCCGATACGAGCAAACTCGCGATCCTCAGCGCCACCGACCGGCTGTTCGTCTTCGATCTGGCCCACCCGGACGATGCCATCATCCTCGGCGCCCCGGCGGTCCCCGACCATTCACCCGTCGCCGCCGCCGCCGGCAAATCGCGCACCACCTCGTGGCTGGCCTGGCTCGATGACAAGACCCTCGCGATTTCGACCATCGCCGGAACGGTCGAAACCATCGCCCTCGATACCGACTCCTGGCGGGCTCGTGTGGACAGCCTGGTCTTCACCCAATAGTCTCGGGGGATCGGGGAGGGGCGCGTGCAGCATCGGGGCAAATCAGTGCGTTCGGCGGGCCGCCTGCTGCTTGCGCTGGCGCTGTCGACCAGCCTCGTTGCGCCCATCGCGCCGGCTTTCGCCGGCGCCATCGAGCGCCTTGCCCCCGCCCCGTCTGCTCCGGCCGCGCCCCCCGGCACCGAGCCGGCAGCCTTCCGCACCTGGGTGCAGCTCGTGTGGAATCCCGTGACCCGCGCCCTCGAAAGGCTGCGTTTTACCGCCTGGGATCCCGTCCCCTCGCTCGGGCTCGAGCTCAGCTGGCTGCCCGACGATCCTGCCGCCGGCCAGAGCGGGCCGCTCGAAGGCCGCGGCACCCTCTCGTTCCGCAAGCCCGGCGCCCCGGCCTACGACGCATCCGCCACCGTGGCGCAATATCGCGGTACGCTCAGGGCGGGCCGTGCCGACGGCTTTGGTGAATTCCTCGACCAGTCCGGCTTTGCCTATGCCGGCGCCTGGCGCGACGGCCTGATGGAGGGCGAGGGCCGGCTCACCCTCGCCAATGGCGATCAGTATGTCGGCGGCTTCCGCGCCGGCCGCAGCGACGGGCGCGGCGTCTTCACCGACGCCAGCGGCCGCATCTATGCGGGCAGCTTCACCGCGGGGCTGCCCGATCCCGAAGCGATCCTCGCCCAGGATTCGCCCGAGGGTCTGCGCATCGGCGTCGTCGCCGAGCGCCGCCCGCACAATTACGAGCTCGGCATCGACCCCTTGAGCTATACCTCGGCCAGCACCGGCGAGACCCTCGATATCCTGCCCGACGATCAGCGCCTGCTCGACGTCTGGCACGGCGCGGCGCCGATCGGCATGACCGACGAGGAGATCCACGCCTTCAACAACGGCTCGACCACCGCCAATTTCCTCGGTCCCTACGAGCGCTTCGATCCCTTGTCGCTGGTGTTCGAACTCGAGAACGCCTTGACCGACACCGTCTCGGTCGTCGGCGGCTTCCTAGATGTCAGCGACAGCGTGCGCCAGCCCGAGCCGGCCATGCAGGTCCGCCCGTTCCCGCGTGATCCCTGTTCGGGCACCATCGATTTCCTGCCGCTGTTCTTCATCGACAATTTCGGCTGGACCGCCGCCGACAACGCTGCGCTCGCCATCACCGCCGGCTCGGTCGATGGACGCCCCGAGGGCACGCCGATCGAGGTGCCGCTCGGCGCCATCGCCGACAGCATGAAGATCGACCTCACCGCGCAACTGACGGCGCTCGGCCTCGATACCGAGTACGTGTCGCACGAGCGGCTCCGCTGTTCCGATCCCAACGACCAGCGGCTCTGCCTCGCCGAGCTGAAACAATCCGGCCATTTCGGCCAGCTGAGCAACTTCCTCTCGCTCGACTACACCACCGTCACCGTTGCCGTGATGGGCACCCTCGATTACGATTGGACCGTCTCCGGCGGCACGGTGAGCCACAAGAGCTCGCCGTTCTCGGTGATCCTCCCCATCGCCACGGTCGCCAGCGACGCCGAATGCGGCGAGGGCGGCGAGATCATCCCGGTCAACCACGATCCGTTCCAGCTCCGTCTCGACGAGCAGAACTACAAGATCGCCATTCCATTCGCCGGTGACGTCACCCCCGGCTTCACCTCGCGCTGGCGCATCGAACTGTCGGCGCCCGAAACCTCCGAGCACGATTTCCGCCTGGTGCTGGTCCTCACCGACGGCAGCCAGGTCGTCTCACGTCCGGTGCACCTCACCTACTTCATGCCCCCCAAGCGTGAAACGCTGGCGCATTGAGACTGCGCACCCATCACCCCGGCTTCGACAGCTCGAACAAATTGGCGATCGGGATCAGCCGCGCCGCGATCGTCCCCTGCTTGAACACCCGCATTTCGAGCAGCGTTCCCGAGCCGCGTGGGGCGCTCTGGTCGAACAGGAAATTGCCCAGAGAATAGAGCATCTGCGCCTGCCCGCCGGCGAACGGCGCGATCGCCGCCGAGGCCTGGTGCGAATGGGCGCCCACGATCAGCGCCACTCCGCAGCGGACGAGGCGTTCGGCGATGGCGCGTTCCTTGTCGCCGGCGCTGCTCGTATACTCCGTCCCCCAGTGCACGAAGGCGATCAGCGGCGGCGCCGCCGTCAGCCCGCACACCCAATCGAGATCATCCGGATCGCCGATCGCATCGCCGACGAACTTGCCGGAAACGAAGTTCAGCGCCAGCAGCCGGAACGCCCCGAAATCGGTCACCGTGCCGTGCTGCATCGGCGCCACCCCGAGCCCCGTGAGCAGTTTCACCGTTTCCACGCGCCCCTCCGCCCCGAGGTCATTGGCGTGGTTGTTGGCAAGGCTCGCCGCTTTGACATTGAGCGCCGCCAGCACCGGCGCCGCATCGTCCGTCACCATAACGTGGGTCGAGAAATCAACCCCTGTCACCGGCCCATCGAGCAGCACGCCCTCGAGATTGACGATCAGCGGCGTCCGCCGCGTCGCCGCCAGGACCGTGTCGCGGATCATCGTCCACGCTGCCGGGTCGCGCAGCGCCGGCAGGAAATACCGGCCGAGCAGCACGTCGCCGCCGAAGATCATCCGCGTCTGGCCGGGATAGTCGAACACCGTTCCATCCGCCGCATCGCGGACGAAGGCCGTCACCACATAGCTCGTGGTCGAGCCCGGCCCGGTGCCGTACTCGACCGAATTGCCGTTGGCGAGCACCACCGGGTGCGCGTCGAACACCTCGCGCTGCAGCGCCAGCTGGATGAACTGAGCGGCTTTGGAATCCATATGCTCCGGCTGGAGCAGCGGCGCCACCTGCGCCGGATCGCCCGTGGCGATCATCGCCAGCGTCTCCTGGTCGCGCGCCATCGCCTCGGGCATGGGCCGGTAGTGCGAATAGTCAGTCGATTGCACCACCAGCGTATCGGGGCCGATCAGCGGCTTCAGCGCCTCGGTCATTGCCCGCCAGTCGGCCTCGGTGGCGTTGACCGAGCCGAGCAGCGGGATCACCGTCGCGTTCGGGAAGAAGTGCTTGATGAACGGCGCTTCCGCCATCACCCCGTGCTCGGTGGCGAGGGTCGGCAGCACCTCGACCAGGTCCGACCGCACGGCGAGGGCGTTCACCCCCGCGGTGTCCGACGCCACCGTGCCGAACACCGATTTGAGGTTCTCTCGTGTCGTCCCGAAGGCCTTGCTCACCTTGTGGAAGTGGTCGGGCGAAACGAGGAGGATCGTCCGGTAGTGCCCCGCCGACGCCGCCCAGAAGCCGCGGGCGATGAGGTCGGCGGCGAGCAGATGATGCGGCACGCTGATCCCGGTAACGCCCGCCGGCGGGGCGAAAGCCGGCGTCTCTTTGGCGATCGCGGCGAGGATCGGCGCCGGGTCCTGCGCCGGCAAGTACGGATTGTCGGCCGCGTGCAGCGTCCCGCCGGACGGGCCCAGCCACAATCCGGCCAGCACCAGCCACACCGCCGCCTTTGCCCGGCCCGCAACCCCTGTCACCAATCGCTCCCGGCCTCGTCTGTCCCGGAGCGTGGTCCCCAGGATTTCACTTGTCGCGCCAGCATGCCATGTTGCGCCCCGATTGTGGGAAATCTCCGCCGCCATGAACCCCCGCCGCCTTGCCCTCTATCTCGCCCTTCTGGTCGTTCTGGGGCTGATCGGCTTCGGCCTCGCGCTCTGGGGCCTGTTCGGCTGCGCCCCGCCGCCGCTGCCCGGCGATGAGCTCTGGACCTGGCGGCGAAATCTTGGTGAGGCGCTGGGTCTCCTCGTCCGCCTCGGCAGCCAATCGTGCTTCACCGCCGATCCGGGTGGCGCTCTCGCGCTCTGGCTGGGCAGCCGCACCGTCGCCATCCTCGCCGCCATCCTCGCGCTGATCGTGCTGTGGGAGAGCGTCGGGCGCGAACTGAGGCTCGCCTGGTTCCGCGCGCGCGGCGGCCATTTGGTCCTCGCCGGCACGGCTGACGATCTCGCCGGCCTCGCCCGGCAGCACGGCCGCTTCGCCGGCACGGTGTTTCTGGCGCCCGATCGCGGCGCCGCCGTCGACATCGCCCGCCACCGCCCGTTCGCGGAAATCGCCATGATCGACGCCAAACGCCTGCCGCTTCAGCTTGCCCGCTTCGGCGCAAACAAGGCGACGCTGCTTGCCGCCACCACGCCGAGCGATCTCGCCAATGTCGCACTCGCCGAAGCGGGCCTCGCGACACCCGGCAGCGGCGAGCTGCTGGTCCGGCTGGAACAACACTCCGTGCGCAGCTTTTCCAGTCATCGCCTGCGCATCCGCGCCGCTGACCGGGGCCGGCCGCTGGCCATCGTCTCGCTGACCCAGTTGCAGACCCGCCGCGGCCTCGCCGCTGCAATGGCCGGCCGCTATACGCTCGATGGAGCGCCGCGCGTCCATATCGCGCTCTGCGGCAGCGGGCGCGGGCTCGAGGCGGCGAGCTTCGAGATCGCCCGCCAGGGTTTTGGCCTCGATACCGAAAAGCCGCTGCTCTCGATCCTGCGCACCGGCGCCGGCGATTTCGCCCCCGGCGCCGTCCACCGGCTCGAATCCTCCGGCGTCGCCGAAATCGAGATGGCCGACGTGCTCGCCGCCTCCGCCGATGGTCTCGATCGCGCCATCGCGGCGGCCGTCGAAGACCATCCGCCGTTGCGCGCCGTCCACTGCATGGGCGAGACGGCCGGTGAGGCCGAGGCCCTGGCCCAGCGCTGGGAGGAGGTGCTGCTGGCCCTCGGCCAGCCCGTGCCGCCGATCGTCGCCTACGCCGCCGAGGATCGCCCGCTCGGCTCGACCGGCATGATCCGCGTCGCCACCGCGCACGATCTGGCCGAAGCCCGCGAGGCCGCCCGCCTGATGGACCAGCGCGCCCGCGCCGTGCACCAGCTCTTCCTCGACGCCCAGCGTCTCGCACGCGGCGACAAGTTTGGCAGCGCCCCCGCCGAGGTCGATTGGGAGCGCCTGCCCGAGAGTTTTCAGAACGACAACCGCAACGTCGCCGACCAGATGGATTTTAAGCTCGCCACCATCTTCATGCTGGCCCGTCCGGGCGCGGGCAGTGTGGCGCCGACGCCCGACGACGCCGAGCAACTGGCCGAACTCGCCCATGCCCGCTGGTGGGCGGCCAAGGCGCTGAGCGGCTGGCGCTTCGGCCCCGTGCGCGACGACAAAAAGATGCTGCACCCCGACATGCTGCCCTACGACCAGCTCTCCGAGCCGGTCCGCCAGAAGGACCGCGACGAAGTGGCGAGCCTCGCGGCCATGGCCGGCCTCGCCGGCGAGGCGCTGCTGCGCGAGCGCCGCATCGGCCTGCCGCGCCCGCTCGGGACCGCGGCGCTGACGCGTTTCGTCGACGATCTGCGGGCGACGCCCAAGCCTTTCGTCCCGGTCGCCGTCTTATCGCTCGATGACGCCGCGATGGTGCGGCTCGCCCAGGCCCTGATCGGCGCCGGCATCGCCATCGAGGCGGTGCTCGGCCGCTCGACCGGCGATCTGCGCGGCGATCCCGGCGTCGCGCCGGAGCTGGCCTCCGTGCTGCGCCGCGCCTGGCGCATCCACGTCGCCGGCGACGACGATGCCCGCCCGGCGCTCGCCGAACGCGCGACGGCGTGCGCCAACGAGAACGGAGCGATCGATGCGCTGGTCTAGCTTCATTGGGCCCCTCGCGACCCTCGCCGCCTGCCTCGTGGCGGGCGCCGCCCTCGCCATCACGCCGGTGACCGATCTCGAACGCTCCGCCACCCGGCAGGCGATCGCCGCCCAACTCGGCCCGAGCCATTCCTATGCGCTCCTCATCGGCATCTCGGACTTCGACGATCCGGCCTGGCGCGACCTCGCCGGCGTCGCCCCCGAGATCGGCAAGGTCGGCGCGGCGCTGACCAATCAGGGCTTCACCATCGTCCCCGAGAGCCATGTCGGCCGCCTCGACCACGCCGGCCTCAAGACCGCCATCGAGCATTTCTTTTCGACCTACGGCGCCAATGCCGAGGACCGCCTCGTCGTCTATATCGCGACGCACGGCTTCGCCGATCCTTCGATCCCCAATGCCGACGGCTACCTCATCGCGTCGGACGCCGCGGCGCCCGCCGGCGGTAAAGTCAAGAACGGCTATTCGGTCGACGAGCTCTCCGCCGCGCTGACCTCGATCGCTGCCCAGCACGTCTTCCTGTTCTTTGATTCGTGCTTTTCGGGCGCCATGCTGCCCGAGCCCACCCGCGCCGCCGACACCATCCTTGCAGGCAAACCCGAGCTCGCCTTGAGCAAGGAGACCGCGGCGTGGACGCTGAGCCTCCTCGCCCACAATGCCCGCCTCGTCCTCACCGCCGGCAACGCCAGCCAGAGCGTGCCCGATATCGACAATCCGTTCTCGGCCGCCGTGGTCGATGCGCTGAGCGGCGCTGCCGATGCCGATGGCGACGGGCTGACGCTGGGCACCGAGATCGCCCAGTTCGTGCGCGGCCGCGTCGCCCGCGCCACCCGCCTCGCCGGCGCCGCCAACGACCCGGTGTTCGCTGTGCTGCCCAAGCTCGTCGCGCCCCTCGAGCCGCGCCCCGACGTGCCGAACCCCGATCGCGTCGACTACGCGCTGCAGGGCGATTTCATCTTCCTCACTCCCGGCGGCCCGAAGGCCTCGGCCGAAGCGGGGATCAGCGAGCAGGAGGCGCTGCTCGCGGACCGCGAGGCGCGCCTGATCGACGGCCAGTTCACCGCCTGCCTCGATTGCCCGACCATGGTGAAGCTCCCCGGCACCGAGCCGCAGCTGGCCCTCGCCAGCACCGAAATCACTTACGCCCAGTGGGACGCCTGCTTCCGCGAAAGCGCCTGCCACCGCTACCTGCCCGACGACGGCTTCGGCCGCGGCGACCGCCCGGCCGGCAACGTCACCTGGCTCGATGCGCTCGAATACGTCACCTGGCTCGGCACCAAGCCGACCAAGGACCAGCCGTGTGTCGGCTATCGCCTGCCCACCGAGGCCGAGTGGAACGCCGCCGCCCTCTACGGCACCGCCGGTCCCGTCACCTGGGCTGAGGCGGTCGCCGACACCTCGCCGGTCTGCTGGGGCTGTGGTGCCGGCGAGGACGGCACGGCCGCCGTGCGCACCGCCTCGCTGCCGGCCAACGCTGCGGGGCTCTACGACATGGTCGGCAATCTCTGGGAGTGGGTGGACGGCGCCGGCGCCGCCGCGTGCGACCTGACCGCCATCCGCCAGTCCGGCGCCTGCGTCCCCGGCCGCGTCATGGGCGGCTCCTTCGCCACCCGCGCCGATGCTCTCGCCACCATCGGCGACGGCGGCCTTGCCCCCCGCACCGGCAACGACCGCCCGTGGTCGTCCCCCACCATCGGCATGCGCGTGGCGTGCGAGGTGACGGGCGGCTGACGCCGGCCGCCGTCAGGGAGGCGGCGCGTTCTGGATGATGTCCACCAACCTCGCCTGCGCCTCGTCGATGGACATGTTCGTGTCGGCGAAGAATTGCGTCTCGAGATCGCGGATTTGCCTCAGCGAGTCGCCGTCGAGCAGCTCGTCGCGCGACGGGTATGTGGCGCCGTTCTGGATAAGCGCGACGCCCCTTTGCACGCAGACATCGGCCCCGTCGCCGCCACCGAGCCGAGCCGGCAGCGTGCCGCGCCGCGCGTTGAACTCCCGCTGCACATCGTCCCGCACCAGAACGGCGGCGAGCGCCTCCTGGGCGTGGACGATCTCGGGGTCCTGGCTGACAGGAAACGCCAGCGTTTCGGCGACGACGTGCAGCGCCGGGTTCTGCCCGAGGCCCGGCAGGCAGTCGAAATCGACTCCCGGCGTCTTGCCGGCCGCTTCGAACCTCGCCAGGGCCCAATCGCCCGTCACATTGGCCGCGGCCTGGCCCTGAACGACGAGGTCGACCGCTTCGTCCCATCGCGCGATCCTCTGGCCCGGTTCGACGAGCCGGCGTGCAACGTCGAATTGCGTCCACACATCGCGGTAGTCCGGCCCGCCGGCGACGTTGGTGTCCCGGCCGCGATAGACGCTCAGGTAGTTGGCCGTGCCGGCGACCGCGACCTCGATGCCGTCGAGCAGGTTACCGACCGGCCAGCCCTCCGCGACCGCGAGCGGAAGCTTGCCGCTGGCCCTCACCGAGTCCACGCTCGCCACGAACTCGGTCCAACTCTGCGGAACGTTCATCCCGGCCTGCTGATAGACGTCGCGATTGAGCCACATCCATTGTTCCGTCCGCAGGCTCACCGGCACGCACAGGATGTGACCATCGACGGTGCACCCATCTAGCGCCGACGCCTCGAGGAAATTCGCCCAGCTACCCTGGCTCGCAAGGTCGCGCAGGTCCCTGAGCAAACCGCTGGCGGCGAGCGTCGCGATGGTTGCCGGCGACAGCAGTGCTGCACACGGCGCGTTTCCACTGGCAATTTGGCGAATGACCTGCGTCTGCAGCTCGTTCGCATCCACCCGGACGCCCTCCCAGTGGTCACCACCAGCATTGAAGGCCTCCGCGAGGACCGCCTCCCCCGCGACTTCCTCCGGCGACGTCCACGAATGGACGACCTCGCAATCGGCCGCCGAAGCCGGCGACGAAAGTACAACAATCGACAAGGCGAAAACGACACCGATGAAGACCGACCGCATAGTACCCTCCCCCAGATATTTATGGCCGTTCAGGATTTCTCCGGGGACGACAGTATAGCACAGGATAGTGAAATAACAGTCCGTATGACAACTTGGGAAAAGCAATAGCGGGCGATGAAGCCCGGGGGGCTGGCCGCCTCTGCCCGCCGCCGCTACCCCGTCAGCCGATGCGCCGGACCGCCTCGGCCGCACCGACCTCGCGCAGCAGCCTGTACTGGCGTTCTACCGTGGTGCGGAAGGTGGTGTTCTGCGCCAGCTCCGGCGAAAAAATCCGCTCCAGCGCCAGGAGGCCGCCGA
The DNA here is from genome assembly GCA_016213505.1 of Devosia nanyangense. Taxonomy (GTDB): domain Bacteria; phylum Pseudomonadota; class Alphaproteobacteria; order Rhizobiales; family Devosiaceae; genus Devosia_A; species Devosia_A nanyangense. Next base: position 25,777 of record JACRAF010000049.1, read on the forward strand.
CCACATCCGACGGATCGACGTTTGCGAAGTCCGGCTGCAGCGGGTCCTGCACCGCGATCGGCTGGCCTTTCTCGTCGACCCCCCGCGCGTAGACCATCCACCCCGCCACCCCGAGCGCCAGCCGGTCGAACGGCGCCCCGGCGGCGAGCCGGTCGGCGATGGTGCCGAGCAGCCGCTGCGGCAGCTTCTGGCTGCCGTCCATGGCGATCTGGTAGGTGCGGTGGCGGAGCGCCGTGTTGGAATATCGCTCCAGCAGCTTTTGCCCATAGGCGTCCGTCTGCGCCTTCGGCATGCCGAGCGTCGGCGCGATCTCGTCGGCGAAGGCGTTGGCGACCAAGCGGCGGAACTCGGGCGCCGCGATCACCTGGGCGATGAACTCGTGGCCGCTGAGATAGCCGAGATAGGCCATCATCGAGTGGGTGCCGTTGAGCATCCTGAGCTTCATCCGCTCATAGGGTGCGACGTCGCCGACGAACTCGGCGCCGCCCAGCTCGAGGCGCGGCCGGGCGCCCACGAAGTTGTCCTCGATCACCCATTGCAGGAACGGCTCGGCCACCACCGGCCAGGCATCCTCGAGCCCCAGGATGCCGGCGACCTCGGCCCGGTCGGCATCGGTGGTCGCCGGCACGATGCGGTCGATCATCGTGCCGGGGAAGGCCACGTTGTCCCGCACCCAGCGGCCGAGCCCCGGATCGATCGCCTCGGCGAATTCGGCAAACACCCGCGCCGCCACCTGGCCGTTGTGCGGGAGGTTGTCGCAGCTGAGCACGGTGAACGGCGCAATGCCGGCCGCGCGCCGCCGGCGCAGCGCCTCGACCACCAGCCCGGCCGCTGTCGACGGATCGCGCGGGTGGGTGAGGTCGGCGGCGATCTCGGGGTGCCTCGTATCGAGCCCGCCGGTCGCGGCGTTGTAGCAATAGCCCTTCTCGGTCACCGTCAGCGAAACGATGCGCGTCGCCGGGTCGGCCATCCGCGCCAGCAGCGCCGCCTTTTCGCGCGCCGCGTCGAGCACCTCGAGCACCGAGCCGATCACCCGGAGCGAGCGGTCGTCGCCGTCCTTGGTGAGCACGCTGTAGAGCCCGTCCTGCGGCGCCAGCGCCTCCTTGGTGTCCGGCCGCCTGAGGCTGGCGCCGACGATGCCCCAGCTCAACTCCCGTTCCAGCAGCGTATCGACGACCACCGCCTGGTGCGCGCGGTGGAAGGCGCCGATGCCCAGGTGCACGATCCCCGGCGTCACCGCGGCCCGGTCATAGCGGTAGCGCAGCACACCCGGCCGCGCCGTCCCGATCGTTGTCGGCGACAGCCGTTTCATCGGCGGCGATCCCTCATGCATCGGCGAAGCCGCGCGCCACCGGGGCGTTTGCGGTGCCGGTCTTTTCCAGCTGGCGCGCCACGCGCAGCGCGAAATCCTCGCGCCAGGGCGCGGCGATCACCTGCACCCCGAGCGGCAGCTTGTGGCCCTCGATCCAGATCGGCGCCACCGCCACCGGCAGGCCGATGAACGAGATCGGCTGGGTGAAGATCCCCATATTCGGCCGCACCGGCATCTCGACGCCGCCGAACATCGCCGTCTTCTGCCCGAGTTTGGGCGCGCGCATCGGCGTCGCCGGCGCGAGGATGATGTCAACCTCCTCGAACAGCTTCAGCATCTCGTCGTGATAGACCCGCCGGAATTTCTGCGCCGTCTCGACCCAGCCGGCCGGCAGCAGCGCCCCGGCCAGCAGCCGGTCGCGCACGTCCGGATCGAAATCCTGCGGCCGCGTGCGCAACCGTTCGAGATGGAGGTTCGACCCTTCCGCCATGGTAATGAGGAAAGCCGCAGCGCGCGCCGTCTGGGCCTCCGGAACGGTGATCTTGCGGGTGACCTCGAGCGCCTTGGCGACGTGCGCCATCACCTCGCGCACCTCGGTGTCGCCGGTGAAATAGCCATCGGCGACGGCGATCCTGAGGCCGGCGCTGCCGCGCTCCAGCCGGCCCGACACCGCTTCGAGCGGCACTTGATGCTCGCCGGATCGGCCTCGTCGAAGCCCTGCATGGCGTCGTAGCTCAGCGCCAGGTCTTCCACCGAGCGCGCCAGCGGCCCCAGATGATCGAGGCTCGCCACGAACGGGAACGTACCGTGCCGGCTGAGCCGCCCATAGGTCGGCTTCAGCCCGAACAGACCGCACAGCGATGACGGCACGCGGATCGAGCCGTTGGTGTCCGAGCCGAGCGCCAGCGGCACGAGGCCTGCCGCCACCGCCGTCGCCGAGCCGCCCGAGGAGCCGCCCGACATGTGGCCGAGATCGTGCGGGTTGCGCGACGGCCCGTCATGGGCGTTCTCGCCGGTGAAATCGTAGGCGTATTCGCCCATGTTGAGCGCGCCGACGCAGATGGCGCCCGCCGCTTCGAGCTTTTCGATCAGCGCCGCGTCGGCCTTGGCCGGCTGGCTCTCGCGGTTGATCTTGCTGCCGGCCCGGGTCCTGAGGCCGGCGATATCGAACAGGTTCTTGGCCCCGAACGGCACCCCCGCGAGCGGCAGCTTCTTGCCGGCCTGCACGGCGACATCGACCGCCTCGGCGTGGGCCACCGCGCGGTCCTTGAGCACGTCGGTGAAGGCGCCCAGCCGCTCATTGTTGGCTTCGATCCGCCCCAGAGCCGCGGCCACCACGTGGCGCGCCGTCGTCTCCCCGCCCCGCACCGCCCTGGCGATTTCGGCTATCCCGGCCGTTGACTTCATACCCGGTACACCGGCGCGGCCTCGGCGTGGTCCTTGAGCGGCGTCTTGTCGAGCAGCGCCGCCATCTTCGCCGCGGTCTTGAGATTGGCTTTCACCCCGGCCCGGTATTCGGGCGCAAGCTCCAGCCGGACGATCGCCGCCATCGCGTCGATCCACTGATCGAAATCGGGTAGTTTGCTCGCCATACTTAGTCTGCCCCCGGGCAGCAGCGGGCCGCCCGGAAACCATGGTAGCCGCCCTGATCCCAAGAAAACAGGCCCCGCCGCCGTCTTCCACAAAGCGGAGCCCATCAAGGGGACCGCCCCACCTCGGGCGAGGCAGGGCGGTTTTCAAGGTCAACGATCGTTCGGGGACGCGCATTGAACGCGCTCGACCGCTCCTGGTTGCCTCGAACCGGCGATTTCTTCAGGCCCCGTCAACCATCCCCGTCGCAAAGCGCGCTCCGCGGCCCGGCTCCGGCCGCCGCTAAGCCAAACTTAAGCCATGGTCCGCAACTCTGAGGGCTCCAAGACCCAGAAGGGCCTCAATGAGCGTCGAGACTTTTCGCCGGACCCTCGCAGCGGCGTTCCGGCCGACCAATCTGATCGTGGCGATCGGCGTCGTGGTCGTGCTCGGCTCGGCGATTTTCGCCGACGTCCAGAACCGGACCGTCGAAGAGCAGCAGCTGCGCGGCTCGGTGAGCGGCACGGTCAGCGTGCTCAGGGCCCGGCTCGAAGGCAACATCAACGGCAATATGCAGCTGCTGCGCGGCCTCGTGGGCGCGCTGAGCGTCGACCCCAACATGTCGCAGCCGCGCTTTTCCGCCATCGCCCGCTCGCTGTTTGCCGACCATTCGCAGGTCCGCGACGTCGCCGGCGCCCCCGGGCTGAAAGTGGCGCTGCTCTATCCAGTGCAGGGCAACGAGAAGCTGCTGGGCGCCGCCTATGGAGCGGTCGACGCCCAGCGCACCGCGATCCTCCAGCAGCGCGACGTACGCGGCGTGGTTCTCGCCGGGCCGGTCGATCTGGCCAAAGGCGGGCGTGGTTTCGTCGGCCGCTTTCCGGTTTTCGTCGATGGTCCGGCGATCAAGCCCTATTTCTGGGGCGTCGCGACCGCCGTCGTCGATGCCGAAAAGCTCTACCGCGACAGCGGCCTGCTCGATCCCGGTCTCGGTGTCGACGTCGCCATCCGCGGTCCCGACGGCAGCGGCGCCGCGGGCGGCATCTTCTTCGGCTCGGCCGACCTGCTCGACGACCGCCCGATCGTCGCCGACGTGACGCTGCCCACCGGCTCGTGGCAGATTCTCGCCCGGCCCAGTGTCGGCTGGGTCGCCGCGCTGCCCAATCCGCTGGGCTTTCGCCTCCTGATCTCGCTCGCCGGTGCGCTGGTGCTGGTCCCGCTGTTCGTCGCCCGCCGCCTCGTCAACGAGCGGCAGCGCCACATCGGCGCGCTGCGCGAACGCGAGCATCAGCTCGATGTGCTCTCGCGCCGGCTGGCCCTGGCGCTCGACACCTCCGAGGTCGGCGTGTGGGAATACAACATCATCACCGACCAGCTGGTCTGGGACGATCGCATGAACGAGCTCTACGGCCTGCCCCGGGACGGCCAGGAGCGCAATTACGGCCACTGGAAGGCTGCGTTGCACCCCGATGATCTCGACCGTGCCGAAGCGGATTTCACCGCCGCAGTGACGGCCCGCGGCCGCTACGTCTCCGAATACCGTCTGCGCCTGCCCGACGGCCAGGACCGCATCATCCGCGCCATCGGCGCCTGCTACCGCGATGCCGACGGCTCGGTCCGCATCGTCGGCGTCAACTGGGACGTCACCGCCGACGTCGCCATCCGCGAAGATCTCGAGCACGCCAAGGCGCTGACCGAGGCCCGCAACGCCGAACTCGAGGCGGCGACCGAGCGGATCGAGCACAATTCGCTGCACGACGCGCTGACCAAGCTGCCCAACCGCCGCTTCCTCGACAAATTCCTCGAAGAACGCGCCGCGGCCTGCCACGCGGACGGCTCGGGCATTGCGCTGCTCCACATCGATCTCGACCGCTTCAAGCACATCAACGACACGCTCGGCCATGCCGCCGGCGACGCCATGCTGGTGCACGCCGCCAATGTGCTGCGTGCCAATGTCCGCGCCGAGGATTTCGTCGCCCGCATCGGCGGCGACGAGTTCGTCGTGGTCAGCGCGCTGCGCCGCGGCCGCCGCGACCTGACCCGGTTGGCGAGCCGCATCATCGCCGACATGCGCGAGCCGCTGCCCTATCTGGGCCACGAGTGCCGCTGCGGCGTTTCCGTGGGCGTCGCCTATCAGCGCGGCGACAAGGTCGACGACAAGCGCCTGCTGATCGACGCCGATATCGCGCTCTATCGCGCCAAGCGCCGCGGCCGCAATCGCCACGAATTCTTCACCGAGGCGCTGCAGGCCGAGATCGTCTCGGCCAAGCACATGGCCGACGACATCCTGAGCGGCATCGAGCAGGGCCAGTTCGTCGCCTGGTACCAGCCGCAGTTCGACGCCAAGACCCACGCCATCAGCGGCGTCGAGGCGCTGGCCCGCTGGGAGCATCCGGTCCGCGGCGTGGTCGCGCCCGATCTCTTCCTGCCCATCGCCGAGGAGCTCAACGTCGTCGCCACCATCGACCGCATGATCCTCGAACAGACGCTGGGCTGGATGCGCCGCTGGCGCGCCGAGGGGCTGGTCGTGCCGCGCGCCTCGGTCAACGTCTCGGGCCGCAGGCTGCGCGACGAGGACCTCATCAAGAGCCTCAAAAGGCTCGACATCGAACCCGGCACGATTTCCTTCGAGCTGGTCGAATCCATCTATCTCGACGAGAGCGACGACACCGTCGCCTTCAACATCGACCACATCCGCGAACTCGGCATCGACATCGAGATCGACGATTTCGGCACCGGCTATGCCTCGATCGTGAGCCTCTTGAAGCTCCAGCCGCGGCGGCTCAAGATCGACCGCCAGCTGGTGATGCCGCTGCTCGGCTCCGAGAGCCAGCGCCGGCTCATCGCCTCGATCGTCGACATCGGCCATTCGCTCGGCATTTCGGTGGTCGCCGAGGGCGTCGAAACCCACGAGCACGCCCGGCTTCTCACTGAACTGGACTGCGACACGCTGCAGGGCTACGCCTTCGCCAAGCCGCTGAGCCCCGCCGGCATCGAGCGCTTCATCGCCAATTGGCAGAAGAAGCAGCAGGCGGCGTAGAGTGTTGCTTTAGTTCATGCGGGCCACGCGCCAGGCTCTCGGTGGGGAGCAGTCGGCATCGAGCGCGCCCTCGCCCCCCTCCCCAGCTCTGCTACGGACCTGAAGGTCCTAGCGTCGCTACCCTCCCCGCGCCGGGGGAGGGTGCCCCGACTGCCCACGGCAGCGAGTCTCTCAGTCAGCACCCCACCTCCCCCCTTGCGGGGGAGGAAGCGAGATAGGACTTAGCGTCAGCTAGGTCCGTGATCGAGCAGGCGGGGGGAGCAGTCGGCACGGAGCCTGATAGAACTACGTCCTACTCGGCCACCGGCACCCACATCACCTGGTCGATCCGGCTGGCGCCGGTCGCCAGCATCACCAGCCGGTCGAAGCCCAGCGCCACCCCGCTCGCTTCCGGCATGATTGCGAGCGCAGCGAGGAAATCCTCGTCCACCGGATAGCGCTCGCCATAGATGCGCTGTTTTTCGTCCATCTCGGCCGCGAACCGCCGCCGCTGCTCGGCGGCATCGGTCAATTCCCCGAAACCGTTGGCGAGCTCGACGCCGCACGCGTAGATCTCGAACCGCTCCGCCACCCGCTTGTCGTCGGCGGTCCGGCGCGCCAGCGCCGCCTCGGCCGACGGATAGCGGTCGAGGATCGTCACCCGCCCGTTGCCGAGCTTGGGCTCGACCAGCTCGACCAGCATCCGGCTGAACAGGTACGACCACGTGGTGTCCGCCGGCACCGCGATCCCGACCGTCCGCATCTGCGCCGCCAGCGCGTCGCCGTCGGTCGCGCCGTCGTCGTCCATTGTCGCCAGGAGGTCGATCCCGGCGTAGCGCACGAACGCCTCGACCACGCTCAGCCGCTCCGGCTCGGCGAACGGGTCGGCCGCGCGGTCGCGGTAGCGCAGCGCCCTGGCTCCCGTCGTCTGGGCCGCGAGCCCGATCATCCGCACGCAGTCGGCGATCACCGCGTCGTAGGGCTCGCCCGCCCGGTACCATTCGAGCATGGTGAATTCCGGATGGTGCAGCGGCCCGCGCTCGCGGTTCCGCCACACATGCCCAAAACTGGCGATCCGCTGTTCGCCTGCCGCGAGGAGCTTCTTCATCGAGAATTCCGGCGAGGTGTGGAGGTACCGCGTCTGGCCCACCCCGTCATTGCCGATGGCGGTGGTGGCGAAGGCGTGCAGGTGCGTCTCGTTGCCCGGCGAGCGCTGCAGCCCGGGCGGGTCGACCATGACGAATTCCTCGCCCGCAAGGTAGCCCCGGAGCGCCGCCTCGATGCGGTTGCGCGCCAGCAGCGCCGGCCGGCGGTCGGCATGAGCGGCGGGGGTCCACCAGGGTGAAACCGGCGGCGAGGGGGGATTGGACGGCAAGGGCGGCGTCTTTCGTGCTCGGGACTGGCGGTTTTGCCGGATTTGCGCTATCGGCGGCACCGAAACAAACGATCGGCGGGTCCGCCTCTAGGCTGCCGGAACCGCCCGGACAAGGAAGAAGTAATGGTCAAGGTCATCGCGTCGTCGCTGCGCAAAGGCAACGTCGTCGAGCAGGACGGTAATCTGCACATCATCCTGACGGCGGAAAACATCCACCCCGGCAAGGGCAATTCGGTGACCAACGTCAACATGCGCCGCATGTCCGACGGCGTGAAGGTCGTTGGCCGCTGGCGCACCGTCGAAATGGTCGAAAAGGCCGATGTCGACGAGCGCGAGTACCAGTTCCTCTACAATGACGGCGAGGGCTACCACTTCATGGAGCCCACCACCTTCGAGCAGATCGCGGTCCCCGAGGACATCATCGGCGAGCAGCATGTGTTTCTGCAGGACGGCATGAAGGTCTACATGAAGACCTTCAACGGCAACGCGGTCGCCATCGAGCTTCCGGCCCGCGTCACCCTTGAAATCGTCGAGACCGAGCCGGTGGTGAAGGGCCAGACCGCCTCCTCCTCGTTCAAGACCGCCATCCTCTCGAACGGCGCCAAGACCATGGTGCCGCCCCATATCGGAGTGGGCACCCGCGTCGTGGTGATGACCGAGGACGGGTCCTACGTCGAGCGCGCCAAGGACTGAGACCCACCTTCGGTCACCATCGTTCGCCGGCCGGTGCTTGCTCCGTCCGGCGCCGTTTCCTATGTTTGGCTCTTCCGCAGCTTTGATGGCGGGGACGACAGCATGGAACTCGACGCCAAACTCCGGTCCGTTGTGGGCCTGCGCGCCAACATTCCCGACGACGCCTTCACCGCCGGCGCGCTGGGGACGCGGCGCGAGGGCAGCGGCGTGGTCATTTCCGATCGCGGGCTGGTGCTCACCATCGGCTATTTGATCACCGAGGCCGAGGAGGTGTGGCTCACCACCCAGGACGGCCGCGTGATCCCCGGCCATGCCCTCGCCTGGGACCAGCAGACCGGCTTCGGCCTGGTGCAGGCGCTGGGCCGGCTCGATCTGCCGGCGCTGCCGCTGGGCAAATCGGGCAGGACCAACATCGGCGATCCCGTCGTGCTCGCCGACGGCATCGGCCAGTCGGTCAACGCCACCATCGTCGCCAAGCAGGAATTCGCCGGCTACTGGGAGTACCTGCTCGACGAGGCGATCTTCATCGCGCCCGCCCATCCGTCATGGGGCGGCGCCGCGCTCCTCGGCAGCAATGGCGAACTGCTCGGCATCGGCTCGCTGCGCCTCCAGATGATCCGGGCCGGCGAGGCCGCCGACATCAACATGGTGGTGCCGATCGACCTCCTGCCGCCCATCCTCGACGAGCTGGTAACCCGCGGGCGGGCCAACCGGCCACCGCGTCCCTGGCTCGGCGTGTTCTCGGCCGAAAGCGACGGCGAGGTGGTGGTGATGAGCGTCTCCGACGGCGGCCCGGCCGCTAGGGCGGGCCTGCGCCGCGGCGACATCATCTCCGATATCGGCGACAGCCAGGTCGACGGCCTCGCCGATTTCTACCGCAAGGTGTGGGGCAGCGGCGAGGCCGGGGCCGAGGTGCCGATGCGCATCGTCCGCGACGGGCGCGACAGCTGGCTCCGGGTCAAATCCGCCAGCCGCGACCAGTTCCTGCGCCGGCCGCCGCTGCAATAGGGGCGGGCTTCAGCGATCGATCCGCGCCGCGTGCACCGGGGCATAGCGCTCGCCCTGCACCGCGATCGCTGAAACGGCGTTCTCGATCTCGGCCAGGTCCGCGGCCGTCAGCTCGACATCCGCCGCGGCGATATTCTCCTCGAGCCGATGGAGCTTGGTGGTGCCGGGGATCGGCACCATCCACGGCTTCTGCGCCAGCACCCAGGCGAGCGCGATCTGCGCCGAGGTCACGTGCTTTTTTGCCGCCATCGCCGCGATGGCGTCGACCATGGCCTGGTTCGCCTTCCGGGCGTCCGAGGCAAAGCGCGGCACCGTGTTGCGGAAGTCGCTGGCAATGAAGGTCGTGTTCTGGTCGATGGCGCCGGTCAAAAAGCCCTTGCCCAGCGGGCTGAACGGCACGAAGCCGATGCCCAGTTCCTTGAGCACGGGGATGATCGCCTCTTCCGGCTCGCGCCACCACAGCGAGTACTCGCTCTGCAGCGCCGCCACCGGCTGCACCGCATGGGCGCGCCGGATGTTTTTGACGCCGGCTTCCGAGAGGCCGAAATGTTTCACCTTGCCCTCGGCGATCAGCTCCTTGACCGTCCCCGCCACGTCCTCCATCGGCACGGCGGGGTCGACGCGGTGCTGGTAGTAGAGGTCGACATGGTCGGTCCTCAGCCGCTTGAGCGAGCCCTCCAGCGCCGCGCGGATATGCGCGGGCCGGCTGTCCATGCCGCTGCCGCCATTGGCGCCGATATCGAAGCCGAATTTGGTGGCGATCACCACCTGGTCGCGGATCGGCTCGAGCGCCTCGCCGACCACTTCTTCGTTCTTGTAGGGTCCATAGACCTCGGCGGTGTCGAAGAAGGTGACGCCGCGCTCGAAGGCGGCGCGGATCAGCTTGACCGCATCGGGCGTCGCCATCGGCACGCCGTAGGATTGGCTGATGCCCATGCAGCCGAGGCCAATCGCCGACACTTCGAGGCCGGTGTTTCCGAGTTTGCGCTTTTGCATCGTCGTTCCTTTCGTTTTCCCGTTGGGGACGTCAGTTCACGGCGGGGGCCGGCTCCGCCGGCTTGCGCCAGGCCGTTCTCATGGCGACCAGCACGCCCGATGCCGCCACCACGACCATGCCGATGATGGTGAGCCCCTCGGGCACGTGGCCGAACACCAGCCAGCCCAACAGCCCCGCCCAGAGCAGGTGAAGGTAGGTGACCGGCGCCAGCACCGAGGCTTCGGCGAAGCGGTAGGCGGCGGTGAAGAAATAGTGGCCGAGCCCGGCGGTGACGCCGAGGCTGAGGAACAGCGCGATCTGGATCGGGTCCGGCGCCTTGCCCGTGAGGTTCCAGGGCAGCACGATGGAAAAGCAGATGGCGCCGACCAGCGCGCTGTAGAACAGCAGCGCCAGCGTCCGCTCGCTGCGGGCCAGCACACGCGACAGCAGATAGTAGGCGACGGTGACCCCGACATTGCACAACACGAAGCCGACGCCGAGCGGATCGAGTCCGCCGCCGGGCCGGACGATCAGTAGCATGCCGGCAAAGCCGACCACGGCCGCGATCCAGCCGACCGCGCCGATGCTCTCGCCCAGGAGCGGTCGGGCCAGCAGCACCACGAGGATGGGCGAGAGATAGACGATCGAGGTGGTCTCGGCGACCGGCATCCGCTGCAGGGCCAGCCCGAAGAACAGGGTGGCGACGACGAGGCAAAGGGCACGCACGATCACCAGCCCGGTCCGCTGCGTCGTCACCAGCTCGCGGCCTCGACGCGGCCCGAGGATGGCGAGCATCAGGATGGCATGCACGATGTAGCGGACGGCCGCCACCAGCGGTACATTGTAGTCGGTGAGGAGATATTTGTTGGCAGCGTCGTTGCAGGCGAACAGCAGCGTCGCCCCGGCGAGCAGCAACACGCCCAGCAGCGGCCGCGACGAAATCAAGGAGAGCGGCGCCGGCGCTTCCGGTTCGGCCGCGGCAATGGTGGTGGTCATGTCGATCTTCGCCTGCGGGCGCCGGGCCCGAGCGCCCGATCGCAACTGATGGGCGCAGCCTATCCGCTAGGGCGGCATGCGAAAAGCTGCTATACTTGGCATGATCTTATGAATCTGGTGCATGAATGGCGCGCGTCGACGCCAACGATCTCCAAGCCTTTCTCGCCGTCGCCCGCGAGCGCAGTTTCACCCGCGCGGCGGCCAAGCTCGGCGTCTCGCCGTCGGCCCTGAGCCACACCATCCGCCGGCTGGAGACCGGCCTCGGCATTCGCCTCCTGGCGCGCAGCACGCGCAGCGTGGCGCCGACCGATGCGGGCCAGCGCCTGCTCGAAGCCGTCGGTCCGCGCTTCGAGGAGATCGACGCCGAACTCGATGCCCTCGCTGCGCTGCGCGACAAGCCGGCCGGCACGCTCCGCATCACGGCGGGCGAGCACGCGGTTCGCACCGTGCTGTGGCCGAGGCTCGATCCGTTCCTCACCGAGAACCCCGACATCAAGGTCGAGATCTACATCGAGAACGCCCTCACCGACATCGTCGCGGGACGCTACGACGCCGGCGTCCGGCTCGGCGAACAGGTGGCAAAGGACATGATCGCCGTCCGCATCGGCGCCGACTGGCGCATGGCGATCGTGGCGACGCCCGCCTACTTTGCCCGGCGCCCGCCGCCGCAAACGCCGCACGACCTCATCGGTCACGACTGCATCAATCTTCGGCTCATCTCCTATGGCGGATTCTACGCCTGGGAGTTCGAGCGCGACGGCCAGAAGCTCAATGTCCGGGTCGACGGCCAGCTCGCCTTCAACTCCAGCACGCCCATTCTCGACGCGGTGCTCGGCGGCCACGGCCTCGCCTGTGTGCCCGAAGACATGGCGCAACCCCACATCGCCGCGGGGCGGTTGCAGCGGGTGCTCGAGGAGTGGTGCCCGCTGTTTGTCGGCTACCATCTCTACTATCCCGGCCGCCGCCAGGCCTCGCCGGCCTTCAGCCTCCTGGTCGAGGCGCTCCGCTATCGCGGCAAACCACACTAGGAGCCCCTATGCCCGCCTCCGTGCTCACCCGCCTCATGATCGCCGCCGCGATCTCGGCGCTCTCGCTTTCGGCCTATGCCGCCCCCGTCGTCAGCTTCGCCGGCTATGAATGGGAGGTCCGCGCCTATGGCGGCGGGCCGGGCCCGAACACTTGGGACCCGGCCAACGTCTTCGTCGACAGCGCCGGGCTCCACTTGAAGATCGCGCAGGTGAACGGCGTCTGGAGCTGCGCCGAGGTGATCATGACCGGGGTGGCGCTGGGTTTTGGCACCTACCGCTTCGACCTCAGCGGCCGGCCCGACCGCTTCGACCGCAACGTCGTTCTGGGCCTCTTCAACTATCCGGCCTCCCCTGACGTCGGGCCGGGCGGCAGCAACGAGATCGACATCGAGTTTGCCCAATGGGGCGACGCCGACAACCCCAACCGGCTCAACTGGACGGTTCACCCGCCGGCCCTGGGCCCCGAGCCGACGCACCATGCGGTGCCGTTCAGCCCCAAGGGCGACGCCACCAGCCACCGCTTCGAGTGGACCGCAACCGGCGTCCGCTACGCGGCGTTTCGCGGCGACCCCGACGCCGGCCGCCGTCTCGCCGAGTGGAACGACGCGCCCAAAAACCCGGCCACCCGCATTCCGCAGGTGCCCCTCGTCGTCCACATGAACCTCTGGCTGCTCAACGGCGAGCCTCCGGCCGACGGCCAGCCGGTCGAGGTGGTGATCACATCCTTCAGCTTCACGCCGGACTGAGACCGGCGGCGCTATTTGAGGCTGAACGGCGGATAGGTGTCGGTGACGAGGAGGAAGGCATAGGCCCAGACCCGGACGCCCCAGCGGCCGACGCCGACGACGAAGTCGAACATCGACCTCGGATAGCTCCCGGTGAAGAGGATCGCGAACCAGGCGATAATCGTCACCAGCACGACGCCGATGCCGAGCACCATGAGGGCGATGTAGTGGGGGATGGCCAGGAGCCACTTCACCAGCGGCAGCCACCGGTTGAGATCGCGTTCCACATCGGGATAGTCGACCGCGAGGTGCACCGATTGCGCGTCGACCGTGGAGGGATAGCGGTCGGTCAGCAGCAACAGGTATGCTCCCACCCGGGCGCCGAAACGGGCGAGCTCCACGGCGAAATCGAACCACCAGCGCGGGTAGCGCTGCCGGAAGACGATCATCAGCACAGTCGCCGCAAACAGGCCGGCGGTTATGCCCCCGCCCGAGGTCCCGACCATCTTGCCGGCCTCGTTGACATACTGCGACCCGCCCGAACCGCTGAGCAGGCCGAGCACGACGAGGATGGGGATGGCCCAGATCAGGCGGAAGAAGGTCGTCATCCGGTCCATTTGATCCGGATAGTCGATGTCGAGGCGCGCTGCGTCGTTCGTGATGTCAGCCATTTGTCCCTCTGGTGCCGCGGTCAACCGACCTGACCGTCGGGGAACTCTATCGAGTCCTGCCGGGCTTGGCTCGGAGATAAATCAAGGCTGCGCCCCAGGCCCAGGTCCGGGAGTGGGGCGGTCGAGCATCTCGAGCGAGGTGCCGATGCTTTCGAGCAGCGAGCCGGTGGTCACCCGTGCCCTCAGCAGCCACGATGTCTCGGCGTGCCCCGGCGCCACTGCGTCGATCGCCCGGTCGAGGTCCTCGAGCAGCTCACTGAGCTTGCCCTGGGTGTGTTCGGCTGCGCTGACGACGGCCAACGTCGGTCGTTCCCCCCTGCGGGCGTCGATGGCGGCAGCGCGGATGCGATCGGCCTAGCCATTCGAGCGCTCGAGCATTTCCTGGATGGCCGGCAACCGGTTTTCGGCGGGTAGACGAAAAAGCATGACGAACTCCTGATTCCCCCTAACGCGCCGGCGTCGCGGTGGTTGCGCCTTGCGGCGGCGGCCGATTGCGGCCAAGAACCGGTTGATGCTGCCGCTCCCCATCGACGCCGCGCTGCCCGAGCTGCTCGCCGCCCTCGCGGCGGGGCCGCGCGCCGTGCTGGTCGCCCCGCCCGGCGCCGGCAAGACCACGCGCGTGCCGCTGGCGCTGCTCGACGCGCCGTGGTGCGGCGACGGCTCGCGGTTGGCCGAGCGACCCACCTCCGGGTCGCTCGGTCCAGAGCGCAATGGAAAGCGCATCATCGTGCTCGAGCCGCGGCGGCTCGCCGCCCGCGCCGCCGCCCGCTTCATGGCAAAATCGATCGGCGAGGAGGTGGGCAAGACCGTCGGCTACCGAGTCCGGCTCGAGAGCAAGGTGACCCGCGCGACCCGCATCGAGGTGGTGACCGAAGGCGTCTTCACCCGCATGATCCTCGACGATCCCGAACTCGAGGGCATCGCCGCGGTGTTGTTCGATGAATTCCACGAGCGCAGCCTCGATGCCGATCTCGGCCTGGCGCTGGCGCTCGATGCCACCGCGCTCCGGCCCGACCTTCGCCTGCTGGTGATGTCGGCGACCATCGACGGCGCCCGCGTCGCGACGCTGATCGGCAATGCGCCGGTGATCGCAAGCCAGGGTCGCGCCTTCCCGGTCGAGACCCACTATTTGCCGCCCGATCCGCTGCAGCGGATCGAGGATCAGGTGACGACCGCAATCCTCGCAGCGCTGCGGACGGAGGCGGGCTCCGTTCTCGTCTTCCTGCCCGGCCAGGCGGAGATCGCCCGCACCGCCGAGCGCCTCTCGAACCGCGTTCCAGCCGATATCGACATCGCCCCGCTCTACGGTCAGCTGACCCCCGAGGAGCAGGATCGCGCCATTGCCCCGGCGCTGTCCGGCCGGCGCAAGGTCGTGCTGGCGACGTCGATCGCCGAGACCTCGCTCACCATCGAGGGCATCCGCATTGTCGTCGATTGCGGTTTCCGCCGCGTCCCCGCCTACGATCCGGGCACCGGCCTCACCACGCTCGAAACGCGGCGCGTGTCGCGCGCCGGCGCCGACCAGCGCCGCGGCCGCGCCGGCCGTACCGCGCCCGGCATCTGCTACCGGCTCTGGGGCGAAGGCCAGACCGGGGCGCTCGAGCCCTTCGACACGCCAGAGATGCTCGCCGCCGACCTTGCCGGCCTCGCCCTCGATCTCGCCAATTGGGGCGTCACCGATCCGGGCAAACTGAGCTTCCTCGATCCGCCACCGAAGCCCGCCTGGGCAGAGGCGGTGGGGCTGCTGCGTCAGCTCGATGCCCTCGATGCCGCCGGACACATCACTGCCGAAGGCAGGGCGCTCGCGGCGCTGCCGCTCCATCCGCGCCTCGCCCACATGATCCATCGCGCCGACGACAAGGGAACGGCCGCCGAACTCGCCGTGCTGGTGTCCGAGCGCGGCCTCGGCGGCGACGATACCGATCTCGGCCATCGCCTGTTGCGGTTCCGCGCCGAGCGCTCGCGCCGCGCCGGCGATGCCCGCACGCTCGCCCGCCGCTGGGGCGGCCCGCCCGGCGACGACGTGGACATCGGCGCGCTGCTCGCCCGCGCCTTTCCCGATCGCGTCGCGCAGCAGTCCGGCGCCCGCGGCCGCTACCGGCTCGCCAATGGCCGCGCCGCCTCGCTCGAGGCCACCGATGCGCTGGGCCAGCACACCTTCCTCGTCGTCACCGACATCACCGGCGCCGCCGCCACCGGCAGCATCCGGGCCGCCGCGCCGATCCCGCGCGAAGCGATCGAGGAGCTGTTCGCGACGCACATCGCGTCTGAAACGTCGCTCCACTGGGACGAGGCGTCGGCCTCGGTTCGCGCCCGCCGCCGCCGGACCTATGGCGCACTGGTGCTGGCCGACGATCCGGTGCCGCCGCCCGATGCCGCAGCCGCCGCCGCGCTGCTGGCCGAACACGTCGCCGGCCGCCTCCCCTGGTCGAAGGACCAGCGGGCCCTGGTCGCCCGCGCCAAATTCCTCCACGACACCGTCGGCGAGCCGTGGCCCGACCTGACCACGATCCCGCCCGGAAATATCGTGGCACATGTTCACGGCCGCACCTCGCTCGCCGGCATCACCCCGAACGACCTCGACAGCCTCCTCGCCCAGCTCCTGCCCTATGGTCTCCGCGCCGAAATCGACCGCCTGCTGCCGTCGCATTTCGAGGCTCCCTCGGGCAGCCGCATCCCCATCGACTACGCCGCCGAGAACGGCCCGGCGCTCGAAATCCGGGTCCAGGAGCTCTACGGGCTCGACCGCCAACCCTCTGTCGCCAATGGCAAAATCCCGCTGCTGCTGGTCCTGCTCTCGCCCGCCCACCGGCCCATCCAGACGACCCGCGATCTGCCCGGCTTCTGGCGCGGCAGCTGGAAGGACGTGGCCAAGGACCTGCGCGGCCGCTACCCCCGCCACCTCTGGCCCGACGACCCCATCGCCGCCAAGGCGACCAGCCGGGCCAAGCCGCGGCCCTGAACCCCGCCGGCATCGTTCATCCGGGTCATTCCCGCCCCGCCGGGACTGACATAGGGGTATTTCTCGGCTCATATGCCAATTGCGTTTTTCGCAGAGGCGGGCCATTTTTGACCATCCGGTAAAATCCGGTGCGAGGGGAGCATGCAGAACATCATCGAGGCGCTGGAGCGGCGGCGCGAACAGGCCCGGCTCGGCGGCGGCCAGGTGCGCATCGACGCCCAGCACAAGAAGGGCAAGCTCACCGCCCGCGAGCGGCTCGAAGTGCTGCTCGATCCCGGCTCGTTCGAGGAATACGACATGTTCGTGACCCACCGGGCGGTGGATTTCGGCATGGACAAGACGGTCATCCCGGGCGACGGCGTGGTCACCGGCTGGGGCACCATCAACGGCCGCATGACCTATGTGTTCTCCCAGGATTTCACCGTCTTCGGCGGCTCGCTGAGCGAGACCCACGCCAAAAAGATCTGCAAGATCATGGAACTCGCCGTCCAGAACGGCGCCCCCATCATCGGGCTGAACGATTCCGGCGGCGCCCGTATCCAGGAGGGTGTGGCGGCGCTTGGCGGCTACGCCGACGTGTTCCTCCGCAACGTCCTCGCCTCGGGCGCCGTGCCGCAGATTTCGGTGATCATGGGCCCCACCGCCGGCGGCGCGGTCTATTCCCCGGCGATGACCGACTTCATCTACATGGTGAAGGACACCTCCTTCATGTACGTCACCGGCCCCGACGTGGTGAAGACTGTGACCTCCGAGATCGTCACTCACGAGGAACTCGGCGGCGCCTCCACCCACACCAAAATCTCCGGCGTCGCCGACGCCTCGTTCGACAACGACATCGACACCCTCCTCGAGGTCCGCCGGCTGTTCGACTTCCTGCCGCTCAGCGCCCAGGTCAAGCCGCCCCACGTCCAGCCCTACGACAGCATCGAGCGCCAGGACATCGCGCTCGACACCCTGATCCCCGACAGCGCCCAGAAGCCTTACGACATGCGCGAGGTGATCATCCGCCTCGCCGACGAGGGCGATTTCCTCGAGCTGCAGAAGGACCACGCCGGCAACATCCTCACCGGCTTCGTCCGTCTGGACGGCGACACCGTCGGCGTCGTCGCCAATCAACCGCTGGTGCTCGCCGGTTGCCTCGACATTAATTCATCCAAGAAAGCGGCGCGCTTCATCCGCTTCTGCGATTGTTTTGGTATTCCGATCCTGACCCTGGTCGACGTTCCGGGATTTTTGCCCGGCGTGGCGCAGGAATATGGCGGCATCATCAAGCACGGCGCCAAGCTGCTCTTCGCCTACGCCGAGGCCACGGTGCCGAAAGTCACCGTGATCACCCGCAAAGCCTATGGCGGCGCCTATGACGTGATGGCGTCCAAGCACATCCGCGCCGACGTGAACTATGCCTGGCCAAGCGCCGAGATCGCCGTGATGGGCGCCAAGGGCGCCACGGAGATCCTCTACCGCGCCGAGCTCAAGGACAAAGACAAGATCGCCAAGCGCACCGCCGACTACGAAGCCCGCTTCGCCAACCCCTTCGTCGCGGCGGAACGCGGTTTCATCGACGACGTGATCCTGCCGCACACGACACGACGGCGTGTGGCGCGAGCCTTCGCGACGCTCAAGAACAAGCAGCAGAGCATGCCGGCGAAAAAACACGACAACATTCCGCTATGATGATGACCAAGTCCTCGCCGCGTCCACCGAGCCCACCCTCCCCCTTCGCGGGGAGGGTAGCGCAGCTCGCGGCGAAGCCGCCAAGCGTAGCTAGGGAGGGGGGTGGAGCGCCCCGATCTCTCGCGAAGAAACTCCGGTCCAATCCGACTCTCTCGGAAGTGCGCATGTGGCGCTTGCTGCATGCATTGCGAACCGATGGGTACCATTTTCGAAAGCAGGTGAAGCTGGGCCCCAACTACGTCGATTTCGCGTGTCTTCACGCCAAACTGGTTATCGAAGTCGACGGCATCACCCATCATTCTGAGATCGCGCAAGGCAATGACGCACTGCGCGACGATTATCTGCGCAGCCGCGGCTTCACCGTTCTGCGTTTCGCCGCTTACGATGTGCTCGATAACGAAGCGGGAGTTGGCGAGACGATCCTTGCATCCCTCGCAGGTCGACCTCGCAACCATCGAGGCTCCCCACCCCCCTCCCCAGCTGCGCTACGGACCGCTGGTCCGAGCTCCGCTACCCTCCCCGCGAAGGGGGAGGGTGACGCCGGTGCAAACGGCGCTGATCGAGACGAGACCTGAATGTTCACCTCACTCCTCATTGCCAATCGTGGCGAGATCGCCTGTCGGGTCATCAAGACCGCCAAGCGCATGGGCATTCGCACCATCGCGGTCTACTCCGACGCCGACAAGGACGCGCTGCATGTGAAGATGGCCGACGAGGCGGTCTATATCGGCGGTTCGGCGGCCCGCGACTCGTACCTGTCGATCGACAAGATCGTCACCGCATGTGAACTGACCCACGCCGAGGCGGTGCATCCCGGCTACGGCTTTCTTTCCGAGAACCCGCTGTTCGCCGCCGCTCTCGAAAAGGCCGGGATCATCTTTGTCGGCCCGCCGGTCAAGGCCATCGAGGCGATGGGTGACAAGATCACGAGCAAGAAACTCGCCGCCGAGGCGGGGGTGTCGACCGTGCCCGGTCATATGGGGCTGATCGCCGACGTGGCCGAGGCGGTGCACATTTCCAATCAAATCGGCTACCCGGTGATGATCAAGGCATCGGCGGGCGGCGGCGGCAAGGGCATGCGCATCGCCTGGAACGATTTCGAGGCCCGCGAGGGGTTCGAGCGCTCCAAATCCGAGGCCGCGTCGTCGTTCGGCGACGATCGCATCTTCATCGAGAAATTCGTCACCGAGCCACGCCACATCGAGATCCAGCTGATCGGCGACCAGCACGGTAACGTGCTCTGGCTCAACGAGCGCGAATGTTCGATCCAGCGCCGCAACCAGAAGGTGATCGAGGAGGCGCCGTCGCCCTTCCTCGACGCCAAGACCAGGAAGGCCATGGGCGAGCAGGCGGTGGCGCTGGCCAAGGCGGTTGGGTACTTCTCCGCCGGCACGGTCGAGTTCATCGTCGACAAGGAACGGAAGTTCTATTTCCTCGAGATGAACACCCGGCTCCAGGTCGAGCACCCGGTGACCGAGCTGATCACCGGGCTCGACCTCGTCGAGCTGATGCTGCGGGTGGCCGCCGGCGAAAAGATGCCCCTTAAACAGAAGGACGTTCCACTCAACGGTTGGGCCATCGAGAGCCGGCTCTACGCCGAGGACCCGGTGCGCGGCTTTTTGCCCTCGACCGGCCGGCTCACCCGCTACCATCCGCCGGCGGAAAGCCGCGACGCCGAGCACGCCATCCGCAACGACACCGGCGTCTACGAGGGCGGCGAGATTTCGACCTGGTACGACCCGATGATCGCAAAGCTCTGCGCCTGGGCGCCGACCCGCCCCGCGGCCGTCGCGGCGATGCAGGAGGCGCTCGACCAGTTCGAGGTCGAGGGAGTGGGCAACAATATCGCATTCCTTTCGGCCGTGATGGCGCAGGAGCGCTTCCGCGAGGGCCGGCTCACCACCGGCTATATCGTGGAAGAATTCCCGGACGGCTTTGCCGGCGTCACGCTCGACGCCGTGGGCCTCACCCACCTCGCCGCGCTCGCCTGCTGCTCGGCCTATGCGCTCGACACCCGCAGCCACGCCGGGGCCGAGACCCGGCGCTCTGTACTGATCGGCGGGCATCGCTGGGATTTCGCCGTGCGCGCTGACAAGATCGAGTACTGGCTGACCGACGGGCAGGGCAAGAAGCTTCTGGTCGAGACCGGCTGGAAGCCCGGCATGACCCTCGCCATCGCTCGCGTCGACGGCGAACTCCACCACGTCCGCATCGACCGCGTCACCGGCGGCTTCCGCCTGCGCTGGCGCGGCGCTGATGTGGTGGCGCGGGTGCTGCTCCCCGCCGTCGCCGACCTGATGGGGCTGATGCCGGTCAAGCTGCCGCCCGACCTCAGCAGGTTCCTGCTCTGCCCGATGCCCGGCCAGATCGTCCGCATCGACATCGAGGAGGGCGATATCGTCGAGGCCGGCCAGCCCCTCGCCATCGTCGAAGCCATGAAGATGGAGAATGTCCTTAAAGCCGAGCGCCGCGCCCGCGTAAGCAAGCTGCGGGTCAAACCCGGCTCGGTGCTGGCGGTGGACGAAGTGATCATGGAGTTCGAAGCGGTATGAGCGGTGCCAGCGGCCTCCCCCTCATCCGCCCTTCGGGCACCTTCTCCCACAAGGGGAGAAGGCCCTCGAGCCGAGGTCGCTACTCTGGGGGAACTGTCAGTCGGGACTCCCTTCTCCCCTTGTGGGAGAAGGTGGATCGGCCGAAGGCCGAGACGGATGAGGGGGGAGCCTGTGGCCGATAAGCCGATGGGTCCCACCTTCGCCGACTGGGCCAAGCTCGCCGCCCGCGAGCTGAAGGACACTCCCGTCGACAGCCTCAACCGCGACTATGGCGGCATTTCCGTCCGCCCCGCCTATTTCCCGGACGACGTCCCCGACGCCGCTGCGTCCGTCCCCGGCGCCGAGCCCTATACCCGCGGCGTCCGCGCCACCATGTACGCCAATCGCCCGTGGACCATCCGGCAATATGCCGGCTTCTCCACAGCGCGCGAGTCCAACGCCTTCTACCGCCAGGCGCTCGCCGCCGGCCAGAAGGGCCTCAGCGTCGCCTTCGATCTCGCCACCCATCGCGGCTATGACAGCGACCACCCGCGCGTCATCGGGGATGTCGGCAAGGCCGGTGTCGCCATCGACAGCGTCGAGGACATGAAGCTGCTCTTTGACGGCATCCCGCTCGCCGAGATGTCGGTCTCGATGACCATGAACGGCGCCGTGTTGCCGGTGCTCGCCATGTTCATCGTCGCGGCGGAAGAGCAGGGGGTCAGGCAGGCCCAGCTCGACGGCACCATTCAGAACGATATTCTGAAGGAGTTCATGGTCCGCAACACCTACATCTATCCGCCCGAGCCGAGCATGCGCATCGTCGGCGACATCATCGCCTATACCGCCGAGCACATGCCGAAATTCAACTCGATCTCGATCTCGGGCTACCACATGCACGAGGCCGGGGCGACGGCGGTGCAGGAGCTGGCCTATACCCTCGCCGACGGCCGCGACTATGTGCGCGCCGCGCTCGGCAACGGCCTCGACATCGACGCCTTCGCCGGCCGGCTGAGCTTCTTTTTCGGCATCGGCATGAACTTCTTCCTCGAGGTGGCGAAGCTCCGGGCGGCACGTACTCTGTGGGCAGAAATGATGTCCGATCTCGGCGCCAAAGACCCGCGCAGCAAGATGCTGCGCACCCATTGCCAGACCTCGGGCGTCTCGCTCACCGAGCAGGACCCGCACAACAACATCGTCCGCACCACCATCGAGGCGCTGGCCGCGGTGCTCGGCGGCACCCAGTCGCTCCACACCAACTCGTTCGACGAAGCGATCGCGCTCCCCACCGAGTTCTCCTCGCGCATCGCCCGCAACACCCAGCTCATCCTCCAGCACGAGAGCCGCGTCACCGACGTGGTCGATCCCCTCGGCGGCTCGTACTACATCGAGGCGCTGACCGCCGATCTCGTCGCCCGCGCCACCGCGCTGATGGACGAGGTCGAGGCGCAAGGCGGAATGACCCGGGCGGTGCAGGCCGGCGGACCAAAACTCGAGATCGAGAAGGCCGCGGCGCTGCGCCAGGCCCGCGTCGATCGCGGCGAGGACGTCATCGTCGGCGTCAACCGCTACCGGCTCGAGAACGAGACGCCGATCCCGTTCCGCGACATCGACAATGCCAAGGTGCGCGACGAGCAGGTGGCCCGGCTGGCCGAGGTCAGGCTTCATCGCGACGGCGCCGCTGTCGCGGAGGAACTGAGCGCGCTGCGCGACGCAGCCCGCTCGGGCGCAAACCTCCTCGCCGCCAGCATCGCTGCCGCCCGCGCCCGCGCCACGCTGGGGGAAATCTCCGAGACGCTCGAAGATGTGTTCGGCCGCCATCACGCCATCACCCGCGTCATCTCCGGCGTCTATGCGGATTCCTACAAGGGGGACGCTCAGTATGCCGAGATGCAGAGGCGGGTCTCGTCGTTCGAGGGGAAGGCAGGACGGGCCCCCTCCATATTCATCGCAAAGATGGGCCAGGACGGCCATGATCGCGGCGCCAAGGTGATCGCCTCGGCCTTCGCCGATCTCGGCTTCGATGTGCACATGGGCGACCTGTTCGAGACGGCCGCCGAAGTGGCCACCCACGTCGCCGAACTGAAGGTCGACGCCGTCGGTGTCTCCTCGCTCGCCGCCGGCCACAAGACGCTGGTGCCCGAACTGATCGCCGAGCTGCGGGCGAAGAACCTCGGCGAGGTGACCGTCATCGTCGGCGGCGTCATCCCGCCCGAGGACTATCCCTTCCTCCGCGACGCCGGCGTCGCGGAGATCTTCGGCCCCGGCACTAACGTGCTGGAAGCGGCGTTCAGCGTCCTGAACCAGATCGAGGGAAGGTTGAGCAATCGATGAACCGCGAACTGCCCCTCACCCGGCGCTGCGCGCCACCCTCTCCCCAGGGGGGCGAGGGGACCCGACTGATGGCCCCTCTTCCCCTCGCCCCTTCGGGGAGAGGGTGGTTCGCGCCAGCGAACCGGGTGACGGGCCGGGCATTCCCGGTGTCTCAATGATCGGCCGCCTCAACCACGTCGCCGTCGTCGTGCCCGACCTTGGGGCTGCCGCCGCGAAGTACCGCAATCTGCTGGGCGCCGAGGTGCATCACCCGCACGACCTGCCCGAGCACGGCGTCACCGTCATCTTCGTCACCCTCGACAACACAAAGCTCGAGCTGATGACCCCGCTCGGCGACAATTCGCCGATCGCCAAATTCCTTGCCGACCATCCGCAGGGCGGCATGCACCACATCTGCTTCGAGGTCCCCGACCTCGCCCATGCGGCACGCACCCTCGTTGCCGGCGGCGCCCGCATCCTCGGCGACGGCGAGCCCAGAACCGGCGCCCACGGCCTGCCGGTGCTGTTCCTCCACCCCAAGGATTTCGACGGCACGCTGATCGAACTCGAAGAGGTCAAGCCCGAACTGCAGCCGGGCTAGTCCCGCAGGGCTTCGAGCCGTCCCGCAGGGCGATTCGATCCGGTGGATCGATGTGAGGCGAGAAGGCCATGGGAGTTACGCTCGAACGGCTCTCCGCATCCGCGATTGCTTCGCGCATCGTGCAGCGATCAAGCGTGGCGGCGCAGGCGCCCGGCCATGGCCTGCAGGCGCCGAACCGGCGGCGCCGGCTCTTCGGCCGCCTCGGCCAGCCGGAACACCTCGACGATTCTGTCGAGTTCTCCGGCCTGTTCCTCGGTGCGCTCGATGGAGGCGTTGGTTTCTTCGACCAGGGCGGCGTTGTGCTGGGTCATCTCGTCCATCTGGCGGACGGCGGAGTTGACCTCCTCGATCGA
>JACRAF010000050.1 GCA_016213505.1 Devosia nanyangense
AGCCGTTTGGCGAACATGTCCATGAGAACGGATTGTTCTTCATCGACATCAATTCGGCTACGAACGTTATGTCTTCCTTCAAGTCCATATTGTAGTCACGTGACACGCACAAAAAGGAGTGATCACATGACAATCCAAGGCACATTCGGACGGCGTAACGCCCCCAAGGGGCCGGTTCAGCCGCTGCAGCGAGACTCTGCGAACGAACGTGTGGACGTCGCCCCATTGCGGCCGTCGGGGCGTGGCCGGGCAGCCCTCCTGGGCGTGGTCGGCACCCTGCTGGTGTTATGGGCCATAGGGGCCGGAATGAAGGCTCACAAGGTGCCGGACACCTCGGCGCAGTCGGCGATGGTGGAAACCAGCGCATCAGCACCCAAGGCCCCAGAACCCTGCGAGGCGACGATGAAAGAGTACTCTTCCCTGACTCCAGGGATGTCGCTGCGTCATGCGGCGTCGATCATCGGATGTGCGGGCGAAGAGACGAGTCGCGTCTCGATCGGTGGGCAGGAGACCGTGATGGTGTCCTGGACCGGCAATGGCGGCTTCATCTCCAACATGAACGCCACCTTCGATAATGATCGTCTCGTCGCAAAAGCGCAGCTCGGGCTGGAGTAGAAGCAGGTTGGGTCGCCCCTGCCGCAGCTCACCTTTGTCTCCAGGCGAAGCCCAGGGACAGCAAGGATCGCGGCTGACCCCCGCCACATTCTGCGCGCTGCGCCGCCGCTCGGATGATCTAGGCGGTGGACCTCGGTGCCTTGCTCCACTCGGCGCTGCAGTAGTCCGACTGGTCTGGCTCACGAGACTGAGAGTATCGTCGATCGCGGTCGACCATCGTTGCCAGGCCCGCGCATCGCTTTCGATCCGTTGCTTTAGTCGCGCGGCTCGTCGCCGAGCACGATGGAGTTGATCACTGGGGCCAACAGCGCCGCGTCATCACCTGCTCGCCCATCGCATGGTGACCCCGACACAAGAGACGGACAAAGCGGGTGAGCCGCTGCGGAATCTAGGCCTGAGCATGTCTGTCGAGCCGCCACGAGCCCCCGCACTAAGCGATCTCGAGTCCGAGCCGTAGCATGACTACCTGTCGATCTCCAAATTCGCAGTGATGGAGCCCTCTGCTGGTCCATTCGCGCCTGGTTGACATTAATTGCGTAGTGCTGCTACCAGATTGGAAAGAAGTGGAGGGGCTAGTGAAGATCGTAGAGCCAACGAGTACGCAGATCGTATTGCCTTCCGGCGAACTGATGGGCGCAAGCGGTCGGTATTCAAAGCGTGTTTCCGAGCTAGCGGGCTGCTACGCCGATCACGGCGCATTCCAGGCCTTGGTGGCGCTCCGCGGCGACGAGATTGCATATGTTGTCGATCAATTCGCGCCCAAAACTACTGAGGGTGATCTGATTTTTGGAACCTCGACGCTGGAGCCCGGCGACGTCGCGGGCGAGTTCTTCATGACGCGTGGCCATCTGCACAAGAAGGCAGATCGGTCTGAGATCTATCAATGCATTGCCGGGCGTGGCGTGATGTTGATGGAAACTCTCGAAGGCCGCGTTGCCGCCATCGAGTTGGTGCCCGGCCATATCGTCTATGTCCCGCCATATTGGATCCATCGGAGCGTCAACGTGGGCCCGGAAAAACTGGTGACGCTGTTCTGCTATCCCGCGGATGCTGGGCAGGACTATGAAATAATCGCTGCGGCCGGTGGGATGGCTTCGCTGATCGTGTCCGACGGACGGGGCGGGTGGCGGCAAGCCCCTAACCTTCGCTACGTTGGACGTGCAGACCGCACGAAGCCAGGGAGCGTAGAGTGACACTCCCGCTTCGAGGCGACGAACTCGCGCGCCACATCGACGTCAGTTGCGTGCAGGCGTTCCACAGTGCGGCCGACATCGCCGAGCTCGCGCGCATCGCCAACGCGCACGGATTTGTTGCGGCGCATGTTCTTCCTCATTTCGTGCCGCGGCTGCAGGCAAATCTGGGTGCTGGCGCCAAGACGCTCGTCGGGGCGCCTGTTGGGTTTCCCTCGGGCGGCGCAACGACGGCAACAAAATTAGCCGAGGCCAGAGAACTAGTCACCATGGGGGCGCAGGAACTCGACCTGATGATCAACGTGGGAAGGCTGATTTCGGGGGACACAGCTTATGTCGACGCGGAGATCAAGGCCGTGATCGATGCGGTGGCGCCGCTTCCGGTGAAAGTGCTGCTGGAGGTGCACTACCTTTCCGACGATCAAATCCGCATCGGCTGTGAACTCGCGATCAAGCGGAAGGCAGCGTTCGTCAAGACCAGCACGGGCTGGTCGCCTGGTGGCGCGACGATCGACAAAGTCCGCGTCATCCGCGAAGCGACGCGCGGCGCCATCGGCATCAAGGCGTCCGGCGGAATCCGCGATTTCGCCACGATCGATGCCTTGTCCGAACTTGGCGTCACACGCTTCGGCATCAACAGCCGAGTAGCGGTCGAACTCGTCACACACCAAGTTGGAGCCGGCAATGGCCGTTGACGTCGAGAAACGCATCCGCGGTGCGGGAGTCGTCCCTGTCATTGTCATCGACGACGCCGCTGATGCGGCCCGGCTCGCCGAGGTCCTCGTAGAAGGTGGCCTGCCTGTGGCGGAGATTACGTTTCGCACCAGAGCTTCAGTACGCGCGATCGAGGTGATGAAGAAAATCGCACCGCAGATGCTGGTGGGAGCTGGAACGGTGATCCACAGTTCATCGCTCAAGACCGCCCGCGATGCCGGAGCCGATTTCGCGCTCTCACCCGGGACCAATCGCGGCAACATTGTCGAGGCCAGGCGGCTGGGCCTGTTCTTCTACCCAGGCGTTTCGACGCCCAGCGACATTGAGAACGCCATCGCCGAAGGCGCTCGGTCGCTCAAGTTCTTTCCCGCCGAGGCCTCGGGCGGGCTAAGCAAACTCAAAGCCATCGCGTCGCCATTTGTCGCCGAGGGCCTTCGGTTCATCCCCACTGGTGGGATAACGACGGCGAACCTTGCTTCCTACCTCCGCGCAGACCTCGTGCTCGCGGTCGGCGGCACATGGATCGCCACGCAGGCCATGATTGCGGAGGGGCGGTGGGAGGAGATCAAAGCCAATGTCATTAAGGTTGTCGAGATCGTGAGAGGACTGGAATCAAGATGAGCGCGCTCGAGCCCGCCCGAGTCCCGACGCTCTACTTCATCGGCGTCACCACGGGACAGTCCTCGATCCTGAAGGTGTTCCCGGCGTGGGCGACCGAACTGGGACTCGGGACCGTCGCGATCAAAGGGATCGACCTGCCGCTACATGCGTCGCCCGAAGCTTATCGCGAGGTCGTGGCGTTCATTCGTTCCGATCCGCTGTCGCTCGGTGCCTTGGTCACGACGCACAAGATCGATCTGTTCCGGGCCGCACGGGACCTGTTCGACGAGTGCGACGCGTTCTCGACCCAGATGGGCGAGACGAGCTGCATCTCCAAGCGCGACGGCCGGCTCATCTGCCATGCCAAGGACCCGGTCTCGAGTGGGCTGGCGTTGGCGAGCTTTGTGCCCGCAAGTCATTGGAAGACGACGGGAGCCGAACTGTTTTGCATGGGCGCCGGGGGATCGACCATCGCCATCACCTGGTATCTGTCACGTGCCGAGTTCGGTCCAAATCGGCCGTCGCGGATCATCGTCTCGAACCGCAGCGAGGCGCGCCTCGCTGAGATCGAGCGCATCCATCGCGAACTCGCCTTCGACGTGCCCACCGAGTATGTGCTGGCGCCGCGCCCTGAGGACAACGATGCAGTGGTGCGTGGGTTGAAGTCACATTCGCTGGTGGTCAACGCGACCGGCCTAGGCAAGGATGCGCCCGGCTCGCCGCTGACCGACGTCGTCGTGTTTCCCAGGCAAGCTCTTGTGTGGGACCTCAACTATCGTGGCGACCTGGTCTTTCTCGACCAGGCGCGAGCCCAGGCCAAGCAGAGCGAACTCACCGTCGAAGATGGCTGGGTGTATTTCCTGCACGGATGGACGCAGGTCATTGCCGAGGTTTTCCACGTTCGCATCGAACCGTCCGGTGCCGGGTTCGACCAACTGTCGGCGATTGCTCGTCGTGTCGGCTCCGTCGCACCGATTGGCTCAAAATGAATACGATTCTGGTCACGCCCCGCTCGTTGACGTCGGGAGGCGATCCGGCACTCGGGGCACTCGAGCGTGCGGGTTTTTCGCTGCGCTTCGGGCCAACCGGCAAAACGCCGAGCGAGGCCGATCTGCTCGAGTTGCTGCCCGGCTGCGTCGGCTGGATCGCCGGCGTCGAACCGGTGTCCGAGGCAGTGGTGACCGCAGCGGCCCCAACATTGAAGGTGATCAGCCGCAACGGCGTGGGTACCGACAACTTGCCGGTCGAGGTCTGCGAACGGCTCGGCGTGGACGTGCGGCGCGCCGACGGCGCCAACGCCCAGGGCGTTGCGGAATTGACCGTCGCGTTGATGCTGGCCTCGCTGCGCCAAGTCCCGTTCGGCGATGCTGCGCTTAAGCGCGGCGAGTGGATGCGTCGACGAGGAACCGAAATCCTAGGCTCGACGGTCGGCATCTTCGGGCTTGGTGCAGTCGGACGAAAGGTCGCCCGGATGGCGGGAGACCTCGGAGCAACCGTGCTCGGGCACGATCCTTTCGCGCCGCCCAATGACCTCGGCCCAAATTTCTCCCTGGCGCCTCCGGCGGAGATTTTCGCGCGCGCGATTTTGATCAGCTTGCACTGCCCGCCTTTGCCAGGCGGCGTGCCGCTGATCGACGGAGCGGCGTTGGCCCGCATGCCGCCCGGCGCCTGCCTCGTCAACACGGCGCGCGCACGGCTGGTCGACGAAAGTGCGATCTTGTCGGCCCTCGCCGAAGATCGGCTGGCTTGCTACGCCACCGATGTGTTTGATCGCGAGCCGCCGGGGTTCAGCCTGCTGCTGGCCTCGGATCGGGTCATCGCAACGCCGCACATTGGAGGCTTCACCGTGCAAAGCGTCGCCAATGCCACACGTTTGGCCGTGGGCAATTTGCTGGAAAGCCTTGGGGAGGTGAGCGGTGCGCGGTCTGCGGGTTGAAAGGGACCCGGCCGATCTCTGCCAAGCCCTCCTCGCGCCGGCGCCTGTGCCCTGTCTGTTCTGGCTTGGACAGGCCAGCTTCTGTCTCCGCCATGGGGACATGCTGGTGCTGATCGACCCTTATCTCTCGGACGCGCTGGCGCAGAAGTACGCCGGTACGGCGTTGCCGCATCTCCGAATGATGGAGCCGCCGATCCGGGCCGAGCAATTGCCTCGAGTCGAGGCCGTGCTGATCACGCACCGTCACGGCGATCATCTTGATCGGGTCGCCTTGCCACAAATAGCGAAGCTGTGGCCCGATTGCCGGTTTGTGGTGCCAGCTGCCGAAGCCGCCATCCTCGTCGAACTCGGCATCCCGCGAGCGCGGATCGATGCGGCCGATGTCGGTGGCGAAATCGCCCTGGCGAGCGCAACCGTCCACCCGGTCCCTGCCGCCCATGAGACACTGGAATATGACGCTGCGGGTCATTGCCGCTACCTTGGCTACGTGCTCGCTCTGCGGCAGGCGACGCTCTACCATTCGGGCGACTGCATCCCCTTCCCGGGGCTGGCGTCAGCCCTCGCGCCGTTTGCCATCGATGTTGCCTTGCTTCCCGTCAACGGGCGGGACGCACGCCGCTCGATGAGTGGCATCCCGGGCAACTTCACCCTCGATGAAGCGGTCGCCCTTTGCGTGGACCAGGCGATCCCCACGATGATCGCGCATCACTTCGGCATGTTCGACTTCAACACCATCCCGGTCGAGCGCATCGAGGCGAAGGCGAGAGCAGTCACGGCGTCTCTGCAACTCCTGCCGGCGGCGTTTCACACGCGCTATGTCCTTGTTGGAGGCGAAGGATCAGAGGCGCGTCCATCGATATTCATGCGTGAAGTGAGCTAGATCCATGCCCGGCTTCGTCATCGCCTGTGACCTGGGGACCGGTGGCAACAAGGCCGCGCTCTACGATTCGGCCGGCGTTAGCCGCGCCGAGACTTTCGTCGGCTACCCCACATCCTACCCTCGCGCCGACCACCACGAGCAGCGCCCGACGGACTGGTACGCGGCCGTTGTCAGCTCGATCCGCGCCTTGCTCGCCGAATCCGGTGTGACCGGCGCCGACGTTGCCGCAATCGCGCTGTCGGGTCAGAGCCTGGGCTGCGTGCCGCTCGATGCCGACGGCCACTTGCTGCAGGAGCAGACGCCGATCTGGTCCGACGGGCGGGCCAGCGCAGAGGCTGCTGAGTTCTTCACACGAGTTCCCGAGACTGACTGGTACATGCGAACCGGCAACGGCTTTCCGCCGCCGCTCTACCCGGTCTTCAAGGCCATGTGGCTGCGCCGTCACGCGCCGGAGGTGTTCGGACGCGCGCGAGTGCTGCTGGGCAGTAAAGACTACGTGAACTTTCGCCTCACAGGGCGGATCGCGACCGATCACTCCTATGCCTCGGGCAGCGGCGTCTATGATCTCGCAAGAGGCCGATACAGCGCCGAACTGCTCGCTGCTGCTGAGCTTCCGCCGGAGCTCCTGCCCGCGCCGCTGGCTTCGACGGACATCCTGGGACCGCTGCGGCAGGACGCAGCGGCAGAACTCGGGTTACCGCCGACCGTCAAGGTGATCGCTGGCGGTGTCGACAACAGCTGCATGGCGCTTGGCGCGCGCAACCTGTCAGAGGGAAGCGTCTACAACTCGCTCGGATCCTCGAGTTGGGTGACGGTCACGTCGTCGAAGCCCGTTCTCGACCCGGTCGCTAGGCCGTTCGTGTTTGCCCACGTTTTGCCGGGGTTGTTCAATTCAGCGATGTCGACCTTTTCGTCCGGCACGAGCCTGAAGTGGATTCTTGATCTAGTCCAGCCTGACGGCGACTACGACGCGCTCTTTGCGCTGGCCGCAACCTCACCAGCCGGCGCGAATCGTCTGCTGTTCATCCCCACATTGGCCGGCGGCACGATCCTCGAAGGTGGTCCCACGACGCGGGGCGGCCTGGTCGGACTCGATCTGTCCCACACGCGCGCCGACGTTGCCCGGGCAACCCTTGAGGGCGTCGCGTTCAGTCTGAAGATGGCCCTCGATCGGCTTCGCAATATGGTCTCGGTGGGCAACGAGATGATTGCGGTGGGCGGCGGCGCGCGGAATGATCTCTGGCGCCAAATCTACGCCGACGTCTACGGCATGGACGTCGTCAGGACGACTGTCGACAAAAGCGCGGCCGCCTTGGGCGCGGCAGCCTTGGCTTTGGTTGCCACTGGCCACTGGTCCGACGCCGCCCCTTTGGCGAAACTGCACGTCGAGGTGGCGCGCGCCAGTCCCGATGCGAACCGTCGACGCCTCTATGACGACCTTGCTCCGGCTTACCGCGCCGCAGCCAAGTCGATGGCCGATCTCGGCCGCATGCTTTCGAAATCCCAGGAGACCCAGAAATGAAGCCGCTCGCCATCATTACGGGAGCAAGCTCCGGCATCGGGGAGGCTGCTGCCCGCTCGCTTTCAGCGCAGGGGCATCCTCTGTTGTTGCTCGCACGCCGGCTCGACCGGCTCGAGGCGCTGAAGCTACCCGACGCATTGTGTCGCGCCGTCGATGTTCGGCAAAGCGCCGCTGTCGCCTCGGCGATCGCCGAAGCGGAGGCGAAGTTCGGACCGACCGACCTGCTCGTGAACAATGCCGGCGTCATGTACCTGGGCGACATTGCCTCGCAGGAGGCCGCCCAGTGGCAGGACATGTTCGACATCAACGTTGTCGCCCTGTTGGCAGCAACCCAGCTCGTCCTGCCGGGCATGAAGCAGCGCGGCGGCGGCACGGTCATGAACATCGGTTCGATCGCCGGCCGCAACGTCTACGGCAATCACACCGCCTACTGCGGCACCAAATTCGCCGTTCATGCCATCAGCGAAAGCCTGCGCCGGGAAGTCGCATCGAGCGGCGTCAGGGTCGTTGTGATCGCCCCTGGCCTGGTTGAGACCGAATTGCTCGATCACACCACCTCGGACGCCATCAAAATCGACTACCGCAAATACAAGGAGGGTGTCGGGGGAGGCATCCCCAGTTCCGACGTCGCCGATGCGATCGTATGGGCCTATGGAATGCCGAAGCGTACCTGCATACGCGAAGTAGTCCTGGCCCCAACCACTCAAGACGCCTGAGGAAGAACCGAGATGTTGATCAATATCGATCCTGTGTTGCATGCCGACCTGCTGCACGCGCTTCGCTCGATGGGGCACAACGACACCATCGTTATCGCCGACGGGAACTTCCCGGCAACCTCTCTGGCAAGGCGCCTGCTGAGAATCGACGGCGCGACCGCGCCACGGGTGCTGCAGGCGATCCTATCGGTGATGCCGCTCGACGCCGGACCCGATCCGGTGATGGCCATGCGAACCGATGCTCCCGACGGACGCGACACCGTCACCCGCGAGCTTGAGACTGTGGTCGGGGACCAGGCGAAGCTTCTGGCCCCCGCTGAGTTCTATGAACGTGCGAAAAGCGCCTTCGTCATCGTCCAGACCGGCGAGTCGCGCTTCTATGGCAACGTGCTGCTTCGCAAAGGCGTCATCCCACCCAAGCAGTGAAGACCCGAAAATCGTAGAGCCCAGCAATGTTCCGTTGATGCCGTGTGGGACGCTCCCTATTCGGGTTCGTGCTGCATCACCGACGAGCGCATGACGGCCAACTGCGCTTTCATGGACTGGACGCGCTCGATGTAGTGGTGTCCGCGTCGCAGGGCGGTGCCAGTGGCGAGGATGTCGATCACCGCCAGCCCGGCGATACGCGAGGTGGTCGGGGTGTAGAGGTTGGTGTTCTCCAGCGTCTCGACCAAAAGTCCGACGTCGCACATGTCGAAGAACGGGCCGCGATAGCCGGTGAGGCCGATGACCTTGGCGCCGTTGCGCCGGGCCGCCTTTGCCATCTCGAGAACCGCTGTAGTGCGGCCGGTGTTGGAGATAGCGAAGGCAACGTCGCCTTCTTCAAGCAGCGAAGCGACCATGAACTGCTGGTGTGCGTCGACCTGGGCGCCGCACGGCACGCCAAACAACGGAAACTTCTGCTGGGCGTCGAGAGCGATGATGCCCGATGCGCCGAAGCCGAAGAACTCGATGCGCTTCGCGCTAGCCAGGAGATCGACAGCCTTGGCGATGGCGACGTGGTCGAGCTGCCGACGCATCCGGTCGAGACTAGTAATGGTGTAGTCGACAATCTTTTCGGCGATCGCTGCAACGTCGTCGGTGACTTCAATGCCGGAATGGGTGGCGGGGATGCCGAGGGCCCGACATTGGGCGAGTTGGAGCTTGAGCAACTGGAAGCTACTGCAACCGACCGCGGCGCAGAAACGCACGACAGTGGGGTCGCTCACGCCGGCTGCCTGCGCCACGGACGCCATGGTACCGGTAATAACCAAGTCGGGATCGCGCAGGGCAAGTTCGGCAACACGCCGATCCGAGGGGCGGAGGTGCGGTAGCATCTCCGTTATCGTTTCGAGCAAATTTCGGCCTGGCGGCAGTTCCGTCAGTTTGATCTTGGCAGCTCTCCGGGCCACCTGGGGCCTCCACGCAGTTTGCGGCATCATTGTTGGGACGCAGGATGCGCCACGTACAGACCATCGATCTCGATTTTTGCTGAGTAGCATCACTACGTCAACTTGGTCAATAGCCCCCATCCGCTGCTGCGTGCTCCCAATTGCGAGCCAAAGACCGGCGCGGTCCGTAGCCATACTACGCCATGCGTCGCTCTGAGGAGCCCCGGCATCGCTGAAGTCGCCGCGGCGAAAGCGACTGGAATTGCGTTCTCGAGACGCGACGTCCGCGACGCCGCCGCGATCGAGGCCTTCGCCGCGACCTTGGGTTCCGTCGCGCCCTCGTCGATTGCGCCGGCGAGCGCACGAGAGCGGAACTTCTAAGGGAGCCGGTCGATTCGGGGTCGCGCCCGACTGCATTGCCACCAGACAGCTGGAACGTAGCAAGACTACTTGAATTGTGACTGACGGGACGCCAAGAGACGCGAAACCGCCTTGACAGTCCCAAAACTCTGGTGTTTGTCTGGGGCAACATGTAGCAGGACTACGAAAAACAGTACCGCAGTGTCTGGGGGAGAGATGTCGTATTTGGATCGGTTGCGCCTCGACGGCCGGACGGCTGTTATCACAGGGGGATCACAAGGCATTGGATTGGCTAGCGCCAGGGCGTTGGCCGAATTCGGTGCGCGGGTTGTGCTCGCAGCCAACAATCCCGAGCGCGGTGCCGACGCTGTCGCGCTGCTGCGCGGGGAGGGCCATGAGGCGGAGTTCTCCAATGTCGATGTTACGGACGCGGCCGCCGTCGGCAATCTGATGCAAGGCGTTGCTGAACGCTATGGGCGGCTCGACATCCTCGTCAGCAGCGCAGGCGTTGCCTGCCATGGCGACTCCACCGCTTTGACCGATGCCGAGTGGCACCGCGTCATCGACGTCAATCTGACTGGCGCCTTCTGGGTTGCACGAGAGGCCGCTCGGCAGATGCTCAAGACGGGCGGTGGCTCCATCGTGAATGTTGGGTCGATTTCCGGAATGATCGCCAATATTCCGCAGAACCAGGCCGCGTACAACGCATCGAAAGCGGGTGTCCATCTCGTCACCCAATCCCTGGCGAGTGAATTCGCCACGCGCGGCATCCGGGTCAACGCGGTTGCCCCTGGATATGTCGAAACCGAGTTGACGCGCGGCGGTATCGAGAACCCCTCGTGGTTTCCGACGTGGCGCGAGATGACCCCGATGGGTCGCGTTGGGCAGCCGGACGAGATCGCTTCGGTGATCCATTTCCTGGCTTCCGACGCGGCCAGCTACATGACCGGCGCAGTCGTTGTGGTCGATGGCGGCTACACAGCACGATGACCAGTATGTCGACCACAGATGACGGAAGCGCTGTTCGCCGTTTCCTACCGAGTCTCCGCTCCGCACTGATGCTTCTTGCGCTGGCAGCGCTGCTGATGGCTATGCATGTCTACGCGCCCGCCTTCCTCAGCTACCGCAACCTTATCAATGTCTTGGTGCAGAGCTCGACATTGGGGATCCTCGCCCTCGGAATGACGGTCGTGCTGATCACGGGCGGCATTGACCTGTCCATGCCTGCGAACATGGCCCTCAGCGCCATCATCGGCGGGATGTTCATTCAAAATGGAGGCGATCCCGCGGTTGGTTGCGTGATCATGCTGGCGTCCGCCACCGCGGTGGGCGCCCTCAACGGATTCGCGATCGGATATTTGGGGATGATCCCGTTCGTGGTGACGCTCGCGACCATGAGCGTTGCATCGGGCGTGGCGGCCTGGCTGAGCGAGGGGCTGAGCATCTCGAAGTTCCCCGAAAGCTTCTTTGACGTCCTGCTCGCGCGAATCGGCGGCGTGCCGATTTCGGTGCTCGTGACCATCTTGCTGACCATCGCCGGCACTTGGTTGCTTGCCCGCAGCATCTTTGGCCGTCATCTTTATGCGGCCGGCCTCAGTCCGCGCGCCGCTCGGGTCGCCCGCGTGCCGGTACAGAAAGTGACGTCCTCCGCCTACGTTTTCGCAGGCGCGGCATCGGGAATTGCGGCGATTTTGCTTACCGCCCGGCTCGGCGCAGCGTCGGCCAACATGGGCACGGACGGCGTGGTCTTGGACATCATCTCGGCCTGCGTCGTTGGTGGCGTAAGTATCTACGGTGGCTTCGGACGGCTCTACAATGCCGCTCTAGGCGCCGTGATCATCACCGTCATCAGTAACGCGCTCAACCTGCTCGGCGCGTCCTATTTTCTTGGCCTGGTGATCAAGGGACTCGTCATCATCACCTTCATCTTCCTCGACGCTCGGGGGAAGAACAAATGATGGCGGCCCCTGGTCTGGTCCTCTCGAATATCTCCAAGCGCTTCGCCGGTGTCAGCGCCTTGAAGGGCGTGGAGCTCACCGCTGCGCCGGGCGAGGCCATGGCGCTTCTGGGCGCCAACGGTGCTGGCAAGTCGACGCTCATGAACATCCTGGGCGGCGTCATCCAGCGCGATGAGGGCGTAGCACTGCTTGACGGCCACCCGCTCGACCTTGCCTCGCCGCGCGCTGCCAGGGCCCAAGGCATCGCCTTTGTGCACCAAGAGCTCACCATGCTTCCCACCCTGACGGTGGC
This sequence comes from Devosia nanyangense, assembly GCA_016213505.1. Lineage (GTDB taxonomy): Bacteria > Pseudomonadota > Alphaproteobacteria > Rhizobiales > Devosiaceae > Devosia_A > Devosia_A nanyangense. The sequence continues at coordinate 12,154 of JACRAF010000050.1, forward strand.
CGAGAACATCATGATCGACCACCTCCCGACCGTAGGTGGTCTGATCGACTTCAAGGCGCTCAAACGCCGCACCCAGGATCTGTTGACGCGCCTTGGCTGTCGCTTCGACGCAGATACGCGGGTGGGTGATCTCGGTCCTGGCGACCAGCAGATGATCGAGGTAGCGCGCGCGCTATCTCGCGAGTCCCGCGTGGTGATTTTTGACGAGCCGACGTCGTCCCTCACGGAGCCTGAAAAGCAACGACTATTTGGCGTGATCCAGGGACTGAAATCGGAGGGGGTGATTGTGATCTATATCACCCACTTCCTCGACGAAGTGTTCGCGACATGCGACCGGGTCACCGTGATGCGCGACGGGATGCTGGTATCGACAGGGCCAGTGTCGGCGCACACCGTTGCCAGCTTGGCTCATGAGATGTTGGGCGAGGGGAGCCTCGCCGGCGACATCCCGACCGCCGTCCCGCCAGCCGACGAGGTCATTCTCAGCGTCGCCAAACTGACGCGCGCCCGCGTCCTCAGCGACGTCAGCTTTGAGGTGCGTTCGGGCGAGATCGTCGGTCTCTGGGGTCTGCTTGGTTCAGGTCGAACCGAGCTCCTCAGAGCGCTGGTAGGCTTGGACCCGATCGACAGTGGGTCGATAAGGCTGAAGAGTAGCGGCCATCTGGTCACTGTAACGCCATCTCAATTGTCGCGGTCGACGGCATTCGTCACCGAGGATCGACGCGGCGAGGGCATCTTTCCCGGTCAGTCGGTAGAGCAGAACCTGTCGCTGCCCACGCTACGGCAGCTTCTGAATCGGTTTGGCCTCGTCGACAGGTCCCGCGAGCGCTCGCTCGCCGATGATCTGATCGGCCGGCTGGGAATCAAGACGTCGGGGCGCGGCCAGGACATCGCCACGCTGAGCGGCGGCAATCAGCAAAAGATCGTTTTCGGCCGCTGGTTGGGTAGCCAGCCCACCGTCTTCTTGCTGGACGAGCCGACCCGCGGGCTCGATGTCGGAGCCAAGACCGAAATCCTGAGGCTCGCTGTCGAGATCGCCAATGGCGGAGGCGGTGTCCTGCTTGTTGCGTCGGAGCCAGAGGAGTTGATGCGCGTGTGCCACCGTTACCTGTTGATGGATCGTGGTCGCATCGTTGGTGAACTGGGCCGTGGCGCCACCCGCGACGACTTGGTTGCGCGCGTTTCGAACCGCGCGGTCGACGAGGTTCTCCAATGACATCCGCAAGTTCGTCCGAGATATGGAGCGTCAAGCGCCTACGCTCGCTCATCGGGCAGATCGGCTTCCCGATCATGCTGCTGCTGCTCTTCATCTTCTTCAGCGCGGCGACCCCGGGCTTTCTTTCAATCGCAAATCTCGCTGCGTTGGCGCACGCCCTGGCGCCGGTTGCGATCATTGCGTCCGGTTTGGCGATGGTCGTGATGGCCGGCAATCTCGACATCTCCGTCGGCTCGATAGCATTCCTTTCCGTCTCGATCGGGTGGAGTCTCCTCGGTCTCGGGCTGCCGGTGCCTCTGGTTGCATTGGTCATTGTCGTTTCAGGGGGAGTGTTGGGCGCAGTCAATGCGTTCATCGTGGTGGTTCTCAGGATCAACTCACTGATCACCACGCTTGGCACCATGATTGCCTTCCGAGGCCTGGCCCTCGAGCTTTCCGGTACCAATTCGCACACACTGCCCGATGGTGTCCGGGAGCTGGGCAACCAGGCGATTGGGCCCATATTCGTCGACAGCATCATCGCCCTCCTGGTGGTCGTGGCGATTCACGTGCTGCACCAGCGAACGGCTTATGGCCGTCAGCTCGCCGCGGTCGGCAATAGCGCGCTGATCGCATCGAAGATCGGTCTACCGGTCGGTCGGGTGATCTTTGTCGCCTTCGTGATCAGCGGTTGCCTCGCCGGACTGGGCGGGATCTTCGCGACCCTGCAGGTGGGCGCGCTCACTGCCTTCTTGGGACGTGGCCTCGAGTTCAACGCCGTCGCAGTGATCGTGGTCGGCGGAATCAGCCTGTTCGGCGGCGCGGGCAACGTGCTCTCCGGCATCCTGCTGGGTGCCGTCACCTTCGAGATGATCCGAAACGGACTGAACCATCTCGACGCCAACCCTTATGCGTATAGGCCGATCAGCGGTCTGCTGATCTTCATGGCCATGTACGCCGACTCGTTCCGCTCCCGTGGCCATCGACGGAAATAGCCGTCCGGCGGTCGCGGCAGCGGCGACAACGCCATGTGCGTTCTTTTCAACAACCAGGAGGAAAAACATGCGTCTACAGCATGCAGTGATTGGAAGTGTCGCGGCAATGATGGTCATGGGCTCGATCGCCCAGGCCCAGGACCTGAAGGTCGGGGTCTCGTGGAACAACAAGGACTCTTCGCTGGAGACAGCGTGGGAAGACTACATCAAGGCGGAGGGCGAGACGCAGGGAAAGGCCGCTGGCCTGACGATCACCTGGACGTTCAATGTCGCCAACGGCGACCCGGCGCGCCAGACCGCCAATATCGAGGATCTGATCACCGGCGGTGCTGATGTCGTCGTGGCGCGTGCCGAAGACGGCGGCGCGATTGGGGCTTCGATCCGTGCAGCGAAGGACGCCGGCATCCCGTTCGTCGCTTTCGACCGGAAGTCGACATCGGCCGAGCAGCCCGATGCGTTCGTCGGCGGCGACAGCACCGACGAGGCTACCACAACGACCAACGCCTTCGTGGATATCCTCAAGGCCAAGCAGATCCACGGGCAGTGCATCGAACTTCAGGGGAATCTGCTCGACAGCAATGCGGTGGCTCGCACCAAGGCCTGGAACGAAATTACAACCGCGAGCGGGGTCATCGAGACCGTCGCTCACGTTCCGACCGAGTGGAATCCTGAACTGTTCCGCTCAGGCCTCGCCAATGCCCTCAAGGCGCATCCGGAAGCCAATTGCCTCTTCACCGCCAGCGACTTTGCGCTTCCGGCGATCCAGGCGGCTCTGGAGGATGCCGATCGCTGGCATCCGACAGGCGACGACAAGCACATGTGGTTCGCCAGCCAGGATCTTATGCAGGATGCGGTCAAGGCCATGAAGGCGGGCTACATCGACGTCGCGACCACCTGGGAGGCGTCGAACCAAGCCAAAGAGTTGGTTCGCGTCGTAATCGCACTGGCCAAGAAGGAAGACCCCGGCTGCGGGCCCGACGGGTGCCTTGCCAAAGGCAGGTTGGCCACACCAACGAACCTGGATACCCTCGACCATCTTTGGTCTCGCGACTACCAGTAAATGTCCGTCGGACTCGGGCAATCTGGGTCCTCACAGAACTCGCATGCACGATAGCCGGCCGAACCTTCGGCCGGCTATTGTCGTCTTAGCGACCTTGATCCGAGTTCGATCGGGTGGGCGTGGCTCGGCGCGCCGATCCGGGATTTGGCTGGACGCGAAATATCGATCGGGCCCGCGCCAGCCGTCTTGTTCCCCTGCGCCGTCACGCCGCTGGACGACTTAACGAAATGGTACGTTTCTTTGGACGAAACGGAGGCTGCTTGACCCTTCATAAATCGGCCGGCTAACCATGATCATGCCAGCTCCGGCGTTCGGGCCGGCCAAGGGAATCGTATTTCATGCGTGTCGCCGTCGGATCACTGTTCCAGGAGACCAATACCTTCGTTCCGTTCCGAACCGATCTCGAGACGTTCAGGTCGGTCTTCGTCCGCAGAGGCAGCGAGCTCATCGACGGCTATGCGGGAGCGCGGATCGAGGTGCCTGCGTTTCTCACGGTGTTGGCCGAAGCGGGTGTCGAGGCCGTGCCGCTGATCGCAGCCAGCGCGATATCGAGCGGCGCGGTGACTCGCGCCGCTTTCGAGGCCCTGATCCAGGAGATGGTGGAGCGGCTCCGGGCGGCGGGACCGGTCGACGGCGTGTTGCTCGCGCTGCATGGCGCCATGGTGATCGAGGACAACCCAGATGCGGAGGGGGAGATCATCGACCGGGTTGCAGCGGTGATTCCCGAGGGTACTCCCATTGGTGTCTCTCTCGATCTTCACGGCCACATCACGCCGCGGATGCTGCACCCCGACACCTTCCTCGTCGGCTATCGTGAGTATCCGCACATCGACATGTACGAAACCGGCGAACGGGTCGCCCACCTCTTGCTCGATACGTTGGCCGGCAAGGTCCGCCCGGTGATGGCGCTCGCCAAGCGCCCCATGATCGTCAGCCCGGTCGCCGCACGCACGGGCAGCGAGCCGCTGGCGTCCGTTTTTGCTGAAGCGCGGCGGATGGAGCGCAGCGGCGAGATCCTTTTTGCCTCGCTGTTTCCCGTTCAACCCTGGCTCGACGTTCCGGACCTGGGATTTGCGGTGATGGTGTGTGCCGACGGCAATCGGACGACAGCTCAGGCCGCAGCCGACAAACTCGCCGATCTCGTTTGGGACGCGCGGTTACAGTTCGACCCGGACCTGGTGAGCCTCGAGGACGCCGTCGGCACCGGGCTCAGCGAGCAAGGTACCACCGTCGTCGGCGATGCCGGCGATGCCCCGACCGGAGGAGCGGCGGCCGACAGTGCGGGCGTGCTCACCGCCCTGCTTGCCGCCGGTGCGGACAAGGCGGGCCGGCTGACCTATCTCACGCTTTGCGACGCCGAAGCGGCCCAAGAGGCGGCCGCCGCCGGGGTCGGCGCGCAGGTGACGCTGAAGGTCGGGCACAAGCGCTCGCCGGCCGACGGTCAGCCGATCCAGATCCAGGGGCTGGTGCGCAGCATCCACGCCGGTGACTACATCATGCACGACAAGGGTGCCGAGGGCATGGTCATCGATCAGGGCCTGACCGTCGTGCTCGCCATTGGCGACATGAGGCTTGTCCTGCGCTCGCGGCCCGGCTTCGAATGGGACAGGTCGATCTACTCCGCCTTCGGCCTCGACATCCAGGATGCGGCGCTGGTCTTCGTCAAATCCCCATCGCATTTTCGCACAGGGTTCGAGCCCTATGCGACGCGGCTGCTGATCGCCGACACGCCCGGCCCGACCTGCCCGAACATGCGGCGGCTGCGGTTTGAGCGAGTGACCCGCCCACTCTATCCGATCGACCAGTTCGAGAGCTAAGGAAATCCAAGTGAAGATCGTCGACATCAAGGTGACCTGCGTCAACGTGCCGTTCGAGGCTCCGCTTCGCTGGAGCTTAGGCGTAGAGACGGGCACGAGCCGGGCCATCATCGAGGTGACCACCGAGGATGGCATCGTGGGTCTGGGCGAGACCTATGGCGGCAGCGCCATCGAGCACGCGATCGCAACCGCCCGTCCCTTCGTTATCGGCCTCGACGTGATGGATTTCGGCGTGTTGCTGCATCGTTTCGCCGCCTTCTGCATCGGTTATGAGACAGCGATTCCGGCCGTGGTCCGTGCCGGCATCGAAATGGCGTTTCTCGATGCGGCCGGCAAGGCGCACGGCCTGCCGGTCTATCGGCTGCTCGGCGGCAAGACCCGCGACCTCATCCAGTTCGGCGCTTACGTGTTCTACCGCTATCGGGACGACAAGAGCAGTACAGGCGGCGAGAGCGACGCCGCCAGCATTCTCGCGCGCACGAAAGAGCTGTGCGCGCGCCACGGCTTCACCGCCGTCAAGCTCAAGGGCGGCGTCTATGCGCCGATGGAAGAGCTCAAGGCCATCGAAGCGATTGCCGCCGAGTTTCCGAACTACCCGCTGCGCTGGGACCCCAACGCCGCCTGGTCGGTGGAGACCAGCATTCGCATCGCAAACCAGCTGATGTGGCGAAAGATCGATCTCGAATATCTCGAGGACCCTACCTCGGGGCTGGAGGGCATGAGCCAGGTGCGGGCGGCGGTTCCTATTCCGCTGGCGACCAATATGTGCCTGGTTGCCTATGACCAGTTGGCGCCGGGCATCCGCATGCACAGCGTCGACGTAATCCTGTCAGACCTGCATTTCTGGGGCGGGTTCCAGCAGAGCCGCAAGATGATCGCGGTGGCCGAAGCCTTCAATCTGGGCATCGGGATGCACAGCGATCGCGAGCTCGGCATCTCGACGGCGGCCATGCTCCACTTCGCGGCGTCGACGCCCTACCTGGCGCACGCCATCGACAGTCACTATCACGACCAGATCGACGACGTGATCACCAGCCCCTTCGTTTATGAGGATGGATGCATGCGCGTCCCCGAAGGCCCGGGACTGGGGGTCGAGCTCGACCGCGACAAGCTCGAGAAATACCACGGTGACTATCTCAGGGACGGCGCCGTCAACGAGTTCTACGATCCGCGGCGCCCGAGCTGGGTCCCGGCGCTGCCGGTGTTCTGACCGCCCGGAAGCGTAGCTGTGGCTGATGGGAGACCGAGCGGCAGAACCACGCTCTCGGGAGAACAGCTCGGCAACGGGCAACGTCCAAGTTCCGAACGCTGGGCCAACATGCTGCTCGTCGACGAGCTGGTCGGGCCCGGCCTCAGGCGGCAGCGATCTGCGCCGAGATTTGGTGCGCGGCTGCGGCGAGACGTGCTCCAGCCTTGGCCAGCGTTTCGCGCGGCATTCGGTGCCGCGGCGCCGACAGGCTGATGGCGGCGATCGGGTAGCCGATATCGTCGAGCACCGCAGCTCCCACGCAGGTGGCGCCATCGTCGTTTTCCTCGGTCTCAGTCGCATAGCCGAGCTTGAGGGACTGCCTGAGTTGGCGCTCGAGGGTCTCGACGTCCGTCAGTGTCCGGCTGGTTCGAAGCGCCAACGGGCGCGCCAGATGTAGCTTTCTTTGGGCGTCCGGCAAGTGCGCCAGAATGGCCTTTCCGAGCGCCGTAGAGTGCAGAGGATGACGGTCTCCAACGCGTCCCTGTATGCGAAGCGACTGATTGGCCTCGATGATGTCGACATAGCTGATATTGCCATCGAACATCAGCCCGAGATTGACCGTTTCGTTGAACTCCGCCACCAGCGCATGCATGTGCGGCCGGGCCAGCTTGCGCAGTCGGTGAAGACTGGTGTCCGCCTTGGCGATGGCCCGAAAGCGAGGCCCGACGCTGTATTTGTCGTTCACCAGATCGTGGATCAAAAACCCGGCCTCGGTCAGCGTCTGCAGATAGCGGAACGAGGTTGTCTTGGGAATCTTCAGCTCTCTAGTCACCGTGGCGAGCGAGACGTCATGCGCCCGCTCGGCGACGAGTTCGAGAACGCTGAGCGCCTTGCGAACCGGCGCCACGACGTAAGGATTGTGCTTGTCGCTCATCGACTCACTCCTAGCCTCTCCGGGGACGATAGGACACCCATGCGCGTTTCGCCAAGCGGAACATGCGTTCCTTTACACGTTATCCTCGTCCGTGATTTCCTGTTGGCACAACTCGGGAGGAACTACGCTTGGGCCTGGACTGGATCGACAATGCAAAGCGCGGCGACCTTGACTTTGTGGAGTCAGCGCGCCGCATCGCGGCCAACTCGCGCTATGTCGCCGGAGGGGTGAACAGCAATTTCCGCATCGGCATGGCGCCCGGTCCGCTGGTGTTCGAGCGTGGGGAGGGCCCCTTTCTCTTCGACGTCGATGGCAATCGGTTGATCGACTATTATTGCGGCATGGGCGCGATGGTCCTCGGCCACAGTCCCGCTCCGGTTCGCGCGGCGGTCAAGGCTCAGGTCGACAAGGGCATATTGTTCGCGGGTCAGGCGATGATCGAGTACGAGGCGGCCGAGCTGATTTGCGAACGCATAGCCGGTGCCGAGCGCATTCGTTTCGGCTCCTCCGGTTCGGAGGTGGCGCAGGCGGCAATGCGGCTTGCCCGCGCCGCCACCGGGCGTCGCACGATCATCAAGTTCGAAGGTCACTATCACGGCTGGTTCGACAATGTCCTGTGGTCGACGGCTCCCGCACTCAATGCGGCGGGCCCCGCGGATGCGCCCGTGGCGGTCGCCGGCAGCGCCGGACAGGACCCGGCAGACGCAAGCGGGCTGGCAATCCTGGGTTGGAACGATCTGCCCCGGCTCGAGGCCCGCCTGGCGAAGGGCGATATCGCCGCAGTGATCATGGAGCCCGCGATGTGCAACCAGGGGGCCATCTCCCCGGGTGTAGGTTACCTCGAGGGCGCGCTCGCCGCCTGCCGCAAGCATGGAGCGCTGCTGATATTCGACGAAGTGATCACAGGCTTCAGGCTGTCGCGCGGTGGCGCGCAGCAGCGATTCGACGTTACGCCGGACATCTCTATCTTCGCCAAGGCCATCGCCAACGGATTTCCTGTCGCGGCGGTCGCCGGTCGCGCCGATCTGATCGACCTGTTCGCCACCGGTGGAGTGCTTCACGGTGGCACGTTCAATGCCCAGCCGGTCTCGATGGCGGCCATGGTGGCGACCCAGAACTGCCTGACGCCGGACCACTACGAGCGGACCAGCGCGTATGGAATGACGCTACAGGATGGTGTCCGATCTGCGTTGGCGGAGGCTGGGATTACGGCTCAGGTCACCGGGTTCCCGCTGATGTTCCACGTTGCCTTTGGCCTCAGCCGGCCAGCGGAGTGCTATCGCGACTTGGCACGCGCCGACAAGCGAGGCTACGGGCTTTTCGCCCTGGCCCTGCTCAGGCGCGGAGTTCGCGTGCTTGAACGCGGCGCATGGTTCGTCTCTTCCGAGCACGATGAGGTGGTGGTCGATGCGACTTTGGTGGCGGTGAACGAGGCGGCGCGCGAGGTCGCTCCACTGCTCGCGAGGTAAAGCATGCGTGTTTCGTGCGGCGGAACATGAATGTCTTGACGCGAAACGAGTACCAGCCACCTATTGTGCATGCAGGGAACCAGGCAATAGCAGGTCACCGCACAAGAATGGGCTTCTGCCCACCTTCGAGAAACAGGCGAGGATCGCCGAACAAGGTGCGGTGGTACCGGACAGCGCGCTTCACAGAAACGCGGCCGGGCCATGACGCGACACCAGAGGAGAGACCGAAATGCGACTAAGCAGACGGGCCTTGGGACCGCTTGCCGCGGCCCTCGCAATTGCCTTCAGTCTCGGCGCCACCGCCGGGCAGTTCGATGGCGTGACGATAACGCACTTCACGCAAGGTGGTGCCATCGACCGTATCGCGGGGTACAAGGAACTGGCCGAGGAGTTCAAGGCGCAGACTGGTGCCGCGGTCCAGTTTGTGGAGCAGCCCTGGGAGCAGATGCAGACCGCCATTATCAACGACGCCATCGGCGGGACCGGCAACTACGACGTCGTCGACCTCGACAGTGGTTGGGATGCCAACGTCGCGGGCTATCTCGAGCCGCTCGACGCGCGGATCAAGTCGGCGAACTTCGATGTCAGCGACTATCAGGGCCTCAATGCGCTGATCGCCACGGCTGATGGCGTCCGTCACGGCATTCCCCTGACCAGCCGGTCGATGGTGATGTTCTACCGCGAGGATCTACTCGATGCCGCGGGCATCGCGGTGCCCAAGACCTGGGAAGAACTGAACGCGGCGGCCAAGTCGCTCACCGGCAATGGTACCTACGGGTATGTCGGCGCCGGCGTCGCCGTGCAGCTCATGAAGATGTTCTTCGGGGCCTACATGGGCGACGAGAAGCGATCGTTGTTCACGGCCGACGGCAAGCCGACCTTCGACAGTCCGGAAGGCGCCCGCGCCATCGAGCGACTGAAGGAGCTCTTCTCCTATGCACCGCCCGGCGTCTTCGCGATGGATATCCCCGAGGCGGATCAGGTGTTCCTCAATGGCGAGGCCGCGTTCACCATCGAGTGGCCCGACTACATCCAGCCCAGTCTCAACGACCCCGAGCGGTCCAAGATCGTGGGCAAGTGGGCCGCGACCGTGCCGCCCGGTCCGGGCAACGCTGGTCCGTGGTATATCGGCCTCTCCTCCGCGTCCAAGAACAAGGATGCGGCCTGGGCTTGGCTCAGCTTCATCACGTCGCCGGCGGCGGCCAAGATGCTGATGATCGATCACGGCATCTACGCAACGCGCAACTCGGTGCTGCTCGACAAGGATGTCGAGGCCAAGTTCCCGGGCATGCAGGCCGCGGTCGACAGCTACAAAGCGTCGTTCTACCCGTCCTTCATCGCCTCGCCGACGTGGCTAGACTGGTTCCTCGGTTCCGCCGACATCTTCTCGGCGGCCCTCAGCGGCCAGGTCGCGCCGGCCGATGCAGCCAAGCAATCGGCAGATCTGTGGAACAAGGTGTTCGACATCACAAAGGGTCCCAAGGGATACAACTGGGCCGACATTTTTGCCCAATAGGCGTGCCGACGACTGGCCTGCCGACTGTAGATGAAACCATCGCTCCTGCCGCCGCTGCGGCGGGCGCAACCGTGAAAGGCGCCCGAGCTGTGCACAAGATGGTAGCGGACTTTGCCCGCGACGACCGCAAGGTCGCCATGCTGTTTCTGTTGCCGGGCGTTGGCGCGCTGCTCGTCACCTACCTTGTGCCGCTTGCCTATTCGCTCGGCCTCAGTTTCTCGGAGTGGGATATTCGCAAGCCAGGCGCCCAGTGGGTGCTTTCCGGCTTCGGCAACTACACCGATCTGCTGACGTCGGAGGGGTTCTGGCGCGCCGGACTCCGCTCGCTGATCTTCACACTGGCGGCGCTGCCGATCGAGCTGGTGCTCGGCACCATGATCGCACTGCTGCTGACCAGCGAGATGGTCAGCAGCAAGCTCTCGGCGCTGACGCGCGTGCTCATGCTGGTTCCGCTGATGCTGCCGCCGGTGGTGCTGGGCATCCTGTGGCGGCTCCTTCTCAACGTCAACTACGGCCCGGTCAATTCGCTGCTTGGCCTGGTCGGCCTTGGACCCTTCACCTGGGCCGCGGCGCCCGACACTGCGATGGCGACGATCGTCCTGGTCGAAGTCATTGCCAACACCTCGGTCGTGAGCATGATCCTGATCGGGGGACTGTTGTCGCTGCCGCCCGAACCGATCCGTGCCGCGGAGGTGGATGGCGCCGGGCCATGGCGGATATTGTTCGAGATCAAGCTGCCGCAGCTGGCCTCTTACTACCTCATCATCGTGCTGATCCGGGTAATGGATCTGCTCAAGACGTTCGACTTCATCTACGCCCTGACCGGCGGCGGGCCCGGCGACAGCACGAGCATGCTCAACCTCTTCATCTATCGGGTGGGCCAGCGGTTCCTGGACTATCCAATGGCGTCGGCTGCGTCGTGGGTCTTCCTGGTAGCGCTGTTGCCGCTCTCCATCTGGCTGCTGATCAAGGCCGTAGCGTCCTCCAAGGACTACCTCAATGACTGACCTTGCTCTGATGTCCTTGCGTCCCGCCGCCTCGAGGGCCGGCTTCCGCTGGCGTAGTCTCGTGGGGCAGGCATGGCGCTATGGCTGTCTGGTCGTGCTCCTGGCGGTTATTGTCTTCCCCATCTACTGGCTGGTTCTCAATTCGCTGAAACACCAGCGCGACTTCTTCACCGGCCCGCCGATCTACTTCACGACCGATCTCACTCTGAGCCACTGGCAGGAAGCGCTCGGCAATCCGCTCAACCAGAAGTATCTGCTCAACACGGCTATCGTGACCGCGGTGTCGACGGTGCTTGCCACGCTGGCCGGCACGCTATGCGCATATGTGCTGGCGCGCATCCGGCTGCCCTTCCGGCTCAACCGGGTGCTGCTTATTTCGATCCTCATCGCGCGGCTGTTTCCGCCGGTGAGTCTGGCGATCCCGTACTACCTTCTGATGCGGCAGCTCGGACTTCTCGACACGCTCCCGGCGCTCGTCATCGCCTACACAGGGCTCGCATTGCCGTTCGTCACGTGGCTGATGCTGACCTTCTTTCAGGACCTGCCCAGGGAGATCGAGCGCGCCGCAATGGTCGACGGCTGCACCATGTTCCAGCGGTTCCGCTGGATCGTGTTGCCGATGTCGCTGTCCTCAATGATGGTCACGGCGATCTTCGTGTTCATGGGCGTGTGGAACGAGCTTCTCTACTCGCTGACTTTGACTTCGCTCAGTGCCAAGACCATCCCAGTCGCCATCGCCAGCTTTGTCGGCGACAACGCGCTAGCCTGGGGGCAGATGAGCGCGCTCAGCATCGCATCCTTCGTGCCCATCCTGCTGATGGCGCTCACGGTGCAGCGCTACCTGGTGCGCGGGATCACTTTCGGCGCCGTGAAAGGCTGATTTAATGGCAAGCACGCTTCGTCTCGAACGCATCACCAAGCGCTTCGGCGATTTCGTCGCGGTGGACGATGTCACTGTCGACATTGCTCCTGGCGAGTTCACGACCTTGGTGGGTCCCTCCGGTTGCGGCAAGACCACACTGCTCAATATCGCTGCGGCGCTCGAACGCCCGTCGACAGGCAGCATCGTGATCGACGGCCGCGACATGACGGAGTTCAATGCCCGCGAGCGCGGCATCGCCATGGTCTTTCAGTCCTATGCGCTCTATCCGCATCTGACGGTGCGGCAGAATCTCGGTTTCCCGCTCCGCGTGCAGAAGGTCCCGAAGGCCGAGATCGCCCGGCGAGTGAACGAAGCCGCCGACCTCATGGAGATCGGCCATCTGCTCAACCGCAAGCCGCGCGAATTGTCGGGCGGTCAACGGCAGCGGGTCGCGATCGGGCGGGCGGTGATCCGACCCTCGACCGTATGCCTGCTCGATGAGCCGCTGTCGAACCTCGACGCGGCGCTGCGCGTGCGCGTGCGAGCCGAGTTGAAGCTGCTCTTTGCACGGATGGGAACGACGACGATGTTCGTGACCCACGATCAATCCGAAGCCATGACCATGAGTGATCGCGTCGTGGTGCTCAAGGACGGCAAAGTGCAGCAGCAGGGAGCGCCGCTGGAGGTGTACCGCAATCCGGCGAACGTCTTCGTCGCGAGCTTCATCGGGTCACCGCAGATGAACCTGCTGCCGGGGCAACTGGCGAGCGATGACGGGCGTCCTGCCGTCAAGGCTGGCGCGCTCGATCTTGGGTTGAGCGCTGGGCTCGCCGCGGCCGCCGGGGCGCGATCGGAGATCATACTGGGGATACGCGCCGAGGACATCGCCACCACGCCGTTCGCGAACTCCTCGAAATTCTCGGCGCGGATCGAGCTCGTCGAGCATCTGGGCAACAGTGCCATCATGCACTACCGCACCGCTGATGGCGGCCGCATCCTGGGCATGGAGATGCGCGATAGCGGCGTCGGCACCGGCTGGAGCGGTGACGTGCACGTCAACCTCGATGCGGTGAAGCTGTTCGATTCCAAGACCACGGCCGCGCTCTAATGGCGCGGACCGTCCTGATCACCGGGGCCGCGGGCAATGTCGGCGCCAAACTCGCAGCACACCTTTCGACCGACCCGAGATATGCGCTCACGCGCATGGACCTCAAGGGCGGCCCAGGTATCCTCGGCGCCGATCTCGCGACCTATTCGGATGACTGGGCAAGTGAGTTCGAGGGCGTCGATACTGTCTTTCATCTTGCCGGCGAAATCCGACCCAAGGCGTCCTGGGCGCAGGTCCACCGCGGCAATGTGCTGCTGACCGGCAACGTGCTTCGGGCGTCGCGGCGCGCCGGCGTGAGGCGGGTGGTCTTTGCCAGCACTAACCAGGTGGTGGGTGGCTACCGGTTCCGCGACGAACTGGTCACCGCCGACCTGCCGCCCGCACCGCTTAACCCTTACGGGGTTTCCAAGCTGATCTGCGAGGAGCTCGGCCGGGCGTTCGCGGCCGAGACGGGCATTTCGTTCATTGCCTTCCGCATCGGCAATTTCCCGCCTGGCAATGAGGCGCCGGGGCCCTGGCTCGGAATCGGCGCTTGGGGGCAGGAAATGTGGCTCTCCAGCCGCGACATGCTCAATGCGATGGAGCGCGCCATCGAGGCCGAGAGTGTCGACTTCGCCGTGCTCAACCTCGTCTCCGACAACCCCGGTATGCGCTGGGATATCGAGGCGACGAAGCGCTCGATCGGCTATGCACCCCGCGATGGCCACCGCGCAGAAGTGACCGACGAGGTGGCGGCAGAAGACGCAGAGGCGCGAGCCTCCGTCCTCATTCCGGGAAGCTGGCTCGATCAATTCGGCAGGCGGCTCGAGGGCTGACGCGGGGCCGCGGGCCCTTACGCGACGCGATCGACATAGAAACCTGACGGAGCGCCTGAGCTGCCGCGACGGCCGTTGGCTTGTCGCTGCATGCCTGTGGTTTGCGGTCTCGCTCACGCCGTGCCGCGACGGCACGTGCGGCGCACAGGCCGCGAACGCCATTCGACAGACTCTTCTCGTCAAGCAGGCAGCCGCGAGCGGGTCGTGCGTGTTGACACGACCGCAAAAACACGATCAATTGAAGTTGCCTGATGAATTAGGAATTCACTAGATGAATTCAAGCGACGATGCAAGATACTCAGTCCGTGCGGTGGACCGCGCACTAGACATCGTGCGGTGCATGGCGAGCCACGACGACCCGTTGACGGTCGACCAGATCACCGCGGAAACGGGCTTGCCGAAGACGACTGTGTTTCGTGTGCTGGCGACACTTGAGAAGCGCGCCTTCATCACGCGCGAGGCGACCACTCAGGCCTATCGGTTCGGCGAGATGGCACTTCTCGTTGGTGCGCGCGCACTCGGCCAACTCGACGTCAAGCTCGTCGCGCGCCCGTTTATCGAGGAGCTGATGGAAGAGACCGGAGAGACGGTGCACCTCTCCATCCTCAATCAGACTTCGGCGCTCTGCATCGACAAGATCGATTCACGTCGGTCCGTGCGCATGCTTTCCTTCATCGGCTTCCGCGACCCGCTGTACTGCAGCGGTGTCGGCAAGGTGCTGCTCGCCTTCCAGCCGGACGGCGAACGCGAGACGCTAATCTCGAGCATCGAGTTGGCGAAGCGGACCGCGCGCACCGTCACTGACCGACAAGCGCTCAGCGAGCATCTCAGGGGAATTCGCGAGCAGGGGTACGCGCTGGACCTCGGAGAAATTGAGGACGGGCTCTCCTGCGTCGCCGCACCGATCCGTGATCATGGCGGCCGTGTGGTCGCCGCCGTCAGCGTGTCGGGTCCCGACAGCCGCATCGATGAGGGGGTGCGGCGCGCGCTCATCCCTGTCGTCGTGGCGAAGGCGCAGCGGGTGTCCAAGGCACTTGGCTATTTGGCCGACGGGGGCGTGAAATGATCGTCGACATCCACACCCATACCCCGCAATTCCGCGACAAGGTGCCCGAGGGCCTGCGCAAGCTCAATTCGACATGGCGCCCGGACGCCGTTCGTCCGGTAAACTACAGCTGGAACGAGTATCTAGACTCGCAGTCAATAGTCGACAAGTCGGTGGTCTTCGGTATCGCCTGGGAGCCAGGGGAGCGCGTCGGCAGTGCCGCCGGGCCACGCGACGTCGGCGATGTTGCCGAGGGCGTCAACGATTGCACCGCAACGTTCGTCAAAGCCTATCCGGACCAGCTTATCGGCTTCATGTCGGCTCATCCCTATGACATCGCGCTGATGGACGAGATGGAGCGCAGTCGCGTCGATCTCGGATTGCGGGGCGTGAAGCTCGGCGCCAACTATCAAAGCTTCGATCCGCTCGAGGCCCGCGCCCTGGCGATCTATGCCTATGCCGAAAAGCATGGCCTGCCGATCCTCTTCCACAACGGCACGTCAGCGGTGAAGACGGCGCCGATCGCCGCCGCCCATCCCCTGATCGTCGATGAGATCGCCTCGCGTTATCCGGACCTGAAGATCGTCATGGCCCACATGGGTCACCCCTGGACCGTCGACACGGTGGTCGTCGTTCGCAAGCACGCCAATGTCTTCACCGACATCTCCGGGCTCTTCTATCGGCCATTCACGGCGTACGAGGCGCTCATCAAGGCAACCGAGTGGGGCGTGCTCGACAAGGTTCTCTTCGGCTCCGACTTCCCTATCGCAACGCCTGCCGAGACGATGGCCGGACTGCGCGGCGTCAATGCGATCGTCGAGGGAACCCGCATGCCACGCGTCCCCGAGGACAAGATCGAAGACATCATTCACCGCGACAGCCTGTCGCTGCTCGGCCTGATCTGAGAACTAGGACAGTATTCAAGATGATATCGACCAAATCGGCCGCGATGTACGATCGGGCCTGCAAAGTAATCCCGGGCGGCGTGAATTCGGCGACGCGCAGGTTGGTCCGGCCAATGGCCTGGGACTGGGCCGAGGGCGCCTATGTCCGCGACGTCGACGGCAATACCTATCTGGACTACCACGCCGCCTTCGGTCCGATCGTCCTCGGACATAACCACCCGCTCGTGAACAGGGCGGCGGCCGATGCCATGCAGGGCGTCGACATGGTGGGCGTCGGGGTTCTCGAATCCGAGATACGCCTCGCCGAGAAGGTGGTCGAGCACGTTCCGTCGGCCGACATGGTGCTGACGTTCAGCACGGGGTCGGAGGCGACCTACATGGCCGTGAGGCTCGCTCGCGGCGTCACCGGTCGGCCCAAGCTCATCAAGTTCCAGGGGACGTTTCACGGCTGGCACGACTACCTGCTGATGAACGTCATCACCCCGGCCGAAAAGATCGGGAAGAAGGACCCCGGCTGTGCCGGCCAGCTCGCCGAAGCGATCGACAACACCATCGTATGTCGCTTCAACGATCTCGATTCCGTTGAGCAGGCGATTGAGGCCAATCGAGGCGAGATTGCCGCGATTTTTCTCGAGGCCATTCCGCACAACATCGGCTGCGTGCTGCCGACCAGGGCCTTCGTACAGGGGCTGCGCGACCTGTGCGATGCGCACGGGATCATCCTCGTCTTCGACGAGGTTATCACGGGCTTTCGTCATGCCGTAGGCGGCTACCAGTCCAAGATCGGCATCAAGCCAGACGTGACGACCATGGCCAAGGCGATGGCCAAGGGTTACCCGTGCGCTGTCGTCGCCGGACGACGCGACCTGATGATGCAGTTCAACACGGCGCCCGGAGGCAGGGTCTTCGTGGGCGGCACTTACAACGGGCACCCGGTGGGGGCTGCCGCTGCCCTCGCAACGATCGGCCTGCTCGAGGACGGGACAGTCCACGAGCGGCTGTTTGGCCTGGGCGAGATGGCCAGCAAGGGCTTGCAGGAGATCGCCGATCGCCTCGGCATCAAGATGCAGGTCGGCGCCTACGGCTCGATCTTCACCCCATACTTCATGGACGGCAGGATCGAGCGTTACGAGGACTTGCTCGCAAACGACACCGCCAAAGACATCGCCTTCCGACAGGGGATGGTCGATCGCGGCATCTTCATGCTCCCTATGCCGCTCAAGAGAAATCACATCAGCGCCGCGCACACTCGCGCCGATGTCGAGCGGACGCTCGACGTCGCCGAGACCGTGCTCAAGACGCTGGTCTGAGGCGAGGCCGAACGATGACACACATGGACATAGGCGCCGGGGTGCCCTTCATCGACACTCGCGACCTGGGCAAGCGATATGGAGGGCTGCATGCCGTCCGGGATGTCAGTCTTTCGATCTATGCCGGCGAGGTGATGGCGATCGTCGGGGACAACGGCGCCGGCAAGTCGACCTTCATCAAGATGTTGGCTGGGGATCATGCTCCAACGTCCGGCGAGATCATCGTCGATGGCCGGAAGGTGGAGTTCAAGCACCCTCGTGACGCCAAGGCCGCGGGCATCGCGACCATCTATCAGGATCTTGCCCTCTGCGAGAACCTCAACGTCACCGATAACATCTTCCTCGGCAACGAGCTGACAAAGAACCCGCTGCTGCGCCTCCTGCAAAGCAGGAAGATGCACGATGAGGCGAGGGCGCTCCTCGATGAACTCGGCATCGGCATTCCATCGACGCGTGAGCTCGTCGTCAACATGTCCGGCGGCCAGCGCCAGGCGACGACCCTGGCCCGCGTCGCCAAGGCAGGCGCTCGTCTGCTCATCCTCGACGAGCCCAGCGCGGCCTTGGGTGTTCGTGAAACCCGAGCCTTGCTTGATCTGATCCTGCGGTTCCGGGGCCAGGGCAAGGCCATCCTGATCATCAGTCACGAGATGCGCGACGTGTTCGAGATCACCGACAGAATTGCCGTCTTCAAGCGCGGCGCGCTCATCGCCGTCAGACGCACGAAGGAGACGACGCCCGACGAGATCGTCTCACTCATCATCAAAGGCAACTCGTAGGGGATCGCCGTGAATCAACCGGTAACTCAAACTCCTGCGCTCACCGGACTAGTGAGGCTCCTGCGGACCCGCGAGGGCGTCGTTGTCCTGCTGCTTGTTACGCTGCTGCTCCTGATCGGCATCTTTTCCGCCGCCTCTCCGTACTTCTTCGACGTGCGCAACGGGATGAACATCGGCCGTGCGGTATCGATCATCGGCATCGCCTCCGCCTTCACGACGCTGCTGATGATTGCGGGTGGGCTCGACCTGTCTATCGGCGCCGTCATGAACGCCGCCGGTGTCGTCGCCGCCATGGTGTTGGCGCAGACCAATTTCGGCGTCCCCGGCGCTATAGCGGCCGCGGTGCTCGTCGGAGCCGCGGTGGGTTGGATCAACGGCGTCTTCATCGCCAAGATCGGCATCAACCCGCTGATCATGACCATCGCGATGCAGTTCATCCTGAAGGGAGTGACACTCGGCTTTTCCGCGTCCGCGTCGAAGGTGATCGTCGATCCCGCGTTCCTGGCGATAGGTCAGGGCTATCTGCATCTGGGTGTCGCCGCCGTTCCGATGCCGCTGCTGTGGATGCTTCTCTCGATGCTGGCGCTGTGGTTCGTGCTGCGCTTCACGCAGTTCGGGAAGTGGATCTACGCGGTCGGTGGTCAGCCGTCCGCGTGCCGCCGCGCCGGCATCGATGTCGATCGCGTGATCATCCGGCTCTACACCCTCAGCGCCGTCGGCGCGGCGCTGGCGGGTGTTGTCCTCGCTGGCATCCAGGGTGCCGGCATTCCCTACGGCGCGGGCAACGAGCTCAGCGTCATCGCGGCCGTCATCCTTGGTGGCGTGAGCCTGTCTGGGGGCGTCGGCCTCATGGAAGGCACGCTGGTGGCGGTGCTCCTGGTGGGCGTGCTGAAGAACGGCATGACACTTTTGGGGATCAGTTCCGTCTTCCAGATGGTGGCGGAGGGGCTCGTCCTCGTCGTTGCCCTCACGTTGGATCGCCTCAAAGGCAGGCTTTGAAATCTTGCCGTGGACGCATGTCGATGGGCGTCCGCGCTAAGTCTAGGCATCGACCCAGGAGGAGACTTAACATGCACAAAACTGCTGTCGCTGGGCTTCTGACCGCAGCGCTGCTCGCAATGGGGAGCGTTGCAGCCGTCGCCCAAGGAGTTCCTGAGAACCCGACGCTCGAACAGGATCCCGGCA
>JACRAF010000052.1 GCA_016213505.1 Devosia nanyangense
CCGCCGGCGATGAAGTTGTTGATCTGGTCGAGCTGCTTGGCGACGTCGTTCTTGGCGTCTTCGATTTGCACCGTGTTGCCGCTGTCGTCGGCGTATTTCTGGATACCGTTGCGCAGCACGGTCAGGAAGTTGTCGTCGAACTGGGCCATCGTTACGCCGATGTTGGCGGCCGAGGCCGAGCCCAGCGACCCGCTGAGCAGCAACGCCCCGGTGAGCGCTGCAAGTGCAAACTTCTTCATAGTCGCTTCCTCCCATAGGCGCCCCGGTTCGCGCCTGTTTCAATTCACCGGCGACCCCTCCATCCCAGGATGGGGCCATCGTCAGGCTTCGCGCTGCCGTGGCTGCGACTCAGCCGACGAACTCCATTGCTTTGACGTTGGCAGGCCTGGGCTCGCTCAGCGGCGTCGACCGCGACGCCACACAGGCGTCCTGAGCATCTTCGTCGCGTCGACTTCAGGCCCCCAAGGCATAGACAACGACAATTGCATGACGTCATTTTTTTGCAATTGGGACTGCGGCGTTGCCAGAGTCAAGCGGATTATTGCAGTCTTCTGGACAAAGCAATTTTCGATGCCACCGCAGCCTGCCGCCCTCTCTGTCAGGCGGCTGGCGATACCGCTCGGCAGAGGCCTGACACGGCCCTGCTAGGTGGGACATCGCTCGGGGCACTCCGCCCTGAGCGATCTCAGGTGCGTGTCCGCACCCCGCTTGACCGGTTGCTGGCGAGGGTCGTGAGCACTGCGGCGATCACGATTACCGCGCCGGTCGACGCCTGCACATAGAACGAGGGCACCTGTGCGAGGGTCAGCAGGTTGTTGATGATGCCGATCAAGAGCACGCCGCTCACCACACCCACGATGGTTCCGCGTCCCCCGCCCAGACTGACCCCGCCGATGACGGCCGCGGCGAAGGCGGAAAAGATGATGCCCTGGCCCTGCGTGGTCACGGCCGAGTCCAGGCGGCCGGTCAAGAAGACGCCCGCCAACCCCGCAAGGAGGGCGGCGATGACGAACGCCGACCAGATCGCCCGGTCGACATTGATGCCCGCGGCGCGCGCCGCCTCTTCGTTGCCGCCGATCGCATACAGCGCTCGCCCATAGCGATGGTGTTTGAAGAGCAGCCCGACCACGACAGCGATAAGGACAAACAACAGCACGGATACGGGTAGTCCAAGAAGCTTCTCGGAACCGAGATAGGTCAACGCCTTACCGGGCGAATAGATAGAACGGCCATTGGATATGATCAGGACGCCACCACGCAGCAGGACGAGCAATCCCAGGGTCGAGATGAAGGGATTGAGGCCCACCCTGACCACCATGAAGCCGTTGAAGAAGCCGATTAGTCCGGCAGTTCCCAGCGCGACGAACAGACCGGTCCAAGCCGGCAATTCGATGCCGATGCCGCCTGCCGCGGCGGGGACCAGTGTAACGGCGGCAAGCATGGGCGCAAAGCCGACGATGCCTTCCAGCGACAGGTCGAGCCGGCCGATCAAAACAACGAACGTCAGCCCGATCGTGGTCAGGCCGAGGACGCTGACCTGCTCCAGGATATTGATGAAGTTGACCGTCGTTGCAAAGCGCGGGGCGACGATAGCGCCAATGATCCCGAGGATAAGCAGCACCGGGTACATGGTATAGCCGCCAGCCACAAAGGCCCTTCCCAGCGTGGAAAGCCGCGACTGCTCGATCGACCGTTTACTGGCCTTGAGGCTATTGCTCAGGTTTGACATCAGATCACGCCCTCCATTCGCAAGACCAGATCGTTCATCGTATATTTGCCGACCAGTTCGTCCCGGATCTGTCCGCCCAAAACGATGACGACGCGGTTGGCCAATTGCTCGATCTCGTCCTCTTCGTCGGAGACGACGACTACGCCCAGGCCCTTGCTGGCCAGGTCGCGGAGCAATGCGTAGAGCTGCTCCTTGGCACCCACATCGACGCCGCGAGTGGGACTGAGTGCGACGAGGACCTGGGGATCCCGGCAAAGAGCACGCGCAAACACGACCTTCTGCTGGTTGCCGCCGCTCAGCTGGCTGACGGCCTGCTCGAGCGAGGATGCGATCACATTGGTCTGGCGGGTCAGGCCGCCGACGTGCACCTGCTCTTTGGCAGTCTTGATCAGCCCCAGCGGACCAGAGAGGATATCGAGTCCACCGATCGCCACGTTCTCGCGAACGCCGAGGATGCCGACATAGCCGCTCGCATGCCTGTCGGTGGGGACGAGGCCAATTCTCGGTGACGAGGAGCCCGGGCTCGAGATGGTGCCTCGGGCGGGCTTTTGCTGCCCCGCGAGGATCATGGCCAGCGCCTCCTTGCCGCCACCGACAGGACCAGCCAGAGCGACGATTTCGCCGGCGCGCACGTGGAAGTCGATGTCCTCGTCCGAGAACTGGTCGATCCGAATGCCTTTTGCCTCGAGCAGCACAGACGCCGCGTTGTCCATGTAATCGACGCGCACGCTCCGAACCGTCTTTTCTCCCATCATGAGGTCCGCAATGGTCTCGACATCGAGGGCATCGACCGGCTCGTGCGTCTTGACCACGCGCCCATCCCGCATGATGGTCACGGTGTCGGCGACTTCGAAAATCTCGTCGAGATGGTGAGAGATGTAGACAAAGGAAACACCGGCAGCCTTGAGAGTCTTGACCTGTTCGAACAGGAGCCGCCGCTCGGCGTTACTGAGCGCCGCCGTCGGCTCGTCGAGGATCATCACCGGAACGCCTCGCTTGAGCGCCTTCATGATCTCAAGCAGTTGCCTGGCTCCGGCACCCAGTTCGCCGGCCAGCGAATTGGGCCGGATTTCCATGTTCCATTTGCCGAGCAGCTCGTTGGTGCGCTGCAACATCGCTCTGCTGCTGACCACCCCAAAGCGCCCGCGAACGCTTGGACTCTCGAGAAACAGATTCTCGGCAACCGTGAGCAGATTGAACAGTTGCGGCGTCTGCTGAACGTGGGCGATGACGTCGCGGATACTGGCCGCGTAATTCTTGCCGTTCGCCTCGATCGTCGTGTCGGCAATCGTGATGGTTCCCGCGTCGGCGGGCGTGAGCCCGCTCAATGTAGAAACCAGTGTGCTCTTTCCTGCGCCATTGCGGCCCACCAGGGCGTGAACCTCACCGCGCTTCACGGTGAAATCCACGCCCTGCAGAGCTCGCGTAGAACCGAAGGTCTTCCTGACGCTGCGCATCTCGACGATGGATTGAGTGCTATCCATAATCTTCGGGCCCACGGTCCTTACGCCTCGATGGCTTTACTTGCCGACCTGGTTACCCCAGAGGGTCGGTGTGTCGACGTTGTCGCCCGTCACGAGAGTGGCGTTCAACTGATACTGCGGTCCAACCGGAGTATCGATGACCTGA
The DNA here is from genome assembly GCA_016213505.1 of Devosia nanyangense. Taxonomy (GTDB): domain Bacteria; phylum Pseudomonadota; class Alphaproteobacteria; order Rhizobiales; family Devosiaceae; genus Devosia_A; species Devosia_A nanyangense. The sequence goes on from JACRAF010000052.1 coordinate 3,359, forward strand.
CCATCATCACGCGGACCGATCTCGATCTTGCCGCCATGGAAGACCAGGTCGATGAGCTCGGCCGTCTTGGTGGCATAGTCGCCCAGCGGCTGCGACACCGTCGCATCGAGGGCCTTGTCACGGATCAGCTGCAAGCCCTGCGGGGTGCCATCGATCGCAACGCGGATCACCGAATCCGGGTCGCCGACGGCGGCACCTTTGCCGGCTGCGGTGAGCTGGGCGTTGACTGCCGACGCCATCAGTTCCGACGCCATGAAGATGCCGTTTAGCGATGGATTCTGCGTAATCACGTTCTGGGTCGCGTCCGCGGCCATGTCCGCGGTCCACTCGGTCGGGCGCTGGATCAGGGTGACCTTCGGAGCGAGGTCGTGCAGCGTCTGGGAGAAGCCGTTGGAGCGATCGAGCCCGTTCGGGGTGGTCTGGGCGCCCTGAAGCTCGAGCACGATGCAGCTATTGTCGGACCAGCACGCTTTGCCCTGCAAGCGCTTGACCATTTCCTTGGCGCCCTGGACACCGGCACCGAGATTGTCGGCGCGCACAGTAGCGGTAACCTTGCCACCAGCCGGGCCGTCGTCGATCGAGAAGACGAGGACGTTGGTCTCGTTGGCTTTCTTGATCGCCGGCACGATGCCGGCGGCGTCGAGCGGAGCAAAGACGATGACGTTGGCGCCATTCGCCATCAGGTTCTCAAGCCCGTCGACCTGAGCGGCGATATCGCCATTCGGATCGGGAGCGCCGACCAGGGTGAAGCCCTTGGCGGCGAATGCCTTCTTGGACAGATCGAGCATCAGGGTCTGGAAGTCGTCTTTCAGGAATTTCGGGGTGAAGCCGATCCTGATGTCCGAGTTCTGCGCGACCGCGGTTCCAGCGGTCAGCGCAAGCAGTAGCGCGCCGGCAGCGATCGCACTGGCGAGCTGACGACGGGCCGGTCCTTGTTTCGTAAGATTCATCCGTTCCTCCACTGTTTCGTGGTCCGGCTGCCCCAGTTGAAGCGCCCGTACCACCTGTGCCCCTGTGCCCTTCACGAGGGGTTCTGCGGTTGCGACCGGAGACGACGTCGCCGTGCGAGCCCGTCGGTCACAAATACTGTTCTAGTGCCGCATGACCGGCACCGAGAAAGTGTCCATGGGGTCCTCCCCCGCGATCGGATCTGTCGTCCTCTCGACAGGCCCAGCGTCGAGGCTGGCGTGCGGCGTTGGCGGTGTGCATTTCGCCGGCCGAAGCCGGGCGCAGGCCGTACGCAGCGCGACATTTCCTCCGCTGCATCATCCAACGCTTTTCTGCATCTGACTCTGCATCTCCGCTGCAACACATGTTGCGTTTTCGCACGTTTGTCAATACTAATTCCCAAACGATACATCGTGCAACGTTTGTTGCCCGCACGGAGGAGTGCCTAATGAACAGAATCGACGGAAAAATCGCCTTGGTCACCGGAGGAACGCAGGGCCTCGGCGCGGCAATCGCGGAGCAGTTCGCGCAGGCGGGCGCCGCCGGTCTCGTCACCTGCGGCCGCAATCGCGAAAAGGGTGAGGCGGTCGGGCGCGACATAGTGGCCAAGACCGGGTGCCGCGTTCGCTTCGTTCAGGCCGATCTGGCAAACGTTGCCGAATGCCGGGGGATCGTGGCGGCGGCCGACGAGGAATTCGGGCGGGTCGATATCCTGGTGAACGCCGCAGGCCTTACCGATCGAGGCGACATTCTCACCACCACGGAGGACCTGTTCGATCGCATGTTTGCTGTCAACACCCGGGCGCCGTTCTTTCTCATGCAAGAAGCAATTCGCCTGATGATCCGCGACGGGATCGAGGGCGCGATCGTCAACATCGGCTCGACCTCGGCGCTCGCCGGGCAGCCGTTCATCTCGCCCTATTGCGCCTCCAAGGGCGCGCTCGCCACGCTGACCCGCAACACGGCCTTTGCGGCCATGAGAAACAAGATCCGCGTCAACCAGCTCAACATCGGATGGATGGCATCGGAGGGCGAGGATCGGATCCAACGCGAGTATCACGGGGCGGAGGAGAACTGGCTCGACAGCGTTGCGGCAGAGCAGCCCTTCGAGCGCCTCATTGCGCCACAGGAGGTCGCCAAGGCCGTGGCATTCCTCGCCTCGGGCGACGCCGGTCTGATGACCGGGTCGGTGATCAATTTCGATCAGTCGGTCTGGGGCGCCTATCCCTTCGCTCCGCCGACACCGCAGGCGAAACTGGTGCTCTAGAAGGTCGCGCAGTTGTAGCGGGTGAAAACCTGGCTCTGCGTTATGCGATTGGGCGGGTGTACGCCTTCCCGGGCCAGCTGGATGCAATCGACCGCCAGGGCGATCTCGCGTTCAAAATCGTGCCCGATTGCCACATCCATGATGCCGCGCTCGAGCAATGAGCGCGAGTAGACGTTCAACTCGTGGCCAACGAACACCGTAGAGTTGCTCAGCCCCTCGTCCTCGAGGGCCCGGCCAACGCCTCGATTCGCCCCCGAGACGTTGTAGATTGCCGCAGGCGGGCCACTCTTTGCGATGTAGCGGCGCACCGCTTCGTAGATCACATCGACGCTCTCGTTGGAGCTGACCTTTTCGTCGATTGCCAGAGCGGGGAATTCCGAGCGCAGCACATGCCGAAACCCCTGCTCGCGATCCTGATGACAGCGAAAGGGAACGCTGTAGACGAACAGAACCCGTCCGGTCGCCTCGGTGCGCAGCATCCGGCCACACAACCAGCCGGCAGTGGCACCCGACGCATACTGGTCAGATCCGACATACGCCGTTCGTCCCGAGGACGGGAGGTCGGTTGTTAGGCAGATCACCGCAACACCGCTTGCGGTGATAGCCCTGACCGCGTCGTTGATCGCGGGATGCTCGCGGGCGACCAGAATAATTCCGTCCGACGTGGCGCCCGCGGCCTCGATGCGCCGGGCAAAATCATCGGGATCGACCGCATAGGAAACCTGCACCTCGGTCGCGATTTTTACCGCCGGGTTCTGGGTGCAGAAACGCGTGGCGGCAGCCTGCGCGGCCTCGTTGAACGATTGCCCGGAATCGACAAAGAGCTGGAGGCGAAGGGGCCGGGACCGGTCCGGGACCGGGCCGTTGCTGCCGGCATCGAGGGGTTTGGGTCCGTCGATCGAGGCGGAGAGATGCCGCTGCACGACGGCCTGAAATTCACGGTACCCCGAGAACCCCAGGCTTTGCGCCAGTCGTACCACGCTCGAGGCGTTGACCCCGCATCGGCGCGCCACCTCGGAGCTTGACAGCAGTGCGGTGGCGCTGAGGTTGGCGCTGAAGAAACCTGCCAGCCGGCGCCCGCCTTTTCCAAGGCTGTCCTGGGCGGCCTCTAGGACCGCAAGCAACTCATGGGCGGTTTGTGGCTTTGCCCGTGCTGCATGCATGACCGAACCCTCCGATCGGCACCATTACCCAACCCATGCACTTGCGCAATGTTTTTTGCGTTGGCGCACGTACGGGGCCCGCAAAAAAGGGCACTTTGCCACGAGCGCCGAGCCGGCCCTATCGGATCAAGCCGGCGCGAATGCGGGCTGCTCATCGAGCGCGACCCATGCGGCGCGGCGCGCCGAGCGCGTGGTGGCATCGACGAGCTGCTGGATGCGGAACCCGGCACGGAAGCCGAACGGTTCCGGCCCCCTGCCCGCAATGGCTTCGATATAGCGTGCGATTTCGATGGCCTTGAGATCGTTGAAGCCCAGCTGGTGACCTGGCGCGACGCAGAAGAGCCCGTAGGGCGCGTGGTCGGGGCCGGCTTCGATGCAGCGGAAGCCTCGGCGCCCGGCCGCATCGGCGGCGTTGTAAAAGTGCAGTTCGTTGAAGCGCTCCTGAGAAAATACGAGCGCGCCCTTGCTCCCGTAGACCTCGAAATCGTGCTGCATCTTGCGGCCCATGGCGATCCAGCTGGCCTCGATGCTGCCCGTGGCGCCGCTGGCGAACCGAAGGAACGCCCGGCCGACATCATCGACCTCGACCGATCGCCTGCCGCCCTTACCATCCGGCCGGCTGTCGATTACCGTCACGGCGTCACCCATGATCCGCTCAATGGGACCAAGCAGGTATTCGGCCGTCGCCAGCGCGTGGCTGCCCAGATCGGCGAGCGCCCCACCGCCGGCCGGATCGTGCCGGAACGTGAACGGGCCTTCGGTGTCGGCCATATAATCCTCTGCGTGCAGACCACGGTAGCTGCGGATTTCCCCCAGCTCGCCGCCCTCGATCATTGTGCGCGCCAGCGCGAACATCGGATTGCACAGGTAGTTGAAGCCGACCTGCGTTTTGACCCCTTTGGCCTCGGCGGCGTGCGCCATCTCCTGCGCATCCTCCGGCAGCGGGGCCAGGGGTTTCTCGCAGTAGACGTGTTTCCCGGCTTTGATCGCGGCGAGGGCCATCTCCTTGTGGAACGCGTTGGGCGCCGTGATGTCGACAACGTCGATTTCGGGGTCGGCAACAAGGCTGCGCCAATCGCCGCTCGACTTGGCAAAGCCCAGCGTTCGGGCGGCGTCTGCGGCGAGCTCCTCGTTACGATCTGCCACGGTGTGGAGCACGATTTCATAAGGCAGATCGAACACCCGCTGCGCGGCCGCGAATCCGAAGACGTGGGTCTTGCCCATGAAGCCGGTGCCGATGAGACCGATGCGAAGCTTGGGCTTGTCAGTTGGCATTGAGGTGGCCTCCGTTGACCACAAGCGCCGGATCGATGTGGCCGGCGAAGAAATCGAGAACGTTTTGAACCGATGAGATGGCCATGCGCTCGCCGCATTCGGCGGTGAGCCCGGCGATATGGGGAGATAGGATGACCTGATCGAGCCCGAGAAGCGGATTGTCCGCGCTGGGCGGCTCGTCCTCGAACACGTCGAGGCCGGCGCCGGCAATTTGGTCATTCCGCAAAGCCGCGATCAGCGCGGCTTCGTCGACGACCCCGCCGCGCGCCGTATTGATCAACACTGCAGTGCGCTTCATGGCCGAAAGTTCGGGCGCCCCGATGATCGGGCTTACGCCCTTGGGAGCGTTGACCGAAACAATATCGGCCCATGACAGGGCCGCGTTCAGGTCGCTTGCGGCCGCAACGGTGCCGGCGGGCCAGCCAGCCCTTTCCAGGTACGGATCGTAGGCCCGGATCTCCATGCCGAAGCTGGTCGCCATCCTCGCCAGATGCCGCCCGATCCGGCCAAAGCCGAGGATCAGCAGACGCTTGCCGCTCAGCTCGGTAGCTTCGAGGCGGTTGCGCCAGCCCCACTCGCCGGTGCGGACGGCGCGGTCCCCCTGCATCGTGCGCTTGGCCAAAGCGAGGAGCATCATCATCGTATGTTCGGCGACCGAAATTGAGTTCACATCGCCCACGACCGCCAGCGCGATACCGCGTTCGTTGAGCGAAGGCAGATGCACGGCGTCGTAGCCGACGCCGTGACGCGACACGACCTTGAGCTGCAAGGCTCGAGCCACCGTCGGAGCAGACAAAGGTTGCGTCCTGATCACGAGCCCGTCCGCCTTGTCGATCAGTGGCGCATAGCTCGGCTCCGAGACCTCCTCGACATAGTCGTAGGTGACGCCGGATGCCGACTGCAAAAGCGCGATGCCACTGGGATGCAGCTTTCCCGCGACCAGGACATGCGGCATCAATAGCCTCCCTTTTGGGTCGGCGTGCCTGCCGACAGCTCGCCAATCAGCGACCGATATCGCTTGACGTTCGTCTCGGCCGCGCCGGCGAGCATTCGAACGTCGTTCGACACTGTTGTCATATCGAACCCCCAGCCGGCAGCTTTCGCGGCGTACTCTGGCGTACCGCAGTGAAGTGCCGCGCGAATTCCGGCTGACTTGCAGGCCGTCAAGATCTTCTGCAGCGCCTCGATCATCTCCGGCTCTTCGCGGTCGAAGGCCGGCGTCAGGCGCCCTTGTGCCAGGCTGAAGGTGAGATCGGCTGGCCCCACATAGATGCCGTCGAGCCCCGGCGTTCTCGCGATGGCGTCGAGATTGTCCATCGCCTCCCCGGTCTCGACCATCGCAAAGGCGAGAATCTCGCCATTGGCCTCCGCCGAATAGTTGGCGCCGGCCGAGAAATTGGCGCGCGTCGGTCCGAAGCTGCGGCTACCGAGCGGCGGATAGCGCAAATAGCTTACGAACTTGGCCGCCTGCCCGGCCGTGTTGATCATCGGGCAGATGATGCCATAGGCGCCGGCGTCCAGCGCCTTCATGATGATGCCCGGCTCGAGCCAAGGCACGCGCACGATGGGCACGACCGCGGAGGCGCGCATCGCCTGCAGCATGACGAGGGCCGTCTGGTAGTCGACCGCACCGTGCTGTAGGTCGATGCCGATGCTGTCATAGCCCTGCGCGGCCATGATCTCGGCCGTGAACGCATTGCCGATCGACAACCAACCATTGATGGTCGGCTTGCCCTCGGCCCAAAGCTGCTTGAGCTTGTTCTTGTTCATCGTCCTGCCTCAGAACACAATCTGGGCGAGCTTGGTGTCGAGGTAGTCGTTGATCCCCTCGATGCCGCCCTCTCGGCCCATGCCCGAATAGTTGGTGCCGCCAAACGGCGCCTCAGATGCCGCCAAGGCAAAACTGTTGATCCCGACCATGCCGGATTTCAGCCCGGCAACGACGCGCCGGGCCCGGTCCGGGCTGCGCGTAAAAGCGTAGGCGGACAACCCCATGTCGGACGCATTGGCTCGCTGCATGACCTCTTGCTCGGACGAGAACCGGGTGATCGCGGCAATTGGACCGAAGTTCTCTTCGGCGAAGACCTTCATGTCATCGGTGACATCGGTGATGACGGTCGGCTCATAGAAATGCCCCGCGTTGAACTGCGCAGCGCGGCGGCCACCTGTCACGATCCTGGCGCCGGCGCTGGCGGCGCCAGCGACGATCTCCTCGATCTCCGAAAGGCGACCGCCATTGATCAGCGGTCCCATCTGCACGGTGGGATCGAGCCCATCGCCAAGCTTGAGCGCCTTGGTTCGCTCGACGAAGCCATCGACGAAGGCGTCGTGCAGGCTTTCATGGACAAAGAAGCGGTCCGGGGTGACGCACACCTGGCCGGCGTTGGCGAATTTGGTCGGGACCGACACATTGAGGGCGACATTGAGATCGGCATCGTCGAAGACGATCAGCGGAGCATTGCCTCCGAGTTCCATCGACACTTTTTTGACGGTATCGGCGGCATCCCGAATCATCTGCTGACCGACCCGGGTCGAACCGGTCAACGAGACCTTGCGCACCACCGGCGATGCCATGATCGGCGCGTAGGTGTTGGACGTTGGGCCGACCACCAGACTGATGGTGCCCGGCGGCAGGCTGCCGGCGCGCAGGCAGTCGACCATCACCATGGCGACGCCGGGCGTCTGGCTCGACGGACGTACGATGATCGAGCAGCCGGCGGCCAGCGCTGGCGCCACCTTGCGAGCGATCAGCGCAGCCGGGAAGTTCCAGGCGGTGAAGGCCGCCGCGATGCCGATGGGCTCGTGCAGCACTTCGAAGCGGCCGCCCGGCACCCGCGACTCGATGATCCGCCCGTAGACCCGGCGCGCTTCTTCGGCGAACCAGCGGAACTGGTCGACCGAAAGGCCCCACTCGCGCTCGGACTGTGCGATGGGCTTGCCGGTCTCGCTCGAGATCATCCGTGCCGCTTCATCTTTTCTCCGGATCATTTCGTCGGCGATCCGGTGCATGGCGTCGGCGCGTTCGAAGGCCGTCTTTGACCGCCACGCCGCCAGGCCGCGAGCGGCGCTTTCGATGGCTTGCCGGCTGTCGGCAAGCGTGGCAACCGGTACGTCCCCCAGCGACTTCTCGGTCACCGGACTGAGAACAGCGGCAACCCCGCCATCGCTGGCAGCGCGCCAGTCGCCATCGATGAAAAGTCCGTACCGCTGATACATTGAGTCACCCAATCTCGCTGACCTTCACGATGCGACGCTCAGCGACCGACTTCATCGCTGCTTCCGCCAAAATGAGGGCGCGTCGCCCATCGTCAAAACCGACTTCCGGAGGCCGCCCCTTCTCGATCGCATCGACGAAGGCCGAAAGCTCGGCGTTGAATGCCTCGGAATAGCGCTCGATAAAGAAGTTGAGATACGGCGCGGCCTGCCCGGTGAAGGCCTCGGCGTGTCGCCGCATTTCATGGGGCTTGCGATTGTCCGAGAGGGCCATGCCGGCCGTGCCCTGACATTCGACGCGCTGGTCGTAGCCATAGACCGCCTGGCGATGGTTGTTGATGTGGCATTGGCGTCCGCTCGCCGTCCGCATGATCACCATGGCAGAGTCGCTGTCGCCCAATTCGTTCATCATCGCCGGGTCGATCTGGCGGCCGGCAATGGCGAAGACGTCGACGGGCTCCTCGCCCAGCATGAAGCGCGCCAGATCGAAGTCGTGGATCGTCATGTCCCGAAACAGGCCGCCGGCCACCTCATAGTAGGAACGCGGCGGCATAGCGGGGTCGCGCGAGGTGATGATGACTTGGTGCAGGTCGCCGATGTCACCCGCTCGCACGGACTTCCAGAGCGCGCGATGGCCGGGATCGAAGCGGCGGTTGAAACCGATCTGCACCGGAACCTTGCTGCCCTTGATCGCCTCCGCGCAACGATTGACCCGGGCAAGGCTGAGATCGATCGGCTTCTCGCAGAGTACGGGTTTTCCAGCGGCGACAGCTTGCTCGATGTAGTCCGAGTGCGTCTCGGTTGAGGTGGCGACCAGTACGGCGTCGATATCGGGCGAGCTGAAGATCGCTTGCGGCGTCTCTGCGGCCTTTACGCCGAGCGCCTTGGCCACTTCTTCCGCGGACGGACGATGGATGTCGTAGACCGCTGCGAGGCTGGCGCGTGGATGCGCTGCGACATTGCGGGCATGCATCCGCCCAATTCGACCGCAGCCGAGCACCGCAACTCTAAGCAAAGAAACCTCCCTTTGGCATTTTGGCATTTTGGCATTTTGGCAATGTTCATTGCAGAATGCTTGATTTGTCAACACTCATTTCGTAAGCATGCGGAACAGCTCGAAAGGGAGGAGCCAAAGCATGGCCGCATCGACAGTCCGCCTCACCATGGCGCAAGCGCTCGTGCGCTACCTTTGCAACCAATTCACCGAGCTGGAGGGCGCGCGCGTGCCACTCTTTGCCGGCGTATTCGGCATCTTCGGACATGGCAACGTCACATGCCTGTCGGAGGCGCTGGAAGCCGTGCAAAACCAGCTCCCGACATGGCGCGGTCAGAATGAGCAGTCGATGGCACTCGCGGCCGTTGCCTTCGCCAAGGCCAAGAAACGGCGCCAGATCATGGTCGCCACCTCGTCGATCGGACCAGGCGCGACGAACATGGTGACGGCGGCTGGCGTCGCTCATACCAACCGCCTGCCCGTGCTCTTGATCTCGGGTGACACCTTCGCCAATCGCCAGCCCGATCCCGTCATGCAGCAGGTCGAGCATTTCGGGAATCCGACGATAACCGTGAACGACAGCTTCAAGGCGGTCACGCGCTATTGGGACCGCATCACTCTGCCCGGGCAGATCATCAGCTCGCTGCCGCAGGCGATTGCAGCAATGCTGGACCCAGCCGATTGCGGTCCGGCTTTCCTCGCGCTTTGCCAGGACACGCAGGAACTCGCGTTCGACTATCCAGAGGTGTTCTTCGAGCCGACGCTATGGGCGGTGCCGAGACCTCGGCCAGACCGCTCCAAGCTCGCCGAAGCGGTACGGCTGCTGAAGACCGCCAAGAAGCCGCTGATCATCGCGGGTGGCGGCGTCGCCTATTCGTTGGCCGAGGCGGCGGTCGCCAAGCTTGCCATCGAGCGCCACATCCCCATCGTCGAGACGATCGCCGGCAAGGGTATCCTGACGCACAATCATGAGGCCCACGCCGGCCCAATCGGGATCATCGGCTCAACCTCGGCCAACGCGCTCGCCGGCGAGGCCGACGTGATCGTGGCGATCGGCACCCGCCTGATGGATTTCACCACCGGCTCATGGACCGCCTTTGGTCGCGATGCGAAATTCATTTCGATCAACACGGCGCGCTGGGACGCTACAAAGCATCGAGCGGTCGCCGTCGTTGGCGACGCGCTCGAGACCGTCGACGAGCTCGATCGGGCGCTCGGCGTCTGGAAGGCATCGCCGTCCTGGATGGACACCGCGCGCCAACTGTTTGCCGAGTGGAATGCCCTCGTCGACAAGTACCAGACCCCGACCAACGCACCGGTTCCAACCTATGCCCAAGTCGTCGCCACCATCCATCGGGGCGCCGGCGCCGACGATCGGCTGATCACTGCGGCGGGCGGGCTGCCCGGCGAGGTCGTCAAGGGGTGGCGGGTCAAGAACGCCGGCACGTTCGACTGCGAGTTCGGGTTCTCGTGCATGGGCTATGAGCTTGCCGCCGGCTGGGGCAATGCGATGGCACGGCAAGGCCGCGGCACGCCCATCGTCATGATCGGCGACGGCACATACATGATGATGAACTCCGACATCTATTCGTCGGTACTCTCCGGCCACAAGATGATTGTCATCGTGTGTGACAATGGCGGCTTCGCGGTCATCAACCGGCTGCAGAACTTCAAGGGCGTGCCCGGCTTTAACAATCTCATCAAGGATTGTCGCGTCAAGCAGCCCTTCGCCGTCGACTTTGCGAAACACGCCGAGTCGATGGGCGCCCTGGCCCGGCGGTGCGAGAGTCTCGCCGACCTGGAGGCGGCGATGGAATGGGCCCAAACCACGGACCGCACGACGGTGCTCACCATCGTGACCGACGCCTTCCAATGGGTCCCGGGCGACGCCGACTGGGACGTCGGCGTTCCGGAGGTCTCGACCCGCAAGAGCGTGCAGGACGCGCGCGCCCATCAACTTGAAATCCGCAGCAAACAGCGAATTGGAGTCTAGCCCTATGAAAGCCAAACTCGGCATCGCGCCGATTGCCTGGTGGAACGACGATCTGGAGGAACTCAGCGACGACGTGTCGCTCGATGAGTGCCTGTCCCAGGCCAGCAAGGCAGGCTTTACGGGGATGGAGACGGGTCGGCGTTTCCCCATGCAGGCCGCCGAGCTCGAGCCAGTCCTTGCCCAGCATCACATGCGTGTGTGCGGTGGCTGGTTCTCGGGTCTGCTGCTCGACAGTGAACTGGCGGCCGAAAAGGACCGCATCGCGCAGCAAATGGCGCTCTTCAAAGCTGTAGGCGCCCCTTGCATTGTCTACGGGGAGACCGCCGGCACCATCCAGGGTATTCGCTCGGCGCCCCTTGCCACCAAGCGCCGCCTCTCCGAGGACGAAATCAAGGCCTATGGGCGAAAGATGACGGCGTTCGGCGAATGGTGTTCCGAACAGGGGATGCCGATCGCCTATCACCACCATATGGCAGCCCCGATCGAAACCGAAACCGAACTTGATCTGCTGGTTCGCCACTCCGGCATCGGCCTGCCGATTCTTTTCGATGCCGGTCACATGGCCTTCGCCGGCGGCGACGTGCTGCGGGTGATCGACAGGCACCACGCCCGCATTTCGCACGTCCACACCAAGGACGTGCGGATGCCGGTCATCGACGGACTCGATCGCGCCAGAGAGAGCTTCCTCGACGCCGTGATCAAGGGCGCCTTCACGGTTCCGGGCGACGGCTCGCTCGACTTCGAGGCGATCGTCAAGCGCTTGGCGAGCTACGGCTACGAGGGCTGGTTCGTCGTCGAGGCCGAGCAGGACCCGGTGAAATCCCCGCCCTTCAAGATGGCCCAGATCGGCCATCGCGAGCTGCTGCGGGTAATGGCCGCCGCCGGCTACACGGTCGAGGCCTGACCCATGAGCCGCATGGACGGAAAGATCTGCGTCGTCAGCGGATCGACGCAGGGCCTGGGCGCCGCGATCGCGCGACGCCTGGCCGGCGGCGGCGCCGCCGCCGTGGTCACGACCGGACGAAACGAGGCCAAGGGACGGGCGGGCGCCGAGGTGCTGGCGCGCGACACCGGTGTTCCGGTGCATTTCGTGCGCGCCGACCTGGCGAGCGTCGACGACTGCCGCACGGTGATTGCCGAAACCGATCGTCTCTTCGGAGCGGTGCACGTGCTGGTCAATGCCGGGGCTCTCACCGACCGGGGCACCATCCTCGACACCTCGCCGGAACTGTTCGACGCGCTGTTCGCAACCAATGTTCGGGGCCCGTATTTCCTGATGCAGGAGGCGCTCAAGCTGATGATCCGCGATAGCATCGCGGGCGCCATCGTCAACATCGGCTCTATCTCCGAACTCGCCGGGCAGCCATTCATCAACGCCTACTGCGCGTCCAAAGGCGCGCTGTCGACGCTGACGAGGAACACCGCCTTCTCGGTCATGAAGAACCGCATTCGCGTCAATCAGCTCAACGTCGGCTGGATGTCGTCGGATCACGAACGGGAAATCCAGCTCGCCGAAAGCGGTGACCCGGACTGGGAGTCAAAGGCCGCCGCTGCCCTACCCTTCGGCCGATTGGTGGATCCGGATGAGGCGGCACGCGCCGTCAATTTCCTGGTCTCCGACGATGCCGGCCTGATGACCGGCTCGGTCGTCAACTACGACCAGACCGTTTGGGGCGCCGCCGCAAGAGGCATGCCGGTCCCCGATGCGGCGCTACAGTTGCCCTGATCATTGCGCTTTCCACGCGGGCCGGTCTACTGGCCCGTCACCGTTGGGATACGCGGCTCCTTGGGGTTGTTCTGCAACCGGGCAGCAAGGGCGACGGTGAGGGCTTGGGCAAGGCACATCGGGGCGGCAAGCGAGCGCGAAAATGTATACTCGTGTTCGGGCACCGCGAACAGGACGCGCGCGCTCTTGGCAAGCGGCGACAATGTGCTGTCCGAGATGGCGATGATCGACGTGCCTTGCGCTGCCACCTCTTCGACGACATTGACCACCTCTGTGGCGTAGAAGCGAAACGACACCGCGATCAGCACATCCTTCTTGCGCATGGCGCGGGCCATGTGCGTTGCAAGCCCGCCGCTCGGGTCGAGCAACACGCACCGCTTTCCCAGCATGGTGAGGACATAGCGCAGCAGGTCCACCACGGGCGCTGACCGCAACTGGCCGATCAGGTAAATGGTATCCGCCTTCTCGAGCAGGCGTACCGCCTCGGCAAGATGCAGGGGCGAAATCTGGGTCAGCATGTCCTGTAGCGACGCAATGTCGCGCACGACGAGATCGCGAAGGAATCCCAACTCGCTCCGATCGACACGGGTCCCCAGTTCTTCTTCCAGAGCCTTGATCCGCGCTTCGAAGCCCGGCGCGGCCGTAGAAAGCCGCTTATGGTAGAGGCCCTGCAAATCCTTGAAACCCTGATACCCGAGCGCCTGCGCGAACCGGACGAAACTCGAGGCATGAATGCCGCAGCGCTCCGCGATCGCGTTGACCGACAGCACCGCGACGTCGTTGGGGTTCTGGGTGAGATAGAGTGCAATCTTCTGATAGGACTTGCTCATCTCCTCATAACGCTCGTGGATTACGCGGATGAGCTCCTCGTAGTCCCTGGGAGGCTTGGGATCCTTTTCGCGCAACATCCGGCTATCCACTCCTGAGGCCGGCGCGCGGCCACTTGGCCGCCGCGATTGCCGGCTTCTCCTTCTGTAGTCTAGCAGGCGGCCGAATATCTGGAAGGGTGCCGCTAGCCGTTGTACAGGCTCGCTTGCTCCCTATCGACCGCCACCCAGAGCCGCCCGCAGGAAATGAATGCTAGCACCGAGGCGCTGCAAGATATGCGGATCCTGCTGTACTTCGGGATCAAATGGCTCGAACGACACGTATCCGCGATACCCCGCTTCGGTCAGGCGCTTCAGCTGTCCGACATTGTCGACGCGATCGCCGACGAAGACGAACCCGCGATCCGGTTCCGTCAGCTCGACCGGTCCGAGATCCTTGCGAGCAATGCCCGAGACATGAACAAGACCGATGCGCTCGGGGAACATCCTGGCGTCGGACGAGCGGTAGAATTGAAATGTATCGTGGCAAAGCTGGAAGGCATCCCATGCTTCGACCTCGTCGACTGCCGTGACGATACTCTCCTGATGCTTGAGCGTGCTGTCGCGCATGCCGAGCGGCTCAAGATATCCCTTGATGCCGTATTCAAGAAAGATCGGTCGCATCATTCGAACAGAGTGACGCAATTTGGTGTCGAGATCGGCTGCCGACCAGCCATGATCGGCGGCAATCACCGGACACAGAACAATACCGGGCGCTCCAAGCGTGGCTGCGTAGGCGGCCAGGGTGCGCAGTTCGCGCTCCCTCGCCCCCGTCCAGTCATTGAAGCGCTGCAACGCGTTGATCGAGGCGAGCTTCAAGCCGGCGTCGTCGAGTTTGTCGCGCAGCTCCGCCGCCGGAGTGCCATCGGCGAACTCGCGCCCGGCAATGTCGTTTCGGATTTCGACTGCGTCGACCCCTACGCCCTTGGCAAGCTCGATGAAGTCTTCGAGCGGCAACTGCGGCGCGCAGGTACGATTCAATGCAAAGCGGATCGGGCTAATTCGAACGACTCCTTTAGAAGCTCTGCTGGCCGGTGAATTTCTCGATCAGCTTGTCGATCGATACTGCAAGCACCAGCAGCAGCCCCGTGACGATGAGGCGGATTTCGTCGTGGACGCCCATCAGATTGAGCCCATTCTGTACCGAGCCGATCACCAAACTTCCCAGCAGCGGTGCGTGTATTGAACCTCGTCCCCCAAATAGACTGACACCGCCGATGACGGCAGCCGCAATGCATTCGAGTAGCAAGGTGCCACCGCCGACGCCGCCGCCAGAGAACACACCAACCCCAAGGCTTCTCGACGCTCCAATAACCCCCGCTATCGCGGAAATTCCGCCCGCAATCGCAAAGGCAGCCATCTTCACGCGTGACACCTTGATGCCGGCCCGACGCGCCGCCTCGTCGTTGTTCCCCACGGCGTACAAATGCAAACCGAACTGCGTCTCATTGAGGACATAGCCACCCAAGCCAAGCAGAGCGGAAAAGACCAGCGTGACGACGGGAATGCCCTGGTGAGCATTCAATATGGCGACGACCACGGCCCCGAATAGGGTCACCCCAACGAGCGGTAAGGCGAGCCCCTTCACCATCGAGACTGAAAGGCCCGCGCGCCGTCTGCGCACAATGCTGGACAACACGAGCAGCCCGTAGAGGCCCACGCCGATTGCGAGCACGCCCCACGCCGCGAGCCCATCGATCTTTGCCAATGCGATGGTCTCGACGCTCGTCCCCATGAGTCCATAACGGGCGGTGGTTGGCAGAAGGATGAGCTGCAAGCCGTTTAGTCCAAGCCCCAGACCCAACGTCACAACGAAGGAGGGCACTCCGACAAACGTGACCCATCGCGCCGAAACGCAACCGATGAGCGCCCCGACGACGATCGCGAGTGGAATTGCTACCCATGGCGAGGCACCAAACTCCACGATCAGCTTGGCCATCAGGACCGCTGTGACGCCATTGATGGCCGCCACCGACAAGTCGATCTCTTTGACCAGGAGAACAAACATGAGGCCGAGCGCCATCACGCCGACAACGGTGCTCTGGATCAGCAAGTTGGAAAGGTTGCGTGGTGTGAGGAAGACGTCATTCTGCAGAATGAAGAAGATCCAGAGCGCGACCAGACCGATGATCACTGGAAGAGCCCGAAGGTCGCTCGTCAGCAATTCACCGAACGTGCGCTTCTCCGAGGGGTGGGTCGCAGGTACCAGCTCGACTTCGGCATCAGCAGCTGCAACTGCACCGGTCGGATGAGAGTTGGATTCAGACAGCAAGGTTCGCTCCCTCGTTGCCACCCACCATGGCATTGACGACCTGCTCGCCGGTCACGTCCTTCGATCTGAAGCTGGCGACGTTGCCGCCGAGCCGCATGACCTCGATCCGATCGGTCGAGTTGACGACGAAGTGGTGGATGTCATGACTCACGACGACGACTCCAAGACCGTCGTCGGCCAAGCTTCTGATCAAAGCAGCGACTTGAGCGGCAGCCGAGTGGCTGAGCGCCGCCGTTGGCTCATCGAAGATCACGACCTTGGGCGTCCAAAGTATCGATCGGGCTATGGCAATATTCTGCCGCTGCCCTCCAGACATCGCACCCACCGGGCGCGTCAGGGACAGGCTTCCGAGCCGCATGCGCGCGAGTACCTCGCGTGCCCTAACTTCGCATTCGGCGCGGCGAACACGACGGCCGAACCACCTTGGCCCGGTCAGCTCTCGCCCTAGAAACAAGTTCTGGACGGCGTCCAGATTGTTGCACAGCGAGAGGTCCTGGTAGACCGTTTGAATCCCAAGGGCCGTCGCGTCGGCCGGCGTCCTGATCTTGGCAGGCTGCCCCTCGAGCAGATAGTCGCCCGAGTCAAAACCGATCACGCCGGCCATCACCTTGACGAGGGTGGACTTGCCCGCACCGTTGTCGCCTACAAGAGCGACAACTTCGCCTGGAAGCACGTCGAGGGAGGCGCCTCGGAGCGCGTGCACCGAACCGTACGACTTCCGTATGTCCCGCATCGAGATCAGCGGAGCCTGGCTCGCAGCCTCATTGGGCCGGCCGGCAACCGCGGCCATGGGTTCGGACATGATCACTCCTCCTAAAGAGTGGGGGCGGCGACGAACGCCGCCCCCTCGGACAAGGGAGGTCCGCTTTAGAGGTTCTTCTTGCACACGTCGGTGGTCTCGATGCCCTGGCAGATCTCGGCCCACGTCCAAACGCCCGCCGTGACGACGTCGCCGAGGTTGTCCAGTGTGATGTTCGAGACGGGCAGGAAGACTGCCGGGACGTCCATGTACTGGTTGTTGACCTTGCCGTTGATGAGGTCCTTCGGAACCCCGTTGCCGGCAAGGATCGAGGCAACGACGTCGGCGGCATAGGTGGCCTCGACCTTGAGGTCCTTGAGCACCGAATTGTCCTGCCAGCCCTGCGCGACGTAGCGGAGGGCCTCGACAGTGGCATCCTGACCGCCTGTCACCAGCTTGTCGCCGGGCTTGAAGCCCTGAGTGATCAGCGCCGCCACGGAGCCGCCGGTCGTGCCGTCGTTCATGCCGAGGAAAACGTCCACGTCGCCGCCATTGCGCGTCAGACAGTCTTCGGCAAACGACTGGGCGAGTACCGGGTCCCAGTTCTGCGTGTAGGACTCGCACACGACCTGCACCTTGCCGGAGTCGATCAACGGCTGCAGGAATTCATTCTGCCCCGCTTCGTACTGACCCGTGCCGTACTCACCCTGGTTGCCTTTGACGCGGGCGACCTTGACCGGTGTCTTCTCCATGGCCGAGATCAGCTCTGCGGCCCGCTTACCCTGCGCCTGCCCAACAGAGAGCGAGTCGAAGACGACATGCGCCTCGGCCTTGCCGCCAACTGCGTCGTGGTCGTAGAGCACGACCGGTACGCCGGCGGTTTCGGCCGCCTTCAGGCTACCCGCGGCAAGGTTCGCATCGGTCGAGGTCAGCAAGATGACGCTGGCGCCCTGGGCGATCGCGTCTTCCACCAGCCGCTGCTGCCGCGCGGGATCGCCTTCGCCGTTCTGCACGATAACTTCGGCATCCGGCGCCTTCGCCGCCATAGCCTCGACGAAGAACGGCGCGTCACGGCTTTCGAAGCGGATTGTGGTCGTGTTCGGTAGCAAGAAGAACACCTTCTTGGAATCCGCCGCTTGAGCCACGCCCGAGAAAGCCGTGACCAAAGTCGTCGTTGCCAGAAGAGTCGTTAAGAAGCGCTCCATTTGTTTTCCTCCCATGGAACCTCTGCCCTGCATCGCATGCAAGATCGCCGTCAAACGGTAGATATCGCCTGCTGCAACACTTATTGCAATCCAAGATTGCTCGCAAAATTCCATGTTGTCAACGACTGAATCAGCACCGCAAGCGGGTTCGCACAAGTTGCAACTTTCATTGCAACACCGCACCCGTCGCTGCCTTTTTGCAGGCAGGAACAAGGCTTACCGGACGCACCAGGGAGCGCGCGACACAACGGGACGCTGGGACAATCTATCTAGACAGCCGGGCCTGCGAGTGAGAACGGAGACGAGCTTTTCCCAAACGAACGGTTAAGGGCTCTCGCGTATCGTTGCAGCGCAAATTGCGCGTCGAGTCGTGTAGGCAATTACCATTTCCGAGGGGAAACAAGATGGGCAAGCTACTTTCCATCGTCCGAGGTCTGAAGATGACCAGTGCAATCGCCGCGCGGGTCATTTGCTCTATCGCGGGCTCGATAGCGGTGGTCTCGGCGACCATCTACCTTAATCTCCACGAGCGGGCCGTCGAGGCCAGTTCAGCCCGCCAGACGACCAATCTCGGCGTTGCGGCGACGATCCTTGAGAAGCGCGTCTCGGGATCGACGCTGACCTGGACCGACGGCAAGATCGCCAGTTTTCAGGGCTACGCCATACCGCCCTTCTATGGCACCGAGATCATCGACGCGGTCACGCGGGTGACGGGCGAGCAAGCCTCCATCTATGTCTTCGGCAAGGCCGGCGGAGGCTTCCTGAGCAAGACGACGAGCATCGAAGCCAGCCCCGGGACGCGGGCCGAGAACATCGCATTGGCGTCAGGCGATGCGGCCTTCGATGCCCTGATGGAGGGGCAGCCATTTCAGGGCGCGAGTTCCATCCTCGGAGTCGAATATCTCGGTGCGTTTCAGCCACTCTTGAAAAAGAGCGGCGAGACGATGGGCCGACCCGCACCGGCAGTCACGCCGGCAGGACCATTGGAACCTGATTCCATTCGACTATTCGCCAGCGGCAGCCTCCACGGCGGCACCAGCAGTCCTTTTGTTCCCAAGGGAGAACCAGTTGTTGGGGCCGTGATGTCCGCCCGCCGGAGCTCTGGGCCTCGTCCAACGGCCGATGCTGCCGCCTGGTGCATGCAATAGACCGTAGTTCTGCTGCATGCCGTCAGGCGCGCTCCAAGAACCGGTCTATGCGGACGCCGAGTCACTGCAGGAACGATCTTGCGCCGAACCGCCGCCGCGACGCCTACCAGTCCCACATCGTCCCGTCGGTAAGGCGGTTTACGTCGAGATATTGCCGTCGGTAGGGAAAGCGGGCGGCGGCCTGTTCGTCGAAGGTCACGCCGTGCCCCGCGGCCTCGCCGCTCAGGAGGTGACCGCCGGCGTAGGACCAGTCCCACCCGAACACTTCTTCCGCTTGGGCCGGATGCGCCGCATATTCCTGGATGCCGAAATTGGGCACCCAGC
The DNA here is from genome assembly GCA_016213505.1 of Devosia nanyangense. Classification (GTDB taxonomy): domain Bacteria; phylum Pseudomonadota; class Alphaproteobacteria; order Rhizobiales; family Devosiaceae; genus Devosia_A; species Devosia_A nanyangense. Next base: position 22,492 of record JACRAF010000052.1, read on the forward strand.
GGCCGAAATGCAGCGCCGCCCCCATGGTGACCGGCGACAGATCGTTGGCGCCGTGGAAGCCGGTCCGCACACTGTAGAGGGCGCAAAGGTCGGCAATGCGCCGCACATGGGTGATGCCGCCGGCGTGGACGATGGTGGCGCGCAGATAGTCCACCAGCCGCTCGGTGATCAGCAGCTGCGCGTCCCAGATCGAGTTGAACACTTCACCGACGGCGAGCGGGACGGTGGTCTGCGACCGCACGCGGCGCCAGCCCTCCTGTGCTTCGGCGGTCACCGGGTCCTCGACCCAGAACAGCCGATAGGGTTCGAGCGATCTGCCGAGCTGCGCCGCTTCGTTGGGAGTCAGCCGATGGTGCGCATCGTGTAGCAGATGGAGCTCCGGTCCGAAGCGCTCACGGGCCGCCTCGAACAGTTTTGGCGTGTGCCGCAGATAGGCCGACGTGTCCCAGTCGCCCTCGATCGGCCGGGCATAGGAATCGCCCGCGCCATCGCCATGCACGCCGTAGATGCGATTAAGTCCTGGCACGCCGGCCTGCACGCGGACGGCCCGAAAACCGTGCTCGCGCTTTGCGGCAACCGCATCGAGCGCTTCCGCGATATCGGCGCCGTCGGCGTGGGTGTAGCAGAGCATGCGCTCGCGACTGGCGCCGCCGAGCAACTGATAGAGCGGCATTCCGGCCGCCTTGGCCTTGATGTCCCATAGCGCCACGTCGATGCCTGCGATCGCCGTCATGGTCACTGGTCCGCGCCGCCAATAGGCGCCGCGATAGAGATATTGCCAGATGTCTTCGATCTGCGCCGGATCGCGGCCGATCAGCAGCGGCGCGACGTGATCGGCGAGATAGGAAGCGACGGCGAGCTCGCGGCCGTTGAGCGTGGCGTCGCCGATGCCGGTCAGGCCGGACGCCGTTTCGATGATCAGCGTCACATAGTTGCGGCCGGGCGAGCATACGACAACGCGCGCGGCGATGATGCGGTCGCTCATCCCTTCACCCCCACGCCAGCGAAGCCGGTGTTGAGGTTACGCCGCAACAGGAAGTACACGACGACCGCCGGAAACGCGTAAACGATCGAGTATGCGGCGAGGAAGCCGTATTGGATGGAGCCGTATTGTCCGAAGGCGGCGTAGAGCCCTACGGACATTGGAAAGGCCGTATCGGTGCGGGCGAAGATAAGCGGCAGCAGAAAGGCGTTCCAGGCGCCGGTGAAGGTGAAGAACCACACGACGGCGAGGCCCGAGCGTGATAGCGGCACCACGACGTACCAGACGATCTGCCAGAGCGATGCTCCTTCGATATAGGCCGATTCCTCGAGCTCGATCGGCACGCTGTCGAAGAAGTTCTTGAGCAGCAGCAGCGCGAACGGAATATTGAGGACGGTCATCGACACGATCATCCCCTGGGCGTTGAGCCCCTGCACCGTCTTGGCCGCAAAGAACACCGGCACGATGACGCCGACCTCCGGCATCATGCGCAGCAGGACGAGGGACCAGAGCAGGACGTTCTTTCCCGGAATGTCGATGCGCGAGAGCGGATAGGCGGCGGCGGTCGCGATGAGCACAGTGAGCGTCGCGGTGCCGATCGAAATGATCATCGAGTTGATGAATTGCTGGCCGGACGAGCCGCTGACGGCCGCAAGGAAATTGTCCAGGCCGACGCCGTGTGCCCCGCCGAGCTGGCCGTTGGCCTGCGGGTCGAAGGCGGTGATGACCAGCCAGGCAAACGGGCTGATCCAGACCAGCGCGACGGCCAGGAGCAGGACCGTGACGGCCGGAGAGCGCGCGAAGGTGCTTTCCATCACTTGGGCTCCTTGAGCTGGCGCAAATAGAACACGGCCAGCACGCCGACCAGCAGCATCATGGCGATGGCAATGGCGCTGCCGAAGCCGAGCTTTCCGACGTTGAACGAGGTGTGGAACATCAGGATGGACAGAACTTCGGTCTGTCTTCCGGGACCACCGCCCGTGAGCGCGAAGATCAGCGCAAAGTAGCCGAAGGTCCAGATCGTGATGAGCAGCAAATTGGTAGCGATGTGCGAGCGCAGCATGGGCAGGATGACGAGGCGGATGCGCTGGAAGGGCGTTGCCCCGTCGACGCGCGCCGCCTCGAGGATCTCGCGGGAAATGGAGTCGAGCGCGGCGCTGAACAGCAGATACGACCACGCGGTGCCTTTCCAGATGTTGGCGACGACTACGACCGTCAGCGCATAGTTGCTGATCAGGTCGACCGGGCCGACCCCGAGCGGGTTGAGGATGAAGGAATTGATCAAGCCGGTCTTCGAGGTGGTGGCGTTCCACATGAAGGCCGCGACGATGTCAGGCAGCAGCCAGCCAAGCATGACGGCGACCTCGACGATGTTGCGCAACAGTGAGCGTGTGCCGCGCAGGGTCACGGCGAGCGTGAAGCCCACCACCGACTGTCCGACGATGGCCGAAAAGAAGGTGAAGACAAACGTCACCCACAGCGAATTGAGGAAGCCCTCGCGGGTGAACAGGCGGACGTAGTTGTCGAAGCCGATGAAGCTCCAGTTGATCGAGCGCGCGCCGGTCAACTCGACATTGGTGAAGCTGTAGAAGATTGCCCAGGCGCTCAGCGCCACCGTGGCGAGGATGCACACCGCTGCAGGCAACATGGCAATGAGCATCGGACCGCGGGCGGCGGCGAGCCAGGGGCTTTGCCTCATCGAAACTCTCTGGAGAACACGAACTGTTGGGTCGACCGCCGCGGCGGCGTGCACGAGGCACGCCGCCGCAACGTCCGGGAGAGCTTACTGCAGCGTCACCACCGCGTCCGCGCCGAACTCGTCGACGAGGGCGTCGTGGTACGTCTTGACCACGTCGTCGATCGACTTGCCGTCGAGGATGCCGGCGGTCATGTCCTGCACGAGGGCGGAGACCTTGGCGTAGCCCGGAACGGTGTCCCGACCCGTGGTGTCCGCCACCATCGCGGTGATCTGGGCGAGGAACGGGTTCGACTTGTAGGCGTCGGAGTCCGCAATGTCCTGGCGCACAGTCAGCGTCTTGGTGTCGACCGTCCACTTTCCAAGATTCTTGGCGTCGTAGATCGCCTCGAGCAGCTTGATGGCGTCGGGATTGGTCGCGGCCTTGGCGGTGAGAGCCACGGTCCAGCCACCGGAGATATTGGTGGTCGCCTTGGCGCCCGGCAGGCCCGAGCCCGGCCACGGCGAGAAGCCGACGAGCTTGTCCTTTTCTTCCTGGCTGGGCTGATTGGCATTGCCGCAGCCCCACAGGCAGTCATTGGCCCAGTTGCCGGTGGCATAGATGCCGATGTCGCCGGCGAGGAACGCATTGTTGGTGTCGTTGAACACGTCGGCGGCGTAGTTGATCGCGGTGCCCGAGATTTTGTCGTTGACGTAGACGTCCTGGTAGAACTTCAGCGTGTTGCGGATGGCCGGGCTGTCGCCGATCCACTTACCCGAGGCGCGGTCGCGCAGGCGGTTGCGGTCGCCATCGGGCGTATCGGCGCCGAGCAGGGTCATGTAGAAGCCCTGCATGGTGGTGCCTTCGCCCCATTTGGTGCCCGCTTCAAGCAGGAACGCATTGGCGACGCCGACCTTGTTGAGCGCCTTGCCAGCGTCGATCACATCGGCCCAGGTCTTGGGCGCCCACGGGATCGGGAGGCCCGCTTTGGTGAAATCCGCCTTGTTGTAATAGAGCATACGCACGTCGGTGCCGTTGGGCAGCGCGTAGACCTTGCCGTTGTACGACACGACGTCGAGCGGGCCCTTCATGAAGTCCTTGAACTGGTCCCAGTCCTTGAGTAGGTCATCGAGCGGCGCGAGGTAGTTGCTGCCCGCATATTCGGCCACGATGTAGCTGTCGAGCATGATGACGTCCGCCGCAGTGCCGGCGCTGAGGTCGGTCTGGATGCGGGTCGAGTAGTCGTCGCCGCCCGGCAGCTTGATGGCATCGACCTTTTGGCCGGTCGCTGCTTCGTAAGCCGCGATGCCCGGTGCGATCAGGGCCTCGAAGTTGGCGTTGTAGGCAATGGATACAGCCTGTGCCGGCAGCGCGGACACAAGCAGAGTGGTAGCCGCCGCGGCGGCCAGCAGGTGGCGTTTCAGCATTCGGTTCCTCCCGTTCGAGGGGCGGCGACGCTCGCCTCCTCCCCCTCATGAAACAGCGCGGTCAGCTAAGCCGATAAATTGCAACGTTGCAACAGATTCGTGGCGTCGCGCCTTCGTTCACCCATAAATGTTGATTATGTTTATGATATTGCTGTATTTTCCACTACATGCACTTCTGTATATTCGACGTCAGTGGTCGCTGCATCGTTGCAATTTGCGACGTTGCGTGTTGACGCCGCCTGTGGGAAGGATGCTCAGCAGAGGGAAAGATGACAAAGGACAGCGGGGCGGGAAAAAAGCCGGAGATCAGCGCCAAACGCGCCACGCTTCGCACCATTTCCGAACTGACCGGGCTCAGTCCCTCCACCGTGTCGCTGGCGCTGCGCGGCGGCGCGCGGCTCAAGGCCGCGACCTACAAGCGTGTCAGCGAAGCCGCGGCGCAGGTCGGATACGTGCCCGACCGCGCCGGGGTGCGCCTGCGCACTGGTAAGACCAATGTCATTGCCCTCGTCCTCGAGCGGGCCGACGAGACGATCGATTTTGCCCGCTACTTGATTCAGGGCATCGGGCACGCCATCGAGGGCACGCGCTACCACATGAATGTGAGCCCGGATTTCGGCCGAGACGATTCCGTGGAATCGATCCGCTATATCCTCGAGAATCGCACCGCCGACGGGGTCATCATCACCCACACCAGCGCCCGCGATCCGCGGGTACAACTGCTGATGGACCACGACTTTCCATTCGTGACGCACGGCCGGACGGAGTTCCACTCACCGCACGCCTCGCACGACTTTCACTCCGAGGAATTCGTCCGGCTGGCGCTTGAGCGCATTGCGCAAAAGGGCAGCCGGCGCATAGCGCTCGTGGTCGGCCGCGACACCACCTACAACTACCACACCATCGTCACGGCCTATGAGCGCGCCGCGGCCCGGCTCGGACTCGAGGCAATCGTCGCGAGCGCCCGGATCGACAACACGACGCTTGCCTCGATGCGGCAGTTCGGCCGCGACCTGGCTCGGGTGACGCCACGCTATGACGGCATCATCTGCGACAGCGAACTGCGCTCGATCTGCCTCATCCCGGGGCTGGCGGATGAAGGCGTCGTGATCGGGCGAGACGTGAGCTTCATTTGCAAGCAGACGTCCGACCTGCTCCCCACGCTCTACCCCCAGATCGATACGATCGAGGAAGACGTGGTAGCCGCCGGCGCTGAACTCGCGCGACTGCTGATCCGCCGCATCGCCGGTGCGCCGCCCGAGGAACTGCGCACGCTGGGCGAGCCGAAGGTGCACTGGCGAGGCTGACGCGCTTCACGATCGCTCGTGTGCGCGAGGCCAGCACTTGCGCGAGCCATCCTGATACCCCTTCACCGCGCCCATGGGGACTGACACTCGTGATCTCCTATCGCAGCGTCTTCGGGGGCTTAGGCCGAGGTGCGGATGTGTGGAGTAGTCGTGGAGCCGATTTTTCCCGTAGGTGGAGACTAACTGAGGCTGGGGCCGACTCTCATCGCCATCCAGCCAGGGAGGACCCAACGCATTGACGCGACGGCGCATTCGATGACCAGCGGTGCCACTTAGCAGTGTGGCGTTGGAGTGCTATTCTAGACTGTCTCTGCACCCAGTCTGTTGCCCCCTGCGTCGAAGAACACCAGACATCGGACGATCCAGCAAGACCGCGCTGCATGAGCTTGACCGAGGGTTCACACTACGCACCGGAGGCGCCGTCGACCCGCTGGAGGATCGGACGTTCAGTTCTTCGTCGATTGCTGTTTGCGCTCGTCCTGCCGTGCCATGGACTGGACCAGTTGCACCAGGGTGGTGTCGAACTCGACGCGGTTGCGCCCCGCGCGCTTGGCCCGGTAGAGACACCCGTCCGCTTGCGCGAGCACTTCAGTCAGGCCTTGGGGGAAGTCAGCCAGCGTAGCTCCACCGATGCTCACGGTCAGCGCAACGGGAGCGCCGTCCCGCGAACCGCAAAACAGCGACTCGGAGACGTGACGACGGATATTCTCCGCTAAATCGACAGCGGTACTTGAGAAGGCGTTCTTCAGGAGCACGCCGAACTCCTCTCCCCCTAGGCGTCCAACTTCATCCTGTACCCTCACGGCCTGCCGAATGGAGTTCGCGATGGTGATCAGCGCCTCATCGCCTTTCATATGCCCGTATCGATCATTGATACGCTTGAAATGGTCGGCATCGATGATGAGCAGCACGTCTCGCTCGCCAGCTTGATGAGCCGCTCGAACCGCATCCAAGAAATGCTCCCGGTTGAGCAGACCCGTCATTTTGTCATAGCGGGCAGCGAACGCGATGATCTCGTGAGCCTCTTTCAGCTGCTGATGGGCGCGTTCGGTGACGGCATTTAGCTCGGCGAGCTCCATGTATGCGCTTTGGAGCTTTTCCGCCTGGGCGAAGACGTAGCAGGCGATCGGCATACCCACGACTATGGGGATGAGGATCGTCTCCAACCAATCGCGTTCGTCGATCGTCCCCCCAGTGATCCAGCGTGAGATGATGAAAACTGCCAGTGCGGCCACAACCGCAACTGCTGTCGTGCCCGCCGCCTTGCCAACGATACGCTTCTGGGCGGCTGTCATCGGCGCACTCTGCCGACGCCTGGGCAAAACAATCGGTGGATATGTCGATCAAACTCTATTCAAGTGCGATGAATCCGAGTGCCGGCGCACAGTAGGCGCGGCAGGCGGTCCGCGGGAGGGGCGCGGCCGGCCACCGCTAAATCCTCAAGATTCGACCAAGCAGCCGCCGGGGATGACGTTCATCGCCCTTGGTTCAGGCAGCGGAGGCGCGGCGTCTAGCGCGACCGTAGCTCCCACTGGCGGGTGAAAGAATGGCAAGCCCGACTTTCACCCCCAATTGGCGCTGCCGTGTCAGAGTGCCTGACGAGGTCCACCGTCTAGACTAGATCATTCGCGCGGCGATGCGGCAGGCGCGACCCATTCTGCCTATTACTCCAGCCCGAGCTGCGCTTTTGCGACGAGGCGATCATTGTCGAAGGTGGCGTTCATGTTGGAGATGAAGCCGCCATTGCCGGTCCAGGACACCATGACGGTCTCCTGCCCACCGATCGAGACACGGCTCATCTCTTCCCCCGCACACCCGATGATCGAGGTTGCGCGCCGCAGCGACATCCCCGGCTTCAGAGAGGAGTACTCTTTCATCGTCACCTCGCAGGGTTCTGGGGCCTTGGGTGCTGGTGCGCTGGTTTCCACCGCCGCCGACTGTGCAGGGGTGTCGGGCGCCTTGTGAGCCCTCATTCCGGCCCCTATGGCCCATAGCACCAGAAAAGTGCCGACCACGCCCAGGAGGGCTGCCCGGCCACGCCCCGACGCCCGTAATGGGGCGACGTCCACACGTTCGTTCGCCGATTCTCGCTGCGGCGCCCGAACCGCCGTCTTGCGGGCGTTACGGCGTCCAAATGTGCCTTGGATTGTCATGTAGACCACTCCTTTCTCAGGTGTGTCACGTGACTACGATATGGACTTGAAGGAAGACATAACGTTCGTAGCCGAATTGATGTCGATGAAGAACAATCCGTTCTCATGGACATGTTCGCCAAACGGCTCAAGGAACGGGCAGCACAACTGGGAATCTCGGACCGCGAGGCGGCACGGCAATGCGGGCTCGAGGAGCGCCGCTATGCCCACTATGCCGGCAATCGCCGGGAACCCGACCTCGACACCCTGGTGCGGATCGCCAATGGGCTCGGCACCACCCCGAACTGGCTGCTCGGCCTCGACGGCGAGGGGAAACGTCCAACCAAGCGCACGGCGCTGCTCGAGAGGCTGGCGACCGCGGCTCGAGAGTTCAGCGACGAAGAGCTGAGGATCAGCGTCATCCAGGCAGAAGCCCTGGTTCGAGCCCGCTGAGACCGGACCTTCGTTCCCCACTGTTGACGACACAGCTGAGACCAAGCCACCACGACCGGGTCTTTCCTCGGGGAGTAGGCGCATGGTGGTCCGGTCCAGTGACGGCAGGCAGCGACCCGGCGGGGTCACGCAAGGTGATAGTGGCTCAGGCGCGCGCCTTGCCGAGCTTGGCCAGAGCTTCGTCCGGCTTCGCCGCCGCTGTGCCCGACAGGGCCGCCACGTGCGGCAACTCGCGGCCGAGGCCGATAGGATCGCCACCACACCAACCAAGCCCACCGCGCGCCCCGGTCGGCGCCAGAGGGCGGCTCTGGACACCATCCGCGAAAAGGTGGGCTATCACACCGCCTGGGCACGGTGGTCAGCAAGTGTCGACGAGATTGTCGCGCTCATTGATCGGATTGCCCGGTATCCCGCCCGCAGCATCGACGACATGATTCTCAAGTACGAGGCGTTGCAGTGGTCGCTGCTCGACGACGGCGCATTGTTCGACAGGGCGGTGCGCCGCCAAGTCGTCGCCTTCCGGCGAGACCTCGTCGCGTTGGCCGGCTCCCGCTAACCGCGACCTCTTCGTCTCGCAGAACCCACTGGCCTTGTCGCCCCGAACAAGCGTGTTGACCCCCACATAGGGGAGGCACGCGCCATGAAGATCATCACCGTCAGCGACGAGACCAAGCACCTGATCGATGCGCAGGCCCTACCCGGCTACACGATCCGCCGGACCGCGACACGACTGCCGGACGGACGCTGGACGATCCCGGTCGACGACGAGGTGTTCGACCGCATCGCTGCCGCCCGACTTCCGGGTGAGACCGATGACGACGTGGTTGGCCGGCTGCTGCGTGCCGCCATCGGCAAGAAGCCGAGCTAGGCGGCGCGGTTTCGGCCAGAGGTTCACGCCGAAAAGCTCGGAACTGTCTGCCGCCGATCAAATGCATCGCGTTGCCGCGTGGATAGGACGATCGTCGGCGGATAGCAGAAGCAAAGCGAGAGCATTGCCTATGCTCTTGGTCGCTCCCGCAAGCCCCCGTAAACGCGGAGCTTTCGCAATGGCTCTTTTCGCCAATGCCTCTCGATGCCTCGACTGGCGCCCGCCTCTTGGTGGCCTGGTTCCGCGAGATGTCCGGACTGGCGCCGGGTCTGAGGAGCAGCATGGGCCCTTTTCCCCCTGTAGCTGGAGACTATGTGCGGCTGGGGCCGACCCTCATTGTCTGCCACCGGCGGAGGACCCAACGCATTGAAGTCTCCGGCACAATGGCCACCGGCAGTTCTGCTAAGTCTGAGGGGGCATGCGTACTAGAACACTATCTTAGTTCGGGCGAACGCACGG
>JACRAF010000051.1 GCA_016213505.1 Devosia nanyangense
AACGGTTCCGACACCCCCGCCGCGGAGCAGCGCTGGGCGTCTCGCCTAGCAAAAACATTTCGGAGGCGCCCGGCGCTCTCCGTCCGTGGCCCCCTCTTGGCCACGGCAAGCCAAACCCCGAACGCCATGGCGTGTCGGGTCTCTCCGTCTGCGCTTTTCAGGCCGGATTATCTTCAGCGAGTTTCTTCAGCGAGTCGGCCGAGACGCAGACGATGACATTGCCGTCCTCGCCCCCGCTCAGCGCCTCGGTGACGGAGGCGGCGGCGGCCTGGCAGGCGGCTTGGCTGTCGAAAGCGGCGAGCGCCGTCATGTCGGGCATGGCGCCGCCGGAAACAGCAAACAGGAAGTAGGCGATGACGGCCATGATGTCCCCGATTCGAGAAGCGGCGAGGCTAGCAGGACCGGATCCGCGCCGCCTAGGGCAGCTCCGGCCGCAGCAGCCGCTCTGCGAGCAGGCGGATCGCCGGGCCGAGCTCGGCAGGCGCCAGCGCCTTGCGGCCCACCCCGTAGCTCGCGGCCAGCAGCAGCTGCGCCAGCGGCCGGGCCCGGACGACTCCGGCGCGGGCGAGTTCGCCCTCGATCGCGGCAGCGATCTCGGCCTCGATCGCCGCAAGTTGCGGCGCCGCGATACCGTCATGCTCGCCGTAGAGCGCATCGGCATGCGGCGAACCGGCGAGCAGCCGCGCCACCGCCTTGTACTTGGCGGTGAGCGCCGCGCCGATGCGACCCACCACGTCGCCCTCGCCGCCAAGCGCGGCCCGGAAATCGGCGCGGATCGTCGCGATCAAGTCGCCGACAATCGCCTCGAACACCGCATCCTTGCCGCGGAAATAGGCGTAGAGCGTGGGCTTGGCGATGTGCGCGGCGGCGGCGATCGCCTCCATCGAGGTGCCGCGCCGGCCGTTCCTGAGGATCAGGGCGCGCGCCGCGTCCAGAATGCGCCGCCTCTTGTCGACCACATCGGCCACGGAGTCTTCCTTGTTGAACGAATTGAACGATTATCATATGGTTCGTTCAAATGAAAGGAACCGCCATGTCTGACCGCGTCCTGCTCACCGGAATCTCCGGCTTCGTCGGCGGCCACGTCGCCCTGGCCCTGCTCACCGCCGGCTACCGGGTGCGCGGCAGCGTCCGCGACCTCAGCAAGGCCGCCAAGGTCACGGCCACCCTCGCCAAAGCCGGCGCCGACGTCTCGCAGCTCGACTTCGTGGTGCTCGACCTGATGTCGGATGCCGGCTGGGACGAGGCGATGGCCGATGTCCGCTACCTCCAGCACACGGCCTCGCCGTTCGTTACCGCCATGCCGCGCGATCGCATGGAGCTGATCCGGCCCGCCGTCGACGGCACAAGGCGGGCGCTTGAGGCGGCGCTCCGCGCCAAGGTCGAGCGCATCGTCCTCACCTCGTCCATGGCCGCGGTCATGTACGGCCACGACAAGGGCCGCACGGCGCCGTTCACCGCCGACGACTGGACCGATCTCAAGGCCCGCGACGTCAACGCCTATGTCGAATCCAAGACGCGCGCCGAGGCCGAAGCCTGGGCGATCATGGACCGCGCCGGCCGCCGCAACGACCTCGCGACGATCAATCCCGGCGGCATTTTCGGGCCCTTGCTCGACGACGATCCGGGCACCTCTGTGGGGCTCCTGAAGCGCATGTTCGACGGCAGCCTGCCCGCCGCGGCGCGCATCGGCTTCATCGCCATCGACGTCCGCGACGTCGCCGCCGCCCACGTCGCGGCGATGACCGCGCCCGAAGCTCGCGGCCGCCGCTTCCCGATGGGCAACGGCACCATGACGCTGATGGAAATGGCCGATGTCCTCAAGCGCGCCCTGCCCGAGCATGCCGGCAAGATGCCGCGCTTCGAGGTCCCGGACTGGATCGTCCGTCTCTTCGGCGTCGTCGACAGGGACGTGCGCGGCAACCTCGGAGAGCTGGGCGTCGTCAAAACTGCCGATGCGAGCGCCGTCCAGGCGCTCCTCGGCCGACCGCTGATTCCGGCCGAAGACGCCGTCATCGCCTCCGCCCGCAGCCTCGTCGCCCAGGGCCTCGCCTGAGCCCGGGACCCGCGAAAAAAGGGCTAGGCCAACGCGCCGCGATTGGATATGTAGCGCTCGCCGGGCGGAACGGGGCTGTAGCTCAGTTGGGAGAGCGCATCGTTCGCAATGATGAGGTCAGCGGTTCGATCCCGCTCAGCTCCACCATCCGCCGGCAGGGTGCAGATGGCCGCCTCCCCGCTCCACAACTACCGCCAGAAGCGCGACTTCGGCAAAACCCCTGAACCCACGGGCGGCGGGGATGGTGGTGGCAATCGCTTCGTCATCCACAAGCACTGGGCCACCGCCGACCACTACGATTTGCGGCTCGAGCTCGACGGCGTGCTCAAGAGCTGGGCGGTGCCCAAGGGCCCTTCGCTCAATCCCGCCGACAAGCGCTACGCCGCCGAAACCGAAGACCATCCGATCGAATATCTCGACTTCGAGGGCGTGATCCCCGAAGGCGAGTATGGCGGCGGACCGATGATCGTGTGGGACACCGGCACCTGGGCCCCGATGGGCGATATCGGGGAGGGGCTGAAGAAGGGCGACTTCAAGTTCCGGCTGTGGGGCGAAAAGCTCAAGGGCGGCTGGGTGCTGATCCGCATGAAACCCAAGCCCGGCGAGGCGGGCAAAAACAACTGGCTGTTCGTCAAGGAGCGCGACACCGGCGTCGACACCAAGACCGACATTCTGGCGACCCGACCTGAGAGCGTGAAGTCCGGACGGCGGATCGAGGATCTGATCCCGGCAAAGCCGGCCAAGGCCGCCAAGCCCGTGCCGCTCGACCCCAAGAAGATCGCCGGCGCCGTCAAGGCCCCGATGCCCAAATCGATGAAGCCGCAGCTCGCCTCGGAATCGGGCGAGCCGGTCAAGGGCGAAGGCTGGCTGCACGAGATCAAGTTCGACGGCTACCGCACCATCGCCATGGTCACCGGCGGCAAGGTCAGGCTGCTGACCCGCACCGGCATCGACTGGACCGCCCGCTATGGCGTCCTGGCGCGGGCCTTCGAGCACCTACTGGTCAAGGAGGCGGTCCTCGATGGCGAGATCGTGGTGGTCGACGACGCGGGCGTCTCGCACTTCGCCGATCTGCAGCAGGCGCTGAGCGATCACGCCAGCGAGCGGCTGACCTTCTTTGCCTTCGACCTCATGCATCTCGACGGCTACGACTTGACCAAGGCGAAACTCACCGACCGCAAGGCGCTGCTGCAGAGCCTGCTCGGCACGGTGATCACGGCGAACTCGGCGATCCAGTTCAGCGACGGTTTCGCTGGCGACGGCCAGGTACTCTACGACCACGCCACTGAGATCGGCCTCGAGGGCATCGTCAGCAAACGGGTGGACGCGCCCTACATCGAGGCGCGCAGCAAGACCTGGGTGAAGACCAAGGCGCTGCAGGCCGGCGATTTCCCGATCGTCGGCTACACCCTGTCGCCGGCGGCCGGCGGCATCGGCGCCATCGCGCTCGGACAGTGGGTCGACGGCGAACTCGAATACCGCGGCAAATGCGGCACCGGATTCGTCGCCAGCGACCTGCTCTCGATCCTTGCCAAACTCAAACCCCTCGCCGCGCCCGACCAGAAGCTCGACGGCATGCCCAAGGATGTGATCCCGGTGCGGCCGGTGATCACCGCACATGTCCACTATGCCAACCTCACCGCCGACAAATCGGTGCGACACGCCGTGTTCAAGGGATTGCGCGAACCCGAGATCACCGCCACCGAGGCGCCGGCGCCGCGCAAGCGCCTGATCTCGGACGCCGACCTTGCCGGCATCTGGGTCACCAACCCGACGCGGCGGCTGTTCGGCAAGAGCGGACCGACCAAGCTCGACGTGGCCATCTACTACGCGGCGGTGGGCGACTTCATGCTGCCCCATATCTTCGGCCGGCCCGTATCGCTGGTGCGCAGCCCCTCCGGGCGGCTCGACGACATCTTCTTTCAGCGCCACCCGTTCACCGGCATGCCGCCCACCATCGGCAGCTTCGAGACGATGTCGAGCGACGAGGGCGAGCTCAAGAAGTACATCTCGATCGAGGACGCCAAGGGCTATCTCGCCCTCGCCCAGTTCGGCGTCATCGAGTTCCACGCCTGGGGCTGCCACTGGAAGACCGCGCTCGAAAAGCCCGACCGGGTGATCTTCGATCTCGACCCCGGCGAGGGCATCAAGTTCAGGCAGATCGTCGAGGCGGCGGTCTTCGTCCGCGAGTTCCTCGAGGGGCTGGGGCTCACCCCCTATGTCAAGACTTCGGGCGGCAAGGGGCTGCATGTTGTGGTGCCGCTCAAACCCAAGCTCGACTGGAAGAAAACCCATGCGGCGACCGGTGAGATCGCCACCCGCATCGCCAAGGCGGCGCCCGAGACGTTCGTGGTGAATATGGCCAAGGACAAACGCACGCGCCGCATCTTCATCGACTTCCACCGCAACTATCGCGGCGCCACCGCCGTTGCCCCCTACAGCCTCAGGGCGCGGGCCAATCTGCCGGCTTCCACGCCTGTTAACTGGTCTGATTTACGATCCATCGACGCTCCCGAGGATTTGAATTATTCTACTTTGCCGGGAATTTTGAACATTTCCGGCGATCCGTGGGCGGCGATGGATCAGGATGCGGCGGATTTGAGTGCCGCGCTCAAGCAGCCGAAGTGATGCGTGGAGAGAACCGATGGCACCTAGAGCCAGCTGGAAGGGTTACATCAAACTCAGCCTCGTGAGCTGTCCCGTGCGGCTTTACCCGGCGGTGAGCGCGTCGGAGCGCATCAGCTTCAACCAGCTCCACAAGGACACCCACAACCGCATCAACATGAAGCCGGTGGACCCCGAGCTGGGCCTCGTCGAGCGCGCCGATCTGGTGCGCGGCTATGAGTACGAGGACAAGCAATACATCATCATCGAGGATTCCGACCTCGACGCGGTCAGGATCGAATCCAACCACACGCTCAACATCGAGGCCTTTGTCGATGAGAGCGAGGTGGACGTGATCTACCAGGACTCGCCCTACTACCTCGCCCCCGACGGCGCCATGGCCGAGGAGACCTTCGCGGTGCTGCGCGACGCCATGGCGAAGGCCAAGAAGGTCGCCATCGCGCGGCTGGTGCTGTCGAGCCGCGAACGCATCGTCACCATCGGCGCACGCGACAAGGGGATGTTCGTCACCACCCTGCGCGACCCGCGCGAGGTGCGGAGCACGGCGGCCTATTTCGACGACATCCCGAACGTCAAGACCGATCCCGAGATGCTGCAACTCGCCGAAAAGCTGATCGAGGCCAAGGTCACGCATTTCGATCCGAAAGCCTATGAAGATCGCTACGAGACGGCGCTGATGGCGATGATCAAGGAAAAGCTCAAGGGCCATAAGCCGATCATTGCGGCGGCGCCCGAGCGCGGCAATGTCATCAACCTGATGGACGCGCTGAAGGCGAGCCTCGGGGCGGCCAAGCCCGACGCGCCGAGCAAATCGAAATCCGCGCCGGCGGCCAAGAAAGAGCCGGTGGCCAAACCCTCGCTCAAGGCGGCGGTGGCCGCCAGCAAGGCCGCTGCCGCCAAGGCGCCGGCAAGGAAGAAAGCTTGACGGGATAGATGGCGCAGGGGGGGACGAGCTTCGGCATTGTGGGGGCGCTGCGCGCCTTCCCGCAGCGCCTCGCCGCCCGCGCCGTCGTAACCCGCGGCGGACGTCTCCGCCGCGGCATCACCCGGCAGACGCAGCGCGTGGTGCTGGGCCGCAGGCTCCTCGACCGTCCCGGTCCCGAGATCGAGGCCAAGCTCGCAACGCTCGGCAAGACCGGCGTGAAGCTCGTCAGCGAGAATGGCTTCCTGCGCTGGCTGCACTTGCTCGATACGCCCGAGCGCTCAGCGATGAGCCGGCAATCGCTGCTCGACCAGTCCAGGCTCCCAGGCGACATCTTCGACCGGCTGGCCCTGTTCGATGCCTTCGAACACGATGCCGAACCGTTCTCGTTCCGCGACCTGATCCTGGCGCGGAAATATGCCGGGTTGATCGCCGGCGGCGCCAGCTGGGACGCGGTGGCGCGCTCGGTGCATCACGCCGGCCCGGTCGCTTCGCTGACCGCCCGCTCGCTGCATCCCGAGGGGCCGCAGAAGATATACGCCGTCGACGGCGCCATGAAGACCGAACTCGACGGCCAGCGGCTCTTGCCGCTCGAGCCGGCCGAGGACGACAGCGAGGAGTATTTCGCCCTCGCCGAAGACGCCGAGATGGCCAAGCTCTATGCGGAGGCGACGGTGCTCTACGGCCGCTGCCTGTCGCTCGACCCCTCGGATTCGGTTGCGGCGTATAACCGCGCCAATTGCTTTCGCGCGCTGGGCGAGAGCGACGACGCGGCGGCGGCCTACGCTCAGGCGATCAAGATCGACCCCTCCTTCGTCGAGGCCTGGTTCAACTACGCGGCGCTGCTGCGCGACGAGAAGAAGATCGGCGCGGCACGCGCCCATCTGAAGCGCGCCATCGCCATCGACCCCGACTACGCCGACGCCATCTACAATCTCGCCTCGCTCGAATTCGACGCCGGTGATCTGCCGGCGGCGCGCGTCGCCTGGAGCCGCTATCTCGAACTCGACCAGGACAGCGATTGGGCCAAGACCGCCACCCGCGGCATCGCCTTCGTCGATCTCAATACGCGCAAATCGGCGGGTTAGAATGACGACCCAGTTTCTCTTCGACGGCCCCGAGGATGCGCGTGTCACGATCCTGTTGGCGCATGGTGCCGGGGCGCCGATGGACTCGGCCTCGATGAGTGCCACTGCGAAGGTGCTGGCCGCGGCGAACTTCCGCGTCGCCCGCTTCGAGTTCGGTTACATGGCGGCGCGGCGGACTGGCGAGCGCAAGCCGCCGCCCAAGGCCGAGACGGTGATGCCCGAATACGTGGCGGCGGTCGACGATCTCGGCCCAACCGACGGTCCGCTGATCATCGGCGGCAAATCGATGGGCGGGCGGGTCGCCAGCATGGTCGCCGATGCGCTCTACGATGCCGGCCGCATCGCCGGCCTGCTCTGCCTCGGCTATCCCTTTCATCCTCCCGGACGGCCGCAGCAGCTGCGCACCAAGCACCTGATCGGCCTCGAGACCCCGGCGCTGATCTGCCAGGGCACGCGCGACGAATTCGGCGACCGCTATGAAGTCGGCGAATTCGGGCTCTCGGACGAGATCGATGTCTTCTGGCTCGAAGACGGCGACCACGATTTGAAGCCGCGCAAAGCGATCTCCGGCTTCACCACGGCGCAGCACCTACAGAGCGTTGCCGACAAAGTCACCGAATGGGTGGGGCGCATTGCGGCCTGACTCCGCGATCTTGGTCAAGGCCCCCTCACCCGCCGCTACGCGGCGACCTCTCTCCCGAGGGAGAGGTGGAGAGTGGGCACGATTGGGTCGACATGCCACCTCTTCCCCTGGGGGAGAGGTCGGCCGAAGGCCGGGTGAGGGGGCCTGCCCCTGGCTTCAGCCGTCGCGATGAAAATCGCCACCTTCAACGTCAACAGCATCGCCCGGCGGCTGCCTAACCTCCTGGCTTGGCTCAAATCCGCCAAGCCCGACATCGTCTGCCTGCAGGAGCTCAAATGCACCGACCGGCAGTTTCCACGCAGCGCCATTGCCGATGCAGGTTATGGCGCGGTGTTCGTCGGACAATCGGCGTGGAACGGCGTCGCCATCCTGGCGCGGGGACTCGAGCCGATCGTCACCGCGACGGCGCTGCCGGGCGATAGCAGCGACGAGCAGGCCCGCTATATCGAGGCCGCGATCGACGGGATCGTCGTCGCGTCGCTCTATGCCCCCAACGGCAACCCGCAGCCTGGGCCAAAATTCGACTACAAGCTGCGCTGGCAGGAGCGGTTGCTCGCCCATGCCGAGGACCTGTTTGCCACCAAGCTGCCCGTTGTGCTCGCCGGCGACTACAACATCGTCCCCGAGCCGCGCGACATCTATGTCACCACCTCCTATCGCGACAACGCGCTGGTGCAGCCCGAGGCCCGCGCCGCGTTCCATCTGCTGCTCGAACAGGGCTGGACCGACGCGCTGCGCAAGATCTACCCTGACGAGCCGGCGCTCTACACTTTCTGGGACTACATGCGGAACCGCTGGCCCCGCAACGCCGGCCTCAGGCTCGACCATCTGCTGCTGAGCAAGCCGCTGGCCAGAAAGCTCAAGGCTGCCGGTGTCGATCGCGAGGTCCGTGGTGAGGACGGCGCCAGCGATCACGCGCCGGT
The DNA here is from genome assembly GCA_016213505.1 of Devosia nanyangense. GTDB lineage: Bacteria > Pseudomonadota > Alphaproteobacteria > Rhizobiales > Devosiaceae > Devosia_A > Devosia_A nanyangense. Next base: position 8,258 of record JACRAF010000051.1, read on the forward strand.
TTGGATCAGCCTCAGGAGCTGACCGGCATGTCGCGCCGCGCCGGCTGGCCGCCGATGCGGGCAACGGCCTCGGCGCCCGCGGCGATGCCCGCCTTGAGACAAGCATCGGGCTTACCGCCACTGAGTTCTGCGGCGAGGAACGCCGCCGCGAAGGCATCGCCGGCGCCCGTGGTATCGACCACCTCGCTCACCGGCGACGGCAGCGACAACGTCACCCCACCGCGGCCGCCAATGGCGGCCCCGGCGACGCCGCGCTTGATGACGACCCGCGGATAGAACCGGCCGAGCGTCTGCATCTGGAGGTTCAGGTCGACCGAGCCGGTGAGTTCGAGCGCCTCGTCGAGATTGGCAAAGATCGTCCCGGTCCCCGCCGTCCATTTGAGGAAGGCCTCGGGACCCACCTCACGCAGGAACCCCACCGATGCCGGATCGACCGCGGTAGGGATGTCGCGGGTCTTGGCTTCCTTGAGCAGCGCCATCACCGCGGCCCGCGGTCCGGGGGTGAAGAACGAATAGCCCGAAACGACAAGATAGCCGGCCCCGTCCAAGAGGCTGAACGGCAGGTCCTCGGCACACAGGTTGAGATTGGCGCCGCGGTCGGTCAGAAAGCTGCGCTCGCCGTCGCTGTCGACGATCGAAATCAGCACCCCGGACGGCGCCACGCGGTCGGCGGCCAGCACCGCCTCGACCCCTTGCGCGCGGAAATAGGCGAGATTGGCCGCAAGTTCGGACTCGGCGACGCGCGCCGCGAACCTGACATCGACTCCCATCGAGCCGAGCCAGACCGCCTGGTTGGCGCCGGAGCCGCCCGGCCGCGTCCGGATCACGGCGCGCCGGTCCGAGCCGCGAACGATCGGCCCCTCGGGCATCACGATGATGTCGGTGATGACGTCGCCGACGATGAGGACGGTGCTCATTGGCGCCTCCGTGCAGCGAGCGCAACCGCGATAGCGGCAGCAACACGGACATTGTTTTCGACCAGCGCGATGTTGGAGACCAGACTCTTGCCGTGCGTCAGCTCAAAGATGCGGGAGAGCAGATACGGCGTCAGCGCCTTGCCGGAGACTCCGCCGCGCTCGCCGTCGGCGATGGCGGCGGCGATGGTGGTTTCGATCATCTGCGGGTCGAGGGCGTCGGCGGCAAGGATCGGGTTGGCGATAAGGATGCCGCCCATGCCGAGCGAAAACTGGGTTTCGATCAGCGCCGCGACCGCCTCGGGCGTGTCGAGCCGGTGGTCGACCTTGTGGCCGCTGGAGCGGGTCCAGAACGCCGGGAAATCGTCGGTGCCGTAGCCGATCACCGGCACGCCCCTGGTCTCGAGGACCTCGAGCGTCTTGCCGATATCGAGGATCGACTTGGCGCCGGCGCAGACCACCGCGACCGGCGTCCGCGACAGCTCCTCGAGGTCGGCGGAGATATCGAAGCTCAGCTCGGCGCCACGGTGTACGCCGCCGATGCCGCCGGTCGCAAACAGCGCGATGCCGGCCATTTCCGCCGCCTGCATCGTGGTGGCAACGGTCGTCCCCGCCGTGGCACCGGCATTGAGCAGCGCCGCGACGTCCCGCCGCGACGCCTTGGCGGCTCTGGCGCCGGTCTCGGCCAGCCGCTCGAGATCGGCATCGACAAGGCCGACCCGGAAGGCCCCGTCCATGATGGCGATGGTTGCAGGCACCGCCCCGCCCGCTCGCGTAATGGCCTCGACGCCACGCGCCATCGCGAGGTTCTGCGGGTACGGCATGCCGTGGGTGATGATGGTCGATTCGAGCGCCACCACCGGCTGCCCGGCGGCAAGGGCGTCGGCGACCTCGGTGCTGATGGCAAGGGACTGGAAAGAGGCCACGCGCGGAGGTCCATGTCGACGGGGCCCGAAGGCCGTTCGGCCCTATAGACGGCCCTTGCCCCAGCCCGTCAAGTGCCACGGAAAATGGTACCGTGCAGTCTCTTGTCCCTGTCCTTTTTTGGCACTAGGGTCCGGCTGACCGCTAACGCCAAGTCCTGGGGACACTTCACTGCGCACGATGCTCGCCGGTCCGGACCGACCGCCGGACCTCCACGCGCCCCACCGAGGGCCCATCGCAGCCATCCAGTCCCCCGGCGATTTCCTTCGCCGCTTGGCCACCAGCCGACCATATCCCGATCCAACCGAAGCCGCCGCCAGGTGACCCCCTGCGGCGGTTGAGCTTTTCCATCCCCGCGCCGCTGCGCGGGTCTGCCCGAACTGACAAGGAGACGCCCATCATGAACAAGTCGCTCGCCCTCACCCTCGGAGCGCTGCTGCTGACGAGCACCGCAGCGCTCGCGCAGGAGGAGAAGGTCCTCAACGTCTACAATTGGTCGGACTACATCGCCGACGACACCATCGCCAAGTTCGAGGCGGCGACCGGCATCCACGTCAACTACGACGTGTATGACAGCAATGAGCTGCTCGAGGCGAAGCTCCTCGCCGGCAATTCCGGCTACGACGTCGTGGTGCCCTCGGCCAATTTCCTCGAGCGGCAGATCGCGGCCGGCATCTTCGCCACGCTCGACAAGTCCAAGCTGTCGAACCTCATGAACATGGACCCCGGCGGCATGGCCAATGTCGCCCTCCACGACCCGGACAACGCCCATTCGGTCCCCTACATGACCTTCACCGTGGGCATCGGCTACAACGTCGACAAGCTCAAGGAGCGGCTCGGCGACGTGCCGGTCAACACCTGGGACATCGTGTTCAAGCCCGAACTCGCCGCCAAGCTCCAGGACTGCGGCATCGCCTTGCTCGACAGCCCGTCCGAGATCATGGCCTCGGCGCTCAAATATCTCGGCCTCGATCCCAACTCGGAGAACCTCGACGATCTGAAGAAGGCCGAGGCGCTGATGTTGTCGATCCGGCCGCATGTCCGCTACTTCCACTCGAGCCAGTACATCGACGACCTGGGCAATGGCGAAATCTGCCTCGCCGTCGGCTATTCGGGCGACGTGTTCATCGCCCAGGACGCCGCGGCGGAGGGGGTCAGTGTCGACTACGCCATCCCCAAGGAAGGCGCGCTGTCGTCCTACGACCTGCTCGCCGTCCCGGCCGATGCGCCGCATCCGGACAACGCCCACCAGTTCATCAACTTCCTGATGCAGCCCGAGATCATCGCGGCGGTGTCGAACTACGTCTTCTATGCCAACCTCAACAAGGAGGCGACGCAGTTCGTCGACGACGAGGTCAAGAACAACCCCAACATCTATCCGCCCGATGACGTGAAGAAGAACCTCTTCGCGCTCAAGGCGCATACCCCCGCCTATGACCGCGAGCTGACCCGCACCTGGACGCGCGTCAAGACCGGCCAGTAACGCCAACCCAAGGGCGGGGCTTCGGCTCCGCCCCTATTGTTTCCGAGCGTCATGGCCAAGAAACCCCAGATCGCCGCCGACACCCGCCCCTGGCGCGAACCGGGGGCCAAGCCGTTCGTTCGCATCCGCAACGTCACCAAGAAGTTCGGCGACATCGCGGCGGTCAACGACGTCTCGCTCGACATCTACAAGGGCGAGCTGTTCTGCCTGCTCGGCGGTTCGGGCTCGGGCAAGTCGACGCTGCTCCGCATGCTCGCCGGCTTCGAGGAGCCGACCGCCGGCACCATCGAGATCGACGGGCAGAACATGGCGGGCGTGCCGCCCTACCGGCGCCCGGTCAATATGATGTTCCAGTCCTATGCGCTGTTCCCGCACATGACGGTGGAGCAGAACGTCGCCTACGGCCTCAAGCGCGACCGCCTGCCGCCTGCCGAGCTCGCGGCGCGGGTGACCGAGCTGCTGCAGCTGGTGAAGCTCCAGGACTACCGCACCCGCAAGCCCAACCAGCTCTCGGGCGGCCAGCGCCAGCGCGTCGCCCTCGCCCGGGCGCTCGCCAAGCGGCCCAAGCTCCTGCTGCTCGACGAGCCGCTGGGCGCCCTCGACAAGAAGCTGCGCGAGGAGACGCAGTTCGAGCTGGTGAAGATCCAGGAGACGCTCGGCGTCACCTTCATCGTCGTCACCCACGACCAGGAAGAGGCGATGAGTCTCGCCACCCGCATCGGGGTGATGAACCAGGGCGAGATCGCCATGATCGGCGAGCCGACCGAGATCTACGAATATCCCAACAGCCGCTTCGTCGCCAATTTCATCGGCTCGGCCAACATGTTCGAAGGCGTCGTCACGGAGGACGAACCGGACCATGTGCGCATCCGCTCGGCGGACCTGGGCAGCGACATCTATGTCGACCACGGCGTCGATTGCGCCCCCGACCAGATCCTGTGGTGGGCGATCCGCCCGGAAAAGATCCGGCTGACCCGCGACAAGCCGGCGGCCGAATCCGGCATTCCGGCCGACGCAAATGTGCTCAAGGGTTTTGTCGAGGACATCGCCTATCTCGGCGACATGACGGTCTACCAGGTGCGGCTCGAGAACGGCAAATACATGCGCGTCACCAAGGCCAATGCGCTGCGTGGCGACCCCGATGCGATCAGCTGGGACGAGAGCGTCTGGGCGAGCTGGGCCGGCTCCTCCGGCTCGGTGCTGGTGTCATGACCGCGACCGCCCTCCCCGCGGCGGCGCCGCGCCGGCCGTGGACCTTGCTCAGGCGCTGGCTGGCGGCGGTGGGCCTCTCCGGCCGCGCGCTGGTGATCGCGGCGCCGGCGCTGTGGCTCACGCTGTTCTTCCTGATCCCGCTCGGCATCGTGCTGCAGGTGTCGCTGTCGGAATCGGCGATCGCCATTCCGCCCTACCTGCCGCTGATCACCTCGGAGCTGGGCACGGTGCAGATGACGCTGCACCTCTCCAATTTCATCCGGCTGTTCCAGGACAAACTCTACATCCTCGCCTATCTCAACTCGATCAAGATCGCAGCGATCTCGACGATCTTCGCACTGCTCATCGGCTACCCCATCGCCTACTTCATCGCCCGCTCCTCCGACCGCTGGCGCAACGTGCTGCTGATGCTGATCATCCTGCCGTTCTGGAGTTCGTTCCTCTTGCGCGTCTATGCCTGGATCGGGTTCCTGAAGAACGAGGGCGTGATCAACAATTTCCTCGAATGGACCGGGCTCATCCACGCACCGATCCCGATGATCCAGACCGATTTCGCGGTCTATGTCGGCATCGTCTACACCTATCTGCCGTTCATGATCCTGCCGCTCTACACCAACCTCGTGAAGCTCGACGAGAGCCTGCTCGAGGCCTCCGCCGATCTGGGAGCCCGGCCGATCCGCACGTTCCTCTCGATCACGCTGCCGCTCTCGATCCCCGGCATCGTCGCCGGTTCGATGCTGGTGTTCATTCCGGCGATCGGCGAGTTCGTTATCCCCTCGCTGCTGGGCGGACCGGGGACGCTGATGATCGGGCGGGTGCTGTTCGACGAGTTCTTCTCCAATCGCGACTGGCCGATGGCCTCGGCGCTGGCGTTCGCCATGCTGCTCGTCGTCGTCGTGCCGATCATGGTGATGCAGAGCGCCCAGAGCGCCGTGGTGACGCGCAAATGAAACGCAGCCCGCTGATCCCCATCATCGCCACGGCCGGCTTCATCTTCCTCTATGCCCCGATCATTTCGCTGGTGGTGTTCTCGTTCAACGACAACCGGCTGGTGACGGTGTGGGGCGGCTTCACCACGCGCTGGTATGGCGAGCTGTTCGCCAACAGCAAGCTGCTGTTGGCAGCAGTGCGCTCGCTCGAGATCGCCACCATCGCGGCGAGCATCGCGCTGGTGCTGGGGACGTTGTGTGCGGTGTGCCTGGTGCGCTTCCGCCGCTTCCGCGGCAGGTCGGTGCTCGCCGGCACGGTCGCGGCGCCGCTGGTGATGCCCGATGTCATCACCGGGCTGGCGCTGCTGCTGCTGTTCGCCACCGCGCGGACGCTGATCGGCTGGCCGGCCCAGAACGGCATTCCAACCATCATCATCGCCCATTCGGTGGTGTGCATGGCCTATGTGACGGTGGTGGTGCAGTCGCGGCTGAGCGAGCTCGACCTCAGTCTCGAGGAGGCCGCGATGGACCTCGGCGCGACCCCGGTGCGGGTGTTCTTCGACATCACGCTGCCGATCATCGCGCCGGCGCTGGTCTCGGGGTGGCTCCTGGGCTTCACCATCTCGCTCGACGACGTGGTCATCGCCCAGTTCGTCGCCGGACCGGGCTCGACCACGCTGCCGATGGAGATCTTTTCGAAGGTCAGGCTCGGCGTCTCGCCCGACATCAATGCGCTGGCGACCATCATCATCGGCATCGTCGCGCTCGGCGTCGGCATCGCCACCGTGCTGCAATTGCGGCGGCCGAAGGTTCGCGCGTAGATCAAGGCATGCGGAGAGACCCGACAGCCTCACGGCTTCGGGGTTTTGCCTTGCCGTGGCCAAGAGGGGACCACGGACGGAGAGCGCTGGGCGCCTCCGAAATGTTTTTGCTAGGCGAGACGCCCAGCGCTGCTCCGCGGCGGGGGTGTCGGAACCGTTCGGTCAAAGCGGCAAGAGCCGGTAAGCCGAA
>JACRAF010000054.1 GCA_016213505.1 Devosia nanyangense
CGCCTGCCCGGCGAGGTGCAGGGCGAGCGCCCGCACGAGGTGGAATGCGTCTACATTCCCGACACCGAGCGCGGCACGCTGTGCGTATCGAGCCAAGTCGGCTGCACGCTCACCTGCTCGTTCTGCCACACCGGCACGCAGCGCTTCGTGCGCAACCTGACCGCCGACGAGATCGTCGGCCAGGTGATGGTGGCGCGCGACCGGCTGGGCGACTGGCCGGGTGGCACGCGCCCGAGCGACGGCGTCATTCCGAGCGGCGACCGCTGCGTCACCAATGTCGTGATGATGGGCATGGGCGAGCCGCTCTATAACTTCGAGGCGGTGCGCGACGCGCTGTTGATCGTGTCGGACGGCGACGGCATCGGCATCTCTAAGCGCCGCATCACGCTGTCGACCTCCGGCGTGGTGCCGATGATCGAGCGCACCGGCGCTGAGATCGGCTGCATGCTGGCGATCTCGCTGCACGCCGTGCGCGACGAGCTGCGCAACGAGCTGGTGCCGCTCAACCGCAAATATCCGATCAAGGAACTGCTGGAAGCCTGCCGCAACTATCCCGGCGTGTCGAACGCCAAGCGCATCACCTTCGAATACGTCATGCTCAAGGGCGTCAACGATTCGATCGAGGACGCCAAGGCGCTGGTGCGCTTGCTCAAGGGCATCCCGGCCAAGATCAACCTCATCCCGTTCAATCCCTGGCCCGGCAGCACATACGAATGCTCCGACTGGGAGCAGATCGAGAAGTTTTCGCAGGTCGTGTTCGACGCCGGCTACGCCTCGCCGGTGCGCACGCCGCGCGGCCGCGACATCCTCGCCGCCTGCGGCCAACTCAAGAGCGAAACCGAAAAGCTCACCGCGCGCGAACGCCTGGCGCTGCGCGCCATGGCGATGGTAGACGAGTGAGCCGTCATTCCGGGGCGCCCGCCGAAGGCGGGCCCGCTCGTCAAAGCGCGTTGAAGACGCGCGTAAATGCGCTTAAGGCTCGCGTCCCGGAATGACAGAGTACTTACATGTCCCTCCTCGGCCGCCTGTTCGTCATCACCTTTGCGATCTTCGTGGCCATGCTGGCCGCCGGCATCGCCATCGCCATCGGTCTGCTCGGACCGCAGTGGCAAGGCTTCTCCGGCGACATCGGCGAGCGTGTCGGCTTCTGGATGCTGGTGTTCTTCGGCGCCAGCTTCACCGGCGCGGTCGGCCTCCTGCCGGTGGTGGTCCTTGTCGCGCTGGCGGAAGCGTTCAAGATCCGCTCGCTGCTGGCCTATGCCGCGGCCGGCGCGCTGCTGCTGCTCGCCGGCATGTATGGCGGCGTGCCTGGCACCGGCGAGGAATCGATCGATCGTCCGCCGCCGCGGGTTTCCCGCCCTTACGAAATTTCCGCCGCCGGCGGCGCGGTGTTCGGCCTGGTCTATTGGCTGCTCGCCGGCCGCAACGCCGGCCGCTGGCGCGAACGCCGCCCGCCCACGGCGTAACGTAAGTCCGCTCGTCCCCGCGAAAGCGGGGACCCAGCTTTGTGCTTGTTGTTTCTGGATTCCCGCTTGCGCGGGAATGAGCGGAGAAAGGGTCAGCGCTTCGCCCACTCCAGCGCCGCTTCCAACCGGTCATTGCCCCAGAACAATTCGCCGTCCGCGGTCACGAAGCTCGGTGAACCGAAAATGCCGATGCGCTGCGCCTCTTCGGTCTGCGCGCGCAGCGCGTTCTTGATCGCGTCCGTTCGCGCTTGCTCGAGCACCGCGTCCGGGTTTTGTCCAAATCCATTGACAATGTCGGCAATCGCGAACGGCTCGCCGATATCGCGGCCCTCGCCGAATTCGTCGTGGTAGACTGCGCGGCAGAAATCCTCGCCCCAGCTCTGCTTCAGCGCAGTGAGCGCGACCCGCGCGGCCACGAGCGTGTTCTGCGGAAACACCGTCGGCCGCACGAACGGCAATCCGAGCGCGGCGCAAATCCGCTCCAGGTCGCGCCACATGTAGCGGCCCTTGTTCGGATAGAGGTTGAACGGCGAAGTGTCCCACCCCTGCGCCTTGAAGACCGGCCCGAGCAGGAACGGCCGCCAGCGCACGGTGACACCGCGCGCCTCGGCCAGCGCGCCGATGCGCATGGCGGCGGGATAGGAATAGGTCGAGGCGAATTCAAACCAGAAGTCGAGCGTGCCCATAGGCCGCACCTTAGCGGGCCGTCTTTCCATTTTCACCCGTCTCCGCTAGACCCACGCCCGCATGCATCGCACCGGACTGATCGTCGCGCTCGCCATCGCCGCCGCCGCCGGCCTGCTGTTTGGGCTGTTTCCGGGGCTCGATCTCGCCGTCGCGCGCGCCTTCTACGGCTTCACCGACGGCAGCAACAACATGTTCGCGCTGCGGCTGTCGCCGCTGGTGATGCTGTTGCGCAACGCCGGTCTGTGGGTCGGCATCATTCTGGTCGCGCCGGCGGTGGCCGCGCTGGCGATCAAGCTGGTCTGGCCGCGCCGCAAGTTGCTGATGTCGGGCCGCGCCATTTTGTTCCTGACTGCGACCATGGCGCTCGGCCCGGGTCTGTTGGTCAACGTCGTGCTCAAGGACCACTGGGGCCGTTCGCGGCCGATCGACGTGACGCAGTTCGGCGGCCCCGAGAAGTTCGTGCCGTGGTGGGACCCGCGCGGCGAATGCCCGGCCAACTGTTCGTTCGTCTCGGGCGACGTCGCCGGCGCGTTCTGGACCATCGCGCCGGCGGCGCTGACGCCGCCGCCCTATCGCGCCGCAGCTTACGGTGCGGCGCTCGCGCTCGGCACGGCGATGGCCGCGTTCCGCGTCATGGCGGGCGGGCATTTCCCGTCCGACGTCATCTTCGCCGGCGTGTTCACGTTCCTGGTGGTCTGGCTGTGTTACGCGTTGATCTATCGCTGGCCGCGCACGCGCCTGGAAGACGACGACGTCGAGCACGCGCTCGAACGCATCGGCTTGCCGGTCCATGATTTCGTCGCCGGGATTTTCAGGAAGAAGAAGACGGAGCTTTAGCCGTCATTCCGGGACGTCCGCCGAAGCGCATCGCGCGAAGGCGGACGAACCCGGAATGACGCTTACTTCTCCGCGCGCTTGCTGCCGCCGTCGAGCTTCTGCGCGAACAGCGCGATGGTCTTGGCGTAGACCTCGGCCTTGTTCCATTCCTTGATCGCCGCGAAGTTCGGCTCGCCCGGGCCCCAGCCCTGGCCGCGCTGCCAGCCGTGGCTCTTGAGATAGTTCGCGGTCGAGGCCAGCACGTCCGGCACGCTGTGCACGAGATCGCGGCGGCCGTTGACGTCGAATTCGACGGCGTACTTGTAATAGTACGACGGCAGGCACTGGGTCTGGCCGATCTCGCCGGCCCATTCGCCGATCATCTGCTCCGAGGCCATGTCGCCGCGGTCGATGATGCGCAGCGAGTCGATCAGCTCGCCCTGGAACTTGTCGGTGCGGCGGCAGTCGAAGGCGAGCGTCGCCACCGAGCGCACGACCGAGCGCTTGCCGTGCACGACGCCGTAATCGGTCTCCAGCCCCCAGATCGCGACCACCACGGCGCCCGGCACGCCGAACTGCTGCTCGACGCGCTTGAGCGTCGCGGCATGCGTCTGCATGTGGCGCGCGCCCTTGACGAGCCGGTCCTTGCTGATCATGCGGCTGGAGAACTGCTCGAAGGTCTGGTTGAACACGTGCTGGCGCCGGTCGGCGGCGATCACCGCGTCGTCGAACGTGAGGCCCTCGATCGCCGCCAGCCCGCGCGGCGACACGCCCTTGGCGGCGGCTTCCTTCTTGATCTGCGCCAGAAAGGCGGGGAAGCCGCCCGGCGCGTTGCACTGCGCCGACAGCGCCGGCGCCGCGGTGAACGTCATCAGCGCGAAGGCCGCGCCCGCCAGCATCAGATTGCGAAGTGTCATGTCGTGCCCCTGCCAGACGGTGGTCTTGCCTGGGCGCAAGGATGTAGCCGGGTGCGCGGGTCTCGCCAGAGAGATCGCGCGGTAACATTAATCCGCATGGTTACGGGCTACACGGCGGCGGCGTTCTGCGCGATGCTGTGCGGTGGCCGATTCTGACACGGCGCGACCCGAGGACGCTCTCATGACGGATGCCCCTGCCAAGCTGAAACGCCTGCTGCACATGAAGATCCGGGCGGTCGGCGACCCGAAGCAGGCGCTGGCGCTGATGCAGGGCGGATCACAGTTCTACCGCGCGCTCGGCGGCGCCCGGTTCCGTTACCTTCAGAACGTCGACGACCCGGCGCAATTCCTGGTCGAGGTCGAATACGAGGCCGACGCCGCGCTCGAGCTGAACCGCCAGAAGGTGGCAAGCGATCCGATGGTGCGCACCTTCCTCACCGGCTGGCGCCAGATGCTCGCCGGCACCGCCGACATGGACGTCTACGAGGACGTGACGGGGTAGGGCGCGGCAGTCATCCCCGCGAAGGCGGGGATCCAGTACGCTGCAGTCCCTCGAGATGGCACGGCGTACTGGATCCCGGGTCTCCCCCCGATCAAGTCGGGGGTCGCCCGGGATGACAGCCGAAAGTGGGGCCCGCCGATGCGCGGGCTTGACCCGGGCCGCCAGCTTGAGTTCAACACAGGGCGAAAACGGCCGGCCGGCCCGGCCTCAAGAGAAAGAACGACGATGCCCAGCGGCAACGCCCCCAAGTCCGTCAAGAAAGTCGTGCTCGCCTACTCGGGCGGCCTCGACACCTCCATCATCCTGAAGTGGCTGCAGACCACTTACGGCTGCGAGGTGGTGACCTTCACCGCCGACCTCGGCCAGGGCGAGGAGCTCGGCCCCGCGCGCGAAAAGGCGCTGCGCGCCGGCATCAAGCCGGAGAACATCTTCATCGAAGACCTGCGCGAGGAGTTCGTGCGCGACTTCGTCAACCCGATGTTCCGCGCCAACACCGTCTACGAGGGCCAGTACCTGCTCGGCACTTCGATCGCGCGCCCGCTGATCGCCAAGAAGCAGATCGAGATCGCGCACAAGGTCGGCGCCGACGCCGTCTGTCACGGCGCCACCGGCAAGGGCAACGACCAGGTGCGCTTCGAGCTCGGCTATTACGCGCTCGACCCCAACATCAAGATCATCGCGCCGTGGCGCGAATGGGAACTCACCTCGCGCACCAAGCTGCTCGAGTTCGCCGAGAAGCATCAGATCCCGATCGCCAAGGACAAGCGCGGCGAAGCGCCGTTCTCGGTCGACGCCAACCTCCTGCACTCCTCGAGCGAGGGCAAGATCCTCGAGGATCCCTGGGAGGAAGCCGACGAGATGGTCTACCAGCGCACCATCTCGCCCGAGCAGGCGCCCGACAAGGCAACCTACATCACGGTCGATTTCGAGAGAGGCGATGCCGTCGCGATCGACGGCAAGGCGATGTCGCCGGCGACCCTGCTGACGCGGCTGAACGAGCTCGGTAAGGCCAACGGCATCGGCCGGCTCGATCTCGTGGAGAATCGCTTCGTCGGCATGAAGAGCCGCGGAATCTACGAGACGCCGGGCGGCACGATCCTGCACATCGCCCATCGCGGCATCGAGCAGATCACGCTCGATCGTGGCGCCGGCCATCTCAAGGACGAGCTGATGCCGAAATACGCCGAGCTGGTCTATTACGGCTTCTGGTTCTCGCCCGAGCGCGAGATGCTGCAGGCGCTGATCGACAAGAGCCAGGAGAATGTCAGCGGCACGGTCCGGCTCAAGCTCTACAAGGGCAACACCACGGTGGTCGGCCGCAAGTCGCCGAAGTCGCTCTACTCGATGCAGCACGTCACCTTCGAAGAGGACCAGGGCACCTACGACCAGCGCGACGCCGAAGGCTTCATCAAGCTGAACGCGCTGCGGCTCCGCCTGCGCGCCCTCGGCCAGGGCGGCGCGAAGTCGTAAGCCCCCAACCTCATGCTGAGGAGCAAGCGCACCACCACCGACCTCATCCTGAGGAGCGCCCGAAGGGCGCGTCTCGAAGGATGGGCAACAGAGACCGTGCCTGATCCCGACCCTTCGAGACGGGCGCTACGCGCCCTCCTCAGGGTGAGGTGGGTGGTGGTGCGCACAGCCCCTCAGGAAGAGGATATGGCTGTGGCGCGCTGTTGAGTGTGACCTGGTTCGGCCTCCCCTTCATCCACGCCGTCTTCGACGTCGCGGCGTGGCTGGCGTCGATGGCCGTGTTCTGGCTGACGACGCGTCGCTTGGTGCCCGCCGAGTTGCTGCCGGCCAACCGGGTGCCCTATCCGGGTGCCTACGCTATTGCCGCAGGCGCGGGCGCGCTGTGCGGGGCGATGCTGTTCGGCACGGCCAATGCCCTGCTGTCGGGCGAGCGCGCGATCGGCTTCTCCATGGTCGGCGGCATCGCCGGCGCGATCGCCTCGATCGAGCTCTTCAAGCACATGGCGGGCGTCACCGGCTCGACCGGCATCGCCTTCGCCGCACCGTTCTGCGCCACCGTCGCGGTCGGCCGCTGGGGCTGCTTCTTCGCCGGCCTCGCCGATTTCACCTACGGCACGCCGACCGACCTGCCGTGGGGCGTCGATTTCGGCGACGGTATCTCACGCCACCCGGTGCAGCTCTACGAAGCCTTCTCGATGACGGCGATGCTGGTCGTGCTGGTCGAGCGCCTGATCGCCCGCGACCGCTTCTGGCTCGCCAACGGCTTCTATCTCGCGGTCGGCTGGTACGGCCTGCAGCGCTTCGTCTGGGAGTTCTTCAAGCCCTATGCGACGGTAATCGGGCCCTTCAACCTCTTCCATATAGTGTGCCTGGGATTGCTCCTATACGCTGGCTGCATGATTGGTCGGACGACGGTTCGCTAGGAGGTGCATGGACGACGGGATCGCGCGCAAGTCGGCGCCCTACCTCTTCCTCGGCCAGACGACGTCGTTATGCGAGACCTGCCTCGGGCTGGTGCCGGCCAAGATCATCGAGGAGGATGGCGGCATCTACTATTCCAAGCGTTGCCCCGAGCACGGCGTCATGAAGACGCTGGTGTCGGACGATCCGGTCTACTGGCGGCGCACCCTCGACTATCTCAAGCCGGGCGACCGGCCGCTGGCGCCGGCCACCCGCACCGAGCGCGGCTGTCCGTGGGATTGCGGCCTCTGTCCCGACCACGAGCAGCATTCCTGCCTGGCGATCGTCGAGATCAACGAGGCGTGCAATCTCGCCTGCCCGGTGTGCTTCGCTGATTCCTCGCCCAAGCGCGCGACGCATCGCAGCCTGGCCGAGGTCGAGCGCATGCTCGACGCCCTGGTGGCGAGCGAAGGCGAGCCCGACCTGGTGCAGATCTCGGGCGGCGAGCCGACCATCCATCCGCAGATCCTGGAGATCCTGGCGGCGGCGCGGCGCCGGCCGATCCGCCATGTCATGCTGAACACCAACGGTATCCGCATCGCCGAGGATCCCGCCTTCGTCGATGCCCTGGCCGAGCTGCGGCCGGGCTTCGAGGTCTACCTGCAGTTCGATTCGCTGAGCGACGAGGCGCTGAAGAACATCCGCGGCGCCGCGCTTGGTCGTATCCGCCGCCAGGCTCTGGCCAATCTCGAAGCCCGCAACATCTCGACGAC
>JACRAF010000053.1 GCA_016213505.1 Devosia nanyangense
ACCGGCGAGTGGTCCCTGCGCTTCTACAACCACCCCATCGGCGTCATCGACAGAAAACGCCTCATCCTCTCGCGCCGAACCAACCCAAATCTGTAACCCATCTATCCGGTCCACACTGTTACCCTTCTATCGGCTGGACAAGTTGCCCTACCCGACCCGACCGCCCAGTTCGTCCTCGATATGCGCGCGGATGATCTCGTCCATGCTGCTCTCGGCGCGAAAGCCCAGCGACAGCGCCCGCTTCGCATCGAAGTTGCGGGGCCAGCCGGCGACGATCCGGGCGATGGTCTCGTTCGGTTCCTCGCGGATCAGCGCCACCGCCTTGTCGCCGGCGGCGCGCCGCAGCGCCTCGATTTCCTCGCCGACGGTCGCCGACAGACCGGGGGCCGACACCGTCCGCCGCCAGCCGAGTCTGTCCGTATCGATCGTCGCCGCGTGCAGCAGGAAGCCGATCGCGGCGCGCGGGCTGGCGAACCAGTGGCGCACGTCGCGGCTGACCGGCAGCACCGCCTCCTTGCCGCTCAGCGGCTCGCGGAGAATATTGGAGAAAAACCCCGACGCCGCGAGATTGGGCTTGCCCGGCCGCACCACGATGGTCGGCAAGCGGATGCCGACGCCGTCGACGAAGCCCCGGCGCGAATAGTCGTTGAGCAGCAGCTCGCCGATCGCCTTCTGCGTGCCGTAGCTGGTGAGCGGGGTGGACAGGAACTCGTCGCCGATCGCCTCGGGGAACGGCGCGCCGAACACGGCGATGGACGAGGTGAACACCAGCCGTGGCTGGTACGGCGCCTTCGAGCCCTCGAGCCGGATCGCCTCGAGCAGGTAGCGCGTGCCGTCGAGATTGATGCGGTAGCCCTTCTCGAAATCGGCCTCGGCCTCGCCCGAAACGATCGCCGCGAGATGGAAGATCAGGTCCGGGCGCTTGCCGATCAGCGCCGCTGCGGTGCCCGGCGCGCTCAGATCCGCCGCCAGCGCCTCGACCGCGCCGCCGAACGCCGGCGCCTCGGCGGCGACGATATCGGCCAGCGTCAGCCGCTCGATCGGCTTGCCGCCGACCTCTCCCGCCTTGACCAGCGCCTGGGTGAGCTTGCGGCCGACCATGCCGGCCGCGCCGATGATGAGAATGTGCACGCAAAATCCTCCGAAATCGGGCCGGACCATACCCCTATCGGATGGACACGCAACTCATTTGGGGAACAGGTCGAGCACTTTGTCGATCTGCGGAAGATAGGCGTCGAAGAACGCCTCGTCGGGCTCGCCGATCTCGCGCAGCTTGTCGCGGGTCTTGAGCGCCAGTTGCTTCGCCTTGTCGATGCTCACCTTGTCGAAACTCATCAGCCCCTGCATCAGCAGCGTCGTGCTCATCGAGGTCTGCAGCTGCTCCCATTTGCGGGCGCCGCGGTCGAGCGTCGTCACCTCGTTGGCGAGTTCGTAGGCCGCCAGGGCCTCGACCAGCGGCGCGGCAGTGCCCTCGTACTGCGACAGCATCGCCAGCGCGTTGCCGAGGCTCTCCTGCCGGTCGGCCCAATCGAGCGGGAAGTTCGCGCGCGGCGTCAGCTCGATCACCGCCCGATAGATGTCGATCGCCTCTTTGAGCGGTATGGGATCGTCGGTCTCGTCCGACAGCTTTTTGAGCGCGATGGCAAGGTTGTTGCTCGTCCGCGCCCATTGTGCCGGGGTCTGCTCCTTGGTGTGCACCTCGAGCACGACGCGATAGGCATCCGCCGCCTGCCGCAAATCGTCCGCCACATGGTTCATCTCGCCGCGCTGCTGCAATGCGGTCGCTCGCGTGTGCTGCAGCATCGCCCAGCCGAAGGGGTTGCTGGCGCGCGACGTGGAGGCGATCGCCGATTGCGTCGCATCGACCGCCTCGTCGAGCATGGCGGTTGCCTTGGCCCGCGCCGCTTTGACCACCGGAACGTCGGAGGGGTTGGTCTCCCCAGCCATCATTGCCGCCATCTCGGCGCCGGAGGTCGCGTCATAGGTCACCTGCGCGATCTGAACCAGCGACGCGGCGCGATTGTTCGCGACCGTCGTCCAGCGCAGCGGCTCCGCCTCCGGAGTGAGAATCCTGAGCGCCGCATCGAACGGCGGGATCGACTTGGCCAAGAGGTCGAGATCGCCGGTCCGCGCCCCCAGCGTGAACAGCGCATTGCCCAGATTGTTCTGCGACTTCGCCCACTCTGCCGGACTGTTCGTCTCGGTTCGGACGGTCAGCGCCGCCTCATAGTAGCCGATGGACTTCTCGAGGGTCGTCGTGTCCTCGACCCGCTCACCCAGAGTCTGCATCGACTGGCCGATCCGGTCCTGGATACGGGCCCAGTCCAGCGGCGCCTTGTCCCTGGGCGCCAAGACCAGCGCGTCCTGGTAGGCGGCGAGGGAGGCGGTCAATGCGTCGTTGTCCGTGGTGTAGTAGCCGCGATCGGTCAGCGCGTCGCCCTCACTGATCTTGTAGTCGAGAGCCTTTGCCGCGTCCCAGTCCTTCACCGCGTCATAGGCTTTGGCGTAGAGCTCGGCCGCGTGCCCGTGGTCGAAATTGAGCGCCGCCGTCGCCGCGTTGTCGGCATAGGTCTGCGCGATGTCGATCATGTCCTGCTTCAGCCGATCGGCCTCGGCCTGGCGGTCCGTCAGCAGCGCATCGGCGCGCTTGCTGGCCTCGTCGCGATACTGGAGCGCCAGCGCGATGGCGCCTTCCGCCTCTGCGTCGTCGGCGAGTTTGGAGAGTCGTTCCAGCTCCGGATCGGCTTTCACCGTCGCGGTCTTGTCGGCCATCAGCTGCTTCAGCCGCTCGGCGCCCTTCTGCAGCTGCTGCTCGAGATCGTCGCCGCCGTCGGACGCCTTGATGCCGAGCACGTTGAGCATGCCGTAGAGCGCATCGAGCGGCACCGCTTCCTCGCCAGCGAGGGTCTCGACATAGGTGCGCGTCTGCGCCGGCGTGCCGGCAATGCTGAGCAGGAGCTTCCGCCGCTCGGTCTTGATCGCCACCTGGTCCTTGTCCTGGCTCGGCTCCTCCGCGGCGAAGGTGAGCACGCGCCTGAGCGACGAATTCGTCCAGGGCAGCTGCTTGGCCTTGGTCTTGAGGTAAACCTCCTCGGTCACCATCGTCATCACGTCGCCGAACGAATAGCCGCCGGCCGCGAGGTGCTTCAGCAGCGCCGCGGCGTAAGGCGAGTTCTCGCCTTGTGCTCCGTCGAGCGCCGGCTCTCCCGGTTCGGCAGCGAACCCGATGACCGCGCCGAGGCTGTCGGGGTCGGCATCGGGCTTGGCCAGCGGCGTCGGCCCGCGCACCGCCGCAAGACCCTGCGTCTCTATCGGCACCGGCTGCGTGTCACCCGGCAGGACGATCATCTGACCCGGAGGGAACGGATCGGACCGGCAGGCGTCGAGCAGCACGATCGTCACCGGTGCGGCCTTGCTCAGGGCCTCGAGCATGGGCTGCACGGGGACGAGGCTGTCGCCCGCGGTCTGCGGGCTCGACAGGTCCGTGTCGGTCGGGGCGAGGTAGTTCTCGCCCTTGGCCTCGATGCCGTGGCCGGAATAGTAGACCAGCGCCACGTCGGCATCCTTGGCCTCGTCGATGAACCGCGCGATTGCTTCGCGCAACTCGTCGCCGTCGGCATTGAGCACGCGATCGACCTCGAAGCCGAGATCGCCCAGCATCCGGTCGATGTCGCGCGCGTCCTTGCCCGGATTGGCGAGAACCGGCAGTTCGTCGTACTTGGATTGCCCGATCACCAGCGCCACGCCACGCAGCGGGTGATCCTGCGCTGACGCGGCCAGCGGCCACGCCATCAGCAGCGCGACGATGAGGAAGAATCTGATCACGACACGGCCTTCAGCATCTTGTCGATCTGGTCCAGCTTGTCCCCGTAATAGTCGGTGGCTCCGTCCTCGTCCTGGTAAATGCGCAGAGCCTCTTCCATGGCGGCGCGGCCATCGACGATCAAATCGCGGTCCCTTGTTCGCGCCCCCAGATTGGCGAGCACCCAGCCGAGCCCCTCCTCTGTGTCCGCCCAGTCGGTCGGGCTGTCCGCCTCGGTGTAGACCTCGAGCGAGGCGGTGAAGGCGTCGACCGCCTGCTGCAGCGCGTCGGTTCCGTCCTCGGCATCGGCGAGGTCGGTGAGCACCAGCCCGAGATTGTATTGCGTCAGCGCCCAGTTGCGCGGATCGCGGTCCTTGGTGCGCTCCTCGAGGCAGAGTCCATAGGCCTCGACCGCCTTGTGGAAAGCGTCGACGGCCTTCTTGCCCTTGAGTTGCCGGCCGAGCGTGGCGTAGGTCGCGCCGAGATTGTTCTCTACCGTCGCCCAGTCGAGCGGCAGGCGGTCGCGCGTCCACACCTTGAGCGCCGCCGGGTAGGCCGCAATGCCCTCGTCATAGCCTTCCGTGGTCTCCTTGACCTTGGCGAGGTCGGTCAACGCGTTGCCGAGATTGTTCTCAGCCATCGCCCAGTCGTAGGGCGAACGCTGGCGCGTCCACTCCTCGAGCGCATCCTCGTAGGCCTTGATCGACGATTTCAGCCGGTCCTCGTCCTTCTCGTAGTTGCCGATGGTGTGCTGCATCGTCCCGAGGTTGTTCTGCGCCCGTGCCCAGTCGAGCGGCGCAGCGTCCCGCGTCCACACTTCGAGCGCCTCGCGATAGGCCGAGATGGCCTGCCGCCATTTGTCGGTCTCCTGGTTGCGGTCGCCGAGGCTGGCATAGGAATTGCCGAGGTTGTTTTGCGTCCGGGCCCAGTCCATCGGCTTGCTGTCGCGCGTCCAGATGCCGAGCACCTGCGTGAACGCGTTGACGGAGTCGTTGAGGTATTCGTCGTCGTCCCGACGCTCGCCGTACCTGGCGAGCGCGATGGCGAAATCGTTCGCGGTGTCGGCCCAGATGTCGTCGTCCGGCTGATCGTCGTAGTAGGTCAGCGCCTGGTCATAGAGCGAGATCGCCTGGTCGAACGCGGCGTTGTCGCCAGTGAACTCGCCCTTGGCAGCCAGCGCGTCGGCGCGCAGCTTCTTGTAGTGCGCCGCGAGCCCCTGATCGAAATCGGCAACGGCCGCCTCCGCCTCGGCGAAGTGCCCCGCCGCATCGTCGAGCCTGAACAGCGACCACTCGGCCTCGGCCGCCTGCGCCAGAAGCGCCGCGAACTGGACCTTCTGCGTATCGGTCTTGGCGCCCTGACGCGCCGCGTCGACCGCCCGCTCGCGGAACGCCAGCGCCTGCGTGAACGCACCCTCCGCCCACGCCTCGTCGGCCAGCGCCGCAGCCCTGCGCACATCGTCGGCGAGGTCCGTGACCGGCTTGCTCTCGGCCGCCAGCCGCTTGATCCGTTCCGCGCCCTCGGCCAGTTGCGCCTGCAGCGCTGCCGGATCGGACGTATCGACGCCCAATGCCGCGAGCATGCCGTAGACCTGGTCGAGCGGCACGCCCTGTTGCGCGGCCACCGTTTCCACCGCGGCGCGCGTATCGCCGGGCGCGCCGGCCATGGTCAGCAGCAATTGCCGCCGCCCGGCCTTGATCGCCGCCTGATCCGGATCGTCGGTCTCGGCCGGCCTGCCAAAACTGAGAATGCGGCGCAGCGACGAGTTGACCCACGGCAGTTGCCGCGCCCGGGTCTTGAGATAAACCTCCTCGGAAACCATCGTCATCAGGTCGCCGAACGAATAGCCGCCCGCCGCAAGGTGCTTGAGCAGCGCCGCCGCATAGGGCGAATTCCTGTCGCCCGGCGCGCCATCGAGCGCCGGCTGGCCGGGGGACGCGGCAAAGCCGATGACCATGCCGAGATGGTCGGCCGGCACGCCCGGCCGCGCGACCGGTGCCGGTCCGCGCAATTCGCCCAGCCCCGTCTGCTGCGCCGCAACCGGCTCGGCGGTCCCCGGCGGCTGGATCATCGTCCCCTGCGGGAACGCGTCCGACCGGCAGGCATCCAGCAATACGATCGTCACCGGCACGGTCCTAGCCAATTCATCCAGCAGATCCGAAACCGGCAGCAGGGTCGCGCCGGCCTTGGCGGGCGTCGAAATGTCGGCGTCGACCGGCACGAAATAGTTCTCCCCGCCCGCCTCGATGCCGTGGCCCGAATAGTAGACGAGCGCCACGTCGGCATCCTTGGCGGAAGCCTCGAATTGCGCGAGGTCCTGGCTGAGGCCGGCATGGTCGCCATCGGCGACGCTGGTCACGGCAAAGCCCAGTTGGCCGAGCAGCGCGCCCATCGCCGCCGCGTCGTTGCCGGGATTGGTCAGGTCCGGCAGGCCGGTGTAGGCAGACTGGCCGATCACCAGCGCCACGCCGCGCAGCGGGTGGTCCTGGGCAAAAGCGGGCAAAACGAGAGCGACAAGCGCCAGCAGCGCCGCGGCAATCGCCCGTTTCCCACCCGGCATCGGCAGAACCTTCTGAAAACCTTGCGCTATCGCGCGCCGCCTAGCGCATCATAACGTCTCGAGGATGACAAGATCGCGCACGCCTCGTGGCAAACCCGCGGCCGCGGCGCGACAAATGCTCCCCAGGGGTTTGAGCCGACCCGGCAATCGGCTAACAAGAGCGCCGCGCCGGGCGACAACCCCGGATCCGAGGGGTTCTGGGGATGCCGGACATCGAAGGCCGTATCGCCGCGCTGCCGGTCTGGTCGGGACCCGTGCGGCTCAAGCCGCTGAGTGGCGGGATTTCCAATCTGAGCTTCACCGCCACCGACGATGCCGGCAAATTCGTGGTCCGCGTCACCCGCGACTTTCCGTTCCACCACGTGTTCCGGGACCGCGAGGTGATGTCGGCGCGCGCCGCCCATGCCGCTGGTTTTGCACCGGAAATCGTCCACGCCGAGCCCGGACTGATGGTCTCGCGCTTCGTCGAAGGCAAGGTGCTGACGGTCGCCGATGTGCAGGCCAACATCCCGCGCATCGCCGATCTGGTGCGGCGTTTTCACCTGAACATGTTCCAGGTCGTCGCCGGTCCAGGGTTCATGTTCTGGGTGTTCCACGTCAACCGCGACTACGTCCGGCAGTTGCGCGAGACGAACGCCGCGACCGATGCCGAGATGGCGCACTGGCTCGCCATCAACGACGAGCTCGAGGCGGCGCAGTTTCCGATGCCGATCGTGGTCGGCCACCACGACCTGCTGCCGGCCAATTTGATCGACGACGGCCGTCGGCTCTGGCTGATCGACTACGAATATGCCGGGTTCGGCACCGGCATGTTCGACCTCGCCAATCTGTCGTCGAACTCGAGCTTCACGGCGGAGCAGTCGCGCGCCCTGCTCGGGGCCTATTTCGGCACTGCGCCCGACGCGGCGACGCTGCGCGCCCACGCCGCGATGGAAGCGGCATCGCTGCTGCGCGAGGCGCTGTGGTCGCTGGTGAGCATCCCGCATCTCGACCGCCCAGGCGTCGACTACCGCGCCTATGCCGAGGAGAACTTCGTCAAGCTCGACGCAGCGCTCGCCACTTATCACTCCCGCTTCGGAACGACTTGATGACCCTCCCCTCGCACGCCCAGATCGTCATCATCGGCGGCGGCATCATCGGCTGCTCGACCGCCTACCATCTCGCGAAGGACCACAAGGCGGACGTGGTTCTACTGGAGCAGGGCAAGCTCACCTCGGGCTCGACCTGGCACGCGGCGGGACTCGTCGGGCAACTGCGTTCGTCGGCCTCGATCACCCAGGTGCTGAAGCGCTCAGTCGAGCTCTACAAGACGCTCGAAGCCGAGACCGGGCTGGCGACCGGCTGGAAGATGACCGGCTGCCTCCGCCTCGCCACCACCGAGGATCGCTGGACCGAATACAAGCGGCTGGCCACCACCGCCCGCAGCTTCGGCATGGACATGGAGCTGGTCTCGCCCGCCGAGGTCAAGCGCATGTGGCCGCTGATGGACACCTCGGACCTGATCGGCGCCTCGTGGCTGCCGACCGACGGGCAGGCCAGTCCCTCCGACATCACGCAGTCGCTGGCCAGGGGTGCGCGGATCCATGGCGCAAAAATCTTCGAGGGCGTCCGCGTCACCGGCTTCACGATGGACGGCCCGCGCATCACGACGGTGCTGACCGCGGACGGCCCGATCGCCTGCGAGACCGTGGTCAATTGCGGCGGCCAATGGGCCCGCGAGATCGGCGCCTTGGCCGGCATCAACGTGCCGCTGCAGCCGGTCAAGCACCAGTACATCATCACCGAGAAGGTCGAGGGCCTCAGCCCCGACGCGCCGACCCTCCGCGACCCCGACCGGCGCACCTATTTCAAGGAAGAGGTCGGCGGGCTGGTGATGGGCGGCTACGAGCCCGACCCGATCCCCTGGACCACCGGCGACATCCCGCGCCCGTTCGAGTTCCAGCTCTTCGACGACGATTGGGAGCATTTCGAACAGCATCTGACTGAGGCGGTCGCGCGCGTCCCGGCCCTCGAAACCACCGGCGTCCGCCAGATGATCAACGGGCCGGAATCGTTCACGCCGGACGGCAACTTTATCCTCGGCTCGGCCCCCGAATGCGCCAACATGTATGTCGGCGCCGGCTTCAACGCCTTCGGCATAGCCTCGGGCGGCGGCGCCGGCTGGGTCCTCGCCGAGTGGGCGATGTCCGGCGAGGCGCCGATGGACCTCTGGGTCGTCGATATCCGGCGCTTCTCGGGC
Organism: Devosia nanyangense; assembly: GCA_016213505.1. Taxonomy (GTDB): domain Bacteria; phylum Pseudomonadota; class Alphaproteobacteria; order Rhizobiales; family Devosiaceae; genus Devosia_A; species Devosia_A nanyangense. Next base: position 8,602 of record JACRAF010000053.1, read on the forward strand.
CTGCACCGCGACCGCGACTGGGTGAAGGAACGGACGCTCGAGGCCTATGGCAAACACTATACGGTCGCCTTCCCGCACGAGGAATACGAATCCGGCCGCAACCGTATCGTCTCGCCGCTCTACGACCGGCTCAAGGCGCATGGCGCGGTGTTCGGGAGCAAGCTCGGCTGGGAGCGGCCGAACTGGTTCGCGCCCAACGGCACCGAGCCGAGGGACGTCTACTCGATGGGCCGGCAGAACTGGTTCGGCCCGGTCGGCGACGAGCACCGCCTGGTGCGCGACGCGGTCGGGCTTTTCGATCAGTCCTCCTTCGCCAAGTACGAGGTCACCGGCAAGGATGCCGCGTCGGCGCTGAACTGGATCGCCGCCAACACCGTCGACAAGCCCGTCGGCCGGCTGACCTACACCCAGATGCTCAACTCGCGCGGCGGCATCGAGTGCGACCTGACCATCGCCCGGCTCGCCGACGACAAATTCTACATCGTCACCGGAACGGGATTCCGCACCCACGACCTGGCGTGGATCGAAGACCACATCCCGGCCGGCGCGGACGTCGCCATCACCGATGTCACCGAAGCCTATGGCACGCTGTCGCTGATGGGGCCCCGGGCCCGCGACGTGCTGGCGGCCGTGACGAGCGCTGATGTCTCCAACGCCGCCTTCCCCTTCGGCCATATCCGCATCCTGCCGACCGCCGGCCACGAGGTGCGGGCGCTGCGCGTCACCTATGTCGGCGAACTCGGCTGGGAGCTGCACATCCCCCTCGCCGCCACCGGCGAAGTGTTCGACGCGCTGATGGCGGCCGGCAAGCCCTTCGGCCTGAAGCCCGTCGGCTATCGCGCGCTGGAATCGCTTCGGCTCGAAAAGGGCTATCGCGCCTGGGGAAGCGATATCACCCCCAACGACACGCCCTATGAAGCCGGCCTCGGCTGGGCGGTGAAACTCAAGTCCGGCGCCCCGTTCATGGGCCGCGAGGCCCTGCTCGGCCTGCGCGACAAGCCGCTCCGCAAGCGCCTCGCGACCTTCACCACCGAGCGCAAGGACATCGTGCTGCTCGGCCGCGAGACGATCCTGCGCGACGGGCAGTTCGCCGGCTATCTCACTTCCGGCGGTTACGGCTACACCGTCGGCCGCCCCATCGGCCTCGGCTATGTCCGCAATGCGAGTGGCGTGAGCGATGACTATCTGGCATCGGGTCGGTACGAACTTGTCGTTGCCAACGAGCCCGTTGCTGCGACATTGCATATGGGGCCGCTCTACGACCCCGAGAATTTGCGAGTGAAGGCATGAAGATCCTGGTCGCCGTCAAACGTGTCGTCGACGCGAATTTCCGCGTGCGGGTCAAATCCGATGGCTCCGGCGTCGAGCTCGACAACGTCAAGATGTCGATGAATCCGTTCGACGAGATCGCCGTCGAGGAGGCGGTGCGGCTCAAGGAGAAGGGCATCGCCACCGAGATCGTCGCCGTCTCGATCGGCCCGGCCAAGGCCGAGGATACGCTGCGCCAGGCGCTCGCCATGGGCGCCGACCGCGCCATCCTCGTCGTCCACGACGGCCGCGCCGAGCCGCTCGGAATCGCCAAGACGCTGGCGGCGATTGCGAGGGCCGAGGCGCCCGACCTGCTGCTGCTCGGCAAGCAGGCCATCGACGACGATTCCAACCAGACCGGCCAGATGCTCGCGGCCCTGCTCGGCCGTGGCCAGGCGACCTTCGCCAGCAAGATCGAGATCGCCAACGGCAACGCCACGGTGGCCCGTGAGGTGGATGGCGGCCAGCAGACGCTGGAGCTGACGCTGCCAGCGGTGGTGACGGTCGACCTGCGGCTCAACACGCCGCGCTTCGCCTCGCTCCCCAACATCATCAAGGCCCGCGCCAAGCCGCTGACGAAGACCACGCCCGCCGAATTCGGCGTCGATCTCGCCCCGCGGCTCACGGTGCTGAAGGTCGAGGAGCCGCCGGTCCGCCAGGCCGGCGTGATCGTCGGCTCGGTCACTGAGCTGGTCGACAAACTGCGCAACCAAGCGAGGGTTCTGCCATGACCACGCTGCTGCTCGCCGACGGCGAGACCACCGCCCATGCCCTGACCGCCGCGCTGAAACTCGGCGGCGAGGTGCACATGCTGCGGCTTGCCGACTGCCCGCCCCTCGCCGAACCGCTGGCAGACCTGATCGTCGCCCTCGCGCCGGCCTATGACGCCATCGTCGCGCCGGCCACCTCGACCGCCAAGAACGTCCTGCCGCGCGTCGCGGCGCTGCTCGACGTGATGCAGGTTTCCGAGGTCATCGAGGTGGTGTCGCCCGACATTTTCCGGCGCCCGACCTATGCCGGTAACGCCATCGAGACGGTGCAATCGGGCGACGGCAGGAAGGTCATCACCGTGCGCGCCTCGGCCTTCGCCGCGACGCAGCTCGACGGCATCGCGGTCATCGCGCCGCCACCTTCCGCCGACCCCGGCTTGTCGCGTTTCGTCTCCGAGGCCGCAGAAAAGTCCGACCGGCCGGAACTGGGCTCGGCGAAAATCGTCGTCTCCGGCGGCCGCGCCTTCGGCAGCAAGGAACAATTCGACGCACTGCTGGTGCCGCTCGCGGCGAAACTCAACGCCGCCATCGGCGCCAGCCGCGCCGCGGTGGACGCGGGCTATGCGGCGAACGACCTGCAGGTCGGCCAGACCGGCAAGATCGTCGCCCCCGACCTCTACATCGCCGTCGGCATCTCCGGCGCCATCCAGCACCTCGCCGGCATGAAGGAGAGCAAGGTGATCGTCGCCATCAACTCCGACCCGTCCGCGCCGATCTTCGGCGTGGCGGATTTTGGGCTGGTGGGGGATTTGTTCACGATCGTGCCGGAGCTGACGGAGAAGTTGTAACCAGCAGTCGGCACCCACCTCCCCCCTTGCGGGGGAGGAAGCGAGATAGGACTTAGCGTTTGCTAAGTCCGTGATCGAGCAGGAGGGGGGACCAGTCGGCATTGAGCGGGGGGCGCCCCCCTCCCTACTTCCGCTACGGACCTGCGGTCCTAGCTGCAGTACCCTCCCCGCGAGGGGGAGGGTATATGCGCCCTCCACTCCAGGTCACGTCTCGACCCCGATCTCCGCCCCCACCCCTCGGATATAGTCCCGCGCCCGGTCGTATTCCGGCTGGGTGAAGTGCTCGATCATCAGCGGCACGTCGCGGTCCAGCGTGTTGAGCTCGCGCAGATAGGCCCGGTAGTCCAGCATGCCGTCGCCGGGCACCACCTCGTCCATATGGAACGATATTCTCCCGGGCCCGCCTTTCATCACGATGTCCTTGGCATGCGCGGAAACGACGTGGGGTCCGAGCAGCTCGAAGCCGTGCCGCAGCATGCCGGGCGTGTCGAAATACCATTGCGGCGAGACGATCATGTTGGCGGCGTCGATGTGGGCGCCGAATTCCCGGCGATCCACGGCCTTGATGAGCTTCAGGTAGCCTTCCGGCGTGCCGGTCACCAGCCACGGCACCATCTCGAGCGAGAACTTCGTCCGCTTCGGCTTCACCGCGTCGATTATGGAGCGCGCCGTGTCCACCGCGCGCTGAAACCCCTCTGCGCCGAGATTGCCCGGATGCGGACCGTAGTCAAAATTGTCGCTGAGCTGCCAGGGATCGCCGGGATGCCCCACGGTGCCGTGGTAGGCGACGCACGCGACGACGCCGAGTTCGTCGGCGACGGCCAGCACGTCCATCGCGTATTGGAGGTTCGCCTTCCGCGCCGCCTCGTCATGGGCGATGAGGTTCTTCCAGGCGCCGGCTTCGCCGATCACCAGCCCGGCCTTCGCCACCGCTGCAGTGAGCGCCTTGATCGTCGCACTGTCGCCGGGCTTCACCGGCGGCGCGTAGATGGCCTTGTAGCCGCCCTCGACGTAGAGGCGCACATAGGCTTCGGGATCGCCATCATAGGCGACGTCGTATCGGCCCAGCTTGATCATCGGTTCCTCCCGGCTTTTCCCGGAGCGCGATCAGGAAAGGTTGCAGACCTTTCCGGTTCGATCGCGCGACGAGACAGAACGAGGAGGAAACGGCGGGCTTGAACTGTCAAGCCTCGAGCAGCGTGAACTCATGGGCCGCGATCGAGGGCGCCTTCATTTCGATGGAGAATCCGGGCTGGGTCGGCGGCATGTAGGCGGCGTCGCGGATCACGCAAGGGTCGACGAAATGTTCGTGGAGGTGATCGACATATTCGATCACCCGTCCCTCTTTCGTGCCGCTGACCGCGATGAAGTCGATCATCGACAGGTGCTGCACATATTCGCAGAGGCCGACGCCCCCGGCATGCGGCCACACCGGCAGGCTGAACTTCGCCGCCAGCAGCAGCACCGACAGCACCTCGTTGAGCCCGCCGATGCGGCAGGCGTCGATCTGGACGATGTCGATGGCGCCGCGGGTGATGAACTGCTTGAAGAGGATGCGGTTCTGGCACATCTCGCCGGTCGCGACCTTCACCGGCGCGACGCCTTCGCGGATCTTGCGGTGGCCCTCGACGTCGTCGGGGCTGGTCGGCTCTTCGATGAAGAACGGATCGAAGCGCTTGAGGGCGTTCACCCACTCGATCGCCTGGTCGACCTCCCACACCTGGTTGGCGTCGATCATCAGCTTGCGGTCCGGCCCCATGATCTTGCGGACGATCTCGAGCCGGCGGATGTCGTCGCTCAGATCGCGGCCGACCTTCATCTTGATGTGGGAGAACCCCTGCTCGACGGCTTCCGTCGCGAGCCGCGTCAGCTTCTCGTTGGAGTAACCGAGCCAGCCGGCCGAGGTGGTGTAGCAGGGGTAGCCCTCGGCCTCGAGCTGCGCGATGCGCTGGGCCTTGCCCGGCTCCGCCTTGCGGAAAATGGCGAGCGCCTCCTCCGGCGTGATGGCGTCGGTGAGGTAGCGGAAATCGACGATCGAGACGAGCTCTTCGGGGCTCATTTCGCCGACCAGCTGCCACACCGGCTTGCCGGCGGCCTTGGCCATCAGGTCCCAGACCGCATTGACCACCGCGCCGGTGGCGAGGTGCATCGCGCCCTTGTCCGGCCCGATCCAGCGCAGCTGGCTGTCGCCGGTGACGTGATGCCAGAAGCGGCCGGGGTTCTCGCGAATCCAGTCGAGTTCGAGCCCGACCACGTGCGGCGCCAGCGCCTTGATCGCGGCGCAGACGATTTCGTTGCCGCGCCCGATGGTGAAGCTCAGGCCGTGGCCTTCGAGCGGGCCATCGGTCGCCAGCACCACATAGGCGGCGGAATAATCGGGATCGGGGTTCATGGCGTCCGAGCCGTCGAGAGCGGCGGACGTCGGGAAGCGGAGGTCGTGGGTACGAACGGAGGTAATGCGCATCAGATGATGATCGTGTGAGAGCCGTCGATGGTCAAGGCGGTGATGGCGTCGAAATCCCAGGCGATGCCGAGGCCGGGGTGCGGTGACGGCACGGCCCTGCCGTCGCGGATGGTCATCGGCTCGGTGGTGATCGCGTCGAGCTGCGGGATGTATTCCACCCAGCGGGCATTGGGCACCGCGGCGCACAGCGAAACGTGCAGCTCCATCAGGAAATGCGGCGATACCGCGATGTTGAACGCCTCCGCCATGTGCGCCACCTTGAGCCACGGGGTGATGCCGCCGATCCGCCCGGCGTCGACCTGCACCACCGAGCAGGCGTGCCGCTCGAGGTATTCCCGGAAATGGAGGATCGAGTAGAGGCTCTCGCCCACCGCGATCGGGATCGAGGTGTGGGCGTTGAGCCGGACGTGGCCCTCGATGTCGTCGGCGGTCAGCGGCTCCTCGAGCCAGCCGAGGTCGAGCGGCGCATAGGCGTGCGCCCGGCGGATCGCCTCGTCGACGTTGAACTTCTGGTTGGCGTCGGTGAAGATCTCGAAGCCCTCCCCGACCGCCTCGCGCACCGCCCCGATGCGCTTGACGTCCTCGTGGATGGGCCGGCCGATCTTGAGCTTGGCCCCGGCGAAGCCGCCGGCCTTGGCCCTGAGCGCATCCTCGACCAGCGCCGCCGTCTCGAGATGCAGCCAGCCGCCTTCGGTCGTATAGAGCGGGATTTCACTCTGCGCGCCACCGGCCAGGAGGTGCAGCGGCAAGCCGAGTTTGCGGGCTTTGAGGTCCCACAGCGCCGTATCGATCGCCGCCAGCGCGATCGAGGTGATGGCGCCGACGCTGGTGGCGTGCGTCAAAAACAACAGGTCGCGCCAGATGCGCTCGATCTCGAGCGCCTCGCGGCCGATCAGCGCCGGCGCGAGGGTGCGCTTCAGCAAGTCCATCACCGATGGGCCGCCGGTGCCGATGGTGTAGCTGTAGCCGGTGCCGACCATCCCATCCGCATCGGTGATGCGGACGATCGGCGTCTCCTGGCTGACGAAGGACTGGATGGCGTCGACCCGCTTGACCTTCGGCACGAGGTCGACCATCAGCATTTCGACGCGGGTGATTTTAGCCATGTCAGCCCCTCAGGCTCTTTCCGCTCGCCTTGTCGAAGACGTGCAGGCGCGCCAGGTCGAGGGTGAACTCCAGCGTTTCGCCGGCCTTGACCACCCGGGGGTTCAGCATCTTGCCCTGGACCTCGCGGCCGCCCAGCTCGGCAAAGAGGATCGTCTCCGTGCCGAGCGGCTCGGCGATCAGCACCGGCCGGGTCATGGCCAGCGAATTCTCGGCGCCATGCAGCGAATAGCCGCGCGGCGCAAAACTCTCGGGCCTGAAGCCGATGACGATCTCCTGCCCCTCGCGCACCGCGACGTCGCCCGGCAGCGGTACGTCGACGCCGTCGATGAGCCGCCCGACCGGCCGTCCGCCGGCCGAGGCGACCACCGCGTCGAGCAGGTTCATCGGCGGCGAGCCGATGAAGCCGGCGACGAACACGTTGGCCGGCCGGTCGAACACGTCGGACGGCGTGCCAACCTGCTCGACATAGCCGTCGCGCATGATGACGATGCGATCGGCGAGCGTCATCGCCTCGACCTGGTCGTGCGTCACGTAGATGACGGTGGTCTTGACCCGCTGATGCAGCTTCTTGATCTCGACGCGCATCTGCCCGCGCAGTTTTGCGTCGAGGTTGCTGAGCGGCTCGTCGAACAGGAACACGTCGGGGTTGCGCACGATGGCGCGGCCCATGGCGACGCGCTGCCGCTGCCCGCCGCTGAGGTGCTGCGGCAGCCGCTCCATATAGGGCTCGAGCCCGAGGATGTCGGCGGCCTCGTCGACGCGCTTCTTGATCTCGCTGTCCGATTGCTTGGCGATCTTCAGGCCGAAGCCGAGGTTCTCGCGCACCGTCATGTGCGGATAGAGCGCGTAAGACTGGAACACCATCGAGATGTTGCGCGAGCGCGGCGGCAGCGCGTTTACCACCCGGCCGCCGATCTCGATGAGGCCGTCGGAAATGTCCTCCAGCCCCGCGACCATCCTGAGCGTCGTCGATTTGCCGCAGCCGGAGGGCCCGACCAGCACCACGAACTCGTTGTGCGCGACCTCGAGGTCGATGCCGTGCACCACCTCTTCGCGCCCGTAGCGCTTGACGACCTTTTTGAGACTGACGTTTGCCATGACTAACCCTTGACTCCGCCGAACGTCAGCCCGGCGATCAGTTGCTTCTGGACGACGAAGGTGAGGACCAGCGCCGGAATAATGATCAGCACGGCGAGCGCGCTCATCCCGGCCCAGTCGACGTTGAACTGCGCGGTGAAATCGAGCAGCCCGACCGGCAGCGTCTTGCTGGCGGTGGTGCGGCTCAGCTGGCTCGCCAGCGCGAACTCGTTCCACGAGGTGAGGAAGGCAAAGATCGCGGCCGAGGCGAGCCCGGCGCGGGCCAGCGGAAACTCGACGCGCCAGAATGCCTGCCAGCGCGTGCAGCCGTCGATCTGCGCCGCTTCGCTCAGATCGACCGGAATCTGCCGGAAGAACCCGTCGGTCAGCCAGATCGTGAACGGAACGTTGATCGCGAGATAAACGATGATCAGCCCCAGTTCGGTGTCGATGAGCCCGATGCGGGCCCAGACGATGAACAGCGGCAGGCTGAGCGCCACGCCCGGCACCGTGCGGCTCAGCATGAAGCCGAGGAACAGCGCACCCTTGCCGCGGAAGCGGTAGCGCGCAAAGGCGTAGCCGCCCATCATGCCGATGGCCAGCGCGACGACGGTCGAGGTGACCGAGATGACCAGCGAGTTGATGAAATACTGCACCACCGGCAGGCCGGGCTGTGTCGTCAGCAGACCGAAAATGCCCTGGAAGTTGCGCAGCGTCAGCTGATGCGGAATCCACACCGCCGGCCGCGCCAGGATCTCGATGTTGGGGCGGAACGCCGTCAGCACCACCCAGGCGCCGGGCACCACGAGAATCACCATCGCGACGAACACGCCGAAGCGGATCAGCCAGCGCTGCCACGGCTTCTCCATGGTCAGGGACGCGCTCATTGGGCGCCTCCCATGAAGGCTCGGGCGCTGGTGAGCTTGCGGTAGTAGAACACCGTGAAGGCGATCGACACGATGATCGAGATGTAGCCCATGGCGTTGGCCATGCCCATCTGGCTGTTCTGGTAGCCGACCCGCGTCATCAGCGTCCACAACAGCTCGGTGCGCTGCGCCGGCCCGCCATTGGTCATGATCTTGACCATGTCGTAGGCCCGCGCCACGTCGAGCGAGCGGATAGTCAGCGCGATGTAGATGAACGGCATCAGGAACGGTAGCGTGATGTGCCGGAATACCTGCCAGGCGTTGCAGCCATCGACCCGCGCCGCCTCGATCGGCTCCTTGGGCAGCGCCATCAGGCCGGCCAGCAAGAGGATCGCGAACACCGAAGTCGACATCCACATCTCGGCGAAGATGATCGAGAAATTGGCGAGGCCGGCCTCGACCAGCCAGGCGATCGGTTCGTGAATGAGGCCGAGGTCGAAAAGCGCGTTGTTTACGAGACCAACCGCGTCGTTGAACAGGTATTTGAACTGGAAGCCGACCAGGATGGGCGAGAACATCATCGGGAACATCATGATGGTGCGCAGCGTCCGCTGGCCCCAGGTGATCTTGTTGATGAGCAGCGCCAACCCAAGTCCCAGCACCAGCTCGAGATTGAGCGCGATGGTGATGAACATGATGGTCCGCGCGAATGCCCACCAGAAGTCGGCATTGCCGAGCAGCCGCTGATAGTTCCTGAGCCCGACGAACTGGAACAGCGTTGCGGGCTTGGTGAGGGTGTAGCCGGTAAAACTCGTCCAGAACGAAACCAGCAGCGGCACCAGGACGACCGCGAGGATCACCACGATCGCCGGCAGCAGCAGCAGATAAGGGGTCGCACGGGGCGATCGGAGAAACTTCATCACTGCCTATGGGTCCGAACCAATTTGCCGCGAAAACTCGATGTGGCTGCTCTTTCCAGGCGTCATTCCCGCCCCCCGGGTCGCGTCGTGTCCGAGGGCAGGCTCCGGCGGAACCCAGACCGGGCGGGGCGCGGGGCCCCGCACCGGCGGATACTTCCTACTGGATTCCCGCCTGCGCGGGAATGACGTCTTGGATAGGACAGCGTTCAAGGGATGTGGCCGCCCGGCGGAACCGGGCGGCCAAGGCTGGGAGGCCTTACTTCAGAAGGCCGGCATCCTGCATGATCGTCGTCGCCTGCGCGGCGGCTTCGTCGAGCGCGGCCTTGATCTCTTCCTGGCCGACAATCGCGGCCTGGACCTTGGGCCAGATGACGTTGCTGACCTCGATCCACTGCGGGATCAGCGGCGGCGTCCGGGCTTCGGCCAGCGACTGCTGCCAGATCGGGAACATCTCGGCGAGCGCCGGCTTGTTATTGTCCTTGAACCACTGCACGACGTCGCTGAAGGTCTTGCTGCGGGTCGGCAGATTGCCGGCCGTGGCTTCCATCATCTCGCTTTCGTCATTGGTCATGAACACCGCGAAGCTGACCGCGGCCGGGATGTTGTCGCACTGCTCGGTAACCGAGAACGAGTGCGAACCCGACCAGCCGCCGCGATGACCCGAGGTGCCGACCGGCGACACCGCGAAGCCGAGATTTGCGGCGACCTTGGACGAGGCCGGATCGGAGAAGTAGCTCGCCCAGCCCGGCCAGTCGAGATCGATCGCCAGCTGGCCCGCGGCCATCGCGGCGCCGATTTCGTCCCAGCCATAGTTCACGGTGCCGGCCGGAACCGCCTTGGCGTCATAGATGTCCTTGAACCACTGCACGGCCGCGACGCCTGCGTCCGAGTTGAAGATCGGCTTCCAGTTCTCGTCGAAGATGTCGCCGCCATTGGCGCGCAACAGCTCCATGAAGCGGCCGGACATGCCTTCGTCCTTGCCGGCGAAGGCCGTGCCGTAGAGGTTCGGCGGATCGGCAAAGAAGATGATTTGGTTCTTGAAGTCGTCGAAGGTCTCGGGCGGCACCAGGTCTTTGCCGTATTTGGCCTTGTACGCGGCCTGCTTGGCCGGATCGGCATAGAGCGCCTTGTTGTAGTAGATGTTGGAGACGTCGGTGACGCGCGGCAACTGCACGAGACGGCCATCGACCATCGCCGAGGCGAGCGTGCCGGGTACGTATTTGTCGAGCTCGGCCTGCGCGATGTGCTGCTTCAGGTCGACATAGAGATCGCCATATTGCGGCGCAAAGCTCGTGTGGTTGGAGCCGACGCACCAGCTGATCGAGCCGGACGCGATGTCCTGCTTGATCTCGCGGTCGAGATCGAAATGCGCCTTGGACGACACGATGTCGACCTTGGCGCCGGTCATCGCCTCCCACTCGGGAATGCGAGTGTAGAGCTTTTCGTATTGCGTGCCGCCGATCAGCTTCACCTTGAGGGTGTAGCCGTCGAACTTGCCGTAGTCGAAATCCTGCGCCATCGCGGCGCCGCCGAGAAGCCCCAGCGCGCACGACGCGAGAAGCGCCATGGTCAGTTTGTTGGACATGAGATTCTCCTCCTGAGACCCTTCCGCACCGTGCCCCACATGGGGCTTGATCGTGCATAGATGAAAAGTCTATTCGTAGGTAAGCACAGTTGACGCGGCATCGTCAACCGCTAGCATCCGCCCGCTCGCGCTGGGCCGGGGGAACGGGAGAGGCCATGAACGTCGCAGAAGACCTCGACAAATATCGCGCTCCGGCGCTCGACAAGGGGCTCGATATCCTCGAACTACTGGCCGCGACCGAGGAAGGCCTGAGCCAGGCCGAGATCGCCAAGTCGCTCGATCGTTCGCCCAACGAGATCTACCGGATGCTCGACCGGCTGGTGCGCCGCGACTATGTCCGCCGCACCAGCGCCGACCGCTATGAGCTGACGCTGAAGCTGTTCGAACTCAGCCACACGACGCCACCGATTCGGCGCCTCGTGAGCCAGGCGACGCCGGTGCTCAGGCGCTTTGCCCGGGACGCCGAGCAGGCGGTGCACCTGGTCATCCACGACCGCAACATTCTCGTCGTCGTCGCCCAGGTGGATGGGCCGGGCTACTGGAACGTCTCGATCCGCGTCGGCTCGCGTATCGGCCTGGTCAATACCGGCTCGGGCCACGTGTTTCTCGCTTTCGCCAGCGAGGAAGAGCGCGCGCTGATGCTCGAGGACCACGGCGACAAGCGGCGCGAGAAACTGCCGGCGGCGCTGCAGGCCCGCCTCGCCCGCGTCGGCGAGCAGGGCTACGAGGCGATGGCAAGTCTGCAGGTCGCCAGTGTCATCAACCTGTCGGTGCCGATCTTCGGCCCGTTGGGCAGCGTCGTCGCGGCGCTGACCTGCCCCTACACCGAGCGGCTCGACAAGAAGGACGCCCCGGACCAGGCAGAGGCGCTGCGGCTGCTCATTGCCGCTGGCCAGGACATTTCGCAGCGATCGGTTACGAAGGAATAGTCATGCGCATCGTCGATACCCACCTTCATCTCGTCTACCTCGACAAGTTCGCCTACCCCTGGCTCGAAGGTGCGCCGCCGCTCAACAAGCAATGGGACGCGCAGTCGTATTTCGCCGAGGCCGAAAGGCTCGGCATTGAAACGGCGCTCCATATGGAGGTCGACGTCGCCGAGCCGCAGATGGAGGACGAGACCCGGTTCGTGCTCGGTGCTCATCCCAGGATCGGCGGCGCCATCGCGGCGGCTCGTCCCGAATACGTGGATTTTCCCGCCCATCTCGAACGGCTGGCCGCGCTGCCCGGCGTCAAGGGCATCCGCCGCGTCCTCCACACCCAGCCGGATGAGCTGAGCCAGGGCGAATTGTTCGCCGCAAATCTCCGGCGGCTCCCGGCGCACAATCTCAGTTTTGACCTCTGTGTCCTCGCCCGCCAGTTGCCGATCGGCCGGGCGCTTGCGGCAAAATGCCCCGACGTGCAGTTCGTGCTCGACCATTGCGGCGTCCCCGATGTCGCCGCACGCGGGCTCGATCCCTGGCGCGACGACATCCGCCGGCTCGCGGAACTCCCCAATGTCGCGGCGAAAATCTCGGGCATCGTCGCCTACGCCAACCTCGACTGGACGGCGGACGATCTGCGGCCCTTCGTCGAGCACATCATCGAGTGTTTCGGCTGGGACCGCGTGGTGTGGGGCTCCGACTATCCGGTCTGCACCCTGACGGCCGATCTCACCCGCTGGGTCGAGGCGACGCAGATGCTCATCGCCGGCGCCAGCGACACCGAGCAGGCAAAACTGCTGCACCGGAACGCCGAGCGCATCTACCGTCTCACGCCGAAGGCGCCGAGGCGCTACGGCGCCGTGCTCGGACTCAAGCCCGAGGCCATCGCCGAATACAAGCGCATCCACGCGGCCGTGTGGCCGGACGTGCTGCGGCAGATCAAGGCCAGCGGCATTTCCAACTACTCGATCTATCTGCGCGAGCCCGAGAACCTGCTGTTCGCCTACTACGAGTACACCGGCGACGACCACGATGCCGATATGGCGGCGATGGCTGCCGACCCCGTGACGCAGGAGTGGTGGAAGATCTGCATGCCGATGCAGTCGCCGCTTCAGAGCAAGAAGGACGCCGAATGGTGGGCGGGAATGGAAGAGGTGTTCCACCTGGATTGAGGGAAACGGGGCAGTCGGCGGTCGGCAACCGGCAGTCGGAGTAGCGACCGGGCCTGCAATTGCCGATGGCCGACCTACGACTGCCGACTGCCGACTGCCTGCTCCGGCGGGCCCTTGCCTCATTCCCCCACTTATGAAACTATCATTCACATAAGAATGGCGGCCCAAGCGCGGTGGGAGAAGCAGTGTCGATTCCGGTGAGCCAACTGCGCCAGAGCTGGCCCAAGCCCAGCGCGCCGCGACCGATCGTCATCATCGGCGCCGGCGGCATCGTGACCGATGCACATTTGCCGGCCTATCGCCTCGCCGGCTTTCCCGTCGCGGGGGTCTACGACCTCGATACCGCCCGGGCGCAGCGGGTGGCCGAGACGTGGGGCACAAGCGCCTTCGCGACACTGGACGAGGCGATCGCCACACCGGACGCGATCTATGACCTCGCGCTGCCGCCCGGCGCGCATCTGAGCGTGCTGCCCAAGCTTCCGCATGGCGCCGCGGTGCTGCTGCAAAAGCCGATGGGCCGCGACCTGAGCGACGCCACCGCCATCCTGAAGCTCTGCCGGGACAACAAGCTCAAGGCCGCTGTCAATTTCCAGCTGCGCTTCTCGCCGATGTTCCTCGCCGTCGCCGATGCCATCGACCGCGGCGGGCTCGGCGATATCCTCGACGTCGAGGTGCACCTCAACCTCGTCACCCCGTGGCAGCTGTTCCCGTTCCTCAAGGGCATGCCGCGCGTCGAGATCGCCGTGCACTCGATCCACTATCTCGACACCATCCGGGCGCTGCTGGGCAACCCCATCGGCGTCCATGCCCGAACGCTCGGCCACCCCTCGACCGATCTGGCGCAGACCCGGACCTCGGCGCTGCTCGACTACGGCCAGGGCCGTCGCGTTACGCTGTCGATCAACCACAACCACGATTTCGGCCGCAAATTCCAGGACGCGAGTTTTCGCATCGAGGGCGACAAGGGCGCGGCGATGGTCAAGCTCGGGCTGCTGCTCAACTACCCCGAAGGCGAGCCGGATGAGCTCTGGATCACCCGTAAGGGAGAGGGTTGGACCGAGGTACCGCTGGGCGGCAAATGGTTCCCACACGCCTTCATCGGCACCATGAGCAATGTGCAGCGCTTTGCCGCCGGCGAGGACGACAGACTGGTCACCGGCGTCGAGGATGCCTGGCACACCATGGCGCTGGTCGAAGCCGCGTTCGAGTCGGCCGCCCTCCCCGCGACGCCCGTGAGGAGCGCCCCATGAGCGAACCGACCGTCGGCGTCCACAGCACCAACCCCAAGACCATGCCTGTCGAGCATGCGAGACTGCCGGTGTGGAACGCCGAAAACTGGTTCTACGAGGACTTCGAGATCGGCCACAAAATCCGCTCGCTCCGCCGCACCATCTCGGAGGGCGAGTCGATGCAGTTCAATGCGCTGGTCACCGACCTCCACCCCTATGTCGCGGACGAGATTTTCGCCACCACCGAGGGCCAGTTCGGCCGGCGGCTGATGGCCGGTGCGTTCGTCTTTTCGGCCGGCCTCGGGCTCGTCGCCACCAACTGCGTCAACGCCTTCAGCTACGGCTACGACAAGCTGCGCTTCATCAAGCCGACCTTCATCGGCGACACCATCTACACCATCCGCACCAACCTCGAAAAACGCCCGAAATACAAGGAGCTCGGCCTCTGCCGCGCCAGCTACGAGGTGTTCAAGGGCGAGGGCGAGCTGGTGCTCTATTGCGAGCATCTGCAGACCGTGAAGTACCGCAATCCCGCCGACTGGGCGGGCAAGACCGAGAAATAGATGACCGACGAGAACGACCTTCCACTGTCGGGACTGATCGTCGTCGATTTGTGCCAGTTCCTGAGCGGGCCATACGCTTCGCTGCGCCTGCAGGACCTCGGCGCCCGCGTCATCAAGGTCGAGCGGCCGGACGGCGGCGACCTCAGCCGCCGGCTCTATCTGTCGGACACCGAGATCGGCGGTGACTCGACGCTCTTCCACGCCATCAACCGCTCCAAGGAGAGCCTCGCGCTCGACCTCAAGGACCCGGCCGACGTCGCGGCGCTGAAGAAGCTGCTGCAGCGGGCCGACATCGTGCTGCAGAATTTCCGGCCCGGCGTCATCGAGCGGCTCGGCCTCGACTACGCGTCGGTCAAGGCGATCAACCCCGGCATCGTCTACGCCTCGATCACCGGCTACGGCAGCGAGGGTCCCTGGGTGCAGCGGCCGGGCCAGGACCTCTTGGCCCAGGCCCGCTCCGGCGTCATGTGGCTCAATGGCGACGAGCATCAGGGCCCGGTGCCGTTCGGCCTCGCCATCGCCGACATGCTGGCCGGCGCGGCGGTGGCGCAGGGCGTACTTGCCGCGATCATCCGGCGCTTCCGCACCGGGGTCGGCGGACACATCGAAACGAGCCTCCTCGAAGTGCTGGTGGATTTCCAGTTCGAGGTGTTGACCACGCATCTCAACGACGGCCGCCGCCGGCCCAAGCGCTCGGACTTCCGCTCGGCGCACGCCTATCTTTCGGCGCCCTACGGCGTCTATCCGACCGCCGACGGCTACCTCGCGATCGCCATGACGCCGCTCGGCAAACTCGCCGATCTGCTCGACCTGCCGGCACTGGCGCCCTATCGCGACGCGCCCAAGAGCTGGTTCACCGCGCGCGACGCCATCAAGCAGATCATCGCCGAGCGCCTCGGCACGCACCCGACGGCTCATTGGCTCGCCGTGCTCGAGCCGGCCGACATCTGGTGCGCAAAAGTGCTCGACTGGCCCGAGTTGCTCGAGAGCGACGGCTTCAAGGCCCTCGACATGCTGCAGACGGTGACGCGCGAGGACGACGTCTCGATCCTCACCACGCGCTCGCCGCTGAGGGTCGACGGCAGGCGCGCCACCACCAGCCGCGCCGCGCCGCTGATCGGCGAACAGAGCGCCAAAATCCGCAAGGAGTTCGACCTGTGACCGCCCTCTCGGCCCGCCCCTCTCTCAAGGGCATGACCTGGCGCCACCCGCGCGGCTACGACCCGATGGTCGCAACCAGCACAGAGTGGCAGCGGCAGACCGGTGTCTCGATCCAGTGGGACCAGCGTTCGCTGCAGGATTTCGAGAGCTTCCCGGTCGAGGAACTGGCGCGGACCTACGACCTCATCGTCATCGACCACCCGCATGTCGGGCAGGTCACGGCCGAGGGTTGCCTCGCGCCGCTCGACGACAATCCGGACCTTGCCCGCAACAGCGTCGGCGCGTCCTATCGGAGCTACAATTTCGAGGGCCGCCAATGGGCCTACCCCATCGACGCGGCGGCGCAGGTGCAGGCCTATCGCGCCGACCTGACCCGACCGGCGGAGGATTGGTCCGACGTGCTGGCGATGGCCCGCGCCGGCACAATCGTGCTGCCGATGCTGCCGCCGCACAGCCTCATGACGTTCTACACATTGGCCGCCAATCTCGGCCATCCCTGCGCGACCACGCCGGGCGACCTCATCGCCGCAGAAGCCGGCGCCGAGACCATCGCCCGCCTGGCGGAATTGACGGCGCTCATCGAGCCGTCGAATTTTGCGCTGGACCCCATCGCGGCCTCCGAGGCGATGGCCCGCGACGGAGCCGTCGTCGCCGTCATGCCCTTCGGCTACGGCTATGTCAGCTACGCCCGCACCGGCTTTCGCCCGCACCGGCTGAGCTTTGCCGATATCCCCGTGCCCGGCCATCGCGGTTCGGCGCTGGGCGGCACGGGGATTGCAGTGTCGGCGTTCTCCGCCCACCTGCCCGAGGCGAAAGCCTACGCCGCCTGGGTCGCATCCGGCGAAGTGCAGCGCGGTCTCTATGCGGCCTCCGGCGGCCAGCCGGGCCACGCCGCGGCGTGGGACGACGATGCTGTCAATGCCGATACGCACGGGTTCTATCGCGCCACCCGCAAGACGCTCGAGGCATCCTATGTCCGCCCGCGCCACCTGGGCTACATGGCCTTCCAGGCTGCGGCATCACAGAGGCTCAACGCCGGCCTCTTGTCGCGCGAACCCGCCGCGCGCATCGTCGCCGACCTCAATGCGATGTTCCGGGGGAGCTTCTGATGGAGCGGCCGCGCCATTTCGAGGACTATGTGGTCGGCGAGGGCCGCACCACCTACGGGCGCACCATCACCGAAACCGATTTCGTCGTCCATGCCGGGCACACGGGCGATTTCTTCCCGCACCACATGGACGCCGAGGCGATGAAATCGAGTCAATGGGGCCAGCGCATCGCGCACGGCACCATGACCTTCGCCATCGGCATCGGCCTCACCGCCGGCGAGATCAACCCCCTCGCCTTCACCTATGGTTACGAGCGGCTGCGCTTCCCCAAGCCGGTGTTCATCGGCGACACCATCCACACGGTTCTGACCATCGCAGCGTTGGGGGATGATCCAAAGCGCGCCGACCATGGCCGGGTGACCGAAGAGGTGCGGGTGATCAACCAGCGCGGCGAAACCGTGCTGGCGTGCGACCACGTGTATCTGGTGAAGCGGCGGGGTTAGGCACGCCCCCCTCGCCCCTCAGGGGAGAGGGCTAGCGAAGCTAGGACCGCCAGGTCCGTAGCGCAGCTGGGTGAGGGGCGAAGTCTCCCCACACACTGACTGCGTCCGCAACGAGCCATGCGAGGGTCTGAACCCCTCACCCGGCTTGCTAAGTCCCGGCAATCGCCGGGCCAAGCGCGCCGACCTCTCCCCTCAGGGGCGAGGTGAAGGCGGCCCCGGTTCTGGAAACCCCTACGTCGCTGTCCCCACGCCCGCCTGCGGAATCGCGTCCTCCGGAATATCGTCGAAGCTCGCATAGTTCATGTTGTAGAGCTTCGAGTAGAGCCCGCCCTGCTGCATCAGCTGCTCGTGGTTGCCGCTCTCGATCAGAACGCCGTTCTGCAGCACCAGGATGCGGTCAGCGTTGCGGATGGTCGCCAGCCGGTGCGCGATGACGAGGCCGGTGCGGCCCTTGAGCAGCACCGCGAGGGCCTTCTGGATCTGCAGCTCGGTGTAGCTGTCGATGCTGGCGGTCGCCTCGTCGAGGACGAGGATTTTTGCGTCCGCCACCAGCGCCCGCGCGAAGCTCAGGAGCTGCCGCTGGCCGAGCGAGAGGTTGCCGCCGCGCTGCTCGAGTTTGGTGTCGTATCCCTCGGGCAGCTGCATGATGAACTCGTGCGCCCCGACCGCCGTCGCCGCCTGGACCACGTCCTCGAAACTCGCGCCGGTCCTGGCGTAGCGGATGTTCTCGATCACCGTGCCGGTGAACAGGAACGGCTCCTGCAGCACCATGGCAATCGAGTGGCCGAGCGAATCCTGCGTTGCGTCGCGCACGTCGTGCCCGCCGACCAGCACTTCGCCCTGCCACACGTCGTAGAAGCGGTGGATCAGCGCCATCGACGAGGTCTTGCCCGAGCCGGTCGGCCCGACCAGCGCCACCGTCTCGCCCGGGTTCACCTTGAACGACACGTCCTTGAGCACCGGCTGGTTCGGCCGGTAGCCGAAGGTGACGTGCCGGAACTCGACCGAGCCGTCCATGTCCGGCCCGAGCGTCACCGCATCGGGCCTGTCGGTGATGGCGATGGGCACGTCGAGCACTTCGGAGATGCGCTGGCCCGAGGCCATGGCACGCTGCATCACCGAATACTGCATCGTGAGTGAGCGGATCGGGTCGAAGAAGCGCTGGATGTAGAACAGGAACGCCACCATCACGCCGAGGCCGAGCGTGTGGTTGAGCACCATCTGCCCGCCGACCACCACCACCGTCGCCATCGAGATGCCGGTCAGCGTATCGACGATCGGCACCGTGACCTGGGCGAATTTGGCGGCGCGCAGATGGCTCCTGAGATTGGCGTGGGACTTTTCGGCATAGAGGTCGAAATTGACGCGCTGCCGGTTGAGGCTCTGCACCGTGCGGACGCCGTTGATTCCTTCGGCCAGCGCGCCATTGGCGATCGAGTTGGTCTCGTGCGCTGCCATGAAGCTGCGCTTGGCCGGCGGCAGCCAGAAGAAGCGGATCACCAAGAGCGTCGGCATCGTGGCGAGCGTCAGCAACCCGAGCCGCACATCGAGGAACAGCAGCGTCACGACGATGCCGAAGAGCAGCACGATGTCGCCCACCGACATCACAGAAGTCTCGAGGAACTCCTGCATCGAGTTGACGTCGCCCTGCAGCCGCGACATCAGCCGGCCGACCTCGGTCTTGTCCATAAAACTCAGCGACACCTTCTGCAGCCGCGCCATCATCGCCCGGCGCATGTCGAACAGCACGTGCTCGGCGACCTTGCCGACCACGCTCTCCTGCAGATAGCTGGCGCCGTAGTTGACGAGGATCACCACACCGAAGGCGGCCATGCACCACATCAGCACGCTGCCGTCGGAGCCCTTGGCCATGCCGTTGTCGATGGCGAAGCGAATGATCAGCGGGATGGCGAGCTGAGTGAGGGTGAAGGCCAGCACCGCCGCGACCGAAATCGCGATCTTGCTGCGATAGGGATCAACGAAGCTCCAGATGCGCCTGACGATGCGCGGATCATAGGCTTTGCCGAACACCTCCTCTTCCTCGCGGTGCGAGCCGACCACGGCCTTCGATGGACGGCGGCTGCGGTCTTCTTCCTCGAGTTCGATATCCTCGGCGGTCGCCATTGCTACTCTCCCGCCATGGCCGGTGCATCCGTGTCCGGCCGCACCTGGAGATCGTACAGCGCGCGGTAGCGCCCGCCCCGCGCCAGGAGCTCGAGATGCGAGCCGCCCTCGACGATCCGCCCATCCTCGATGAACAGGATCTGGTCGGCATGCATGAGCGAGCTCAGCCGGTGGCTGATGATGATGGTCACCCGGCCCTCGGCATAGCGGCGCATCGCCATGCGGATGCGCTGCTCGGTCGCCGCGTCGATCGCCGCGGTCGAATCGTCGAACACCATCACCGCCGGCTTCAGCACCAGGCTTCGCGCAATGGTCAGCCGCTGTCGCTGGCCGCCCGACAGCGACACGCCGCGCTCACCGACGATGGTGCCGTACCCCGCCGGCAGACCCGCGACATAATTGTGGAGTTGCGCCGACTCGGCGGCCCGCTCGATCCGGCCTTCCTTGGCCCACGGATTGCCGTAGGCGATGTTGTTCTCGATCGTGGTGGTGAACAGGAACGAATCCTGCTGCACCACGGCGACCTGGCGGCGCAGCGAATCCAGCGCCACCTCCGCAACGTTCTGGCCGTCGATGGTGATGGCGCCGCTGCTGACGTCGTAGTAGCGCGGGATGAGGTGGACGAGCGTCGACTTGCCGCTCCCCGGCGGACCGACGAAGGCGATGGTCTCGCCGCGTTTGGCACTGAAACTCACATCCTTGAGCACGTCGCGGGTCGTTCCCGGATAGCGGAAGCTGACGTGGTCGAAGCGCAGCGTACCGTCGCTCACCTTGATCTCGGGCGCCCCCGGCTTGTCCTTCACCGCCAGCTCGAGATCGAGCAGGTTGAACAGGCGGATGCCGCAGGTCGAGGCGCGGGCAAAGCTGTTGACCATCAGCCCGAGCTGCCGCACCGGCATCTGGAGGATCGTCATGAAGGTGAGGAACGCGGCGAGCGTGCCCACCGTGATCTCGCCCGAGGTGACCTTGAGGCCGCCGAACCAAAGCACCAGGCCCATGGCGAGAAAGAACGAAAAGTTCATCGCCGAAGTGCTGGTGACGCGCAGGTCGACGCGCTCATGCGCCAGCTCCAGCGCGCTCAGCGACGCTTTGTCGAATTTGGCGAGCTCATGCTCCTGCGCGGCAAAGGCGCGGACGACGCGGATGCCGCCGAGATTCTCGTCCATCACCCGCGACATCACCGTCAGCCGGTCCTGCAGTTCGAGCCAGGTGGCACGCAGTTTGAGCTGCACCACCGACGACCGCCAGCCGACGAACGGCACGAAGCTGAGGCTGAGGAGGCCCAGCACGAGATCGGTGCTGAGCAGCAGATAGGCGCCCACCCCGATCAGCACGGCGAGCAGCACCATGCGCACGAGGCCGGTGGCAAAGAACATCCGCACCCCCTCGATATCGAGGATGCCCAGCGTGATCAGGTCGCCCGAATGCATGCGGTCGTGGAAGGAAAAGCTCAGCTGCTGCAACTTCTCGTAGGTCGCGAGCCGCAGCTCATAGGCGGCATTGTGGCCGACCGATTCGCTGTAATAGTTCTGCGTCAACGTGAAGATGCCGCGGGCGATCGACAGCCCCAAGAGCAGCATGGCGGTCGACCACAGCGCCGATTCCGCCGCGGCACTGCCGGCGCCGAGGATCCCCTGCGCCTCATCGACGGCGCGGCCGAGCAGCCGCGGGATGAACAGCTGCAGCGTCGCGGCGATGAAGGTCGACACGATACAGGCCGTCACCTGCCAGGGGTGCCGGAGGTTGAGGCGGGTGATGCGCCACAATGTACCGACGCCTTTCCCCCAGCTCGCCTTGGCGACGTGGGAAAATGCGTTGGCGCGCCGCTTGGCGCCTGCCCGATCCGTGCTCACGGGAAAAAGTCCGAAAATATGAGGTGCCCGCGACTGGACGGGCCAAAAACGGGGCGTTTGCACGCCCGAGTCACGGAAATTCTAGGCTACCGGCTTTTGGAATTCAACGGCGAATGACCGTTTTATGACAGCTCACAGCCAGCGTTCGAGCACCACGATGGTGTCGCCGGGCATGATCCCGCCGTCGAGCCCCATCGGGCGCTTGGTCATCGCCTTGCCGATGCGGCGATAGACGACGACGTGGCCGCGGTCGGCAAAATCCGCAAAGCCCCCGGCGGTGGCGACGGCGGACCGCACCGTCATGCCGTAGACGAAGGGATACTGCCCCCCGGTGGCCACCGCCCCGTCGATGAAGAACGGCCGGTAGGTGGTGACCTCGACCGAAACCTTGGGGCTGATCATGTAGCCGTTGGCGAGCAGTTCCGTGATCATCCGCTCGGCGGTGGTGATGGTCTGGCCGCGCACCATGACCTGCCCGGCCAGCGGGAACGAAATCGTGCCCTTGTCGGTGACGGTGTAGGTGTTGGTGAGGGTGGTGTCGCCGTAGACGGTGACGCGGACCACGTCGCCGGTGTCGAGGGTGTATTCGGTGGGGATATCGACCTTGTAGGCCGCCACCTTGTTCATCGCGCAGCCGCTGAGCACGGCAAACAGCAGCGGAATGAGGTACAGCGGCCAACGCATGACGATCTCGAACGCAAGGTACGCAACTGCAGCCAGTGTGGCCGGTCATGGTTAATTTCCGCTGAACCGCGCGGCGGCGCGCTCGCCGAATGCGAGCGGCTTAACCGATTGCTTACCCTGACCCGCCGATAGTCGGGACATGTGCTCCTGTCCCCTCCGCATGGCGGTGTCGTGATGTCCGGCGTCCTGCGCGGGCTGCTGCTCGCCATCGCCACGGCGGCCGCGGCCTTCGGCCTGCTGGTGGTGGTACACCCGTTCAGCGCCCCGGCGCCGGTGGCGGGGAGCATCGCCGCCGATCCGGCCGACACCGCCGCCGCACAGGCCCGGATCGAAGCCGCGCGGGCCGCCCTCAGGCAGACCGAGGCCGCTCTCGACAATGTGAAGGGCGAGGCGCTGAGCGTCACGCCCGCCGTCCCCGACACCGGCCTTCGGGCCCAGTACGAGGCGCAGATTGCGGCGGCCACCGAGCGGCGCGATCTCGCCCTCCGTCATGCAAGCGCCATCCGCGACGGCCTCGCGGCCGGGCTGCCGGTCTCTTCGCTCGCCGAAATCCGCGACAGCGTGATGGTCGGCCAGCTGCTGTCGCAGCAGGCGGCGCTCGAGGCCCGGATCGCCGAACAAGGGGCGCGGCTGAAGGCCACCCATCCGGTGATGCGGGCGCTTCTGGCGCAGCGCGGCACGCTGGCAGCGCAGATCGCCGCCGAGGCCGCCAGCATCGCCACCGCGCTCGAGGCCGAAGCCAGAATGGACGACGCCCAGATCAAGCTGCTGGAGTCCCAGCTGACGCCGCTCCCGGCCGAAATCGCCAGTTCTCCGCCCGTGGACACCGCCGGGCTCGAAACCCAGGCGGCCGCGCAGCGGGCCGACCTCGACGCACTGGTCGACGCCTATTTCGACCTCAAGCCCGCGACGGCCACCTCGACGCCGGCCGCCAATCCGCTGACCCCGCTCAATCTGCTCGTCGCCGGCATCGCGGGGCTCGTCGCGCTGGCCGCCCAGCTTGTGCTCGCCGCCCGCTTGCGCCGGGCGGGCCGGGCCGAGGCCGCCGACCTTGCCGCCTGGCAGGTCGATGGCGACCGCGACATCCTCAGCGAACCGGTGCCCGTCACCGAGGAAGACCCAGCGCTCCGCCGCGCCTCCTAGGCCATGCGGGGCGGTCGGTCCAACGCCGGTTAAACATATCCGCCGAATGCCTCGGCGCGCGCCGCGACGCCTCGTTAAGATATGCGCCGGACCATTCTCCTTTCGAGTAGACCTCTCTTGACGACGACAATCGCAGACCCTGCCCCGCCCCGTCAGGCACTGGCGGACAGCAGCAGCACCATTCGGCCGTTTGCTGCCGCCGATGCGGGCGAAGTCGCCGATCTGCTGGTCCGCGGCTTCCAGAATTCCGACCGGCCCGCCCCCGCCGGCATGGCGGCTTACCTCACCGAGGTCTATCTCGACGCGCCATGGTTCGATCCACAGATCGCCTCGCGCGTCCTGGTCCGCACCGACGGCCGGATCGCGGGCTTCGTCGGCGTCTCCGCCATGCCGATGTTGCTCGACGGACGGCGCATCCGCACCGCCATTCTCTCCTCGCTTGCCGTCGATCCCCGCACTGCCGACTCGATGACCGCCCCACGCCTGCTGCGCGACGTCCGCTCCGGAGCGCAGGACGCCATTCTCTCCGACCGCGCCAATGCTGTCGCCGTCGCCCTGCTCCGCTCGCTTCGCGGCGAAGTCTTCCGCAACTACAGCCTCGACTGGTTGCGGGTGCTCCGGCCCGCTGGCCTCGCGATCGACACCCTGGCGAAGCGCTTCGGCCCGCTGCGCCTCCTAGCGCCGCTGGCCGCGCCGTTCGACAACCGCATGCTGGCCCGCGGCCTCGCGACCGAGGAGCCGCGCTGGACCACGCCGAGCCACGCGCGCTCCGCCGAGGCGTTCACCGATCGCGATGCCGACCTGAGCGAGCTGCTGACGCTGGTTCCGCACTTTCTCGCCGAGTTCCCACTGCGCCCGGATTGGACCGCGGCCGATCTCGGCACGATCCTCTCCGACGGTGCGCGAAAGGCCGAACTCGGCGACTTCACCTCGCGCGTGGTGCTGGCCCCGAACGGCGAGGTGGCCGGGCTGTTCCTCACCCATCTGCGTCGCGGCCGGGTCGCCCAAATTCTCCAGATCATGGCGAAAAAGGGCCGCGAGGGCATCGTCATCGACCGTGCCATCGCTCACGCCGTCACCGCCGGAGCCGTCGCCATCCGCGGGCGCGCGCAGCCGGCACTGCTCGACGCGCTGATGGAGCGCCGGGCGGTGTTCCTGCCGGAACTCGCCGCCGTCGTCTACTCGCGTGACGCCGACATCCTCCGGCATTTCCGCGAGGGTACGGCTTTCTTCACCGGTCTCGCCGGGGAGAACTGGATGCGCCTCAACGGCGATCGATTCTAGCTCGAATTGGAATCAAGTTTCAGGCAAGTTTTCGCGAGCCATCGCCATTAACCATACCGCTTAAGCTTACCGGCTGAAACGCCAGTAATTCCGGGCTTCTCACGCAGTTGTAAGGTGTTAATGACGCCGCGGAGAAGTAGAACTTTTCCACAGTTCTCCGAGCGGTCCGGTCAGGCGTCATGTGCGGCATTGTTGGATATTTCGGGCCCGGTATTGCCCCAGACGAAGCGGAGCCGCTACTCCGCCGGATGGCGCAGACTGTCGCCCATCGCGGCCCCGATGAAATGGGACTCTACGCCGACGGCGAGATCGGTCTCGGCCATCGCCGCCTGTCGATCGTCGGCCTCGCCGATGGCCAGCAGCCGATGCACAGCGCCGACGGCAATTTCGTCCTCAGCTTCAATGGCGAAATCTTCAACTATGTCGAGCTGCGGGCCGATCTGGTCGCCCGTGGCCATCGCTTCCGCACCGGCTCGGACACCGAGGTGCTGCTGAAGCTGTTCGAGCTCAAGGGCGAAGCGGCGCTCGACCGGCTCAACGGCGATTTCGCCTTCGCCATCTACGACCGCCACAACCGCCGGCTGACCCTCGCCCGCGACCGCATCGGCGTCCGCCCGCTGTTCTACACCTGGCGCGGCGACACGCTGGTTTTCGCCTCCGAGGTCAAGGCGCTGCTCGAGGTCCCGGGCGTCCACGCCGAGATGGACGCCGAAGCGCTCGACCAGATCTTCACGCTCTGGGCCCCGATTGCGCCCCAGACGGCGTTCGAGGGCATCTTCGAGCTGCCGCCCGCCCATGTGATGACGGTGGAAAACGGCGGGGCGACGAGCCGCGCCTGGTGGAGCCTCGACTTCCCCGATCTCGGTGAAGCGGACACCCGCAGCGAAGCCGACATCGCCGATGAACTGCTGGCCCTGCTCGACGACGCGACCCGCATCCGGCTGCGCGCCGATGTGCCGGTCGGCGCCTATCTCTCGGGCGGCCTCGACAGCTCCATCGTCAGCGCCCTCGCCGCGCGCCAAATCGGCAATCGCCTCCGCACCTTCTCGGTGACCTTCGACAGCGCCGAGCACGACGAGAGCCAGTTCCAGGCCGAAATGGTCCGGGCGCTCGGCACCGAGCACACCTCGATCGCCACCTCGGGCGCCGATATCGCGCGGGTCTTCCCCGACCTTGTCCGCCATACCGAGCGGCCGATCCTGCGCACCGCCCCGGCGCCGCTGCAGCGGCTGAGCGCCCACGTGCGCAACGCCGGCTACAAGGTGGTGCTGACCGGCGAGGGTTCGGACGAAATCTTCGCCGGCTACGATATCTTCCGCGAGGCGCGGGTCCGCCGCTTCGTCGCGCGCCAGCCCGGCTCGCGCCTCCGCCCGCATCTGTTCCGGCGGCTCTACCACTATCTGCCCGGCATCCAGTCGCAATCGGCCGAGTATCTCGCGGCTTTCTTCGGCGCCGGTGCCGATCGGCTCGACGATCCGCTGTTCTCGCACCGGCCGCGCTTCCGCGCCACCGCGCAGACCAAGCTGTTCTACTCCGAGGAGCTGCGCGCCCGGCTCAAGGGCTACGACGCGACCGAGACGCTGGCGAGCCGCCTGCCCGAGCGCTTCGCCAAATGGCACCCGCTGCACCAGGCGCAGTATCTCGAAACGACGTTCCTGTTGCCCGGCTATATCCTCTCGAGCCAGGGCGACCGGGTCTCGATGGCCAACGCCGTCGAGGGCCGCTTCCCGTTCCTCGATCACCGGCTGGTCGAGTTCGCCGCCAGGATCCCGACCGAGATGAAGCTCAAGGGCCTCGACGAAAAGCACATCCTCAAGCGTGCAGCAGAGGGCCTCGTGCCCGCCTCGATCGCCGGTCGGAGCAAGCAGCCCTACCGCGCGCCCGACAGCGAGAGCTTCCGCGAGGCCGGCTATGTCGACGACATACTGTCGCCGCGCGCCGTCGCCGATTCCGGCCTGTTCAATCCTGAGGCTGTAGCGAAACTGGCGAGGAAAGCTCGCGCCACCACGATGACCGGCTTCCGCGACAACGCGGCGTTCGTCGGCATTCTCTCGACCCAATTGTGGCAGCGCCAGTTCGCCACCAAGACCAAATCCCTCACTTCGAATGCGGCCTGAAAGGACTCTTCCATGCAAAACACCGCCAGCGACATCCGCACCTTCATCATCGAGAACTTTCTGTTCGGCGACACCAGCCAGGACCTCGGCGACGACGTCTCGCTGATCGAGGCCGACCTGGTCGACTCGACCGGCATCCTCGAACTCGTCGCCTTCGTCGAAACGACCTACGGCGTCGCCATCGCCGATGCCGACATCGTCCCCGCCAATTTCGACTCGATCGGCCGCATCGCCGCGTTCGTCGCGGCGAAGACGCAGGCGACGGAAGCCGCCTGAGGAGCACCCGGGATGCGCGTCGAAACCTTCCTCCGGCAGAGCGCCGAGCGCTCGCCTCTCAAGACCGCCCTCGTCACCGGCGCGGCGCGGCTGAGCTATGCCGAATTCGACGCCCTCACCGATCGCCTCTCGGCAGGACTGCAGCGCCTCGGCGTCGAGCGCAACGACCGCGTGCTGGTGTTCATGGACAATGCTGCCGAAGCCGCGCTCTCGGTGTTCGCCGTGCTCAAGGCCGGCGCCACCTTCTCGCCGATCAACGCCTCGACCAAGGGCGACAAGCTGAGCTTCATCGTCGACAACTGCCGGCCGGCGGCAATCCTGAGCCAGAAGAAGCTGGCGCCGGTCGCCACCGAAGCGATCGCCGGCCGCGCCATCGCGCTGCTGATCGCCGGCACCCCCGAGTGGGACGCCGCACTCGCCGAGACGACGCCGCTGGCGCCGCACGGCGGCATCGACAGCGACCTGGGCATGCTGATCTACACCTCCGGCTCCACCGGCCGCCCCAAGGGCGCGATGATGACGCACCGCAACATCGATGCGGCGTCGGACGCGATCACCACCTATCTGGGCAACACCGCCGACGACATCATCCTCAACGTCGCCCCGCTTGCCTTCGACTACGGGCTCTACCAACTGCTGATGGCGGTTCGCGTGGGCGCAACGCTGGTGCTCGAAAAGAGCTTCGCCTTCCCCGCCGCGATCTTCGAGACCATGCGCCGCGAGAAGGTCACGGGCTTCCCGCTGGTGCCGACCATGGCGGCGATGATCCTCCAGATGCGCGACCTTGCGCCCGGCTCGCTGCCGGACCTGCGCTACATCACCAATACCGCCGCGGCCCTGCCGCCCGAGCACATCGCCCGGCTCAGGCAACTGTTCCCGACGGCGACGCTGTTTTCGATGTACGGCCTCACCGAGTGCAAGCGCTGCACCTATCTGCCGCCGGCTCAGCTCGATGCGCGCGCCGGCTCGGTCGGCATCGCCATCCCCAACACCGAGGCCTATGTCGCGGACGACGTCGGCGAGCCGGTCGCCAACGGCGTCATCGGCGAGCTGGTGATCCGCGGTCCGCACGTCATGCAGGGCTATTGGGAGAACCCGGAGGCCACCGCGAAGGTGCTGCGCCCCGGCCGCAACGTTTGGGAGCGCGTGCTGTTCACCGGCGATCTGTTCTACGCCGACGCCGAGGGCTTCCTCTATTTCGTCGGCCGCAAGGACGACATCATCAAGACCCGCGGCGAAAAGGTCGCGCCCAAGGAAGTCGAAGCCGTGCTCCACGGCCTCCCCGGCATTGCCGAGGCGGTCGTGGTCGGCGTGCCCGACCCGGTGCTCGGCCAGGCGGTAAAGGCGATCGTCGTCCGCTCGGACGAGGCGCTGACCGAGGGCGAGATCATCCGCGCCTGCGCCAGGCTGCTCGAGGACTTCATGGTGCCGAAATCCGTCGAGTTCCGCTCGAGCCTGCCCAAGACCGATACCGGCAAGGTGAGCCGCCGCCTCGCCGCACAATCCCTGGAGCCCGTATCCTGATGCTGCATGTCATCCCCGCCTTCTCCGCGGATGCCCTCCGCCTCGATCCGGCGCTCGAAACCGAAAAGACCGTCGCGGCCCTGCGCGCCCAGTTGCGCGCCATGCGCAAGCGCGGGCTGGTGCTCGGCCTCTCTGGCGGCATCGACTCGTCGGTGTCGGTGGCGCTCGCCGTCCGCGCCGTCGGGGCGCAGAACGTTACGGTGCTCTATATGCCCGAACGGGACTCCGATCCCGAGAGCCTGAGGCTCGGCCGCCTGGTCGCGCACACCTATGGCCTCGAGGGCGTGGTCGAAGACATCGGCCCGATGCTCGACGCGCTCGGCTGCTACGCCCGTCGCGACGCGGCTATCCGTCAGATCGTGCCGGAGTACGGTTCGGACTGGGCCTGCAAAGTGGTGATCGGTCAGTCGGCCGGTGGCGAGGGCTACAACATCTCCTCGCTGGTGGTGCAGGCGCTGGATGGGACGCGGTCCACCCACCGCATGCCGCTCGAGGTCTATCTCGGCGTCGTCGCCGCCACCAACATGAAGCAGCGCACCCGCAAGCAGATCGAGTATTTTCACGCCGACCGGCTCAATTTCGCCGTGCTCGGCACCCCCAACCGGCTCGAATACGACCAGGGCTTCTTCGTCAAGAACGGCGACGGCGCCGCCGACGTGAAGCCGATTGCGCACCTCTACAAGACCCAGGTCTATGCGCTCGCCGAATATCTTGGCGTGCCCGAGGAGATCCGGCGCCGGCCGCCGACCACCGACACCTATTCGCTGCCGCAGAGCCAGGAGGAGTTCTACTTCGCCCTGCCCTACGATTTGATGGACCTCTGCCTTTACGGCCTCAACACGGGCATCGCGGCCGACGCCGTCGCTGCCGCCGCAAAACTCACCGAGGCGCAGGTCAATCACGTCTGGCGCGACATCGCCAGCAAGCGCAAGGCGACGAAATACCTCCACGCCGGCCCGCTGCTGGTCGAGCCGGTTGCCGAGATCGAGGCGCGCTAGATGGCGACCGTCGATACCCACTTCAAAGTCAGCGACTTCACCGGGACAAGGCTTCCGGCGGCGCCGGTCATCGGCCGCACCGCCCTCAGCCTGATGATCGCCTCGGTCGAGGGTGCGACGGCCGCGGCGGTGGTGCTTGGAACGGCATTCGCCTATCACCTCCTCGTCCTCCGCATTCCGGTCGAAGGCTTCGCCTGGCCGCTCTACCTGCTGTTCGGCACGCTGGCCGGCCTGCTCTATGGCGGCTTCTCCGCCGTGGCCACCGCGCGCTTCCTCGATGGCGCCGAGCGGCCGCGTTCGACCTTGCCCGACAGCTTCTATGGTTGGACGGCGGCGCTGGCGCTGACCCTGCTGACGGCGTTCCTTTTGGGCTCGATCGGCGATCTGTCGCGCGTCTCGTTGACCTCGGCCTACATCACCGGCGTGCCGCTGGTGCTGGCACTGCGCAGCTACGGCCAGTCTCTCCTCGCCGACCGCATCAGCAAGGGCGAACTGCACTATCAGCGCGTCGCCGTGGTCGGCGGCCGGCTCGACGTCATGAATTTCCTGCTCAACGGCGACCTCTGGCGGCAGGGCCACCAGGTCACCGATACGCTCTACCTCGATGACGCGACCGGCGCAGACGGCAAAGTCGACCTCGCGCTCGTTGCCGATTTCGCCCGCTCGAGCCTCAAGCAGCAGACCGACTCGATGGTGATCGTCGCCGCGCTCGACGACCTCGACGCCATCGAGAACATCGTCACCGAAATGAAGCGCTTCGCGCTCAATGTCGTGTACGCGCCGGCGACCACCAACCGGACGCTGAAGTTCCTCGACGTGGTGCCGATCGGCGCCAACAATGCGCTGCGCTTCATCAGGAAGCCGCTCAGCGATTTCTCGGTGTTTGTCAAGCGCGCCCTCGACATCGCCATCGCCGGCCTCGCCCTCGTTCTGCTGGCGCCGCTGTTTGCCGTCGTCGCGCTCGCCATTCGCCTCGATGGCCCCGGCCCGGTGATCTACCGCCAGGCGCGCCGCGGCTTTAACGGCGAGAGCTTCATGATCCTCAAATTCCGCTCGATGAGCGTGACCGAGAGCGGTTACACGATGCAGCAGGCGCAGCGCGGCGACGCCCGCGTCACCAAAGTCGGCCGCTTCATCCGCGCCACCTCGATCGACGAGCTGCCGCAGCTGGTCAACGTGCTGCTCGGCCAGATGAGCATTGTCGGCCCGCGCCCGCACGCCATCGTCCATGACGACGCGCTCGGCAAGGTGCTCGCCACCTACGCCCACCGCCAGCGCATCAAGCCGGGCATCACCGGCTGGGCCCAGGTCAACGGCTTCCGCGGCGACACCGATACCTTCGAGAAGGTGCAGGGGCGCACGCTGCACGACCTCCACTACATCGACAACTGGTCGATCTTTCTCGACCTGTGGATCATCGCGCTGACCGTGTTCTCGGCCAGCGCGCACCGGAACGCCCACTGATGAGCGTGCCGACCGTCACCATCGGCGGCCTGCCCATCGCGGTGCTCGACCGCGCCCAGGCCGCCGATTGGATGATCCGCAAGGCCGCCGACTATCCGCGCGGCCGGCGGCCACTGTACCTCACCTCGGCCAATGGCGAGGTGATCGCGCGCGCCCGCTCCGATGCCTCGTTGAAGGCGCTGCTGCTCGCCGCCGACCAGATCGTCGCCGACGGCCAGCCCATGGTCTGGGCCTCGCGCATCCGGTGCCGGACCCCGCTGCCCGAGCGCGTCGCCACCACCGATCTCTTCCACGATGTCGCGACCCTCGCCGAAACGACCGGCCACAGCTTTTATCTCTTCGGCGCAACGCCAGATGAGAACGCCCGCGCGCTCGCCAATGTGCGTCGCGCCTATCCGCGGCTCAGCATCGCCGGCGCCTCGCATGGCTACCTCGAGGGCGACGAGCTGATGCGCACCCTCGCCGAGATCGACGCCCTCGCGCCCGACATCGTCTGGCTGGCGCTGGGGGTGCCGAACGAGCAGCGCTTCGTCGCCGAGCACGCGCACCTCCTCCCCAATGTCGGGATGATCAAGACCTCCGGCGGCCTGTTCAACTTTCTCTCCGGCACCAATTCGCGCGCCCCCGCCTGGATGCAGCGCGCCGGCCTCGAATGGGCCCACCGCACCATGCTGGAACCCAAGCGCCTGTTCTGGCGCTACCTCGTGACCAACCCGGTCGCCATCTGGCAGATGCTGAGGTATTCGGAGTAGGCGGGTTCGGCGGTACTCCTTTTGCCGGTCTCGATCTCTCAGTCGTCATCCCCGGGCTTGACCCGGGGACCCAACCGAGCTGTCGCCCGCACGAGCCCTCCGCTGGGTTGCATGGTGTTGTTCCACCGCTGAAGGTGAGGACGCCGGCGGCACCCGGTGTTGGGTAGGTCTGCTCGACCGTGGCCATCTGGGGACCGCCGGCGTCACGGTCTAACACGCGAACGGTAGTTTGGGCTTATCGCCCGCATCGCAATCCGGCGTGCTGACCAAGGCTTCACAATCTGCCGGAGAATGCCATGACCGACAAGCCAATCATCGGGATCGACGTTTCCAAGAACTGGCTTGATATCGCCATCGCTGGCGGCAAAGGCGCCGATCGGCTGCCCAACACAGCCGAGGCGATCGGCGCCTTTGTGGACCGCTTCGCTACCATCGGGCTCGTCGCCTTCGAGCCGACCGGCGGCTACGAACGATGCCTAAGACAGGTGTTGCAAAGCCGTGGCATCGACTTCGTCCGCGTCCATCCCAATGAACTGATCGGCTATCGGCGAGCCCGTGGGCTCAAGGCTAAGACCGACGCTCTCGATGCCGTGCTGATCGCCAGCTTCGCCCGTGATGAACTCATCGGCCGGCCCCGCCACAATAGCGCTTACCCCGATGAGGTTCTGCAGGCCCTGTGCGCCAGACGGCGCCAGCTCGTCGATCTGCTGCAGGCCGAACGCTGCCGGCGCCAGCTCGCTGACGCTGCCGTCCACGAGAGCATCGATACGATGATCGCAGCGCTCGAGGCCGGCCTCGCCAACATCGGCCAACGCATCGAGGAGCGCATCGAGGTCAACCCCGAACTGCTGGCGCGCAGCCGCCTGCTGCAAAGCTTCAAGGGTGTTGGGCCGGTCACCGCCATGACCCTGATCGCCGATCTGCCTGAACTGGGTGCTTGCTCAGCCAAGCAGATCGCCAGCCTGGTGGGCCTCGCCCCGATCACCCGCCAAAGCGGCAAGATCAGCTACGCCGCCCACGTCGGTCGCGGCCGTCCTTCCGTTCGTCGCGTCCTCTTCAACGTGGCCAGGACCGGTATCCTCTACAACCCAGTCCTGCGCGACTTTTACACTCGCCTGGTACAAACCAACCGACGCCCGGGCAAGGTCGCGCTCACCGCAGTCATGCGCAAAACCATCGTCATCCTCAATGCCATGGCCACTCAGAACTCCGCATGGAGCCAGCAAACCCCTTGACGACAACCACGGTAGATGGCCGGGTCAAGCAACTGTTGATCTATGTCGGTCGGTAGGCGGCGCTGTCGCGGGTGATGGCGTTGAGGATGGTGAGGAACTTTCGCATGACGGCGGTGATGGCAAGCTTGAAGGGTTTGCCGTTTGCCCTGAGCCGTTCGTAGAAGGGATAGAGGCGTGAGTGGCGGGCCTTGAGGGCGCTGAGGCAAGCCATATAGAGGACAGTGCGGACCCTGGTGCGGCCGCCTGAGCATTTGCCGCCGCGGTCGGCCAGGCCCGATTGGCGGGGATGGGGAGCAACCCCGACCAGTGAGGCGATCTGCCTAGCGCCGATGGCGCCCAATTCGGGCAATTCGGCGATCAAGATAGTGCTGAGGACCGGTCCGACACCGGGCACGGCCATCAGAGCTTTGGCGCGCTGGCTGAGTTCGGCATGGCTCTGGATATGCCGTCGGATTTCGAGTTCGACCAGTTCGAGATCGGCCGCAAGTTGACGCAGCCTGCGACGCAACAGTCGCGCCAGCATGGGGTCGGCGATCTGGTCGGTCTTGGCAGCGAGCTCGGAGCGTTCGGCGATCAGATGCCGCCGCATGTTGACCAACTCCCCCAACCGGTCGCGGAGCGCATCGGGCTGGTAGAGCGGCAGGTCGCCGGCTGCCATTAGATAGCGGGCAATCATTCGGGCATCGATCGGATCGGTTTTAGCCCGCACCTTCATGGCCCGGGCGAAGTTCCGCACCTGGGCGGGATCGCACAGCACCACCTTAAATCCTGCCGTGCTCAATGCCACCGCGACGCCGCGCTCGTAGCCACCCGAGGCCTCGATCCCCACCCGGCGCACTTTGAGCCGCCGCAGCCGGACGATCAGGTCTCGAATGCCGCGCCCATCATTGCCGGTCCAGAAGCCCTCCGCCACACCCGCAACGTGTACGTCCAGCCGCATCTTGCCGACATCGATGCCGGCCACCTCATCATGTGCTAACATCTCTAAGCTCTCCCTGGCTTGCAATGCGGGCTCCGGCCCGCCCAACTGTTCGGGTTCAGCGAAGAGCAGACAGGGCCATGCTTGACCTCGGCCTTTACCGGCCAGCCCGGCCATCCTCAACGCCCTCCGCAGCGCAAGCCTATCACCACACCGTCAATGCAAGCCCGGCCATGACGG
>JACRAF010000055.1 GCA_016213505.1 Devosia nanyangense
AACGGTTCCGACACCCCCGCCGCGGAGCAGCGCTGGGCGTCTCGCCTAGCAAAAACATTTCGGAGGCGCCCGGCGCTCTCCGTCCGTGGCCCCCTCTTGGCCACGGCAAGCCAAACCCCGAACGCCATGGCGTGTCGGGTCCTTCCGCTCGGCTAGTGCCTCGTGACGCCGCTCAGGGTCGCCGCCATATGATCCCACTCCGCCTTGACGCTCGCCGTCGCCCGCTTCTTGCCGGAGCGCTTATACCAGTAGTCGGCATTGCCCATGTCCGCCTCGACCCAGTGCAGCAGCGCATGCACCCAGTCGAACTCCATCACGCCTTCCATGGTCTGCACGATGGCGTGCGCCTCCTCCCACTCGGGACCGACGCGGAATTCGCCCTTCCTGATCCACCACAGCGCCTGCAGCGGCTTGGACATGTCCTTGGGCACGTCCTTCCAGTCGGCGGTCGAGAAGATATCGTCGGCCATGCTTACCACCACTTCACCGGCGAGAAGTCCATCGCTGCGGAGCGCTCGATGACCCGGCCGGCGGCGAACAGCGTCGCCTCGTCGAACGGCTTGCCGATGAGCTGCAGCCCGAGCGGCAGGCCGGCATGATCCTTCCCCGCCGGCACGGCGATGCCGGGCAACCCCGCCATGTTCACGGTCACGGTGAACACGTCGTTGAGGTACATCTTCACGGGATCTGCCTTCATGTCCTCGTCGCCGACCCCGAACGCCGCCGAAGGCGTCGCCGGCGTCAGGATGGCATCGACCCCGGCATTGAACGCATCCTCGAAGTCGCGCTTGATCAGCGTCCGCACCTTCTGCGCCTGCACGTAATAGGCGTCGTAGTAGCCGGCCGACAGCACATAGGTGCCGATCATCAGCCGCCGACGCACTTCCGCGCCGAACCCCTTGGCGCGGGTCAGCTCGTACATGTCGGTGATGTCCTTGCCGGCGACCCTGAGGCCGTACTTCACCCCATCATAGCGCGCGAGGTTGGACGAGGCTTCGGCGGGCGCCACGATGTAGTAGGCGGGCAATGCGTATTTGGTGTGCGGCAGCGAGATGTCGCGCACCGTCGCGCCCGCCGCCGTCAGCCACGCGATGCCCTGCGTCCACAGCGCCTCGATCTCGTCAGGCATGCCGTCCATGCGGTATTCGCGCGGGATGCCAATGACGAGGCCCCTCACCCCCAGCTCGACCGCCGCGGCAAAGTCCGGCACAGCGAGGTTTGCGCTGGTCGAATCCTTGGCGTCGAACCCGGCCATCGAGGTCAGCATGATCGCCGCATCCTCGACCGTGCGGGCGATCGGTCCGGCCTGATCGAGCGAGGAGGCGAAGGCCACGATGCCCCAGCGCGAGCAGCGGCCATAGGTCGGCTTGATGCCGACCGTACCGGTGAATGCCGCCGGCTGGCGGATCGAGCCGCCAGTATCGGTCGCCGTCGCTCCGGCGCAGAGCCAGGCGGAGACCGCCGCGGCCGAGCCGCCGGACGAGCCGCCGGGCACCAGCTGGGCGTTGGAGCCCTCCGACCGCCAGGGGTTCACCACGGGGCCGTAGTATGAGGTCTCGTTGGACGAGCCCATGGCGAACTCGTCCATGTTGAGCTTGCCCAGCATCACCGCGCCGTCGCGCCAGAGATTGGCAGTGACGGTCGACTCGTATTCGGGCCTGAACCCATCGAGGATGTGGCTCGCCGCCTGGGTGTGGAAGCCCTTGGTGCCGAACAGGTCCTTGATGCCGAGCGGAATGCCCTCGAGCGGCCCCGCGACGCCCGCCATGCGGCGCTCGTCGCTGGCGTTGGCCATCTGCCGGGCGTGGTCGGCGGTCACCGCCACATAGGCATTGAGCTTGCGGTTGGCGCCCTCGATCGCCGCGAGGTAGGCCTCGGTCAGCTCGATCGAGGAAAAACTCTTGCCCGTCAGCCCCTTGCGGGCATCGGCAAGCGTAAGCTTGGTGAGATCGGTCACGTAGGAAGTCTCGCTCGGCTCGGGGCGGGCGCCCCGGTGGAAGGTTTCCGCCTAGGTATCGCCCTTCCCGCCCCGCCGCAACCCGTAGGACGGCGGTCGCGATCAGGCCGAAACGCCCTGATTCAGCGGCTTCTCGTAGAACACCGACCACCGGCTCTCGGGATAATCGAGCACCGGCCCGCACCGGGTGAAGCCCCGGCTCTCGTAAAGCGCCCAGGCCTCCGGATGCCGGTCGCCTGTTTCGAGCACCAGGCGCTCGACGCCCTCGCGGCGGGCGAGGTCGACAATCCGGTCCAGCAACGCGCTGCCGACGTGTTTTCCGCGCGCTTCGGGCCGCGTGTACATCCGCTTGACCTCGGCGACGCCCTGGCC
Source organism: Devosia nanyangense (assembly GCA_016213505.1). Taxonomy (GTDB): domain Bacteria; phylum Pseudomonadota; class Alphaproteobacteria; order Rhizobiales; family Devosiaceae; genus Devosia_A; species Devosia_A nanyangense. Next base: position 2,330 of record JACRAF010000055.1, read on the forward strand.
TTCGCGGCGCAGCGCGCCCATGCCGATCGCCCGGCCGTCCGCGGTGCGGGCGACGAACACGGTGGTCGCCGACTCGGCCATCTCCTCGGCCGTCATGTGGTAGCAGGCCTCGGGCGGCGACAGCGTCAGCAGATGCGCATTGAGTTCGGCGATCAGTTCGCGGATCGCCGGCCGGCGCGGGTCTTCCTGCTCGATGCGGAAGTCGATCATTCGATGACCTTGGGCACCATGAAGAAATTGTCCTCGCTCAGCGGTGCGTTGGCGACGACCTGCTCGGGATATCCGCCGTCGGTGACTTTGTCCTCGCGACGGCGCAGCGTCATCGGCGTCACCGAATTCATCGGCTCGACGCCCGCGACGTTCACTTCGCCTAGTTGCTCGACGAAGCCGAGGATGGTGTTGAGCTCGGTCTGGTACTTTTCGACCTCATCCTCCTCGATGCGAATGCGGGCCAGGCGGCCGATGCGCTTGACGGTTGCGGCGTCGACGGACATGCGAAAACTCCTGTTCGGGCGCGTTCTAGCAATGGACCCGATGGGATTCCAACGAATTTGGCTGATGGCGGCAATCAAACCTCGAGGGCAAGACCGGGCTCCAGCGACACCAGCCCGGCCCCGTCGAGGTGCTCGCTCAGTTCGGCCATCGCCGTGTCGAGCGTCTCTTCGTCCGCCGCCAGGGCGATCAGCCGTGGCCGGGCGACGTCCAGCAGCACGGTCGCTTCGGCCACCAGCGACTCCCGTCCCGAGGTCAACATCACCACGGCGCCGTCGGCCCAGCGCCCGTAGCGCGGCGGCTCGCCGGAGCCCAACACCACCAGCGGCGGCTCGCCCGGTGCCGCGATCAGCAGCGCTGATGCCCCGATGCGGTAGATTTCGATGGGCGTGGCCGCTTCGTCGATCTCGCGCCGTGGCTGCTTCGGCCGCCAAATGGCCGGATCGATCGAGGGGACGGCCTTATCGCCGGCGAGAGCCACCACACGGTCCGCCCCCGCCAGAAGCTCGGCGCGATCGATGCCGTCGGGCGCTCCCCCGGCATCGATCACCACGATCTGGCCGCCGACATACACCCGCAGCGTCGTGCCGCCGAACCAGGTCAGTTTCACTAGCCGGCTTTCCGCTGCTCAAGCAGGTACCGCGTGGCCAGAGCGATACTCTTCGGGATCGGCTTGTCCTTCCGATAGTCGGCGATCAGTCTGCGCGCTACACCGAGGCGCGCGGCCATGCCGTCGAGACTCATCTGCAGCCGGTCCATCGCGTCGCGAAACTGGGCGTTGTCGAGCGAAGCATCGGCGAGTTCCTCGATCCAGACGGCAGACAGCTCGGCGCCGTCCGGCCACTCCAGGCAGTCCCCGAACTCGCTCACGCGAAGAGCCCGGAACAAATCGTCATCCGTTCGCAGGCGCGCGAATATTCTCAGATTCATGAGGGCCGGCCCGACATCGACGACGATCGGCTCGGCGGCCTCCCTCCACAGGATGCGAACGTTGCGCCGATCCAGCGCCTCGGCTTTGGCAATCCGAGGGATCGGGCGCCCAACGCTGATGATCTTGCTATCGTGCATTCAACTCATTCCAAGTGGCCTGAAGCACGGACCGATTCTCCCGAGCCCACACCATTGCCGTGTCGTAGTCGCGCTTGCGGATTGATCCCCGAAGAGTCGAAAGATCCGCCAGCGCGATCTGCATTTCCATGTCCGGTGTCCAAATATGGAAATGCGGCGGGTCATGGTCGTTGCCGAACATGCGGATCAGGACCTTCCCGGAGCGAAACAATGTCGGCATACTGGATCAAAATAGTGCACCAGATGCACTGACGCAAGACCGAGCATGGCTGACCTTCCGACCCTCCCCGCCTCCGGCAAGTTGCTCGGGCTCGATCTGGGCACCAAGACCATCGGCGTCGCCATCTCCGATGGCATGCGCTATTCCGCGACCCCCCTCGAGACCATCCAGCGCACCAAATTCACCGCCGACGCCACCCGCCTGCTGGAGCTGATCGCCGAAAACACCGCTGTCGGCATCGTTCTGGGGCTGCCGCTCAACATGGACGGCTCGGAAGGACCGCGGGTGCAGTCGACCCGGGCCTTTGCCCGGAGCCTCGGGCAGAAGACGGACCTGCCGATCGTGTTCTGGGACGAGCGGCTGTCCACGTCCGCCGTCACGCGGATGCTCATCGAAGCCGACACCCGCCGCGACAAGCGGGCCGAAGTGGTCGACAAGCTCGCCGCGTCCTACATCCTGCAAGGCTTTCTCGATCGGCTTCGGAAAGGATAAGTCCGCAACCCCGCTTGCCCCTCCGCCCCGGCTGGGCTAGACCCCGCACGCATTCGGGACGGAGCGGAATGGCCAACGCCTCAACAGGTGACACCGCCACAGCCGGCACAGCCGGCAAGCGCCCATTCCCCCATCGCGACCTGCTCGGTGTTTCCCAGCTCAATCAGCACGAAATCCTCGACCTGATCGACCGCGCCGAAGCGATGATTCCGATTTCGCGGCAGCCGCGGAAGATCCTGCCGACACTGAGCGGCAAGACTCAGATCAACCTGTTCTTCGAGCCCTCGACCCGCACCCAGTCGAGCTTCGAGATCGCCGGCAAGCGGCTCGGGGCGCAGGTCACCAACATGTCGGTCAAAACCTCGTCGGTGACCAAGGGCGAGACGCTGATCGACACGGCGGCGACGCTCAACGCTATGCAGCCGGACGTGATCATCGTCCGCCACCCGGCCTCCGGCGCCGTCGAACTGCTGAGCCAGAAGGTCGGCTGCGCGGTGATCAACGCCGGCGACGGGTCGCACGAACATCCGACCCAGGCGCTGCTCGACGCGCTGACCATCCGCCAGCGCAAGGGCCGGCTCGCCGGCCTGACCGTCGCCATCTGCGGCGATATCGCCAATTCCCGCGTGGCGCGGTCGAACCTGCTGCTGCTCGGGGCTCTCCAGGTGCGCACCCGGGTCATCGCCCCGAAGACGCTGTTGCCCAAGGGCATCGAGGCGCTGGCGACCGAAGTCTTCACCGACATGCGCAAGGGCCTCGAGGGCGCCGACGTGGTGATGATGCTGCGCCTCCAGCACGAGCGTGCCGCCGGCCGGCTGATCCCCTCGGTGCGCGAATACTACCGCTTCTACGGCCTCGACGCGGAGAAGCTGGCGCTGGCCAGGCCCGACGCCATCGTCATGCATCCGGGGCCGATGAACCGCGGCGTCGAGATCGACCCCGCCATCGCCGACGGGCCGCGCTCGGTGATCAACGAACAGGTCGAGATGGGCGTCGCCGTGCGCATGGCGGTGCTCGACGCCCTCCTTGCCGACCCCTCGCAGGTGTCGGCATGAGCGCCCCGATCGTCATCGCCAATGCGCGGATCGTCGATCCGGCCACTGACACCGACCGCCCCGGGGCACTCCTCGTTGTCGACGGCAAGATCGATGGGCTCGCCGAGGGCGCGCCGCAGGGCGTGCCGGATGGCGCCACCCTGATCGACGCGGGGGGCCTCGTCGTCGCTCCCGGTCTCATCGACATGCGGGTGTTCACCGGCGAGCCGGGACACGAATATCGCGAGACCCTCGCCACCGCCGCCGAAGCCGCCGCGGCAGGCGGCGTCACCAGCTTCGTCCTGATGCCCGACACCACGCCGGCGGTCGACGACGGAGCCATCGTCGACTTCATCATCCGCCGCGCCGCCGCGACCGCCAAGGTCAACGTGCTGCCCGCTGCGGCCAGCACCAGGGGCCTGCGCGGCAAAGAAATCACCGAATTCGGCCTGCTCAGGGAAGCCGGCGCGGTCTGCCTCGCCGACGGGCGGCAGTCGATCCAGTCCGCCGGTCTGTTGCTCGCCGCGATGAGCTACGCCGCCAATTTCGACATGCTCATCGTCCACCACCTCGCCGATGCCTCACTGGTTGGCGACGGGGTGATGAACGAGGGGCTCCTCGCCACCACCTCGGGCCTCAAGGGCATTCCGAGCGAAGCCGAAACCATCCCCCTCGCCCGCGACCTGCAGCTCGCCGCGCTCACCGGCGTGCGCTACCACGCTGCGCAGATCTCCTGCGCCGGGTCGGTCGAACTGATGCGAAACGCCAAGCGCCACTCCGGCTCGGTCTCCTGCGGCGTCTCGATCAACAATCTCGCCCTCAACGAGAACGACGTCGCGCCCTACCGCACCTTCTTCAAGCTGTCGCCCCCGCTGCGCTCGGAAGACGACCGCCGCGAGATGGTCGATGGCCTCCTGAGCGGCGTCATCGACGTCATTCATTCCGCCCACGACCCGCAGGACAGCGAGGTGAAGCGCCAGCCCTTCGCCGAAGCGTCGGAAGGCGCCATCGGGCTCGAGACGCTGCTGGCCGCGGCGTTGCGGCTGGTCCATTCGGGCGACGTCGACCTGATGACGGTGCTGCGCGCGATGACTTCGCGCCCGGCCGAAATCCTCGGCCTCGCCTCGGGCCGCCTCGCGGTGGGCGCACCGGCCGACATTATCGTCTTCGACCCCGACTATCCCTGGGTCGTCGCGGAAAAGGACATCGTCTCGCGCTCCCGCAACACCGCTTTCGAGGGCGCGCGGATGCAGGGCGCGGTGATGCAGACCCTCGTTGCGGGCCGCTCCGTCTTCCGCCATGCTCATTGGCCGGAGGGGGCGAAATGATCCCGTACATTCTGGCGGCGTTGATCGGCTATGGGCTGGGCTCGATCCCGTTCGGCCTGTTGATTACGCAGGCGGCTGGTCTCGGCGACGTCCGCAACATCGGCTCGGGCAATATCGGCGCGACCAATGTTCTCCGCACCGGCCGCCGCGAACTTGCCGCGCTGACGCTGCTGCTCGATGCCGCCAAGGGCGCGGTCGCCGTCCTGATCGTCCGCGCCTTCGTGGTCGGGCACGCCGTTCCGGCAATCGAGGCCGACGGCGGCTGGATCCTCTGCACCGCCGGCGCCGCGGCGTTTCTCGGCCATCTCTTCCCCGTCTGGCTCGGTTTCAAGGGCGGCAAGGGCGTCGCGGTGTTCATCGGCGTGCTGCTCGGCCTGAGCTGGCCGGTCGGGCTGATCTTCTGTGCCGTTTGGCTGGTCATCGCCTTGGCCCAGAAATACTCCTCGCTCGCCGCGCTCACGGCCGCTGTCACCGCGCCGATCTTTGGTTACGTCCTCGACGGCCAGCGCCTCGCCGTTACCGCCGCGGTGCTCGCTGCTCTGCTGATCTACACGCACCGGGCCAATATCGGCCGGCTGCTCGACGGCAGCGAGCCCAGGATCGGAGCTGAGAAGAAAGAGCCGGCGCCGTGATCGGCAGGGCGACCGGCACATCGCTCAGTCGGTCGCAGAAGGTCGCGTGGCTTCGGCTCATCCGCACCGACAATGTCGGGCCGGTGACCTTCCGCCAGCTGCTCAACCGCACCGGCTCGGCCGACGCCGCGATCGCCGAACTGCCGCGGCTTGCCAAGCGCCTGGGCCTCGGCGCCCGCGTGCCCAGCGTCGCCGCAGCCGAGGACGAGATCGCGGCCCTGGACAAACTCGGCGGGCGGTTGATCGCTTCCAGCGAAGATGCCTACCCGCCGCTGCTGCACCACATCTCCGGTGCGCCGCCGATCATCTCGGTCATCGGCGGCGACAATCTCGACTTGGCACGCACAGTCGCCATCGTCGGCGCGCGTAACGCCTCGAGCGCCGGCCAGCGGATGACCTCCGTGCTGGCCGCCGATCTCGGCGCGGGCGGCTACACCATCGTCTCAGGCCTCGCCCGCGGCATCGACGCCGCCGCGCACAAGGCGTCGCTCATGACCGGCACGGTCGCCGTCCTCGCCGGCGGCATGGACCACGTCTATCCCGAGGAGAACATCCCGCTCGCCCGAAGCATCGTCGACAATGGCGGCATGCTGCTGACCGAAATGCCGATCGGCTGGGAGCCGCGCGCCCGCGATTTCCCGCGCCGCAACCGGCTCGTCTCGGGGCTGTCTCTGGGCGTTGTCGTCGTCGAGGCCGCCAAGCGTTCGGGCTCGCTGATCACGGCCCGGCTCGCATTGGAGCAGAACCGCGACGTCTTTGCCGTCCCCGGCTCGCCGCTCGATCCGCGTGCCGAAGGCGGCAACCACCTGATCCAGCAGGGCGCGAGGCTCGTGACCTCCGCTGACGACATCATCGACACGCTGCGCGTGGCCGATCCGGCGCGCAATATGCTGCTCGAGCCGGACTGGGAGCCCGAGCCCAGCGCCCTCATAGCGGACGTCGAGCCGACGACAGGCGACCGCGCCCGACTCATCGAAGCGCTGAGCCACACGCCGATGCAGGTCGATGCACTGATCGGGACCACCGGGCTCTCGGTCACCGTCGTCCAGACTCTGCTGCTCGAGCTCGATCTGGGCGGCCGTATCGAGTGGTCGAGCGGGCAGTTGGTGGCGCTGAGGCCCTGATGGCGAATTTTCTTCCCCTTAAGGGGAACCCTGTTGGTCGCTGCTCCGAAGGTTGACAGCGACAACCGGCTTGACCATTTTGCGCCCCGTTGACCACCCCCTCCGAAAGCATCGCCGTATGAAACTGGTCGTCGTCGAGAGTCCGGCCAAGGCCAAGACCATCAACAAATATCTGGGCAAGGACTACGAAGTCCTGGCCAGCTATGGCCATGTCCGCGACCTGCCGGCCAAGGACGGCTCGGTGCTGCCCGAGGACGATTTCGCCATGCTGTGGGAAGTCGATACGGCCTCCAGGAAGCGGCTGAGCGATATCGGCAATGCGCTGAAGAACGCCGACGAGTTGATCCTCGCCACCGACCCTGATCGCGAGGGCGAAGCCATTTCCTGGCACGTTCTCGATGTGCTGACACAAAAGAAGCTGATCAAGGACAAGCCGGTCAGCCGCGTCGTCTTCAACGCCATCACCAGACCGGCGATCACCGAGGCGATGCTGCATCCGCGGCAGATCGACGGGCCGCTGGTCGACGCCTATCTCGCCCGCAGGGCCCTCGACTACCTCGTCGGCTTCACGCTTTCGCCGATCCTCTGGCGCAAGCTCCCCGGCTCGCGCTCGGCCGGCCGCGTCCAGTCGGTGGCGCTCAGGATCGTCTCCGACCGCGAGGCGGAGATCGAGAAGTTCAGGCCGGTCGAATACTGGTCCGTGGCGGCCAAACTCACCGAGAAGGGCAAGAGCTTTGAGGCCCGGCTCTATTCCGCCGACGGCAAGGTCACCGACAAGCTCGACATCAAGACCGGCGAAGACGCGGGCGCGCTGAAATCGGCCATCGAGGCCGGCCGTCTGGAAGTCCGGTCGGTCGACAAGAAGCCGACCAAGCGCAACCCCTATGCGCCGTTCACCACCTCGAGCCTGCAGCAGGACGCGAGCTCCCGCCTCGGCATGTCGCCCAACCGGACCATGCAGATCGCGCAGCGTCTCTACGAAGACGGCGTCATCACTTACATGCGAACCGACGGCATCGACATGGCGCCGGAGGCGATCGCCTCGGCCCGCGCCGCGATCGAGAAGGAGTTCGGCTCCGCCTATCTGCCGCCGACGCCGCGCATCTATCAGAACAAGGCGAAGAACGCGCAGGAAGCACATGAGGCCATCCGTCCGACGGACATGTACCGTCACCCGGAAACGCTCGGCGACGCGGACCAGAAGAAGCTCTACGGGCTGATCTGGCGGCGCACCCTCGCCTCGCAGATGCGCCCCGCCGAGATCGAGCGCACCACCGCCGACATCGCGGTGAATGCGCCCGGGCGCGACATCGTGCTTCGCGCCGTCGGCTCCGTCGTCACGTTCCCGGGCTTTCTCGCGGTCTATGGCGTCGCTGCCAAGGAAGATCGCGGGGACGACGAGGACGACGAGGATTCGCGCGAGTTGCCGCCGCTTGCAGTGGGCGACACGCCCAGGCTCGACGAGGCCCTGATCGAACAGCATTTCACACAGCCGCCGTCGCGCTACACCGAAGCCAGCCTCATCAAGAAGATGGAAGAGCTCGGCATCGGCCGGCCCTCGACCTACGCCGCGACGATCACGGTGCTGCAGGACCGCAATTACGTGCGGCTTGAAAAACGTGCGCTCATTCCTGAGGATCGCGGGCGCATCGTTACGGCGTTCCTCGAGAACTTCTTCGCCAAGCTGGTGGAATACGGGTTTACCGCCAGCCTCGAAGAGAAGCTCGACGACATCTCGGCCGGCCAGCTGCGCTGGAAGGACGTCCTGCGCGACTTCTGGACCGACTTCACCAAGCAGACCGACGAGATCAAGGATCTGCGCGTTTCGGAAGTCCTCGATGCGCTCAACGAGTCGCTCAAGGACCACATCTTTCCGGCCAAAGCCGACGGCTCCGACCCGCGCCGCTGCCCGACCTGCGGCACCGGCCAGCTGTCTCTGAAGCTCGGCAAATTCGGCGCCTTCATCGGCTGCTCGAACTACCCCGAATGCAAGCACACCATGCAATTGTCGGATGCGGCGAGCGGTGGCGCGGATGCGGCTGCGGCCGGCGACGGCATCCTCGGCGTCGACGACGCAACCGGGCTCAACGTGCTCTTGAAGTCCGGGCGCTTCGGCCCATATGTACAACTGGGCGACGGCGACGAGCCCAAGCGCTCCTCCCTCCCGAAAGGCTGGTCTCCCGACTCCCTGACGCTGGAGAAGGCGCTGCAGTTGCTGGCGCTCCCCCGCGCGGTCGGCCTTCATCCGGAAACGGGGAAGCCGATCAGCGCGGGCCTCGGCCGCTACGGCCCGTTCATTCTGCACGAGGGCACCTACGCCAACCTCCCGGATGTCGAGGAGATCTTCACCGTCGGCCTCAACCGCGCGGTCGACCTGCTCGCACAGAAGGCGGCGGGCGGCGGGCGGTTCGGCAAAGGGCGCACCGCACAGGCCGCCCTCAAGACCTTCGAACACGCCGATGGCGCGATCAGCGTCCGCGACGGCAAGTATGGGCCGTATGTGAACCAGGGCAAGGTGAACGCCACCCTGCCTAAGACGCTGAAGCCCGAAAATGTGACACTCGAGCAGGCCCTCGAACTGCTCGCCGAACGCGCCGCCAGGACCGGCACAAAGAAACCCGCCCGCAAGGCCGCCGCCAAGGCGCCAGCGAAAACATCCGTGGCCAAGAAGGCCGCGACCAAGAAACCTGCAGCCAAAAAGGCCGCACCCAAACGCAAGGCGGTTGCCACCGCCTAAAAGAAAGAGACTATGGCCAGAGCGCCAAGACAGAAATCAAATCCCAGGCCGGCGAGGCAATACGCCGTCGGCACACTCCCCACGCGCGAAGCCGTCCTCGAAGCGATGGCGGACAATCCTCAGCTCGACGGCAAGCGCGACCTCGCAAAGTATTTCGGCATCCACGGCGACATGCGAACGCCGTTCAAGGTGCTGCTCAAGGAGATGGAGGGCGAGGGCTTCATTGCCCGCACCCGCAAGGCCATCCGCCGCACCGCGACCCTCCCCTTGGTGACCTCCCTCGATATCCCCACCGACGCCGATCCCGACGACCTCCACGCCTTCCCCTCGCAGTGGAACGCCGAGGAAGGCGAGCCGCCGCGCGTCCGGGTGATCCAGCCCAGGGGCGCCCGCGTGGTTCCGGCGCCCGGCGACCGCATCCTCGCCCGCATCGACGCCGGCGAGGGTCTGGTGCCCAGCTACACCGCTCGGCCGATGAAGATCCTCGACAAGCCGCGGCGCGGCCAGATCGGCATCGTGCGCGTCGACGACGATGGCGCGCGGCTCATTCCGATCGACCGCAAGCAGAAGGAAATGCGCATCGACGGCGGCGATCTCGGCGCCACCCGCGACGGCGACCTCGTCGAGGTCTCGGTCAAGGTCAGTGGCCGACTGATGATTCCCAAGGCGAAGGTCGTCGAGGTCATCGGTAACCCCAAATCCGAGGGTGCGGTCTCGATGATCGCGATCCACAACCTCGAAATCCCCTACCGTTTTCCGGCCTCGGTGGTGAAGGAAGCCGAGGCGGCCGGCGAGGTCAGCCTCAAGGGTCGCGAGGACTGGCGGCACGTGCCGCTCGTCACTATCGATCCGCCCGACGCCAAGGACCACGACGACGCGGTCCATGCCGAGCCGGACGCCGACCCCAACAACGCCGGTGGCCACATCGTCATTGTCGCCATCGCCGATGTCGCGGCCTATGTGCGGTCGGGCACGGCGCTCGACCGCGAGGCCTATCTGCGCGGCAATTCGGTGTACTTCCCCGACCGCGTCGTGCCGATGCTGCCCGAGAGGATTTCCAACGATCTCTGTTCGCTCAAGCAGGGCGAGAACCGCCCATCGCTGGCGGTCAGAATGGTGTTCGACTCGGAAGGCCGCAAGAAGCGGCATAGCTTCCACCGCGTCGTCTTCCGCTCCGCCGCCAAGCTCAGCTACGGCCAGGCGCAGGAGGCGATCGACGGCCGCACCGACGATACCACCGGCCCCCTGCTGGAGCCGGTCCTCAAGCCCCTGTGGCGCGCCTACCAGGCGATGGTGCGAGCCCGCGACAAGCGCGGTCCGCTCGATCTCGACCTACCCGAGCGCAAGATCATCCTCGACGGCAAAGGGATGGTTGCGGATGTGCGCATCCCCGAGCGGCTCGAGATGATGCGGCTCATCGAGGAGATGATGATCGCGGCCAATGTCGCGGCGGCGGAGACACTGGAGAAGCATCGCAGTGCCCTGCTCTACCGCGTCCACGATACGCCCAGCCGCGAAAAGCTGATGGCGCTGCGCGAGTTCCTCGCCTCGCTGGATCTGAGCTTCGGCAAGTCCGAGGCGGTGCGGCCCGTCGATTTCAACCGCGTGCTCGCCAAGGCGCGCGAGTCGGAGAAGACCCAGCAGGTGTCCGAAATGGTGCTCCGCTCGCAGGCGCAGGCCGAATACGCCGCCGAAAACTATGGCCATTTTGGCCTCAACCTCGACCGCTATGCGCACTTCACCTCGCCGATCCGGCGCTATGCCGATCTCATCGTCCACCGGGCGCTGATCGCAGCGCTCGACTTCGGCAAGGACGGGCTGACCGACGACGAGGTCACAAAGCTCCCCGGCATCGCCCAGCACATCTCAGCCACCGAGCGGCGGGCCATGCTGGCCGAGCGCGAGACATCCGACCGACTCCTCGCGCAGTTCCTCGCCGGCCAGATCGGCGCCGAGTTCCAGGGCCGCATTTCGGGCGTCACCCGCTCGGGCCTGTTCGTCAGGCTGACCGACACCGGCGCAGACGGCTTCATTCCCGCATCGACGCTGGGGCAAGATTACTACCGCTTTGTCGAGGAGATGCAGGCGATGGTGGGCGACCGCACCGGCGAAACGTTCCGCATCGGCGACACCGTCTCGGTCCGCCTGCTCGAGGCCGCTCCGGTAGCCGGCGCGCTGCGCTTCGAACTCCTCAGTGAGGGCAGCCGCGGCAAACCGTCATCTGTGAAACGCAGCACCAAGCGACCATCTAGGCCGCACGGCCCCAGGAGCCACCGGAGATAGGAATGCCCGTCACAATCGCCACCGACCCCGAACGTCGATCGGTCGGATCGGCCGTGTGGAACGGCGCGCGCCTCCGCTGTCCGCATTGCGGCAAGGGCCACATGTTCCGCGCCTACCTCAAGGTCGCCGACCACTGCGACGTCTGTGGCGAAGAGCTGTTCCACCACAAGGCGGACGACATGCCGCCCTACCTGTCGATCCTGATCGTCGGACACGTCATCGTCGGCCTGATGCTCCACCTGGAGATGAGCTACACCATCGCGCCCTGGGTCTACGTCGCCACCATGGTGCCGATCGCGGCGCTCCTGCCGCTCGTCATGCTGCCCTCGATCAAGGGCGCGGTGGTCGGGATGCAGTGGGCCAACCGGATGTACGGGTTCGATCCGATCAATCGGGTCGATCCGGCCCAGCCGAGCTATCCCTGACGGCAGCCCGCGGCGCCGGGGCTGTTCAGCTTGACAATCGGCGGCAAATCCGTAGGTTGCGGCCAAATTTCAGGCCCTGCCCCCGGGCGGCCAAATCCCAAGGACAATTGCCATGGCCAAAGCCGCCTCGATCAAGATCAAGCTCGTGTCGACCGCCGACACCGGCTTTTACTACGTCACCGAGAAGAACTCGCGCACCCAGACCGAGAAGCTCAGCTTCAAGAAGTACGATCCGGTTGTGCGTAAGCACGTCGAGTTCAAGGAAGCCAAGATCAAGTAGTCTCGGTTCCTTCGCCGAATGCAAAATCCCCGCGCCACGGCGCGGGGTTTTTGTTTGTCCGGATGGAAGTGGCCGGTCCGGAGTTGGTGCCGAAGAGGCCGCACAGCAGCCTCCGGACCAGCCGCCCTACGGACCCAGGAGTTGCGGCGGACCTGAGTGAACCGTAGGGATTATGGGGGACGAGGCATCGCCTCATCGCGTTGCCCCTTCATATCGGACGGCCCGGCAAACTCAACAAAACCCGGCCATCTTAGGTAATTGGTAACCTTACCGAGACGCCGATTTGAGACAAATGCTGCCGGTCAGGCGGCGTCGAAGACGACGCGGTTCCGGCCTTCGCGCTTGGCGCGATAGAGCGCCACGTCGGCCCGCTTGAGGATCAGTTCGGGGGTGTCGGTCTCGTGCTCGTTGAGCGCCACGCCGACGGAGACCGTGACTGTCAGTGGCTGCAACTCAGCGGTCTCGAAAGCGCGCTCGGCGACGGCCATCCGAACCCGCTCGGCGACGCTCTGAGCCTGGCGATAGTCCGTGTCGGGCATGAGCACGACGAACTCCTCGCCGCCGAACCGGCAGGCGAGGTCGACGCCGCGGATATTGCGCTTGAGCCGGAGTGCGAATTCCTTGAGCACCGCGTCGCCGATGTCGTGGCCGTGGTTGTCGTTGACCGATTTGAAGAAATCCATGTCGATGAGCATCACCGCCATGTCTCGGTCCTGCTCGCGGGCCTTGTCGAGCATCAGCGACAGATGCCGGTCGAAATACCTGCGGTTATAGAGGCCCGTCAGCTCGTCGGTGACCGCAAGTGCCATCGTGTTGGTGACGCTTCGGCGCAGTTCGCCGGCATAGCGGTGCCGCCGCAGCTGCGTGCGCACGCGCGCCGACAGCTCGTTGCGCTCGACGGGACGCATGATGAAGTCGTTGACCCCTAGGTCGAGCCCCCGCACGACGCGCGGCCGGTCGCTGTCCTCGGCGATCAGCAGGATCGGCAGGCTTCGCGTCTGTTCGATGGTCCGCATCTGCGAACAGACGCGAAGCGGATCGAAATCGCCCAGCGCCATGCTGACGATCGCCAACTCGTAGTCGCCACCGGCAACCTGCAGGGCAGCATCGGCCGGATTGGCCAGGACGTCGACGGTATGGCTCGCCGCGAGGTAGCTGCGGATGCGCTCTGCACTGCGCTGATCGTTGTCGACAAGCAGGATGCGCCCGCCCTCGGCGTTGGCCGCGTCCATCGCCCGCATCGCATCCTCGATGGCGATTTCCTGACCGGTCTGGGCACGCGACCGCAGTTCGTCGGTCAGCGCCTTGAGCCGAACGAGGCTCCTGACGCGGGCCATCAGCTGCACATCGTCGACCGGCTTGGTCAGGAAGTCGTCGGCGCCCGCCTGCAGCCCCTTCACGCGGTCCGAGGGCTGATCGAGCGCCGTGATCATCAGGACAGGGATATGGCCGGTGCGCGGATTGGCCTTCAATCGCCGGCAGACTTCGAAGCCGTCCATCTCGGGCATCATCACGTCGAGCAGGATGATGTCGATCTGACCCGGCTCGCAGATCGCCAGGGCATCGCGCCCGGACGAGGCCGTCTTGACGTCGAAATATTCCGCCGTCAGGCGCGCTTCGAGCAGGCGCACAGTGGTGGGAATATCGTCAACGATCAGCACGCGCGCTGTCAAAGACCGGCCGCCCCTACATGTTTGGTGATGCCCGGAAACAACCAGGCCAACGGACCTTAGTTGGCCGGCCCAATGTAGCGGGCAATGGTTTCCAAAAAGTGAGGCACGGAGATGGGTTTGGAGATGTAACCCTCGCAACCGCCCTGGAGGATTCGCTCCTCGTCGCCTTTCATCGCAAAGGCCGTCACGGCGATCACCGGAATCGACTGCAGGTCGTCGTCTTCCTTCAGCCATTTGGTGACGACGAGCCCCGAGACCTCGGGCAGCTGAATATCCATCAGGATCAGGTCGGGATGATGGGCGCGGGCGAGGCCGATCGCCTCCATCCCGTTGCGGGTCTGGATGATGGAGTATCCACGCGATTCAAGCAGATCGTTGAAGAGCTTCATGTTGAGCTCATTGTCTTCGACGATCATCACGGTCTTGGGCATGGAATCCCGCTTGGGCAAAGGACACTGTGTTCTGCCCCATGCCTCGGGTAACATCAATCGCTTACGAAACCCGTAATGGATCCTCCAATTGGCGCTGAAGCCGACGACCGTCACGCTCAAGGAATTGGCCGAATTATCCTTGCAGTATCTTGCGAAAAACCCCGACCTCCTCGCTGAATTCATGATACAATCCGGCATCGACCCGAAGGGCCTGCGCCGCTTCATTGGGACGGACGAGTTTGCCCATGGGCTCGTCGATCATGTGGTCTCCAACGAGCCGCTGCTGCTCGCGATCGCGGCAGAGAACAAGCTCAAACCGGAGAGCATCGTCGCTGCTTGGGCCAAGCTCCATCAGGCGGAAGGATGAGTCGTGCCGGCGCTTCACATCCTCTGCCGGGACTGCGGATGGTCGGCGATCGATGCCGAGGCTATCGATCGCTGTCGCCGCGGCGGCTCACCCCGGCTTCTTGCGCATGAGGAGCTGGACGATCTCGGAATCGCCCATGTCGATTGCGACGCCTTCTATGCCTCGATCGAGAAGCGCGACAATCCGAGCCTGCTCGACAAGCCGGTGATCATCGGCGGCGGGGTGCGCGGCGTGGTCTCGACCTGCTGCTATATCGCGCGGCAGTCCGGCGTCCGGTCGGCGATGCCGATGTTCACCGCCAGGAAGCTCTGCCCGGACGCGGTCATCATCCGCCCGGACATGGCCAAATATGTCGGCGTCAGCCGGCAGGTTCGAGCTCTGATGGACCAGCTCACACCGCTGGTCGAGCCGCTCTCGATCGACGAAGCTTTTCTCGATCTGACCGGCACCCAGGCGCTCCACAAGGCATCGCCCGCACAGGTGCTGGCGAAGTTTGCACGCGATGTCGAGGAGCAGATCGGCATCACGATATCGGTGGGGGTGAGCTACAATAAATTCCTGGCTAAGGTCGCGTCAGACTTGGATAAACCGCGCGGATTTGCGGTCATCGGCAGGGGCGAGGCGATCGGTTTTCTGGCTGAACAGCCGGTCGGTCTGATTTTCGGGGTGGGCAAGGTGTTCGAGGAAACCCTGCGCAAGGACGGTTTTGCGACCATCGGCCAGCTGCAGCAGGTGCCGCCCGAGGAGCTGATGCGGCGCTACGGCGAGACCGGCGCAAGGCTGGCCCGGCTGTCGCGGGGCGAGGATTTCCGCCCGGTCACCATCGACGGCGAGATGAAGACCGTTTCGAGCGAGACGACGTTCAACGCCGACCTGTCGGGCTTCGAGGAGCTTTCGACCGAACTGCTGGCGCTTTCCGAGCGTCTGTCGGAGCGACTCAAGACCAAGAACCTCGTCGGCGACACGGTGACACTCAAACTCAAATCCGCCGGATTTCGCTTGCGCACGCGGGCCCGCCATTTGATGATTTCGACACAGCTGGCCAATGTGCTCTATGAGACCGGCAGGCAACTGCTGGCGCGGGAGATCGACGGCACCGCCTTCCGCCTGATCGGCATCGGCATTTCCGGGCTGACGGAGGCGCGTGGCGAAGATCCGGCCGACCTCATCGAGCCGGAGCTTGCGCGCAAGGCCGCGGCCGAGCGGGCAATGGACCGGGTCCGCGACCGGTTCGGCAGGGATGCGGTCATCCGCGGCAGACTGTATGGACGGCACAAGCCGCGGACGAACGAAGACAAGATCGAAGAGAGCAAGAGCAAATGAGCACCCCCATCGAGAAGCTGCGCGAATACGGCTACGAGCTGACGCGCCCTAAGCCGCCGGTGGCGAGCTATATTCCGGTCACCCGGAGCGGAAACATCCTCTACGTCTCGGGGCAGATTTCGTCGACCGAAGCGGGCGTCGTCACTGGGCTTCTCGGCGACACGATGAACGTCGTCCAGGGTGGCAATGCGGCGGAACTGGCCGCGGTCAAGGTTCTGAGCGAAATCGTCTATTCGGGTGGCGTCGAGCTCTCGCAGATCAAGCGGGTGCTGAAGCTCACCGTGTTCGTCGCCTCGACTTCGGAGTTCGCCGAACAGCATCTCGTCGCCAATGGCGCGTCCAACCTCATCGTCGGTGTCCTCGGCGATGTCGGCAAACACGCCCGCGCGGCGTTCGGCGTGGCCTCGCTGCCGCTGGGCGCGGCCGTCGAAGTCGAGGCCATCGTCGAAATCCAATGACCAAGCTGTTCGCCCGCCCGATCGCGCATCGGGGGCTGCATGACCGCGCCAATGGCGTGATCGAGAACTCACGCTCGGCCTTCGAGGCGGCGATCGCGCATGGCTACGCCATCGAATGCGACGTGCAGCTATCGAGCGACGGCGTGCCGTTCATCTTTCATGACGACACTCTCGAGCGGGTGACGTCGGCGCAAGGCCGTTCCGACGCCCTGCCTATCGCCGAGGTGCAGAAGCTGACCTTGACCGACAGCAACTCCGGCGACGTGCCGCAGCGCTTCACCGAGTTCCTCACCCAGATCGCCGGCCGCGCGATGCTGCAGATCGAACTGAAGCAGCAGGCCGACTCGACCAAGACGCGCGCCCTCGCGCACGCCGTGGCGGAGGCTCTGGTTGGCTACGCCGGCGCCTACACACTCGAGTCTTTCGACCCAGCGCTGCTTGCAGCCCTGCGGCGCGAAGGGGTAACGGCGCCGCTCGGCATCATCACCTACGGCTACGACGAGGCGGAGTTGGACGCCGATCTAGCCGGCTGGAAGAAGTTCGTGCTGCGCCATCTGCTGCACTGGCCGTGGACGCGGTTCGAGTTCATCTCCTGCCGCAACGTGTCGCTGTTCCTGCCTGTGGTGCGCTTCATGCGCGCCCGCGGCATGACGGTGACCGCCTGGACCATCACTTCGCCGCAGGCGGCGCTCGCCGCGGCGCGCGGCGCCGACCAGATCGTGTTCGAGGGGTTTTTGCCAGAAAGTGCCTGAGGAGCCCCTTACCGCGACCATCGCCAGCGCCGCCGCCGAGATCGACGCGGCGACCTGGAACGGGCTGGTCGCGGCGACGGACCCTCACGCCAACCCCTTCCTCGACCACGCTTTCTTCCTCGCGCTCGAGCAATCGGGCAGCGCCACCAAGCGCACTGGTTGGACGCCGCGCCATGTCGTGCTGCGCGCGGGCGAGGCGGTGGTGGGCCTCCTGCCGATGTACGAGAAGACGCATTCGCAGGGCGAATACGTCTTCGACCATGGCTGGGCGAATGCCTTCGACCAGGCGGGCGGCAGCTACTACCCGAAACTGCAGTGCTCGGTGCCTTTCACGCCGGTCACCGCCCCGAAACTGCTGACCTGGTCCGAGGACCCGGCGTTGAAGCGCGTCCTGCTCGCCGCTGCCGAAGCTTACGCGACCCAGCGCGGCATCTCGTCGGTCCATGCCACCTTCGTGCCGGAGGCCGAGGCCTCACTTGCGACGAGCGCGGACTGGCTGTTGCGCACCGACACGCAGTACCACTGGCACAATGCCGGCTTCGCCTCGTTCGAGGACTATCTCGAAACGATGTCGTCGCGGCATCGCAAGATCACCCGCCGTGAACGCCGCGATGCGCTCGAAGGCCTCACCGTGCGATGGCTGACCGGCGCGGACCTGACGGAAACGGTCTGGGACGCCTTCTTCGATTTCTACCAGGACACCGGCAGCAAAAAATGGGGCCGGCCATACCTCAACCGCAAGTTCTTCTCGCTGCTGTCGGCGGCCATGGCCGACCGCATCGTCCTGATGTTCGCCTATGACGGCGAACGGGCCGTCGCCGGCACGCTCAACCTGCTCGGCGCCGACACGCTCTACGGCCGCTACTGGGGCGCGACCCGCGAAGTGCCGTTCCTGCACTTCGAGCTCTGCTACTACCAGGCCATCGACTTCGCCATCGCGCACAAACTCGAGACCGTCGAGGCCGGGGCCCAGGGCGAGCACAAGCTGGCGCGCGGCTATGCCCCGGCGACGACCTATTCCGTCCACTGGATCGGCCACCCCGGCCTGCGCGACGCCATCGCCCGCTTCCTCACGCAGGAGCGCGCAGCGGTGCTGCGCGAGCAGGAGGCGCTCGGCGATTTGACGCCGTTCAAGAAGGGCTAGGCCGTGGACTCATAAACGCGAAGCCAGAGCGATCCATCTCGACGATGCAGGTGATCCTCATCCAGCCCACTTGCCAGCTCAGCATCGCGCTCACGACTCCTCCCTCAAAGTCCGACCAACGGACGTCAAGGGCCCGCGCTTGGTCGGCAGTTGATTAGCGCTGCCGTCCCGCATACTCATATCTGCCGGCAAAGGGAGGGCCTCCATGCTCAAAACCTACCCCGTCACCCGCTCGGATGCCGAGTGGCGCAAGCTGTTGACGCCCGAGCAGTTCCACATGATGCGCGAGCAGGGCGCCGAACGACCGGGTACCTCTGCGCTGGTATACGAGAAGCGCCCCGGCACCTTCTCCTGTGCCGGCTGCCATTCACCGCTATTCGAGGGTAGGGCGAAGTTCGAGAGCAGCACCGGCTGGCCAAGCTTCAACGAGCCGATCCCCGGTTCGGTCGATACCGTAGCCGACGACAGCTATATGGGCGGCTACCACGCCGGCTATGGCGTGATCCGGACGGAAGTGAGCTGCGCGACGTGCGGCAGCCATATCGGCCACGTCTTCAACGACGGCCCGCCACCCACCGGCCTGCGCTACTGCACCAACGGTGTGGCGCTGAAGTTCACGCCCGCCACGACGCAGTAGACTGCCGCTCCAGGCTGCGGAGGTCCGCTTTTTGGGCGCCGCGCAGGCATTACTGGCCGGTGGATCGACGTCGGGTTGGTGCCCGAAAGCGAGCGTCAGCTGGCTATCGTTTGTGAGCACACGCCCTAGTCGTCGTGGCGGACGTTGGTGTGGGTGTGGGTTGCCGGCTTGCCCGCGAAGGTCACCCAGAAGAAGTTCAGGGTGTAGGTTGCCGCGGTCTTGAACACGCCCTCCTCGGCCAAGCGGCGCCCTGAGGTCTTCATCTTCAGCCTGAACGTCCATTTGACGCGGCCGATTTTGCTCAGCCGGACGGCGACGTCGGTATCCTCGCCGTAGAATTTGATCTCGCGGTTGTAGCCGCCCGCCTTGATCCAGGCATCGCGCCTGAACACGAAATTGCCGCCCTGGACGACCGAGCCGACCCGCAGGAGGTAGTGGTTCACGAAGTAGATCAGGTAGGTCAGCCCGTAGAACAGCGAGACGAGGAAGCGGTTCCACACCGAGAGGTCGTAGTAGACGTAAGGTCCGCTGAGGCAGACGAGCTTCTCGTCCCGCTCGAATTCCGAGAAGACCGTGTCGAGCCAGCCGACCGGCACGATTGTGTCGCCATCGATATTGGCGACCAGCTCCGCCGTCGTCGCCTGGAAGCCGCCATCGCGGGCGCTCACGAGGCCCTTCTGCTTTTCGTCGACGACACGGACGCCGGGATAGGACGCGGCGATTTCCGCGGTGCGGTCGGTCGAATTGTTGTTGACCACGACCACGTCGACCTGCCGGCCGCACCGCTTGACCTCGGCGAGGACGGATTCGACGCATTTGCCGATCAGCACCTCCTCGTTGTAAGCGGGGATGACAAAAGCGAGATTCATCTGGGGTCTCGTGGCCATTGCGGGCGATGAGTGCGGATAGACCATCGGGCCGAGTTGAGCAACCAGGCGACCTTTTCGGGAGTCGTTTCCACGTCATTCGCCAGAGCCCTGAACTTGCCGGCCGACTCGACGCGACGCCATTGACTCGGGACCGGAGAGATAGTTCTTCCTCTCGGAAATGCCCATATTCCGGGCGAAGTACATAGATCGACATGATCAAACGCATTGCCATCGCGACAATCGGCACTCTGGGCGACGTGCAGCCCTTCGTGGCCCTGGCGCAGACGCTGAAACGGCGTGGCTATTCGGTCGTATTGGGCACGTCCGGCGACTTCGAAGCCTTCGTCACCGGCCATGGCATCGAGTTCTTCAGCCTCGGCGGCGACGTGCAGGCGTTCCTGCGCCGGTCGCAGTTCGACAGCGCCATGACCAAGAGCGCCCTGCTCTATGCGCCGGGCCTCTTGCGGGACGGCCAGAAGATCCTCAAGGAAGCCGGCAAACGGGCCTGGCAGATGGCCCAGGATGCCGATGCCATAGTGTTTCAGAACAATACGACCTTCTGCATCGACATCGCCGAAGCGCTGGGCATACCGGCGATCATGACGGTTTTCCAGCCGCTCAACCCGACCAACGAATTCCCGTATTTCGGCTATTCGGGCCAGCCGGTCGATCCGCTCATGTACCGGTTCAACCGCGAGCCTTTCGCCAAGAGCCCGAGCCTCGATCCGATGATCAACAAGCTCAGCTACGTGGTGCAACAGGCGCAGCAGAGCTATTGGGACATGCCGCGCGACCAGCTCCGGCGCGGCCTGCTCGGCCTCAAGCCCAAAAAGAAGGGCGGCTTCTACACCAATTCGCGCGGCGAGCCGTTGGTTACGCTGCACGCCTATTCGCCGTCGATTTCGCCGGCACCGGGGGACTGGCTCGACACCAACATCATCACCGGCTTCTGGCGGCTGGAGGACACCACCGGATGGATGCCTTCGCCGGATTTCGAGGAATTCCTCGGCAAGGGCTCGCAGCCGGTCTATCTGGGGTTCGGCTCGATGTTGTGGGGCGCCCAGCGCAACAGCGACATTATCACCAAGGCCCTGCGCGCCTGGGGCGGGCGGGCGGTCATCGCCGAGGGCTGGGGCGGCCTCAAGCCGGAGTCCATTCCCGACACCATCCACATGATCGACCGAGCCCCGCACAGCGAGCTGTTCAAATACGTGAAGGCGGTCGTGCACCATGGCGGCGCCGGCACCACGCACACCGGCCTCTATGCCGGTCGGCCGAGCTTTGCCGTGCCGCAGTTCTTCGATCAGCCCTATTGGGGGCAGTTGCTCTACGAACTCGGCGTCGGCCCGCCGCCGGTCCGCTTGCGCAAGCTCACGCCGCAGAACCTGGCCTCCGCGCTCGAGGACCTCGATACGACGCCCGCCTATGCCAGGGCGGCCGAGGCGCTCGCCGAGAAACTGAAGCTCGAGGACGGCACCAACCTGGCAGTCGACGTCATCGAAGAGACCATCGCCGACTACAACGCCTTGGGGTCGCGCGACTACCACCTGATCGGAGCCGCCTCGTGACCACCTACGACCCGCAGAACATCTTCGCCAAAATCCTGCGTGGCGAGATTCCGTGCCACAAGGTGTTCGAGGACGACATCGTGCTCGTCATGATGGACATCTTCCCGCAATCGCGCGGGCACGTGCTGGTCATCCCCAAGGCCGCCTCGCGCAATCTGCTCGACGCGGCTCCCGATGCCCTGGCGAAGATCGCGCCGTATCTACCCCGGCTCGCCCGGGCGGTATCGGCTGCGACAGGCGCCGACGGCCTGCGGCTCGTCCAGTACAACGAGGCGTCGGCCGGGCAATCGGTGTTCCACCTGCATTTCCACCTGATCCCGGTTTACGTCGGTGTGGAACTCGGCCGCCATGGCGGCGGCAAGGCGGACGACGCCGAGCTCAAGGCGCTGGCGGGGGAAATCGCGGCCAGGCTGGCTGCCTGACCGGGCGGAAGAAGAAGGCCGGGATCGCTCCCGGCCTTGTCGTTTCGATCCCGTGTCGAGCGTCAGCTTTTTTCCTCGGCCTTGGGGGCCTTCCTGGCGACCTTCGGGCCAGGGATGGCCTTGGGCCGGGCCGGACGCGGCGGCGAGGCGATGAGTTCGAGCTTGGCGTCGGGACCGATGCCCACAACGGCCACCGTCACCGAGCCGCCATTGACCAGCTCGCCGAACAGCACCTGATCGGCCAGCGGCTTTTTGACGTATTCCTGGATGACCCGGCCCAGCGGGCGGGCGCCCATGCGTTCGTCGTAGCCGCGGCTCGCCAGCCACTCGGCCGCCTCGGGCGTGAGGTTGATGCTGACGCCACGCTCGGCCAGTTGGCCCTCGAGCTGCAGCACGAACTTCTCGACGACCTGGCGGACCACGGCAGGCGGCAGCGGGCCGAACGAGATGATGGCATCGAGCCGATTGCGGAACTCCGGCGAGAACATGCGGTTAACCGCCTCCTCGTCGTCGCCCTGCTCGCGTTTGCGGCCGAAGCCGATGGGCGATTTGGACAGCTCCATGGCGCCGACGTTGGAAGTCATGATCAGAATGACGTTCCGGAAATCCACCGACTTGCCGTTGTGGTCGGTGAGCTTGCCGTGATCCATCACCTGCAACAGGATGTTGAACAGGTCGGGATGCGCCTTCTCGATCTCGTCGAGCAGCACGACGCAGTGCGGATGCTGGTCGACGCCGTCGGTCAACAGGCCGCCCTGGTCGAAGCCGACATAGCCCGGCGGGGCGCCGATCAGCCGCGAGACGGTGTGCCGCTCCATGTATTCGGACATATCGAAGCGCAGCAGTTCCACACCGAGCGTGTCGGCGAGCTGCTTGGCGACCTCGGTCTTGCCGACGCCGGTCGGACCGGTGAAGAGGTACGAGCCGATCGGCTTTTCGGGTTCGCGCAGGCCGGCGCGGGCGAGCTTGATCGCCGAGGCCAGCGCGGTGATCGCCGCGTCCTGGCCGAAGACCACGCGCTGCAGGTTTTTCTCGAGCCCGGCGAGCAGTTCGGTGTCCGACTTCGACACCGATTTGGGCGGGATGCGGGCGATCGTCGCGATGGTCAGCTCGATGTCCTCGACATCTATGATGGCCTTGCGGTTCTCGGGGAGCAGCAGCATCTGGCTGGCGCCGGTCTCGTCGATCACGTCGATCGCCTTGTCGGGCAGCTTGCGGTCATTGATGTAACGGGCCGAAAGCTCGACCGCCGCCTTCAGCGCCTCGTCGGTGTATTTGAGCTTGTGAAAATCCTCGAAGTACGGCCTGAGGCCCTTCACGATCTCGATCGCGTCGGGGATCGTCGGCTCGGCCACGTCGATCTTCTGGAAGCGGCGGACCAGCGCCCGGTCCTTCTCGAAGAACTGGCGGTACTCCTTGTAGGTGGTCGAGCCGATGCAGCGCATGTTGCCCGAAGCGAGCGCGGGCTTCAGCAAGTTGGACGCATCGAGCGCGCCGCCCGAGGTGGCGCCGGCGCCGATCACGGTGTGGATCTCGTCGATGAACAGGATCGCGTCGGGGTGCTTTTCGAGCTCCTTCATGACGGCCTTGAGCCGCTCCTCGAAATCGCCGCGATAGCGCGTGCCGGCGAGCAGCGACCCCATATCGAGGGCGTAGATGGTGGCGCCCTTGAGCACTTCGGGCACGTCGCCCTCGGTGATCTTGCGCGCCAGACCCTCGGCGATGGCGGTCTTGCCGACGCCGGCGTCGCCCACGAAAATCGGGTTGTTCTTGCTCCGCCGGCACAGCACCTGGATGGTGCGGCGGAGTTCGGCATCGCGACCGATCAGGGGATCGATCTTGCCGGCCTTGGCCTTGGCGTTGAGGTCGACGCAGAAATCGGCCAGGGCCGAACTCTGGCCGCCGGCCGGGCGTTCGCCGGCCTCGCCATGGCTGCCCGAAGCGCCCTCTTCGGCGCCGCGCACCGGGCGGCTCTCGTTCGGCCCGGACTTGGTGATGCCGTGCGAGATGAAGTTGACCGCGTCGAGCCGGCTCATGTCCTGCTGCTCGAGGAAATAGGCGGCGTGGCTCTCGCGCTCGGCGAAGATGGCGACCAGCACGTTGGCGCCGGTGACCTCCTCCTTGCCCGAGGACTGGACGTGGATCACGGCGCGCTGGATGACGCGCTGGAACGCGGCGGTCGGTCGCGCATCCTGCCCGTTGGGAACCACGAGGCTGTCGAGTTCCTCGTTGATGAAGTCCTCGAGATCGCCCTTGAGCGCCTCGATGTCGACATCGCAGCCGTTGAGCACGGCGATGGTGTCGCGGTCGTCGGTCAGGGCCAGCAGGAGGTGCTCGAGCGTCGCGAATTCATGCGCGCGCTCGCGGGCGAGGTTCATCGCCTGATGCAGCGCTTTTTCCAGTCCGCGGGAGAAAGAGGGCATATGATGTTCCTATTGCTTTTCCATCACGCATTGCAGCGGGTGCTGGTTCTTGCGTGCCGTGTCCATGACGCGCGTGACCTTGGTCTCGGCCACCTCGTATGGATAGACGCCGCACTCCCCCACCCCCTTATTGTGGACGTGCAGCATGACCTGCATGGCATCTTCACGCGTCTTGTTGAAGACGTCCTGCAGCACAAGGACGACGAACTCCATGGGCGTGTAGTCGTCGTTGAGAAGCAGCACCCGATAGAGGCTCGGACGCTGGGTTTTGGGCCTGGTTCTGGTGATGGTGCCGGTGTCGGATTTCGATCCGCCACCGCCGCCACCCTCCTCGCGGCTTGTCGCCTTGAGAGGCTGGCCCGGCCCGTTTGAGGGCCGGGTCGTCTGATCGTACAGGGACATGGATCGATCGAAACGACGCAGCATGGTGAAGCCATTATGTAGGTAAAACTCCCCCGCTGTTAAGGGGGACGTTTGCGAAGGCCCGCAGACCCCGGAATCCCTTGGCGATCCGGGCATTTGGCGATCCCGGCAATTGTTTTCGCATTTTACTGAATGGTAACGGCGCGCCCCTATTCTGCCGCAGGTGAAGGGGACGGCGCGGGCCGGGGGAAGCCGCGTCAGATCCTGTCGAGTCGCCGGGTTGGGCCAATGGGCCCCGATTGTTTGGAGTACCGGGGTTGGCTTCCCAAAGGGTCTTGTTTTCGCGCCTCGCCCTGTGGCGCCTCGCAGCAGCAGTTCTCGTCGTCGTGTCCTTGCTTGCCCCGGCTCCCGCCGCGGCCAAGACCAGCGTGCCGCGCGCCTATGCCGGCATCGTTGTCGACGCCAAGTCCGGCAAGGTGCTGTACGAGAGCAACGCCGACGCCTACCGCTTCCCCGCCTCGGTCAGCAAGGTGATGACGCTCTACATCCTGTTCCAGGAACTGAGCGCCGGCAACATCAAGCTCTCCAGCAAGATGACCGTGTCGCGACACGCCGCCGCAGCGTCGCCGACCAAACTCGGCCTCAAGCCCGGATCGACCATCACGGTCGAGAACGCCATCAAGTCGATCGTGACGCTCTCGGCCAACGACATGGCCCGCACGGTGGCCGAATTCATCAGCGGCAGCGAGGCCGGCTTCGCCAAACGCATGACCAGTACGGCTCGGGCGCTGGGGATGTCGCACACCACCTACGCCAACGCCTCCGGCCTGCCCGACAGCCGCCAGATCACGACGGTGCGGGACCAGTCGATCCTCGGCATCGCGATCTACGAGCATTTTCCGAAGTACTACGCCTACTTCCAGACCAAGAGCTTCAGCTACGGCAAGCGGACGTACGGCAACCACAACAACCTACTGGGCCGCAACGGCATCGACGGCATCAAGACAGGATACACCAGCGCTTCGGGCTACAACCTGCTGACCGCGGCCCGGGCCGATGGCCGCCATATCGTCGTTGTCGGCTTTGGCTTCGCGTCAGCCGGCAAGCGCGACGCAAAAGTGCGCGACCTGGTGAAGGAATACCTGCCCAAGGCGCGCTCCGGCGACTACCTCGACACCGCAATGATCCCGCTGCCGGGCCGCAAGGGGTCGGCGGTTCCGTCCGACAGCGTTCGGGTCGCCTCGAGCGGCCCGGTGCTGCCGATGCCGCTGCCGAGCTTCAGGACGCTCGCGGCGTCCGAGGCGGACGCGCAGCCGGAGATTGGTGTCGGTGACATCGGCGCGACCGAGACCATCGACACCAGCATCACGGTCGCCAGCATCGCCCCGGCGCCGATCGGCCGGCCGGTCGATCTCGGCATCGAACCCGCCGTCGACGCGGTCAACACACTGGCCGGCGCGCCCAAGCGCAAGATAATCACCGAGGTGGTCGGGGCTTTCACCGACAGCTACGCCCTCGGCGCTGGCCCTGCCCCGCTTGGCCAGACCAAGGGCTCGGCGCCGCTGATTCCGCCTGTCGGTATCGGCGAAGACGGCGAGCCCATCGACCTGATGACGTCGGGCAGCATCTCGAGCGCACCAGCGCAGTCGCCCGTCACGGACGCCCCCGCGCAGTCGCTGGGCATTGTCCAGGTCGCCGAGGCGCAACCGGAGCAACCGATGCCGACGGCTCTGCCGGAGGGCTGGATCGTCCAGATCGGCGCGGCGCCGACCGAGACCGGCGCCAACAGCCTTCTGTCGGATGCGTCCGACAAGGTCGGCAAGCTGACGGGCTTCCAGAGCTTCGTGCAGCGCTTCGAGAAGGACGGCCAAACCTATTTCCGCGCCCGCTTCGGAGGCTTCCCGGGGCAAAGCGCGGCGAACGAAATGTGCAAGCAGTTGAAGCAAGCCAAGATGAGCTGCCTCGCGATGCAGAGCTGACGCGTCCTTGGGGGGACGCGACGGAGCAGCATCGAAAGAGAGAGCCGAACCGGGAAGCGAGTTTGTGGCGTGTGTGCGTGGAGTAGCCCAAATGAGCGATGTGTCTAGCCTGAGCGAACTGGCCCGCTTCGTCGGTCAGTCCCGCCTGACGGGGATCGACGCGGCGGCGAACCGCCTGGCGGTCAACGACATCGTCGGCCACCTGACGCGGCGTCCGGCGCGTCAGCGCGTTTCGGACCTGCTGGCGGTGGTGCTGACCCTGTCGGCGCGGACCCGGCGGATGGTCATGCCGAAGGTCGAGGTCGAACTCGACGTGTTCGCGCCGGGCGGCGGGCGCGCGGCGCGGGTACGGCTTCCCGATTGAGAAATCAGGCGCTGCGGCGTTCCGGCGCCACGATGTCGGCAACCCGCGACTGGCGGAGCGTCGCCGGCTCGGCGACGACGATGCGGTTCCGTCCCCTCGCCTTGGCCTCGTAGACCGCCGCGTCGGCGGCGGCGAGCAACACATCCATGCCGACATGATGCTGCGTTGCGGCGATACCGATGCTGACGGTTGCCCGCGCGATCCCCTCGCCCGCCTCGATGGTGCCCGCTTCAAAGCTGATGCGGACACGTTCGGCGACCTTGATGGCGTCGGCGAGACTGGTGTCGGGAAGCACGAAGCAGAATTCCTCCCCGCCCATCCGGAACAACTGGTCGGTCGTGCGCACGCTCGATTCGGACACCTCGGCAAAGGCCTTGAGGATGCGATCGCCCACCTCGTGGCCAAACCGGTCGTTGATCGATTTGAAGTGGTCGAGATCGAGCACCATCAGACTGAGGCCGCTGCGCGACCCGGCATTCCGGCGGTTCATCCTGTCGGCAAAATCAGCGAATCCTCGCCGGTTGAGGAGGCCGGTCAGCGGATCGGACATGGCGAAACTGCGCTGCTCGGCCTCGCGCCGCTCGTTGGTCATGGCGATAAACAGCACGGCGGCGAATGTGCAATGCGCGAAGACCAGGAACATGAAGAACCCCAGCCAAGCCGAATTCGCGGCGAGTTCGCCGACTGGGAACGGGGTGAACGCGGCAACCCCGGCGCGCAGCAACATGAGCATCGTGAAGCTCACAAAGACCAGCATGGTCGGCCGCCGCGAGGGCAATTGTTCGCTGCGGTCACGCCAGAGTTCGTGCGCGGCGAGCCCGCAGAACAGCGCATTCACCAGGGATACGACGACGATCCGCGTCAGCATGCTGGCCATGAACGCCGGGACAAAGCAGAGCCCGATCCAGCCGATAGCGACCGCCGCCAGCGGCCAAAGAAGAAGGGGCCGGCGCTGGAACAGCCGGACACCTTGCCAAAGACAGCCCACTGCCACCATGCGGAGGATGTTGCCGATCAGGATGGACGCAAAATCGGAGTCCCAGCCCGGACGCATATAGAAAGCGAGCGCAGCGCCGCCGACGATGAACGGGACGCCCCACCAGAGCAACCAGGGCGAATTGCGCTCCCGGGCCCAGAGGAAAACGAAGATCGAGCCCAGAAGGGCCAGCAATGCGAAACCGGCGGCAAGAACCGTAAAGCTGTCAAGCTGCACTGTCGCGCCACCTCCAAAGCGGCGCGCGCATGCTAACGCCCGAGTTCTTTCGCGAAGCTGAATCGGACGCGTCGGATCGCTAGCTCGATCCCGCCATATGCTCGAACTGCGGTGCGGCAATTCCGCCCTCCGACCAGGCGGCAAGCGCGGCGCGCCGGGCATCTGCGCGCTCGCTGATCGGCAGGCGGAGCGCCTCGAGCAACTGCCGGTATTCCTGCCGCGCACTCAGATGCGACATCGACGGCAGACCGCCGAGCAGCTCGTCGTCGAGCGGATCGAACACCGTCAGCCCCATCGGAAACAGCGAGCGAAAGATGACGCGTTCGGCGATACCCTCGGCGACGCGGCAGCCGAGCCGCACCGCGATCTTTTCGATCGCTGCCTGCACCAGCCGCATCGAGCGCGACGACAGCATCGAGATGCGGTTGCGCACGAGGATCCAATCGATGGTCCTGCCGTCGATCGCCAGCCGCTCGGTGCGCGCCCGCTGCACCAGCCGGGCATAGTGGCTCATCTCGCGTGGATCGCCCGTCACCGGATCGACGTGTGCCATGACGTCGAGATCGATCAGGCTGTCGTTGAGCGGGGTGATCAGCGTGTCGGCCAGCGAGTGCGCCAACCGCGTCAGATGCGTGTCGAACCCCGGCGTGTCGACGACGAGGAAATCGGCGACGCCCTCAACCTCGACCACGGCTTGGCGGAACAGATCGAATTCGAGCTTCTGGTTTTCCCTGATCGAATCCGATTTGGTCAGCGGCAGGTGGAAATGCGTCGTGTGCGGCAGCTTCAGGTCGCGCGCCTGCGCCCAGTTGCGGCGGTTCTTGACATAGTTGGTGAAGGTCTGCTGGCGGCTGTCGACGTCGATCGTGGCAACTCGGAAGCCTTGGTAGAGCAGGTAGATCGCCAGGTGGAATCCGGTCGTCGACTTGCCGGAGCCGCCCTTCTCATTGCCAATGACGATGACATGCGTGCCCGTGCGCCCCATGACGGTCTCCATGCCCCCGCACGGAATTTGCGGCAAGACTGTGATTTGGTTCAAGAGGCAGTTTGGCCACAAACGCGCGGGGTTCTAGCGCCGGCAGATGTCAGGGGGTTGACGGGACACGGACTCAGATGAGTCCCAGCCGGCTCAGCTCCAGCGCCAATTCGGCCGAGCCCTCCTCGGAGAATCCGGCCTTATCCAGATCCGGCGGCGCATCGTTGGGGTCGAGATAGCGCCAGCCCTGGAACGGCGATTTCGGGCGCGGCGTGACCCGCACCATGTCGGGCGCCATGATGATGTCGCAACAGGCAAGGCCCTGCTCATCGACGGCCGCGGCGAGCCGCAGGATCGGCTGGCGGCACCGCACGACCCCCGAGATCACCCAGTAGATCGAGCCCTGCCCTTCCATCTCCTCGGCCCGCTTCGGCCGCGTCCGCGTGCGATGGACGTGGACGTTTTCGCCGTAGTCGGCGCCCCACCAATGGGCGCGTTCCTCGCGATAGGATTCGAGCTCCTCGAGCGTCGCGACGCCGACGCACAGCTTGATCATGTGCAT
Source organism: Devosia nanyangense (assembly GCA_016213505.1). Classification (GTDB taxonomy): domain Bacteria; phylum Pseudomonadota; class Alphaproteobacteria; order Rhizobiales; family Devosiaceae; genus Devosia_A; species Devosia_A nanyangense. The sequence goes on from JACRAF010000055.1 coordinate 31,969, forward strand.
CATCGGGCGGCCGCCCTGGCGCGCATGATGTCGATCTCGTCATCCTCGACGATCCAGGGCTCGCGCACCGCCTCGACGTACCACTCCTGGAACGCCGGCAGCGCGTAGACCGCCTCGACATATTCCTGCGCCGCGTCGGAGGCCGGCAACTCGTACGTGCGAATACGAGTGGCGACCGGCGCGTACATCGCGTCGGCGGCGCTGAACTCGCCGAACAGGTACGGCCCGCCCGAGCGGTCGAGCAGATCGGACCACAGTGCCTCGATCCGTCTCAGGTCGTCGGCAACCACGTCGATATCGACTTTGCCCGGATGGGTGGCCCGCAGGTTCATCGGCGCAGCCTCGCGCAGCGCCGCGAAGCCGCCATGCATCTCGCTCGCCACCGACCGAGCCAGGGCGCGATCGGCCTTGCTGCGCGGCCAGATGGCCTTCTCCGGGAAACTCTCGGCGAGATACTCGATGATGGCCAGCGTCTCCGGGATGACGAGGTCGCCGTCGATCAGCACCGGCACCCGGCCTGACGGCGACAGGCGCCGGATGTTCTCCCGCCAGCCTTCGCCGCTGAGCAGCACCAGCTCCTCCTGGAACGGAATTCCAAAATGCTTGGGCACCAGCCAGGCGCGGAGCGACCAGCTCGAGTAGTTTCGGTTGGCGAAGATCAGCCTCACGGCATCCCTCCGAAGGCCTTCAGCCATAGCGCGGCGAGCCCGAGGAAACCGAAAAAGCCGACAACGTCGGTGACCGTGGTCACGAACACCGAGGAGGCAATCGCCGGATCGATCTTGAGTTTCTGCAGCCCAAGCGGGATCAAGATGCCGGCGCTGCCGGCCGCGATCATGTTGACGACCATGGCGAGCCCGATGACCAGACCGAGCCCCGGGTTGAAGAAGCGCAGCGCCGTCAGCGCCCCAATCAGCAGCGCAAAGATCAGGCCGTTCAAGATCCCGACGATGATCTCGCGCGCGATGAGCCGGCGAATCTTGAAGCTGTCGAGTTCGCGCATGGAGAGGGCGCGGACCGTGACGGTCATGGTTTGCGTGCCGGCATTGCCGCCCATCGAGGCGACGATGGGCATCAGCACCGCCAGCGCCACCATCTGCTCGATGGTGGCGTCGAAGAGCCCGATCACCAGGGAGGCGAGGATCGCGGTCACGAGGTTGACGACCAGCCAGGTGGCGCGGCCGCGCACCGTAGTCAGCACATTGTCCGAAATCTCGCCATCGCCGACGCCGGCGAGCAGTTGCATATCCTCGGTGGCCTCCTCGTGGATGACGTCGACGATGTCGTCGATGGTGAGAACGCCGACCAGCCGCTTGCTCTCGTCGACGACCGCGACCTCGACGAGGTCGTAGCGTTCGAAGTCCCGCGCCGCCTCTTCCTGGTCCTCGCCCGCGTCGACCTCGATGATGGTGGTCTGCATGATGTCGCTGATGCGGACGTCGCGCTTGGCGCGGAGGAATTTGTCGAGCGGAATGGTGCCCTGCAGGTTGTAGCTCGGGTTGACGACGTAGATCTGGTAGAATTCGTCGGGCAGGTCCTTTTCGCCACGCAAATAGTCGATCGTCTGTCCCACCGTCCAGAATGGCGGGATGGCGATGAAATCGGTCTGCATCAGGCGGCCGGCGGAATCCTCGGGGAAATCGAGGCTGCGCTTGAGGCTCAGCCGTTCGAACGCCGGCATCTGCGCGAGGATTTCCTCGCGCTCGGGGGGCTCGAGGTCTTCGAGGATGGAGACCGCGTCGTCGCTGTCGAGCTCGGCCACACCGCGCGCCACCGCGGCGCTGGGCAATTCATCGATGATCTCGGTGCGGACCGTGTCGTCGACCTCGGTCAGGGCCAGGAAGTCGAACTTGTCGCCGAGCAGTTGGACCAGCTTGAGCCGTTCGTCGGCGCTCAGCGCTTCGAGCAGATCGCCCATATCGGCGGCATGCAGCGGCGCCACCAGATCGGCGAGTTCGACGGAGTCCTCGACGTCAAGCCGGTCGCGCAGCCGCTCGACCCAGAGCGGATTGAGGTGGCCGACGGCGTCGCGAACCGAACGAGCGTCGATGCGAGGCGGCTCGCTGTCAGCGCTGTCGAGGGGTTCGCTCATCGGGGGCTCGGGCGGATGCTCGGGCTGGTGTAGCCAATCGAGTTCGGATGCGCCAGAGACGGTAGCTGCCGCGTCGCAACAAGCCGGACGGCGCGCGTGCGCGCCTCTTCATCTGGGGAGTGTCCCTGTCGAGGGGACGATGGTGCGGTCGAGAAGACTCGAACTTCCACGCCTTGCGGCACAGCGACCTCAACGCTGCGCGTCTACCAATTCCGCCACGACCGCACGCCATGGTAGCGCCCCGCCGAGGTGGCGAAGCGAGTGAGCCTGTAGCAAATGAAATCCGGGCTCACAAGCGATTAAATCGCCTTACCCGGGCCGATCGGATCAGCCGATTCTGAGGACTTTCTCGGTCACCTCTACCGACAATTGTCCGTCGTCGACCTTGACCTCGCCCCGCGCCACCAGGGTGTTGTTGGCGTAGATCTTGAGCGGGTCCTGCTCGGTGGTGTTGAGTTCAATGATGGCGCCGCGACCCATGCGCAAGAGATGATGGATCGGCATGGTCGTCGAGCCGAGTTCCACCGTGATATCGACTTCAATCTGATCGAGAGTGTTCATATATACCCGGCATGCCTCCGCTGAATCGCGCCGAAGGACCAGCATGAGCATCGTCCGCCGATGATTACCGAAACGTTAACCCCGGTGGCACCGGAAGCCTGTGTGGGCCCCGACAAGCTGCGGCGTGCTGACGGCGCCGTGGTCGAGTGGATCGTAGCCGATGGGCTGGTCGACTACCCGTTCGCGCTGCAGGCGATGAAGGATCGCGCCGCCGCCGTCGCCCGCGGCGAGGCGCGCGAGGCGGTCTGGCTGATCGAGCATCCGCCTCTCTACACGTCGGGAACGTCGGCCGCGCCCGCCGACCTGCTCGAGCCGCTGCGCGTCCCGGTCTACGAGGCCGGGCGTGGCGGCGAGTTCACCTATCACGGGCCGGGCCAGCGCGTGGTCTACCTGATGCTCGATCTCAAGGCCCGTGGCCGCGACGTGCGCTGTCTGGTGCAGGGGCTCGAGGGCTGGATCATCGACACGCTTGCCGCGTTCAACGTCGACGGCGGGCTGAGCGATGGCCGCATCGGCGTCTGGGTCAGCCAACCGGGCCGGCCGGGGGGCGAGAGCAAGATCGCAGCGATCGGGGTCCGCGTCTCCAAATGGGTGACGACGCACGGCGTCGCCCTCAACGTCGCGCCCGATCTCTCCCATTTTGGCGGCATCGTCCCCTGTGGCATCTCAGATCGCGGCGTGACCAGCCTGGAAGACCTCGGCCAGCTCGTTTCGATGCCGGAAGTCGACATGGCGCTCCGCGCCGCGTTCGAGCGGCGTTTCGGGCCGACCGCAATTGGCATTGCGGATACCCTTGTCACGGCTGCATAAGGCCCTCATCTTAGTGCGAATCCTCGATTGGAGAGCCCGCCAATGACCTCCGATGACCTGAAGCGCATCTTCGTTGGGCCGACGCTGTTCCGGCTCGACACCATCCTCTCGCCCCGCCTGGTGCCGGTGTTCTACGTGGCCGGGCTCGCGACGGTCCTGCTGTGGACGGTGACCCACCTCTTCGACACCTTCGGCCGCAATTTTGGCGACGGCCTCTGGGGGCTGCTCGAAATCGTCGTCTATGGCGGCTTCGGTCTCCTGGCCCTGCGCATCGCCTGCGAAGCGCTGCTGGTTTACTTCAAGGTCAACGAGGCGGCGACCGACTCCGTCAGCCGCGCGCGGATATCCTCGACCCTGATCGAGGAGGTTCGCGACGCCATCCACGACATCGCCGACGACGAGGACGACGACGACCTCATCACCCCGGCGACCGTGCCGGCACCGGATGTCGAGGTTACCCCGCCGCGCGGCGGCCCGCGCCGCACCGCCCGCCGGACGCCGGGGCCGAAGCTTTAGCGTTCGGGGAGAGCTAAGGGGTCCGGCAGAAGATGAACTCGCGGTCGCGTGTTTCACCGACGGGGAACTCGTACTCGCCGACTTTCTCGAAGCCATAGGCGCGATAGAGGGCCTGGCCCGGAGGTTCTCGCTCCACACGCCCAGCCACTGCGGGGCGTTGCCATATCGCGACCCAAGGTGGTCAAGCGCAATCGCCATCAGTTTGCGCCCCAGTCCGTTGCCCTGGTGGCCCTTGAGGACATAGATGCGCTCGATTTCGCCGTGTTCCTCGGGGCGCACCTCGGGATGCGGGAGGTGAGCGGGCAGGCATTCGAGATAGCCGACCGGCGACCCATTATTGTCCAGGGCGAGCTGCCAGAAGTTCCAGTGATCCGCCACTTCCGACCGCAGCCGCCCTGGCTCATAGGCAGTATCGAGATAGTGGGCGAGATCGGCCGCCGGATAGAGGTGGCCGAAGGTTTCCGTGAACGTCGCCCGCATCAGGCTCTGGAGCAGCGGGACATGTTCGGCGGTCGGGGCGATGATCTGCATGGCCTTCCATAGAAAGCCGCCACCGCTCCGTCCAGAGGGACCATGAGCGGCAGCGGTGCGGCCGTGCGCGCAGCCCTGCCCTGCCTCTATCGCAATGTGCCGATGATTGCTTTTCCGGCGGTTTGGCGTATATGGGCGCGCAATGACCCAAGCCCCCAAGATCGGTCTCGTCAGCCTCGGCTGCCCGAAGGCCCTCGTCGATTCCGAACGCATCATGACGACGCTGCGCGCGCAGGGCTATGCCTTCTCGCGCGACTACGCCGGCGCCGATATCGTTCTGGTCAACACCTGCGGCTTCCTCGACAGCGCCAAGCAGGAGAGCCTCGAGGCCATCGGCGAGGCGTTGGCGGAGAACGGCCGGGTCATCGTCACCGGCTGCCTCGGGGTCGAGGAAGAGCTGATCCGCAAGACCCATCCGAGCGTGCTCGCGGTCTCCGGTCCGCACCAGTACGAGACGGTGGTCAATGCAGTGAACGCGCACCTGCCGCCGGTGCCCAACAAATTCGTCGACCTGGTGCCGGAGGCCGGCCTCCGGCTGACGCCCAAGCACTACGCCTATCTCAAGATTTCCGAGGGCTGCAACAACCGCTGTTCGTTCTGCATCATCCCGCAGATCCGCGGCGATTTGAGCTCACGACCGATGGCCTCGGTGCTCTACGAAGCCGAGCGGTTGGTGGCCTCGGGCGTCAAGGAGATCATGGTGATCTCGCAGGACACCTCAGCCTACGGCGTCGATCTCAAATACGCGACGTCGAAATACCGCGGCCAGGATGTGTCGGCGAAGTTCCAGACGCTGGCCGAGGAAATGGGCAAGCTCGACGTGTGGACCCGCCTCCACTACGTCTACCCCTACCCGCATGTCGACAGCGTCATTCCGCTGATGGCCGAGGGCAAGATCCTGCCCTATCTCGACATTCCGTTCCAGCATGCCTCGCCGACCGTGCTCAAGGCCATGCGGCGCCCCGCCAACCAGGTGAAGACGCTCGACCGCATCAAGTCCTGGCGCGACATCTGCCCCGACCTCACCATCCGCTCCAACTTCATCGTCGGCTTCCCCGGCGAGACAGAGGAAGACTTCGATTTCCTGCTCGACTGGGTCGAGGAAGCCGAGATCGATCGCGCCGGTTGCTTCAAGTACGAGCCGGTGACCGGCGCCCCGGCCAACGACCTCGACGGCGTCGTCCTCGATGAGGTCAAGGACGAGCGCTTCGCACGGCTGATGGAAGTGGCGCAGGACGTTTCGACCGCGCAGCTGGCCAAGAAGGTCGGCCGCACCATCGAGGTGCTGGTCGACGACGTGCGCCCGGCTGAAGGACGTGCGATCGCCCGCAGCAAGTGGGATGCACCGGACATCGACGGCCAGGTCATCATCGACAACGCGATCGGCATCAAGCCGGGCGACAAGGTGTCGGTGGTGGTCACCGGGTCGGACGAATACGACCTCTTTGCCGAACCCGTCGCGGTCGCTGCAAAGCAGCCAGCGCTCGCCTAATCGCGCTTGGGCATTTCGAACTTCAGCCCGAGCCGGATGACGCTCTCGGCGGTAGCCAGGATCGATTCCCGCGCGCCGATGTATTTGCGGCCCAGCAGGCGCTCGCCCTTGGATCCGTCGAAGATTTTCTCGTTGCCGATGTCGTTGATGATCTGCCGGGCCGGGCCGCCGAACATCGCCACCAGCCGGATGATCCAGTCGGGCACGGTGCGCTTGACGATCTTGCGATCCGGATAAGCCTCCTGGATGACCTCTGCCACCTTTGGAAACGGCATGTACTCGGCCGTGGCCAGGTAGCGCTCGCCCGCCGCCTCCGGATGCTCCAGCGCCGCGACGTGGAGGTCGGCCACGTCGCGCACGTCGATAATCGAAAAGCCGTTGCTGGGCAGCGCCGGCATCGAGTTGTCGAGGAGCCCCGAGACCATGCCCAGCGAGATGCTCGCGTCGTCGTCGAGCGCCGGGCCGATGATGGCGCCCGGATGGATGGTGGTCAGCGCCATGCCGTTGGACTTGGCGTAGGCCCACGCCGCCTGCTCGGCCCTGGTCTTGCCGATGCAGTAGGCCCAGGGCCAGCGCATGTTGTCGAGATTGGTGAAATGCGTTTCGTTGTAGACGCGGGAGCCGCTGGTCTGGCCGTGGCCGTAGCCGACGGTGGCGATCGAGGAGGTAAGGATGACCCGCTTGACGCCGGCCTCGTGCGTGAATTTGAGCACGCGGGCGGTGCCCTCCATCGCGGGGCGGATGACGAGGCTCTGGTCTTTCGGCTCGTCGGCCCGGATGGCGGTCGCGACATGCATGACGGCGTCGACGCCGCGCATTGCGTCGGTCCAGGCGGCGTCGTCGAGAATATCGCAATGGACCAGGTCGAGGCGGCCTGCCGCTTCCGAGCCAACCTCCCGGCTGACCGTCTCACGAACCTGGGTGGCCTTGGCCTCGCTGCGCACGGTACCGCGGACGCGGTAGCCCTTCGTCAGCAGCTTGACCACGCACCATTTGCCGACGAAGCCGGAGGCGCCGGTCACGAGGATCAGATCAGTCATCACAGACCTCCCGAGAAAGAAAAAGGCGGCCCGGATGACCCGGACCGCCCAGAATTTCGCCCGATCAGCCGGCGCTTACGCCGCCGTGTCGATGTCGTCGCGCGTCCGCTCGATCACCGGACCCGAGTCGAGTCCCTTGGCATTGACGTCGCGGTCGACCAGCTCGATCACCGCGATCGCGGCGTTGTCGCCGTAGCGGAAGCCGGCCTTGAGGATGCGGATGTAGCCGCCATTGCGGTCCTTGTAGCGCGGGCCGATGACGCCGAAGAGCTTGCGCACCTGGTCTTCGTCGCGGACCTGGGCAATCGCCTGACGGCGGGCGTGCAGGTCGCCGCGCTTGCCCAGGGTGATCAGCTTCTCGACGATCGGCCGGAGCTCCTTGGCCTTGGGCAGCGTGGTGATGATCTGCTCGTGCTTGATGAGCGCGGCGCTCATGTTCGCGAACATCGCCTTGCGGTGGCTCGCGGTCCGGTTGAGCTTACGGTTGGTATTTCCGTGGCGCATTTCTAACTCCCTGGCGGCAGCGTCTCTCGACGGGCGGCGGCCTTAATAGTGGTCTTCGTAGCGTTTGGCCAGATCGTCGATGTTCTCCGGGGGCCAGTTCGGCACGTCCATGCCGAGATGGAGACCCATCTGGGCGAGAACTTCCTTGATCTCGTTGAGCGACTTGCGGCCGAAATTCGGGGTCCGCAGCATCTCGGCTTCGGTCTTCTGGATGAGATCGCCGATGTAGACGATGTTGTCGTTCTTGAGGCAGTTGGCCGAGCGGACGGAGAGTTCGAGCTCGTCGACCTTCTTGAGCAGCGCCGGGTTGAAGGCGAGTTCCGGGACCGAGTCCTGGGCCTTTTCCTTGGTCGGCTCTTCGAAATTGACGAACACCGAGAGCTGGTCCTGGAGGATGCGCGCGGCGTAGGCCACGGCGTCTTCCGGCGAGATGGCGCCGTTGGTTTCGACGGTGAGGGTCAGCTTGTCCTTGTCGAGGCTCTCACCGGCACGGGTCGCGTCGACCTTGTAGGAGACGCGGCGGACGGGGGAGAACAGCGAATCCACCGGGATGAAGCCGATCGGGGCATCTTCCGGGCGGTTCTTGTCGGCGGCGACGTAGCCCTTGCCGTTGTCGACGGTGAACTCGATGTTGATCTCGGCGCCGTCATCAAGGTGACAGATGACCAGATCAGGGTTCAGCACTTCGATATCGCCGGTGACCTTGATGTCGCCGGCGGTCACGGCACCCGGGCCCTGCTTGTTCAGCGTCAGGCGCTTGGGGCCCTCGCCGCCCATCTTGAGGGCGATTTCCTTGACGTTCAGCACGAGGTCGGTGATGTCTTCGCGCACGCCCGGAAGCGACGAGAATTCGTGCAGAATGCCGTCGATCTGGATGGCGGTCACCGCCGCGCCCTGCAGCGACGACAGCAGAACGCGACGCAGCGCGTTGCCAAGGGTCAGTCCATAGCCGCGCTCAAGCGGCTCGGCCACGACCGATGCCACGCGCGCGTTGTCGCTGCCCGAAACAAAGTCCAGCTTGGTCGGCTTAATAAGCTCTTGCCAGTTCCTCTGGATGGTCACGGTAACGTCCTTTCAATTGTGCGGCGCTCGCCCGCCGCTCGGCCGCAGGTACCAAATGGGCAGCCCGGCCGCGGGGGGAGTGCGGCAGAGTGCCAAACCCAATCAGACGCGGCGGCGCTTGCGCGGCCGGCAGCCATTGTGCGGGATCGTGGTCACGTCGCGGATGGAGGTGACGTTGAACCCGGCTGCCTGCAGGGCGCGGAGCGCCGATTCACGGCCCGAGCCCGGGCCACGGACTTCGACCTCGAGGGTCTTCATGCCGTGTTCCTGGGCCTTCTTGGCCGCATCTTCCGCCGCCACCTGGGCAGCGTATGGGGTCGACTTGCGCGATCCCTTGAAGCCCATCACGCCCGACGAGGACCAGGAGATGGTGTTCCCCTGAACGTCGGTGATGGTCACCATGGTGTTATTGAAGCTGGCGTTCACATGCGCGACGCCGGAGGTGATGTTCTTACGTTCCTTGCGCTTGACGCGCACAGTTTCTGGCTTAGCCAATTTTCATCCTTCAGTTCGATATCGACGCTGCCGTAGTGCCAGCAGCTCCATCAAAGGTGATCAGCGATCCGTCGGAGCGGTCAGGGTGTGCCCTGCCCGCGGCCGGTGGTCGCCTCGGGTCGCTTACTTCTTCTTGCCGGCGATCGGCTTTGCGGGACCCTTGCGGGTACGCGCATTGGTGTGCGTGCGCTGGCCGCGGACCGGCAGGCCGCGACGATGGCGCAGACCCCGGTAGTTCCCGAGGTCCATGAGCCGCTTGATGTTCATCGCCACGTTGCGGCGGAGGTCACCCTCCACGACGTAGTCGCGATCGATCGTCTCGCGGATCTGGATCACTTCGGCGTCGGTCAACTGGTTGACGCGACGATCCGCCGGGATCCCGACCTTCTTGCAGATATCTTCGGCGAACTTGTCGCCGATGCCGTGGATGTATTGCAGGGCAATAACCACACGCTTGTTCGTCGGAATATTGACGCCAGCGATACGAGCCACGTCCGCTCTCCTTCGTGCCGGCCCGCTTATGTAGGGGCCGTTTTCATAACAACAAGGGACCGGACTCCGACCCCTCACCCACTGAGGAACCGAATCCAGCCCAAAAGATCCTTGAGACTGGCGCGGTTCTATTGGCCGAATCCTCCAGTGTCAACTGGCGGCCGACCCGATTTCTAACGTCCGATGGCGCGGCGGATCGCCGCCGTCACCTCTTCGACCGGGGCCATTCCGTCCACGGTCTTCAGCGTCCCCTTGCCGCGGTAGTAGGCGACCAGGGGTTCGGTCAATTCGCGATAGACTTCAAGGCGCTTGCGCACGACCTCGACATTGTCGTCGGCGCGCGCGCCGCCGGTTTCCTTGGCCCGATTGGCGACCCGCGACACCAGCGTGCCGGCGTCGGCAGTGATCTCGATCACCGCATCGAGCGTCATCCCCTTGTGGGTCAGCATCGTCCCCAGAGCATCGGCCTGCGCGACGGTGCGCGGGAAGCCGTCGAGGATGAAGCCGTTGGCGCAGTCGGCCTGGTCGATCCGCTCCGACACGATGCCGTTCACGATCTCGTCAGAGACGAGGTCGCCACGATCCATCACCTCCTTGGCCGCCAGCCCCATCGGGGTCTTGGCGGCGATGGCCGAGCGCAGGATGTCGCCGGTCGAGAGCTGCGGGATGGCGAGCTGATCGACGAGGATCTTGGCCTGCGTGCCCTTGCCGACGCCTGGCGGTCCCAGAAGGATCAGCCTCAACGCTTCCGCCCCCCGAGCCGTGAGCGCTTCACCAGGCCCTCATATTGCTGGGCAATGAGGTGACTCTGGACCTGGCTGATGGTGTCGAGCGTCACGGTCACCATGATGAGCAGCGAGGTGCCGCCGATGAACTGGCTGACGTTGAGCTGGCTGTGGATCATCTCGGGGATGAGCGCCACCAGCGTCAGATAGAGCGCGCCGATCACCGTGATGCGCGACAGCACGTAGTCGATGTGCTGCGCCGTCCGCTCGCCCGGCCGGATGCCGGGAATGAAGCCGCCGGAGCGCTTGAGGTTGTCCGCCGTGTCGGTCGGGTTGAACACGATCGAGGTATAAAAGAACGAGAAGAAGATGATCAGGACGGCGAAGAGGATCAGATAGAGCGGCTGGCCGCGCCCGAGCAGCGCTGCGGTGACCGACACCCATTGCGGCGCATTGCCCTGTGCCGCGAACGAGGCGATCGTCGCCGGCAGCAGCAGCAAGGACGAGCCGAAGATTACCGGGATCACGCCCGAAGTGTTGAGCTTCAGCGGCAGATGCGAGGTGTCGCCCTGGAACATCTTGTTGCCGACCTGGCGCTTTGGATACTGGATCAAAAGCCGCCGCTGGGCCCGTTCGAAGAAGACGATGATGGCGATCACCACGATGGCGATGGCGGCGATGCCGAACAGCCAGGCCGGCGACAATGCGCCGGTGCGGCTGAGTTCCAGGGTCTGGACGATCGTCGTCGGCAGGTTGGCGACGATGCCGGCGAAGATGATCAGCGAGATGCCGTTGCCGACGCCGCGCGAGGTGATCTGCTCGCCCAGCCACATCAGGAACATGGTGCCGCCGACCAGCGTCACGACGGTTGAGAGCTTGAAGAACCAGCCCGGATTGAGCACCACGCCCTGGCTGCCCTCGAGGCCGACGGCGATGCCATAGGCCTGGATGGCGCAGAACACCACGGCGAGGTAGCGCGTGTACTGGTTGAGCTTGCGGCGGCCGCTCTCGCCTTCCTTCTTGAGCGCCTCGAGGCGCGGCGATGCGGTCGTGATGACCTGCACGACGATCGAGGCGGTGATGTAGGGGATGAGGTTGAGCGCGAAGATCGCCATGCGCTGCACGGCGCCACCGGCGAACAGGTCGAACATGCCGGCGATGCCCTGCTTGGCGGCATCGAAAGTCGCGGCATAGGCGTCCGGATCGATCCCCGGCACCGGGATATAGGTGCCAAGCCGATAGACGAGCAGCGCGGCCAGGGTGAACCAGATACGCTGCTGCAGGACCTTCGCCTTGGCGAAGGTCGAAAAGTTGAGATTCTTGGCTAGCTGCTCGGCTGCGGACGCCATGGTCGCTCCTCTAGACCGAAGCTCTTACGCGTCAGCCTTGGTTTCTTCAGCCTTGGGCATATCGACCTTGCCGCCCAGAGCTTCAATAGCGGCGACCACGCCCTTGGATGCATGGTAGACGTTGAAGGTCACCTTCTTGGCCTTGAACTCGCCGGGGCCTTGGACCAGCCGGACGCCGTCGAGGGCGCGGCGGATGACGCCGGCCTTGATCAGGGCCTCGGCGTCGATGACCCCCTTATGATCGAGCTTGCCGCTGTCGATGTAAGCCTGAATGCGGTCGAGGCGCAGCGTGTTGTAGTGCTTGACGTTGGGCACGTTGAAGCCACGCTTGGGCATACGCATGTGGAGCGGCATCTGGCCGCCCTCGAAGCCGTTGATGGCGACGCCCGAACGCGCGGTCTGGCCCTTGCCGCCACGCCCACCGGTCTTGCCCTTGCCCGAGCCGATACCACGGCCGACGCGCATGCGGATCTTGTTCGCGCCCGGATTGTCGCGGAGTTCGTTCAAACGAGCCATTCTCGTGTCCTAACTTTACTGTTCGCCGACGACGCGGACGAGGTGGCGGATCTTGTAGATCATGCCGCGCACTTCCGGGGTGTCCTTGAGCGTCCGCTGCTTGCGGATCTTGTTGAGCCCGAGCCCGATCAGGGTCGCCCGCTGGTCCGCCTGACGGCGCACGGGGCTCGCGATCTGCTCGACGGTTACGGTCTTGTCAGCCATTTACGCCTCCACCGATTCCTGGCCGCGACGGGCCTGGAGGTCCGACACCTTGAGGCCACGGCGGGCCGCGACGGAGCGCGGGCTGTCGACCTGCTTGAGCGCGTCGAAGGTGGCGCGGACCATGTTGTAGGGGTTCGAAGTGCCCTGCGACTTGGCGACGATATCGTTGATGCCCAGCGTCTCGAACACGGCGCGCATCGGACCGCCGGCGATGATGCCGGTGCCCGGCACTGCGGCGCGGAGGATCACCTTGCCGGCGCCATGACGGCCGACCACGTCGTGATGCAGCGTACGGGCTTCGCGCAGCGGCACGCGGATGAGCTGGCGTTTGGCCTGCTCGGTCGCCTTGCGGATCGCCTCGGGAACTTCACGCGCCTTGCCATGGCCGAATCCGACCCGGCCCTTCTGGTCGCCGACCACGACGAGCGCCGCGAAACCGAAGCGCTTGCCGCCCTTGACCACCTTGGCCACGCGGTTGATGTGGACCAGGCGATCCACAAACTCACTGTCGCGCTCTTGAACGTCTCTCATTGGCTTTTCCTTTGCGCGATCAGAACTGCAGGCCGGCTTCGCGAGCCGCGTCGGCCAGGGCCTTGACCCGGCCGTGATAGAGGTAGGCACCGCGATCGAAGATCACTTCCGAGACTTTTGCGGCGATGCCGCGCTCGGCGATCAGCTTGCCGATGGCGGCAGCCGCTTCCGAGGTCGAGCCGTTCTTGACCGAGCTCTTCACATCCTTGTCGAGGGTCGAGGCGGCCGCCAGAGTGCGGCCCGACGCGTCGTCGATGATCTGGGCATAGATGTTCTTGTCCGAGCGGAAGACGCTCAGACGCGGGCGACCGAAGGCGCGAGCCTTGATGGCCTTGCGGATGCGAGCCTTGCGGCGATCCGAACCCTTGAGGCTGATGGGCATCTTGTGCGCTCCTTACTTCTTCTTGCCTTCTTTGCGGGCGATGTACTCGCCCACATACCGCACGCCCTTGCCCTTATAGGGCTCCGGCTTGCGATAGGCGCGGATATTGGCCGCGACCTGCCCGACCTGCTGCTTGTCGGCGCCCGAGACCGTCACTTCGGTCTGCGTCGGCGCCGCCAGCGTGATCCCCTTGGGGGTGATGTAGACGACTTCGTGGCTGAACCCGAGGCTGAGCTTGAGATCCTTGCCCTGCATGGCGGCACGGAAGCCGACGCCCTGGATCTGCAGCTTCTTTTCGAAGCCATCCTTGACGCCCTTGACCATGTTGGCGATCAGCGCCCGCGTGGTGCCCCAGGCCGCGCGCGCCTCCTGCGTATCGTTCGCCGGCTCGATGACGATCCCCTGATCGGTCTGCTTGGCGTTGACGATATCCATCAGGGTGAGCGACTGCTCGCCCTTGGGGCCCTTGGCGGTGACGACGCGATCGTTGATCGCGACAGTGACGCCGCTGACCGCTGGAATGGGCTTTTTGCCTGTACGGGACATTCTAATCTTCCTTCGGAGTCATCGTCTGGACCGACGTGCTCTGGGCTTTCGCCTAGAACACGCGGCAGAGTACCTCGCCGCCCAGATTCTGGGATTTCGCTTCGTGATCGGCCATCACGCCCTTGGGGGTCGACATGATCGACACTCCAAGGCCATTGGCGACCGAGGGGATATTCTTGACCGACGCGTAGACCCGGCGGCCCGGGCGCGACACGCGCTCGATGGTCCGGATCACCGGGACGTTCTCGGAGTACTTGAGTTCGATCTCATACTCGTTGAGGCCGTTGTCGGCCTTCAGCTCGGTGTAGCCGCGGATGAAGCCTTCCGACTTCAGGACGTCGAGCACGCGGCCACGCAGGGTGGACGCAGGCGTCGACACCGTGTCGCGGCGGCGCATCTGGGCGTTGCGGATGCGGGTCAGCATGTCGCCGATGGGATCGGAAAAGCTCATCTTTTGTCTCTCCTTACCAGCTCGACTTGACCATGCCGGGCACCTGCCCGAAATTGCCAAGCTGGCGCAGCGCGATGCGGCTCAGCTTCAGCTTGCGGTAGTAGCCGCGGGGACGGCCCGAGACCTCGCAACGGTTGCGCACGCGGCCCGGCGAGGAATTGCGCGGCAGCTCGGCGAGCTTGAGCTGCGCACCAAAACGCTCTTCCATCGAGACCTTGGGGTCCTTGGACAGCGCCTTCAGTTTGGCGCGCTTGGCCGAATACTGCTTCGCGAGCTTCTTGCGCAGGTTGTTTTTCTCGATTGAGCTGGTCTTTGCCATATCTCGTCCTCTGCCCTTCGCTTACTGCCGGAAGGGAAAATTGAATGCCTTGAGCAAGGCCCGCGCTTCGTCGTCGTTCTTGGCCGTCGTGCAGACCACGATGTCCATGCCCCAGACCTGATCGATCTCGTCGAAGGCGATTTCCGGGAAAATGATGTGTTCCTTGATGCCGAGGGCGTAGTTGCCATTGCCATCGAACGAATTCGGGTTGAGCCCGCGGAAGTCGCGGACGCGTGGCAGCGCCACGTTCACCAGGCGGTCGAGGAACTCGTACATGCGCTGCTTGCGCAGCGTGACCTTGACGCCGAGCGGCATGTTCTCGCGGACCTTGAAGCCGGCGATGGATTTGCGCGCATGGGTGATGACGGGCTTCTGGCCGGCGATCTTTTCGAGATCGGCCGCCGCGGCCTTCACCTTCTTGGTGTCGTTCACGGCCTCGCCGACGCCCATGTTGAGGACGATCTTGTCCAGCTTGGGCAGCTGCATGACGTTCTTGTAGCCGAACTGCTTGAGCAGCTCCGGCCTGATCGTGGTCTCGTACTGCGTGCGAAGACGCGGGATGTAAGCGGTCTCAGCCATCGATCAGATCTCCCGTCGTCCTGGCGACGCGCACTTTTTTGCCGTCGTCCTGGGTCTTGAAACCAACGCGGGTCGGCTTGCCGGCCGCGTCCACCAGAGCCAGGTTGCTCAGATGGATCGAGGCTTCCTTGGTGTAGATGCCGGCGTCCTGCGCGGCAGTTTGCTTGGTGTGCCGGCGAACCAGGTTCAGCCCCTGCACCAGAGCGCGCGTCTCGGTCGGCATCACCTGCAGCACGCTGCCGGTCTTGCCCTTGTCCTTGCCAGTGAGGACGACGACCTTGTCGCCTTTCCTGATCTTGGCGGCCATCACAACACCTCCGGCGCGAGCGAAATGATCTTCATGTGGTTCTTGCTGCGCAGCTCGCGCGGCACCGGCCCGAAGATGCGGGTGCCGATCGGCTCGGACTGATTGTTGATCAGCACGGCGGCGTTGCGGTCGAAACGGATGACCGAGCCATCGGCGCGGCGAACCGGGAACGCGGTACGCACGACGACGGCCTTCATCACCTGGCCCTTCTTGACGCGGCCGCGCGGGATCGCGTCCTTCACCGACACGACGATGATGTCGCCCACCGAAGCGTACTTGCGGTGCGAACCGCCCAGCACCTTGATGCACATGACACGACGCGCGCCGGAATTGTCGGCGACGTCGAGATTTGACTGCATCTGGATCATGGCTTGATGCCTTCTCGTTCCATCTGCCTGCCCAAACGGGGCGGGCTAAAATCCTGTTTTAGGCGTGCTGAACCAGGGTCCAGCGCTTGTTCTTCGAAATCGGCGGGCACTCTTCGATCCATACCGAGTCGCCGACCTTGGCCGTATTGGCCTCGTCATGGGCGTGGTACTTCTTGGACCGCCGCACGGTCTTTTTCATCACCGGATGGGTGAAGGCGCGATCGACGCGCACCACCACGGTCTTTTCGTTCACGTCGGAGACCACAGTCCCCTGCAACACGCGCTTGGGCATCGGTTTCTCCTTACTTCGCTACGGCTTTTTGGCCGAGGATCGTCTTGATCCGCGCGATTTCGCGGCGGACTTCCCTGACCCGGGCCGGCCTTTCCAACTGCTGGGTAGCGCGCTGGAACCGCAGGTTGAACTGCTCCTTCTTGAGACCGAGGAGCTGGTCTTTCAGTTCGTCGGGCGTCTTGGCCCTGAGATCGCTGTTCGCCATTGCTCTCGTCCTCAGTCCGGAATGCGGGTGACGACCCGCGTCATGATCGGGAGCTTCATCGCGCCGAGGCGAAGGGCTTCCTTGGCGACGTCCTCGGGGACGCCGTCGATTTCGAACAGGATGCGGCCCGGATGGACGCGCGCCGCCCAGAACTCGACCGAACCCTTGCCCTTGCCCATGCGGACTTCGACCGGCTTCTTCGATACCGGCAGGTCGGGAAAGATACGGATCCAGACGCGGCCGGCGCGCTTCATCTCACGGGTGATCGCGCGGCGGGCCGCCTCGATCTGCCGCGCGGTGACGCGCTCGGGTTCCTGCGACTTCAGGCCGAACTGGCCGAAGGCAAGCTCGGTGCCGCCCTTGGCGACGCCGTGGATGCGGCCCTTATGGGCCTTCCGGAACTTGGTTTTCTTGGGTTGCAGCATTTATCCGATGCCTTCTCAGTTCGCCGGCGCGCGATCGCGGCGATCTTCGCGATCGCCACGTTCACGGCGCTGGCCGCCCTGACCACCCTCGCCGCCTTCCGTGGCGCGGCGCTCATGCGCCGACGGGTCGTGCTCGAGCACTTCGCCTTTGAAAATCCAGACCTTGACGCCGATGATCCCGTAGGTCGTCTCGGCCTCGGCAACGCCGTAGTCGATGTCGGCGCGCAGCGTATGGAGCGGCACGCGGCCCTCGCGGTACCACTCGGTGCGGGCGATATCGGCGCCGCCGAGACGGCCACCGACGTTGACGCGGATGCCGCCGGCGCCCATGCGGATCGCCGTTTGCACGGCGCGCTTCATCGCCCGGCGGAACGCCACGCGGCGCTCGAGCTGCTGGGCGATGCCCTGAGCGACGAGGGTCGCATCGGTCTCGGGCTTGCGCACCTCGACGATGTTGATGTGCACTTCGCTGTCGGTGAAGCTCTTCACCTTGGCGCGGATCTTGTCGATGTCGGCGCCCTTCTTGCCGATCACGATGCCCGGACGGGCAGTGTGGATCGACACGCGGCACTTGCGGTGCGGACGCTCGATGACAATCTTGCTGACCGCGGCCTGCTTGAGGTCTTCCATCAGCATTTCGCGGATCTTCAGGTCTTCCTGAAGCAGATTGCCGTACTCACCCTTGTTCGCGAACCAACGCGAATCCCAGGTGCGGTTGATGCCGAGGCGCAGACCGATCGGGTTGATCTTCTGACCCATTATGCGGTCTCCTCAACTTGGCGCACGATGATCGTGAGATGCGAAAAGGGCTTCTCGACGCGTGCGGACTTGCCACGGCCACGGGCCATGAAGCGCTTCATCACCAGCGAGTCGCCGACATAGGCTTCGGCGACAACGAGGGCGTCCGGCTCGAGGCCGTGATTGTTTTCGGCGTTGGCGATGGCGCTCTCGAGCGTCTTTCGCACCGGGCCGGCGATCCGCTTGGTGGAAAAGCTCAGCTCGGCCAGCGCCTTCTCGACCTTCTTGCCGCGGATCATGGCGGCGACGAGGTTGAGCTTCTGCCCGCTGGTGCGCAGCATGCGAAGGACGGCTTTCGCCTCGTTGTCCTTGAGCGCGCGCTTGGTTTTCGGCTTGCCCATCTTACTTCCTCTTGGCCTTCTTGTCGGCCGAATGCCCGTAGTAGGTGCGGGTCGGTGCGAACTCGCCGAACTTGTGGCCGATCATCTCCTCGGAGACGACAACCGGGATGTGCTTGTGGCCGTTGTGGACACCGAACGTCAGGCCGACGAACTGCGGCATGATGGTCGAGCGGCGGCTCCACATCTTGATCACTTCGCTGCGGCCGCTGGCGCGTGACTTGTCGGCCTTCTTGAGCAGGTAACCGTCGACGAACGGGCCCTTCCAGAGTGAACGAGTCATGGCTTACCGGCCCTTCTTCAGATGGCGACTGCGGACGATGAACTTGTCCGTCGCCTTGTTTTTGCGCGTCTTGTTGCCCTTGGTGCCCTTGCCCCAGGGGGTGACCGGGTGACGGCCACCGGAGGTCTTGCCCTCGCCGCCGCCATGCGGATGGTCGACCGGGTTCATGGCGACGCCGCGGGTCACCGGCTTCTTGCCGAGCCAGCGATTGCGGCCGGCCTTGCCGATCGAGGTGTTGGCGTGGTCCTGGTTGGAGACCGCGCCGACGGTCGCAAGGCAGGTGCCATGGACGCGGCGCTGCTCGCCCGAGTTGAGGCGAAGGATCGCCCAGCCCTGGTCGCGGCCGACATACTGCGCATAGGCGCCGGCTGAACGCGCGATCTGACCACCCTTGCGGGGCTTCATTTCGACATTGTGGACGATGGTGCCGACCGGCATGCGCTCGAGCGGCATGGCATTGCCCGGCTTCACGTCGACGGTCTGCATCGAGGAGACCACCTTGTCGCCGGCGCCAAGACGCTGCGGCGCGACGATGTAGGCCTGCTCGCCGTCATCGTAGTTGACCAGCGCGATCCAGGCGGTGCGGTTGGGATCGTATTCCAGCCGCTCGATGGTGCCGACCATGTCGAACTTGACGCGCTTGAAGTCGACCATGCGGTACGACCGCTTGTGGCCGCCGCCGCGATGGTACGCGGTGGTACGGCCGCGATTGTTGCGCCCGCCCTTCTTGTTCAGACCCTCGGTCAGCATCTTGACCGGCGCGCCCTTCCACAGCTCCGACCGATCGGTCGTGATGAGCTGGCGGCGCCCCGGAGAGGTTGGATTGTAAGTAATCAGACCCATGGTTCTCTCTCCCCTTAGACGCCGGTCGAAATGTCGATCGACTGACCGTCGACGAGGGTAACGATTGCCTTCTTGACGTCATTCCGCACGCCCTTGACGTTGCGGAAGCGCTTCACCTTGCCCTTGCGGACGTGGGTGTTGACGGCCTTGACCTTGACCGAGAACAGGCCTTCGACGGCCGCCTTGATCTGCGGCTTGGTCGCGTCGATCGCGACGTCGAACACCACCTGGCCGTGCTCGGAAGCGAGCGTCGACTTTTCGGTCACGACCGGCGAACGGATGATGTCGTAGTTCGTGAACTTGCTCATGCGAACCGCGCCTCCAGTGCTTCGACGGCGGCCTTGGTCAGCACCAGCCGGCTACGACGCAGAATGTCGACGACGTTGATGCCCTGGATGGGCAGCACGTCGATCTGCGGAATGTTGCGTGCCGCCAGAGCGAAGTTCTGGTCGAGCTCGGCGCCATCCACGATCAGCGCATTCGACCACTCGAGCTTGCCGAACGTGGTGCGCAGCGCGGCCGTCTTGGCCTCCTTGGTCAGGAGGTTGTCGACGATCGTGAGCTCGCCGGCCTGGGCCTTGGCGGACAGTGCATGCTTCAGAGCCAGCGCCCGGACCTTCTTGGGCAGATCGATGGCGTGGCTGCGCGGGGTCGGACCGAAGGCCCGGCCGCCGCCGCGGAACTGCGGGGCCTTGCGGTCGCCGTGGCGTGCGCCACCCGAACCCTTCTGATTGACGAACTTCTTGCCGGTGCGCACGCCTTCCGAACGATGCTTTACATCGTGCGTGCCGGCCATCGCCTTGAGCTGCTGATAGCGGACCATGCGGTGCAGGATATCGGCGCGGGGCTCGAGGCCGAAAATCTCGTCCTTGAGGGTGACCGAACCGGCGTCCTTGCCGTCGAGGGAAGTGACCTGGATGTCCATTACTTGCTCTCCCCCGCGGCGGCCGCAGCCGGCTTGAACGAGCCCGGAACGGCGACGCCCTTGGGCGCCGGCTTCTTGACGGCGTCCTTGATCTGGATCCAGCCGCCCTTGGCGCCCGGAACGGCGCCTTCGATCATGATCAGGCCGCGCTCGACGTCGGTGCGCACAACCCGCAGATTCTGCGTGGTGACGCGGCGGTCGCCCATGTGGCCGGCCATCTTCTTGCCCTTGAACACCTTGCCGGGGTCCTGGCGCTGGCCGGTCGAGCCGTGCGAACGGTGCGACACGGACACGCCGTGCGTGGCCCGCAGACCGCCGAAGTTCCAGCGCTTCATGGCGCCGGCAAAACCCTTGCCGATCGAGGTGCCGGTGACATCCACCAGCTGGCCCTCGGCGAAGTGATCGGCCTGCATCGTCGCGCCGACCTCGATGAGGTTGGCAGGATCGACGCGAAACTCTGTCAGCTGACGCTTCGGCTCAACCTTGGCGACGGCGAACTGGCCGCGGTCTGCCTTGGTGATGTTCTTCGTCTTGACGGTACCGGCGCCAAGCTGCAGCGCGGTGTAGCCGTCTTTTTCCGCCGTACGCTGGCCTACCACCTGGCAGTTCTGCAGCCCAAGCACGGTCACGGGGACGTGTGTACCGTCCTCCTTGAATATGCGGGTCATGCCCAGCTTCTGTGCGATCAAACCGGAACGCATCGATTGTTACCTTCTCTCTTTGGCGTCCGACCGGGTCATTGTCGAAAGAGGACCCTTGGGATGGTCGGCGCGAAAACCTCGTCTCTAGAGCTTGATCTCGACGTCCACGCCGGCGGCCAGATCGAGCTTCATCAGCGCGTCCACGGTCTGCGGCGTCGGATCGACGATGTCGAGCAGGCGCTTGTGAGTCCGAATCTCGAACTGCTCGCGGCTCTTCTTGTCGATGTGCGGCGAGCGGTTCACCGTAAACTTCTCAATCCGCGTCGGCAGCGGGATCGGTCCGCGGACCTGCGCGCCCGTGCGCTTGGCGGTGTTGACGATCTCGCGCGTCGACGTATCGAGCACGCGGTGGTCAAACGCCTTGAGCCGGATGCGAATGTTTTGACCGTTCATCTTGCTTTCCCAACCAAATTGAAGCGCGGCGCACCCATTGTGCGCGCCGCGCGGAGGTCAAAACCTATTTCAGGATCTTGGCGACGACGCCCGAACCGACGGTGCGGCCACCTTCACGGATAGCGAAGCGGAGCTTCTCTTCCATGGCGATCGGCACGATCAGCTGAACGGAGATATTCACGTTGTCGCCCGGCATCACCATCTCGGTGCCTTCCGGCAGCGTGACCACACCGGTCACGTCCGTCGTGCGGAAATAGAACTGCGGACGGTAGTTGGCGAAGAACGGAGTATGACGGCCGCCCTCTTCCTTGGTGAGGATGTACGCCTCGGCCACGAAATCGGTATGCGGGGTCACCGAACCGGGCTTGCACAGCACCTGGCCGCGCTCGACCTGGGTGCGGTCGATACCGCGGATCAGCGCGCCGATGTTGTCGCCGGCCTGGCCCTGATCGAGGAGCTTCCTGAACATTTCGACGCCGGTGACGGTAGTCTTCTGCGTCGCCTTGATGCCGACGATCTCGACTTCCTCGCCCACCTTGACGATGCCGCGCTCGACGCGGCCGGTGACGACCGTGCCGCGACCCGAGATCGAGAACACGTCTTCGATCGGCAGCAGGAACGGTTGATCGATCGGACGGGCCGGCTGCGGGATGAACTTGTCGACCGCATCCATCAGCTCGAGGATCGCGTCGTGGCCGAGCTTCTTGTCGCCGTTGTTGAGCGCTTCGGTCGCCGACCCCTTGATGATCGGGATGGTGTCGCCCGGGAACTCGTAAGAGGTCAGCAGCTCGCGGACTTCGAGCTCGACGAGTTCAAGCAGTTCCGGATCGTCGACCATGTCGCACTTGTTGAGGAAGACGACGAGCGCCGGGACG
>JACRAF010000057.1 GCA_016213505.1 Devosia nanyangense
CCGCCGGCGATGAAGTTGTTGATCTGGTCGAGCTGCTTGGCGACGTCGTTCTTGGCGTCTTCGATTTGCACCGTGTTGCCGCTGTCGTCGGCGTATTTCTGGATACCGTTGCGCAGCACGGTCAGGAAGTTGTCGTCGAACAGCGCCATGGTGACGCCGATATTGGCAGCGCTCGCCGTGCCGGTCATCGCCGTGCCGGCGAGCATAAGACCCGTAAGGGTCGCTAGAACGAGTTTCTTCACGATCGTCTCCTCCACTGTCGGCGCCCGGTTGCGCCCCTTTGCTTTACCGGCGGCCCTCGTTGCGAGAGCCAATCACAGAACCTCACGCGGCCGCAGCCGCGAGCTGAGCCCTGATGAACTTCATGCTGTCGCCGATCGCCGCGGCCGGGTCGGCGAGCGACCTCAGCTCAGCCGCGAACGGCTCGAAAGAAAGCGCCCCGGCATAGCCGGCGGATCGTAGCACCCTGATCTGGG
The DNA here is from genome assembly GCA_016213505.1 of Devosia nanyangense. GTDB lineage: Bacteria > Pseudomonadota > Alphaproteobacteria > Rhizobiales > Devosiaceae > Devosia_A > Devosia_A nanyangense. The sequence continues at coordinate 477 of JACRAF010000057.1, forward strand.
CGACGCTGCCAAGCCGATCGCGCGGACCGACCAGCACCCGGTGGCCGTCGCGCATGTCGCCGACCGCGACCGCGGGGTCGTCGACGCCGGAGATGTGAATGAGCCCGGTCATCGCCGGATAGAGGTCGGGCTCGCCGGCGAGATGGTGATGGAAGGTGTCGTGGGTCAGGCGGAACACCGCCTCGCCGCGCGCCGCACGGATCGCCTCGACCGCCTCGCGCTTGGACCGCAGCGAACAGGCGGCAAAGCCCAGGCACTCGACGAGGCCAGTGATGCCGCGGCTTTCGAGGATGGGCTTGAGGCCGGCAAGCGCTTCGGTGGCGTTGGCCACCCGCTCGTCGTCGTCCATGCCGGTGCCGTCATTGGCGGCGACCAGCACCAGCGCCTGGGCTCCCGCCGACGCGCAATAGTCGGCGAGCGCCTCAGCCTCGGCGGCGCGGGCGGCCGACCAGTGGTTGAATCTCTGCAGCGCGTTGATGGAGAGAATGGTGATGCCCTCGGTCGCAGCCAGGCGCTTCACCTCAGCCGCCGGCGTGCCGTCGAGGATTGCTTCGCCGGCGATGTCGTTGCGGATTTCCACATCGGCCAAACCCACGCTGCGGGTCAGCCGGAACAAGCCCGCCAGCGGCAGTTGCGGAGCGACCATGTGGTTGAGCGCAAAGCGGATCGGCATCGTGGCCGGCACGTCGTTCTCCCAAGCGTTGCCGCCCTTCTGCGGGCAGTCTCATCGCCCAGGATGAAATACAGGTTCCGTTTGATTGTCAACGCAGAATTTTTGTTCCAAACGCGGAAGGCGGCGAGGCGCTGCCTGCGGCGCGCCGGCGGCTCAGATGTTCTCGGAAACGAAGATGTCGAACGGCAGGAAGGTCTGGCCGGGCCCAGCTTCCGCGGGCTGAGCCAGCGCCGCGACCATCTGCGCCACGGCCTGCCGGCTGAGCTCGGCGAGCGGCGTCGACATGGCCGCCGACACGATGTTGTCGGCGAGGGCGGCGCGGCTCACCTCGGTGAGTTCGTTGCAGACGACCGCGACCTGCCCGGGCTCGGCCTCCTCGCGCAGCGCGGCGATGGCCCCCTCCATGCCGCCGCCGGCGATATAGATGCCTTTGAGGTCCGGGTGGCGCCGCAACAGGTCCAGCACCGCCTCGCGGGCCAGGCTCATGTCCTCGAGGCTGGCCTGGGTGTCGGCGATGGCGAGCTCGGGCGCCGCCTCGCGCAGGTAGGAGCGGCAGCCGATTTCCCGCATCTCGTGGCCGTGGAAGCGGTGGCTCCCCACAAAGAGCACGACCTTGCCCGGCCCCCGAATGCTCCGCGCCAGCAGCCAGCCTGCCGTCCGCCCGGCCTTGCGATTGTTGAGCCCGAGATAGCCGCGCCGCACCCCCGGCGCGAAATCGCTCAAGAGCGCAAAGACCGGAATGCCCGCCGCGGCGAGTTCGGCAACGGCAGCCATCACCGCCGGATGGTCGATGGCGACCATGGCGATGGCCTGGCTGCGGGCGGCGGCGGCACGCAGCGCCGCGACGATGTCCGCCGGCGCCTGCGAAGGGAGGAACTCGACCGCCGAGCCCGCCCGCACCGCGGGCGATGCCGCGCACGCCGCCGCCAGCTCGGCGCTGAAGGCCTGGTAGAACGGCTGTTCCGGCCGCTGCAGCAAAAAGCTCAGCCGGTATTGCGGGCGGGTCGCGTCGAGCCGCCGACGGAACAGCGCCGTCGCGTGATAGCCGAGCGCCTCGGCCGCCTCGAGCACCCGGCGTCCGGTCTCTTCGCGGACCACGGCCCGGCCGTTGAGCACCCGGTCGACCGTCGCCACCCCGACCCCGGCGCGCGCCGCGATATCGGTCAGTGTCGGCCGTTTCGGCATGCCGCCCCACTGATGGTTTCTATCATGATCCAAGCCCAACGCGTGATGGCAATGATAGAAACTATCAGCGCGCGATTGTCAAAGCCTCGGAGCGGGCCGTATGTGAACCTCGTCTGGGGAGGACGCGATGCCGGCAATCGGACACAAGCGCGACTATTCGCTGGTCGGGGCGGACACCGCCGCCGCCATCGCCAGCGGTCTCGCCGCCGCCGAGTGGTACCACACCGAAATTCCGCGCAAGCAGATGAAGGAGCTGATGCAGCGCTCCGACGGCCCGGCGCTGCGCGACACCGCGCTCTGGCTCGCGCTGATCGGGGGGTTCGCCGCCGGCGGCATCTGGTTGTGGGGCAGCTGGTGGGCGGTGCCGTTCTTTGCCGCCTATGGCGTGCTCTACGGCTCGTCCTCCGATTCGCGCTGGCACGAATGCGGCCACGGCACCGCCTTCAAGACGCAGTGGATGAACAAGGTGGTCTACCAGATCGCCTGCTTCATGATCATGCGCAACCCGACGGTCTGGCGCTGGAGCCACGCCCGCCACCACACCGACACCATCATCGTCGGACGCGACGCGGAAATTTCCGTGATGCGGCCGCCGGACCTCATCCGGGTGGTCCTCGCCTTCGTCGGCGTGCTCGACGCCTGGCACGCGACGACCGGCATGCTGCGCTACAGTTTCGGCAGCATCAATGCCGAGGAGAAGAGCTTCATTCCAGCGATGGAGCAGGCAAGAGTGTTCACCGTCGCGCGTATCTGGCTCGCCCTCTATGTGGCGGTGATCGCCCTCGCGGTCGTCACCCGCTCGTGGCTCCCCATCGTCTTGGTCGGCACGCCGCGGCTCTACGGCGCCTGGCACATGGTGATGTGCGGCCTCTTGCAGCATGGCGGACTCGCCGACAATGTCACCGACCACCGGCTCAACAGCCGCACCGTGCTGATGAACCCGGTGAGCCGCTTCATCTACTGGAACATGAACTACCACATCGAGCACCACATGTTCCCGATGGTGCCCTACCACGCGCTGCCCCGGCTCCACGCCCTGATCAAGGACGATTTGCCGGCGCCAAACCGCTCGATCCTCGAGGGCTATCGCGAAATGGTGCCCGCCTTCCTCCGCCAGCTCCGCTACGAGGACTATTTCGTCAAGCGCGCGCTGCCGCCCACGGCCAAGCCTTATCGCGAGGAGCTGCACGTGCTCGACCTCGGCGGCGCCCCGCAGGCGGCGGAGTAGACCGATGCCCGAGTGGATTGCCGCCTGCGCCACCGACGACATCGACACCGAGGACGTCATCCGCTTCGATCACGGCACCCAGACCTTTGCCATCTATCGCAGCCCCGAGGACCGGTTCTACGCCACCGCCGGCATGTGCACCCATGAGCACACCTGCCTCGCCGATGGCCTGGTGATGGGCGACATCATCGAGTGCCCAAAGCACAATGGCCGCTTCAACTACAAGACCGGGCAGGGCAAAGGCGCCCCGATCATCGACAACCTCAAAACCTATCCGGTGAAGGTCGAGGGCGGCACCGTGTTCATCGAGGCATGAGCGCCGGCATGGTCATCGTCGGCGCCGGGGAGTGCGGCGTGCGCGCCGCGCTGGCGCTGCGCGAGCAGGGTTTCACCGGGCCGGTCGACCTGATCGGCGCCGAGCCGTATCTGCCCTATGAGCGCCCGCCGCTGTCCAAGGACATCATGGCGGGCGAGGCCGAGCCCGAACCGCGCACCATCGCTTCGGCGGACAGGCTCGCCGCGGCTGGAATTGTGTTTCACCCGCAGCGGACGGTGTCCGCCATCGACCGCGCCGGCAAGCAGGTGGCGCTGAGCGGCGGCGGCGCGCTGGCCTATGACAAGCTGCTGCTCGCCACCGGCGCAGTGCCGCGCCGGCTGCCGATGGCCCCCGAGCCGACCGGGCGGATCGCCTATTTCCGCACCTTTGACGACGCGCTGCGCATCCGCGCGCAGCTGGTGCCGGGCAAAACCCTCGCCATCGTGGGCGGCGGCTTCATCGGCCTCGAGCTGGCGGCCAGCGCCCGCCATCGCGGCGCCGGAATCGTGGTGATCGAAGCCCTACCCCGCCTGCTCAGCCGCGGCGTGCCCGAACCGATCGCCCGGCGGATCGAGGCGCGCCACCGCGCCGCGGGCGTCGAGTTCGTGCTGGGCACCGGCCTTGCCGCCATCGAAGAGACGGCTGCCGGGGTGCGGCTTCGGCTGGCGGACGGCCGCGAGATCGCCGCCGACTTCGTCGTCATCGGCATCGGCGCCGTGCCCGAGACTTCGCTCGCCGCCGGCGCCGGATTGAGCCTCGACAACGGCATCGCCGTCGACCGCTTGCTGACCACATCCGACCCCGACATCTTCGCCGCCGGCGATTGCTGCTCGTTTCCGCACCCGCTCTATGACGGCCGCCGGCTGCGCCTCGAAAGCTGGCGCAGCGCCCAGGAGCAGGGCGCGCTCGCGGCGGCCAACATGCTGGGCGCGGCGGAGGCCGTCTCCGCCGTGCCCTGGTTCTGGTCGGATCAGTATGAGCTGACCCTGCAGATCGCCGGGCTTCCGGATGAAGGCGCGAGCATCGTCGAGCGCGAGAGCGAGGGCAGCCTCGTGCTGTTTCATTTGAAGCCCGATGGCCGGCTGGTCGGCGCCGCCGGGATCGGCCCGGGCAATGCCGTGGCGCGCGACATCCGGGTCGCCGAGATGCTCATCGCGCGACGCGCCCACCCCGATATCGGGGCGCTCGCAAAGCCGGATTTCAAGCTCAGATCGCTGCTGGCAGCATAAGGGGGAAGAGATAACGCGCAAGCGACCGACTCCGGCAGTCGGGTCACCTCCCCCCTTGCGGGGGAGGAAGCGAGATAGGACTTAGCCCTTCGCTAAGTCCGTGATCGAGCCGGAGGGGGGAAGCAGTCAGCATCGAGCGTGGTTCACCCCCCTCCCCAGCTTCGCTACGAGCCTTCGGCTCGAGCTGCGCTACCCTCCCCGCGAGGGGAACTATGCACTTGAGTGAGCAGAAATCAGATGCTAGTGATTCGGCGACAGGCCGACGCGACGACAGCAAGCCCACGACAATAGCGACCCGTGACGACGACGGGCCACTCTCTGTCATGGCTTGCAATCTCGTTGAAGAGGTTCGCTACGTCGACGGAAGGGTCACTACTTCTCGTCGTCGGGTGCTGGTTCCTTTCCCCGCATAAGCTCACCGCGACTCTTCTTGAGCGCTTCGGGGCCGGGGGTAACGCGAGCGAACGGAAGCTTCAGTCGATCGAGAGGTGGGATGGCTAGCGCCTCTTTCTCAAACCTTCCTTCCAGTTCGACAATCCTTGCTCCGACGAAACCAAGGGCTTGTTCGACTATGGCGATAAGCCTCTGATGCACTACTTCGCCTTCGCCTATGTAGGTGGCGAGAATGCCGCCGCGCGCCAGGTATCGGCCAGTGGTGGGGTCAATGTGGATGCCAACAACGCCCTGCCTAGCAGCACCATAGCGGTGCGCCGCGTAGCTCTTCCGTAGGTCGCGCAGACGACGAAAGGTGACAGCGATACCTTCGAAGTCCGGGTAGACTTCTTCAACGACAAGTGGGTACGTGTTCGTGTCGCCGTCGAAGCACGCGACAAACTGGGTCACCACATCGCGAAACAAACTGACACCGATCGCGTGTCCTCGCTCATCATCTGCTTTGACGGCCGAAGAAAACTCTTCGGACCAGACTTTGAGCGAGATTAGGCAGTTGTTGATATCGGCTCTGGTGAGTAGCATCTCAGCCAACTCCCGCGCCACCGGGAGACCTGTGTCGCGCATGAGCGCAAGGGCTTTCTCGTCCATGACCGACTCCGAAAAGTTGACCGACAAAGAGATAGACGCCCGCCGCGAGGCTGGGCTGAAGAAGCTACTGGCGACGCCGCCGAAGCCTCACAAACCGCTGAAGGCGGCAACGAAATCAACAAAGGCGAAGCCCGCCTAACTTGGCGGGCTTCCAATCACTGGGGGCCCAAATCGAATGAAGCATCTTCGCGTCCGGCTTTTGATGGCCTTTGCTCGCATGCTCGGCATCCGGGCCGATGTTCATCAGGCCGCCTTCACGAAAGGCATGAGTGCCCTCAGGCTATCGAGGTAATCAGTTTTCCCCACGACCCGAGCGGACTTGAAGTCCGGCATGCCGACAAGGACCAGATCGACCCTAGGGTTGATTGCAGCCTTGAGCCGGGTTGCGAGGGCGTCGATGTCGAGCGATGAGTTGACGAGGTAGAACGAGGTGGGTTCAACCCACCAGCCGTCGCACGACCTGTCGATGGCCGCATTCAAAGCGTCGTATCGGTCGGAGTAACCAGCGTCGTTGGCTATGCGGAAGGTAATCCAGAAAGTTGCCATGATGGCTTCCTTGAAGAAGCCGTGATGAGACTTGAACCTTCAATGCGAACATGCATTATGAAAGCGTTATTCGAAATCACTGGTCGCCCCATCAGCGGCGGTTAATGACGGTCTACCTGCGGTGAGACGCAGGCCCGTCGAGGCCTATCGTGCACGATTCGTTCTGGTGCGTATAGCCTACGTTAACCACTTGTTAGGCGATCAAATATGCCCCCGCCGGCTAGTCCTGCGGGGGTTTCTTTTTCAGGCGCCTTTCGATTCGTTTAATGAGCGCGATGCGCTGCTTGCGCGTGCGCGGCTTAGTGAGATTGGGAATACATGAGCCGCTTGCCTTCGGCTCCCTTCAAAGCCAGCGCGGCGCGTTCGGTGTCCTCAATGCCAAGGCCGGAACGGTTGGAATACCTGAAGTCAAATTCCTTCAAGTAGCGATGCAAGTGAGCCTCGCTGACCGAGTGGAACACGCCGATGATGCCGCGCTTGAGGATGCTGAAATATCCTTCGACGGTGTTTGAGTAGGCATCGCCGCGAACGTATTCGTCCTTGCCGTGGTCGACCGTCTCATAGCGAGCGAACTGCTTGCCGATCTGATGGTAGCCGCCCGCCGTGTCGGTCATCAGCGATGACTTGCGATCAACCTGGGTAAACAGGATCGGGCGCAGCGTCTTGCCGGTCACGTTCGGGATATGATGCGAGCGGGCGGTGCCGTCGCGCTCAACCAGCGTGTGGACGATCTGCTTGCCCATGCCGCCAATCTGGGGCTTCGCGGCACGCTTGGACTTATGCTTGTTCTTCTCCTTGCCGCCCACATAGGTGGTATCGGCTTCCACGACCTTGCCTTCGCCGCCCATCGGTCCGGCTTCCGGGCCAAGGCCCATTGCCTCGCGAACGCGCATGGCAAGAAACCAAGCGGTCCGGTAAGAGCCAAGGCCAAGGTTGCGCTGCAACTGGAGGGCGCTGATACCCTTCTTGCTGGACGCCATCAGGTGAAGCGCCAGAAGCCACTTATGGAGCGGGATATGCGAACGCTCCATCACGGTGCCGGTGCGGCATGTGAACTTGTCGCGGCAGTCGCGGCACAGGAACATGCCAGCCTGCGTCTTGCCCGCCATCTTCATGGTGTCGAGCGAGCCGCAATGCGGGCACGCGACGCCATCGGCCCAACGCGACGCTTCGATATGCGCGCGTGCGGCAGCCTCGTTATGGAAAATCTTGGCGGTAAGGTTGGTCATCGGCGTTTCTCCAATGACCTCAATATCGTATCGCTAGTGTGCTAAGTCAAGTGCATAGTTCCCCCCGCGAGGGGGAGGGTGACCCGACTGCGCGGGCGAGCGCTTGCAACTTCATCGGCGGCGCGCAATTCATGTGACGTCATATGATTCGCCGAGGACCCGTCGCTTGAGCTCGCCCGCCCGCCTCGTCATCGCCCATCGCGGCCACAAGGTCGCCGCGCCGGAACAGACCCTCGCGGCCTGGCGCCGCGCGATCGATTGCGGCGCGACGATGATCGAAGCCGATTTGCGCTTCACCCGCGACGGCGTGCCGGTGCTGCTGCACGACCGGCTGCTCGACCGCACCACGTCGGGCCGGGGACCGGTCACCGCCATGGACTGGGCGGAGGTCGCCAAGTTCGATGCCGGCAGCTGGTTCGACCAGAGGTTCAGCGCCGAGCGCGTGCCGCGCCTCGACGACCTGTTCGCGTTGGCCGTGGCGCGCGGCGTTGCCCTCTGCATCGAAGCCAAGGGCGAGGCCGGCGCCGAGAACGCCCGCGCGGCGCTGTTCGCCGCCCACGAGATCGCCTGGCGCGGCCGGCTCGACATCGACGTGGTGGCCTCGTTCGATCACGCCGCGCTGGCCGCCGCGGCCGCCGCCGTGCCCGGCCTTCGCACCGCGCCCGACCGCCTGCCCGAGCGCGGCCCCTCGACCGCCACCGATCTCATCGCCCAGGCGAAGCGGGCGGGTGCCAGCATCATCCAGCATCACTTCGCCGACCTCGATCCGGCGGTCGTCGCCGAGGTCCAGGCGGCCGGCATCGCGGTGTGGGCCTGGCCACCGGCCGATCGCGCGGAGGCGCTGGTGGCCTGGCGCAGCGGCGCAATCGGCCTCATGGGCGACGACGTGGCGGCGATCGTCGCGGTGCTCGCCGAGAACGCCGGTTGACAGCGGCGAGCGGCACGGCTAGGTCATAAGTCGTCATACGTCTTGAGGTGCACCTTGCACAGTGTCGACCAACTCGAACAGAGGTTGTCCCAGCCCTCGCCGGCGCTGATCGCCGATCTCGGCGCGCTCGATGGCGACATCCTCGTTTTGGGGGCCGGCGGCAAGCTCGGCCCGAGCCTCGTCAGGCTGGCGCTGCGCGGCGCTGAGGGCAAGAAGAAAATCATCGCCGTGTCGCGCTTCGGCGACAAGACGCAGGCCGATGCGCTCAAGCGCGAGGGCGCCGAGATCGTCTCCGCCGACATCACCGACGACGCCGCGCTGGCCGCCCTCCCCGAGGCCAGGAACATCATCTTTCTCGTCGGCTCCAAATTCGGCTCGACCGGCCGCGAAGCGGACACCTGGTACACCAACGCCTATCTCCCGGGGCGCGTGGCGGACCGCTACCGGTCGAGCCGGATCGTCGCGCTGTCGACCGGCAACGTCTATCCGTTCACCCCGATCGGCAGCGGCGGGCCGACCGAGGAGGACGCACCCGGTCCGGTCGGCGAATACGCCATGAGCTGCCTCGGGCGCGAGCGTGTGCTCACCCGTTTCGCCCACAAACACCAGACGCCCCTGGCGCTGATCCGGCTCAACTACGCGGTCGAGATGCGCTACGGCGTCCTCGTCGACATCGGCCGCAAAGTGCGCGCCGGGGAGCCGGTCGACGTCGCCATGGCGGCCGTCAACGTCGTCTGGCAGGGCTACGCCAACGAAGTGATCCTGCGCGCGCTCGGGCATGCCACGCCCGACCCCTTCGTGCTCAATCTCGCCGGGCCCGAGACGCTGTCGGTGCGGCAGCTGGCCCAGGCCTTCGGCGCCGCCGCGGGCGTCGAGCCGCACTTCACCGGCACCGAGGCGGGCGCCGCGCTGCTCTCCAATTCGGCCAAATGCATGCGCCTCTTCGGCTATCCCGACGTGTCGCCGGCCGCACTGATCGAGTGGACCGCCGCCTGGCTCGCCGCCGGGCTGCCGCTGCTCGACAAACCCACCGGCTTCCAGAAGCGCGACGGAAAATTCTGATGAGCCCGCTCGACCTCTTTGCCCAGGGCTGCGTCATCCCCGCCCACCCGCTGGCGCTGACCGAAGGACGCAGGCTCGACGAACGGCGGCAACTGGCGCTTGGCCGCTACTATGCCGACGCCGGCGCCGGCGGCATCGCCGTGGGCGTCCACACCACGCAGTTCCCCATCCACGACAACGGCATGCTGCGCCCGGTGCTGGAGATCGCCCTCGACGCCGTGCGCGGCGCCAAGCGCCCGATGGTGATGGTGGCAGGGGTGCAGGGCGACGTCGCCCAGGCCGTCGCCGAAGCCGAACAGGCGGCCCGGCTCGGCTATCACATGGTGCTGCTGCGCCCGGCGCCCGGCAGCGACGACGAGATGATCGCGCGGGCCCGCGCGGTGGGCGCAGTGCTGCCGGTGATCGGCTTTTACCTCCAGCCCGCGGTCGGCGGCCGCGTCCTGTCGCGCGACTTCTGGCAGCGCTTTGCGGCGCTCGATTCGGTGGTCGGCATCAAGATCGCGCCGTTCGACCGCTACCGCACGCTCGACGTGCTGCACGGCGTCGCCCGCTCCGGGCGGTACGATAGAATAGCGCTCTATACCGGCAACGACAACCTCATCATCTCCGACCTCTTGGCGTCCTATGCGCTGGAGACGCCGGCCGGGCCGGTGGAGCTGCGCTTCGTCGGCGGGCTCCTGGGACAATTCGCGGTGTGGACCAAAACCGCGGTCGAGCTGCTGGCTTCGGTCAAGACCGCAGTTGCCGGCGACGACATTGCGCTGCGAAAACTGCTGCGGCTCGACCCGCAGCTGACCGACGCCAATGCCGCGGTCTTCGACGTCGCCAACGGCTTTGCTGGTTGCATCGCCGGGATCAACGAGGTGCTGGCGCGCCAGGGCCTGCTCGGCGGCCGCTGGTGCCTCGATGCGCACGAGGATCTGTCGCCCGGACAGGCCGAGGAGATCAGCCGCGTCATCGCCGACTATCCGCAGCTGACCGACGATGCCTTCGTCGCCGAAAATCTCGACCGCTGGCTCGCCTGATATGATCGGCACCATCACCGCCGCCGAATCGGTCACCGAGATCGACCTGGTCACCGGGCGCAAGGTCACGCGCCTGACCGACGGCCGCTCCAATTGTTATGCGCTCTACTACTTCACCACCTCGATCACCCCGGACGGTCGCTATCTGGTCTTTCACAGCGAGCGGAGCGGCAGCGTCCAGCTCTACCGGCTCGACCTTCAGACCGGCGCGATCGGCCAGCTCACCGACGGCCACACCGCCGATGCCGGCTGGGCGGTGTGGTGCGAATGGCACCTCGGCGGCATCTACAACCACCTTTCGGCGATCCATCCGCAGACCGGCGAAGTCACCTACTTCGAGGACGGCGAGATCCGCGGCACGGATGTCGCGAGCTTCGCCAACCGCCGCGTCGCGATGCTGCCGGCGGGCCGCATGCCGATCGGCCAGGCGGCGTTCTCGCCCGACGGGCGCTGGTTCGGCTACATCCACGCCGACGAGGCGGCGTTTCGCGCGCTGCTGAGCAAGCGCGAGGCCGACACCAGGGCCGGTACGTTCTCGTGGAACCGCGACCACCATCACGTCTTCCGCAACGCCATCGGCGCGACGCTCGCCGTGGTCGATACCGCGACCGGCGAACAGCGGACGGTGATCGCCACCGACTATCACTTCCACCACGTGCTGTTCGTCGACAACGAGACGATCCTGCTCAACCATCCCAAGGGCTGCGCCGGCATGTGGGTGGTCAAGCTCGACGGCAGCGGCGTCGAACACCTGCGGCCGGCGACGGCGCCGGGCGCGCATGGGGCGGCGGTCAACCACCAGGTGGTCACGGCGCGCGGCATCGCCTACGAGGCGACGGTCGACACCGCCAGGGGCGAGCGCCAGACCTGGTTCGGGATCTTCGACCCCGAGAGCGGGGAGTTCTCCGAGAAATTGCTGCCGGTCGACGGCTACGTCCACACCGGGTTCGATCCCGCCGGCCGGTTCGCCTTCATCGAAAACGCCGGCGCCCGGCACGAACTGCTGACGGTGCACCGGGCGAGAGCCCCGGGCGGGCCGCTCGAGACGCGGCTGCTGCGCACGCTCATGAGCCCCGCGCACGACGACCAGCGCCATCACGCGCACCCCTTCCTCGCGCCCGACCGCCGGCGGCTCTACTTCACCGACTGGTCCGCCGAGGGGTTCGCGCAGGTCTGTGCCATGGACGTCGCCGATCTGGTGGCGGTGGCGGACGCGGGCTGAGGCGCAACTCGCTCGCGACCGTTGAAGGCGCCGCTTGCGCTGGCTCCCTTCTCCCCTTGAGGGAGAAGGAAACGCGATGCCAGCGGCACGGCCACGCACAATGCCTACCTCCGCAACCGCGCGTCGATCTCCGCCATCAGCGTCACGGGCGCGAGCACCGCAGCGCCGCTTGCGCCGAACCCGTTCTCCCCCTGAGGGGGCGAGGGGACGCGACTGAGGATCCGGTTCTATCGTCCCCTCGCCCCTCTGGGGAGAGGGTGCCGAGCGAAGCGAGGCGGGTGAGGGGTCGGCTCCCCAGACACCGAATTTGCGGAGACGACCCCTCATCCGACGCTGCGCGCCACCTTCTCCCCGGAGGGGGGGAAGGGACTCAGTGCAAGCGGCACGCACCATGCCGACTGCTTCCCCCCTCCGGCTCGATCACGGACTTAGCAAACGCTAAGTCCTATCTCGCTTCCTCCCCCGCAAGGGGGGCGGTGCGCCGACTGAGAGACTCGCGCGACCCGCCGTCGAGGGCGCCGCTTGCGCCCGAGCCCTTCCTTCCCCCCTTGAGGAGGAAGGTGGCGCGCAGCGCCGGATGAGGGGTTTCTCTCCGCGCCTGCTATGCCTGTGGAGGCTCACCCCTCATCCGTCTCGCGCTGCGCGCGATCCACCTTCTCCCTCCAGGGGAGAAGGGGCTCCGGTGCCGGCGGCACAGCCTTGCACAATGCCTACCTCCCCAGCACCGCCTCGATTTCCGCCATCAGCGTCACCGGAGCCAGCAGGTCCTCGCGGCTCATCGGGCTCGTCCCCACGCGCAGCATGGCGGCGATGGCGGCGGCGACGGGCGCCATGTAGTCGTCGCCCAGCGGCACCGGTTGGAGGATCGAGGTGTCCGATGCGGTGACCGAGACGCCGAACGCCGAGGACCCGGATTCGCCCAGCGGACGAAATTCGAGCGTCACCGCGTGGTCGCCCGAGCGGTAGCCGACGCGTGGCGCCGGGCCGTCGACCAGCGTCACGTCCCGCCAATCGGGACCGATCAATTCCTGCACCAGCTCGACGGTGTGGATGGCGTAAAAGATCGCGCCGCCATAGTCGTTCTCGGGGTACCAGGTGCCGTAGGCCGCGATCTCGCAGGGACCAGCGAGACCGGCGAGCCGGGCCTTCAGCGACTGCGTTTCGGCCTGCCAGCGCAGCGCACTGCCCGAGAGCAGCGGCACGCCCGCGTCCTCCGCCGCCGCGACGATCGCCTCGGCGTCGGCGACCGAACCGGCGAGCGGCTTGTCGACGAACACCGGCAATCCCGCTTCGATTGCGGCAAGCGCGTGCGGCCGGTGCAAATCGCCATGGCGGTCGCCGACGATCACCGCATCGACCATGCCGGTCAGCTGCTGAAGCGTCGCAGCCGCCTGCAGTCCCGGAGCGGAGGCGCAGAGCGCGTCGCGGCGGACCGGGTCATCGCCCCACAACGCCACGACCCGCATGCCGGGATGTCGCGCTTCGGTGTTGAAATGGCGGAGGAAGTCCTCGGCATGGCTGCTGTCGAGCCCGGCGAGGCCAATGCGAATCGTCATCATTGCCCTGCGATGTCACTTGACGCTCAGGGGGGTCCCTGACACATTAGTCATAAGTCATCATATGTTCTTAGACAACGCCTAACCTGCCTCGGCACACTGCCCCCTCACCAGAAGGAAGAACCCGATGAGACCCCTGCTCCGCCACTTTCTCCTCCTTTCGACCACTGCAATCGCAGCGTCCGCACTGAGCGCCACCGCCCCGGCGATGGCGCAGGACAAGACGCCGGTCACCGTGCTCACCATCGGCTACCCGGACAAGGACTCGACCGACGCCGTGACCGGTACCGTCTCGCCCGGCATCGGCAACCTCGAGACCGCGTTCGAGGCCGCCAACCCGACCATCGACCTCGTCGTCACCAACATCCCCTGGGGCGAGGGTGCCACCGGTTACGCCCCCAAGACCGAGGCGATGATCCAGGCCAACGAATCGTGCCTCTACGAGATGCCCGGCGCGGCCGGCTATGCCCGGCGCGGCCTGTTGTCCGACCTCGGCGCGCTGATCGCGGCGGACAAGGACTTCAAGAACGTCTGGGGCAAGCAGATCGAGACCGACAAGGTCTGGGGCCCGACGGCCAAGAGCCTCTACTACATCCCCAATAACACCGGCGAGCGCGTCATCCACTGGGATGCGACACTGTTCGCCAACTACGGCGTCGAGCCGCTGTCCAAGAACCCGACGCTCGACGAGATCGCGGCCAAGGCCAAGGCCCTCACCGGCACCGACCCGGTTACCGGCCAGCAGACCTATGGCTATTACTACCAGGGCAAATATGCTGTCTGGCAGTTCCTCTCCATCGCGCACGCCATGGGCGCCAACTGGGGCTCGGTCGATGAAACCGGCAAGATGACCGTCACCTGGAACACGCCGGAATATCTCAAGGCGCTGCAGTGGTTCGTCGATATGGCCAAATACGCCCCGTCGGGCGCGCTCGGCAGTGACGGCATGCCGCAGGGCTTCCTGTCGGACGACAACGTCGTCGCCATCATCCCGGAAGGCGAGCAGGGCTATTTCATCCAGCCGCTCATCGCCAACCCGGAGCTGCAGAAGCGCTTCCGCTCCTCGTTCAACCTGCGCGGCGCCGACGGCGTCGGCGGCGTCGCCACCATCTCGCCGATGGCGATGGCCGAAAGCTGCACCAACAAGGAGGCGGCCTGGACCGCCCTCAAATGGCTCGCCGGCAGCGCCGAGTCGCAGAAATACTACTTCGACTCCAATGGGCGTATCCCGGTCAGCGACAATGGCGCCGCGGCGCTGCCGCAGATCGCCGCCTTCCCCGATGGCGATGTGGTGCTGACGCAGCCGCAATTCGCCGAGGCCCCCTATCCGTGGGCGGCCGACCAGCCGCGCTGGGCGATGCAGACGGCACTCGAGGGAGCTCTAGCCGGCACCCTCTCGCCGGCAGACGCACTTGCCCAGGCGCAGAAGGAGACTGACGACTGGCTCGCCCAGCAGGCAGTGCAGAAGTAAGTCCATGAAGCCGGAGTCCGCACCATCCTCCCTGGGCTCCGGCTTCCTTCTCTCCCGCCTGCGGCGCGCCTTTCGCGGCACGCTGGTGTGGTACGGCTTCCTTGCCGCGCCGCTGTTTTTGATCATGGTGTTCGTCGGCTATCCGACCTTCCTCGCCTTCCAGCAGTCGGTCTATACCGAAACCCCGGCCGGGGACGTCTTCGCCGGCACCTTCCACTTCCAGCGGCTGTTCTCGAGCCAGGTGTTCTGGGGAGCGCTCGGCAACACCGTTCTACTGGGCGTGGCGTTCCTCGCCATCATCCTGCCGCTGGCGACGATCTTCGCCTCGATGCTCAACCGCCTGAGGCGCGGCGCGACGCCGCTCAAGGTGATCTACTTTCTGCCCCAGCTCACCTCTTCGGTGGCCGTCGCGATCATGTTCAACTACGTCTTCCAGCCCGATTGGGGACTGCTCAACGGCGTCCTGCGCTCGCTCGGCATCAGCCAGCTGCCGCTCTGGCTCGCCGACCCCCGGTTGAGCCTCACCGGCTCGCGCGCCGCGGTAACGCTGCTCGCCGTCTGGGCCGGGCTCGGCTACTTCATCATCGTCATCCTCGCCGGCCTCCAGTCGATCCCCACCGATCTCTACGACGCCGCGGCGATCGACGGCGCGAGCCCGCTCCAGTCCTGGGTTCACATCACGCTGCCCAGCCTCCGGCCGACCTTCATCTTCCTGATCATGACCG
Organism: Devosia nanyangense; assembly: GCA_016213505.1. Lineage (GTDB taxonomy): Bacteria > Pseudomonadota > Alphaproteobacteria > Rhizobiales > Devosiaceae > Devosia_A > Devosia_A nanyangense. Next base: position 15,913 of record JACRAF010000057.1, read on the forward strand.
GAACGGTCGACGCGCTCTCCCGCTTCGGCGACCTGTGGACCCTGGGCGGCCCAGGCGGCTCGCCGGCCCGCTCGCTGCAGAGCGTCGTCATGTACATGTTCCAGCAGGGCTTCGAGAGCAACGACTTCTCGCTCTCGGCGGCCACCGCCGTGGTGTTCTTCGTCATCGTCCTCGTCATCAGCGCCATCTCCTTCTGGGGATTTCTGCGCCGCGAATTCAAGGCGATCCGCTGATGGCCGTGGACCAGACTCTCGCCGTGACCGGGACCAGGGCGACGCCCCGGCGCCGCTGGCGCCTGCCGCACGACTGGCGCGGCCAGACCGGCATGGCGATCGCGCTGATCCTGGGCGCAGTGGTGATGCTGGCGCCGTTCCTGTGGATGGTCGCCACCTCGCTGTCGCGCAAGGCCAATGTCTCGATGCCGCGCACCCCGAGCCTGTGGCCGCCGGACCCGAGCCTGTTCAACTATTTCATCGCAAGCGACAATTTGCCCATCGTCCGGCTCTACCTCAACAGCCTCTTGGTGGTCGGGGTGACGACCGGCGGCTACCTGCTGTTTTCCTCGCTCGCCGGCTACGCCTTCGCCAAGGGCCGCTTCCCCGGCAAATCGGTGCTGTTCATCGCCTTTCTGGCGACCCTGTTCATCCCCTTCGAGACGCGCATGATCCCGCTCTATCTGTTCATGGGGCAACTGCATCTCACCAACAGCTACGGGGCCCTGATCCTGCCCTTCCTCGCCGGCGGCTTCGGCACCTTCCTGATGCGCCAGACCATCGCCGGCATCCCCGACGAGCTGATCGAGGCGGCGCGGATCGACGGAGCGTCTGAACTGCGCATTTTCTTCCAGATCGTCTTGCCGCTGTGCAAGCCGACGCTCGCGACCCTCGCCATCCTCAACGTCATCTGGCGCTGGAACGATGTGCTCTGGCCGCTGCTGGTGACCTCCAACCGCGACCTGTTCACCGTGACCCAGGGCCTCGCCATGGCCGGCCGGTCGCAGGGCATCTATACCGGCGTCGCGCTTGCGACCGCGGTGATGGCGATCCTGCCGGTCGTCGTCGCCTACCTGTTCTTGCAGCGCTATGTCATCCGCAGCGTGGTTTCGAGCGGGGTGAAGGGCTAGAAGCCGCCGCTAAGCGGTGGATTCGCCCTCCCTGCAGGCTGCCGCGCGTGGACATGTGACGACTAATGTCTATGTTCGGTTTCAGAGCCGATTAGTGAGACAACCCATGGCCTTGGTCAGAACACGACCGCTCCTCCCCGACGTCGTCCGCTCCGAGCTGAGGCGAGCCATCATCGAGGGCGAGTTCGCGCCGGGCTCGAAGCTGCCCAACGAAGAGGCGCTGTGCACGCGCTTTGCAGTGAGCCGCATCACGCTGCGCGAAGCGGTGCGCGGGCTGATCGAGGACGGCTATGTGAGCCGCCGGCAGGGCGCCGGCACGTTCGTCACCAAGAGCCCGGCGCTGCGCAATTCGCTCGACACCAATTTCAGCTACACCGAATACCTCGAAAGCACCGGCATCAAGGTGTCCAAGAAGGTGCTCGACGCGCATCGGATCGCCGCCGACGACGATGTCATCGCCGATCTCGACCTCAAGCAGGACGCCGAGATCGTGGTGATCCGCCGCGTCCGCATCGCCGGACGAAAGCCGGCGATCTACTCCATCGACAGCCTGCCCGCCGACATCGTCGACGCCCGGCGCGATCTCAAGGCCTTCAGCCAGTCGCTCTACAAGCTGCTCGCTTCGCGCGGCCACGACGTCGACCATGCCCGCGCCATCCTGACGCCCTCGATCGCCACGGCCGAGATCGGCAAGATCCTCGACGTGCCGCCGGGCACCCCGATCCAGCATTTAAAGCAGGTCGACTACGACACCACCGGCCGGCCGGTGATGCGCTCGCTCGAATGGCACGTGCCCGCGGTGATCGAGCTCCGCGTTTATCGCCGCGGCCCCGGCCCGATGCCCTGAGCCCGCTGGACAGCGGCACCGGCACCCCATATCATAAGTCGTCATATGACTATGGATCCTGCGCTATGAACGACGACGCCCCCGCGCTGCACCTGCCGGTGCCGCTGATCGAAGACATGGCGTGGTGCTGGTGGACGCAGCCGCGCGCCACGCGCATCGGCGATGTCGTTTATTTCGGCGCCATCGATTCGGCCGGCGGCATCGTCGCGGCCAGCCGTGACTTGAGGACCGGCGCGGTCGAGCGTCAGCGGCTGGCGCAGTTCGAGCCCGACGATCACAACAACCCGGCGCTCGTGGCGGTGGCCGGCCGGCCGCTGCTCTGCTTTTACTCCCGCCACGACGCCGAGGAGGGCCTGCGCTACCGCATCTCGTCGCGGCCGCTCGATCTCGTCGACTGGCAGCCGGAACAGATCCTCACCTTCGGCGGCTCGACCACCTACGCCCAGGTGCACCAGGTGGATGACGAGCTGCATCTCTTCACGCGGGTCGACGAGACCCGCTGGAGCTGGCGGCGCTCGGACGACTGGGCGCAGAGCTGGGCGCCGCCGCGCGATTTCCTGTCCTTCGACACCGACCAGCAGGTCTACATGGCGACGGCGCTGCTCAGCGACGGCCATACGCTGCGCGTCGCCGTCTCCGGCCACCCCAAGGAGTACGAGAAAAAGCCCCTCCACGACGTCTGGGCCTGCGCGGTTGACCTCAGAACCGGCGCCATCACCACGGCGAGCGACGGGCGGGTGCTGGGCAATCTGAGGACCGGCGCCGGGCTGCCGCTCGACTACTCGGCGCTCGAACTGGTGCATCGCACCCCGGCCGACCGGACCGCCAACCTGTTCGACGTCGGCAGGGGACCGGCCTTCGAGATCGGCTTCGTTTCCAAGATCAAGGACGACCTCACCACGCGCGACGCCCGCTATCACGTGACCGCGCTGCGCGACGGCGCCTGGCGCACCGAGGGTGTCGTCGGAGCCGGCGGCAAGTTCGGCTACATCGACGCCGGCCTCTATGTCGGCGGCATGGCCTTCCCCGGACCCGGCCGGGACGGCGAGGTCTATCTCACCCGCGAGGACCACGGCCTCTGGCATCTCGAGCTCTGCCGCCGCGACGGCGACGGACGCTGGTCCGGCACCGACCTCGTCACTCCGACGCCGACGCGCCTGACGCGGCCCTGGGCGGTATCGCCGCGAACCGAAGCGATCGCCGTCGTCGCCCTGGCGCTCGAGCGCTATCCCGACGACAGCTACTACGACACGCTGTCGCATCTGGTCGGGGCGCCGGAGCCAGTCCGGTGAGCGCGCCGGGCATCGGCCTCGGCATCGTCGGCTGCGGCTGGGCCGCCAGCGAGATCGCCCGCGCCTCGGCCGACATGGCGGACATCCGTATCGTCGCCGCCTGCGACGCCGACCCGGCGCGCGCCGCCGAATTTGCCGCCAAAACCGGCGCCGCGCTTGCGCCGAGCATCGACGCGCTGCTCGCCCATCCGGATGTCACCACCGTCTATGTCGGCCTCCCGCATCACCTGCTGGCGCCGACGGTCGAGCGCGCCCTAGCGGCCGGCAGGCACGTGCTCGCCGAAAAGCCGCTGGCGCTCGACGCCGCGGAAGCGCGCCGGCTCGGCCAATTGGCCGAGGCGCGCGGCCTCAAGCTCACGGTGTTCTTCGAGCTGCGCCGCGCCGGCACGGTCGAGGCGGCGCGAAAGCTCATCGCCGACGGCGCCATCGGCGCGCCGCTTCTGGTGCGCATCCGCACCATCATCGACAAGCGGCTCGACTACTGGGGCGCGCCCAGTGCGCTCAACTGGCGCGCCAGAAAGGCCGAGGCCGGCGGCGGCGTGGTGCTGATGAACACCATCCACCAGCTCGATACGCTGCGCTACATCACCGGCCTCAAGGTGGTGCGCGCCTCGGCCGAGATCGCGACGATGGTGGCGCCGGCCGAAGTCGAGGACACCGCGAGCGCCAGCCTGCGGCTCGTCAATGGCGCCATCGTCAGCCTCGTCGCCAGCGCCCACAGTCCCGGCGCCGTCAACGAGGAAGCCATTGAGATCGAGGGCACGCTCGGCCGGCTCGACCTGCCCGCTCCCTTCGGCACCACGCCGCTCCGGCTCTACCGCACGGCCGACAAGACCTGGAGCGAGTTCGCGATGGCAAGGCTGGACAGCCATCGGCTGATGCTCGAGAGCTTTGCCGACGCGATCCTCAACGACCACCCGGTTCCGGCCGGTGCGGCGGACGCGGCGGCGGCGCTCGCGACGGTGCAGGCGATCTACCGCTCGGCCGCCGAGGGCCGCGCCATCGACATCGGCTGAGCGCCGCCGCTAGCGCCACAGCGGTTCGAGCGCCGCGAAACCGTCGCGATAGCGCCGGTAGGCGTCGTCATAGACCGGCGGCCCGGGCGCGATACTGCGCATCGGCAGCCGCAATGCGGCACAGGCCGTTCCGATGTCCGGCATGATCCCGGCCGCCACCGCCGCGAGCAGTGCGGCGCCGATCGCCGAGGCGTCGCTCTCGGTCAGCAGTTCGGCGGGCCGCCCGCTCACATCGGCGCGGATCTGGCACCAGAGGTCGCTTCGCGCGCCGCCGCCCATCAGCCTCAGTCGCGTCGTCGGAACCCCCAGCGCATCGAGCCGGTCGATGACGTCGCGCATGGCGAAGGCGGTGCCCTCGAGCACGGCACGCGCCAGATGCGAAGCGCCGTGGCTCGGGGTGAGGCCGATGAAGCTGCCGCGCGCCGCCGCGATCCATTTGGGCGACATGGCGCCGCTGAGGGCCGGGATGAAGGTGACGCCGTCGCACCCCGGCGGTGCCTCCGCGGCCCTGGCCGAGAACGCCTCGTCGCCGGCAATCGAGAGCAGCGCCGAAGCCCAGCGCACCGCGCCGCCCGAGAGCCAACCGGGATTGCCCAGGTGAAAGCGGCCGCCCGGAAAGGCGTGGGTCTCGACCAGCATGCCGGGGTCGACGATGTCGCGATCCGACAGCGCCGCGACCGTTTCCGCCGTGCCCAGCGACACCGCGACAATCCCCGGGCGGTGGATGCCGCAGCCGAGCGGATTGGAAAAATCGTCGCCGGTCCCGACCGCCACCGGCAGGCCCGCGTGAAGGCCGGTGAGGTCCGCACCTTCCGCGGTCAGCAACCCCGCGATCTCCGCGTCGCCGGCGATCGACGGCAATTGGTCGCGCCGCGTTCCGAACAACGCCAGCAGCGCGTCGTCCCAATCGCCTTTGTGCATATCGTAGAGCATCGTGGTCGAGGCGAGCGAGTGCGACACGACCCGCCGGCCGGTGAGCGCGGCGACGAGGAAGCTCACCGGCTGATGCCAGGTCGCGACCTCGCCGCGTTGCGGCAGATGCGCATCGAGCCAGGCGATCTTGGCGCCCATGTGGGTCGCGTCGAGAACGAGGCCGCAGCGGTCCCGGATGAGGGCGGGATCGATGGCGGCCAGCAGCGACTCGGCCCGCCGGTCCATCCAGATGATCGCCGGGGCCAGCGCCCGCTCCTCCCCATCGGTGGGAACGCAGCCATCGAGCTGACCGCAGACGGCCAGCGCCGCGATATCGCGCGATGTGACGCGAGCCTCGGCGAGGGCGGCGGCGATCGCCGGCCGCAGCGCCGCGAGCCAATGGCGCGGATCCTGCTCGGCCCAACCCGGTTGCGGGAACGCCGGCCGGTAGCCGACGCTGCCGGCGCCCAGCGCCTGCATCTGGTCGCCGAGGACGACGGCCTTCAGGCTCTGCGTGCCGACATCGACGCCGAGGGTGGGCATAAAGCTCCGGTCAGACCGTCTCGCAATCGGCGATCACGTCGCCGAGCTGGGACAGTATCGAGCCCTTGCGGGGGTTGTAAGAGCCGTCGAACACCGCCGTACCGATGGTGAAGGCGTCGGCGCCCGCCGCTGCCACTTCGGCGATGCGCTGCCGCGAGGTGATCGACCCGGCAACGATCAGATAGCCCGTGCCCAGCCCGCGCCGTGCCGCGCGCACCAGCTCGAGCGGCGCCGCCTCGGTGGCGCGGAAGGCGAGGAGGTCGGCCCCGGCGCAGCCGGCCGCCATGAACCGCTCGCAATGGGCGGTGACGTCCGCCGGCTGGCCGCCGAGTTTGGTCGGATGGCCGGAGGGAAAGCCCGGGAACGGGAAATACCGCGTCGCCGTGCCCGCAAGGATGTCCCGGACGCTCTCGACGTCGGTGCCGCCGAGCAACCGGTCGATGCCGAGCGTCCGCGCCGACTCGGCGGAACGGAGGCAGGCTTCGGGCGTCTCCGACACCACCTCCATATAGGACGTCGCTCCACTGGCGCGGATGCGCTCGGTCAGCCTGACCAGGGTCGAGAACTCGACCCCGACATCCTTGAAGCCGACATGCCTGAGGCCGAGCGGCGCGATCTGGTCGTAGACGGCAAGGCAATCCTCGATCGTCTTGTCGCCCCGCGTCAGCATGAAGATGAAATCCATCGATTGGCTCCGCCACCTAGATCGTAACAAGGGAGGATTCGAGACGCCCGCTGGCCGCGGCGAGATCGAGCATCGTGTAGCGGTTGCGGATTTCGCGGCCGTGCCGCAGCGCCGACTGATAGAAGCCGCGCTCGAGGTGGATGTCGGCCGGAATCATCGGCGCGCCGGCGGCGGCGAGCACCGCTTCCATCCGCCCAACCGGCAGCAACACGGCGGCGATCTTCTCGCGGATGGCATCCCAGCCGGCGGCGATCCGCCGGTTGAGCGCCTCGGCCCCGGCGCGGTCGAGGCGCTTTTGCGAAAACTCCTCCCACACCGAGCCGCCGAGCTCGTCGCCGAAGCGTCGCCGGATCGATGGCTCGTTTTCGATGTCGAGATGAACCACCGGCCGGACGTCCAGCATGGCGTGCTGCAGGCGGGCCAGCGACAGCGTGGTGACGCCGACCTGCTCGCCATGAAACACCGGCGGACGCCCGGGCGGTTCCAGCATGTCGATGTAGTGGCTGACCAGATGCTCGCCCTGGCTGGCCGGCGCGCTCGAGCCGACGATGGCGGTGCCGAAACCCGAGAGCACCAGGGTGCGGGCGAGGATGCGCATCGCCTCGAGACTGCCTCCGAGCAACTCGCCGGCTCGGTCGAAGAGCTGCGGTTCGTCCGCCGCGAGCAGGGCGAAGGGAAGCTCGCGATAGGGCGTGTCGAACAGCAGGTGCGACAGCAGCCAGTCGGCCTGCGCCGTGGTGCGGCAGAGGCTGTCGCCCAGCCCGGCGCGGATCATCCGCGGCGGTGCCGCCGCGAGCACGCCGATGTCGAAGAAGGCGCCCGCGGGAGCCTGCGCCGGCAGCGTGCTCTTGTGGCCGCCGACCGTGATCGAGGCGGTCAGCGATACATAGCCGTTCATCGACGGCGCGGTGCCGAACACGGCATAGGGCTTACGCTCGAGCGCGCTGGCATATTTGACGAGATCGTTGATGGTCCCCGAGCCGACCGCAATGAAGGCGTCCGCCAGGCCCGATGCCGCGCGCAGCCGCGCCACCGTCGCGTCGTCGGGGACGACGTCCGCCGGCAGCACCAGACTCTGTACCGCGTAGCGGCCCGCCAGCGCCGCCTCGACGCGGACGCCGAGGACACCATGCGTGGTCGGATCAGACACCAGTGTCAGTCTCTTGCCGAAGCCCAGATCGGCGACCAGGCCGGCCTCCATCCCCGCCAGCGAATCGGCGATGACGAGGCCGCGCGTCCTGACGCCGACGGCCGCGCCGGTTTGCGGATCGGGATAGGTTCCCTTGAGCAGCAGCTCCAGCGGATCGCCGGAAACGCGTCGCTCCGGGGCGGGCGCGGTCATGACCTGGAGCGTCATATCACCCGCTCCGCGACACGGCTCTGGTAACGATACGCAGGGTCCCGCGGGGGCCCGCCGGCGATGTTTCGATCAAACTGCACGATCTGCCAAGTGGTAAGTCGTAATATGACTTCACTACATGATTTGAACCGGGCTCGCAACCGTCCGGAGCGCGCCTTCATCGGCTCAGCCTCGCGCCGCGAGCAGGGCCGTGGCGACCTCGGCAAAGCCCGCGCCGAACGAGGCTTCGGCGACATAGGCCGGCAGCGCCTCGATGCGCCCCTCGAACTGCCGCACATTGGCGACGCCGACGGCATTGGGGAAATAGCCGAACATCGGGGCGTCGTTCGGACTATCGCCGACGAACACGACGTCCTCGGGGTGGCGGCGTCCGTCGATGCCGAACACGTCGCCGAGCAGCGCCAGGCTGCAGCTCAGCTTGTCGTGGTCGCCGTACCAGCCATTGACGTGGATGGACGACACCTTCGCGGTGGCGCCGTGGCGCTCGAAGATGTCGACGATCCGCCGCACGTCGTCGGCCCCGAGCGGCGGCACGTCCTCGCGGAAATCGATGGCGAGATCGGCGGCGCGGTACTGCTGGTCGGCAGCCAGCGACGTGCCGGGAACGCGCGTCAGCACTTCGGCGGCGATGGCGTCGAGCCGCCGCCGGTCATCGCGTCGCTCTGCCTCGCTGCGAAAGTAGGTCCGGATCATTTTGCGGGCCGCGTCGTCGTAGCGGAACCAGAAGGCGCCGTTCTCGCCGACGACGGCATCGACCGGCCATTGCCGGGCGATGAGATCACACCACCCCGACGGCCGGCCGGTCACCGGCACGACGATGAGACCGGCCGCCCGCAGCCGCTCCATCGCCGCATAGGCGAGCGCCGGCAACCTTCCGTCGGAGGTGAGCGTGTCGTCGATGTCGGTGAGCACCGCCCGAACGGCGCGGGCCGCCGCGCGCGGCAAAGAAGTCAAGGGTTTCATGCGGACCAAAGTCATATGATGATATGACCTATCTAGCACGAACGTCCGCCGTCAGGGAATAGCCCAAAGCACGGACTTCGGACTCTCGGTCAGAAGCCGGCCGGCAAGCCTAGCTGATGCAGAGCGGGCTTCCCGGGATGGTGACCAACAGGCCCAGCACCCCCGAGGCGCCGAGCGCCGCGCCGGCCCACCATTTGCCCTTCGGCGTCGCGCCGAACTGGCTCATCCGGTAGAGGCCCAAAGCGCTGAGCGTGACCGTCGGAACCGTGCCGAGGCCGAAGGCCGCCATCATCGCCGCCCCGTTCTGCCATGACCCCGAGAGCAGCGAGTTGAACAGCGCTAGGTAGACCATGGCGCACGGCATGGCGCCCCAGAACAGGCCCGCGACCAGGAGGCCCCGGTAGCCGCTCGCCGTCCATTTCGAGCGGAATCCGGCGATCACGCCCGCCGCCGGGGCCAGCGCCCGGTCGAGCCCGGCCATCGCCGGCACCAGCCCGACCGTCACCAGCGCCATCCAGATGATGGTCAGCGAAGCGCTCCATTGCAGCACCGTGTGCGCCGCCTCGAGGTTGACGAGGCCATAAAGGCCCGCCCCGAACACTCCGAAGGCGGCGCCCAGCAGGCCATAGGAGGTGAGCTTCCCCGCCTCGGCCGAGAACAGCGCGAGCCAGGCATTGGTCTTGGTGTTCGACAACAACAGCGCGCAGCCGATCGGCCCGCACATGCCGGCACAATGGAGGCTCGAGGCAAGCCCCATCAAGAGGCCCGAAACGACCGCCGTCAGCATACGCCGGCCGCCCGATCGGCCGACGGCTCCGGCGGCCGTGTCGCACTATCGTTCATCGCCGGATTTCCCTGCCACACGACCAAATGTCGCACGAGCCTTGCGACGCCAAACAGCCCCGTCTTTGACCTAGATCAAAGGCGGACGCACACCATCGCCTAGTCGAGTTACGGGCACTCGACAATCAAAGGGGCAAGACGTGCGAAACATGCCATGGATCATCGCCTTAGGGCTGGGGACGCTCGGCGTGATCGTCTTCGCCGGCCTGGCGCACGACGACGCGTTCCGCGTCCATATGGGCGTTTTGACGCTGCTGCTGGGCGGCGGCACCATCTACCTGCTGCGCCAGACCAACCGCCCGGAAACGCCGCCCGCCAATCCGGACGACTACATGGACGGGCCGATCCGCGTCGGCAGCATCCTCACCGTGTTCTGGGGCGTCGTCGGGATGACCGTCGGAGCGCTGGTCGCGGCGCAGCTGGCCTGGCCGGAGCTCAATTTCGGGCCCTGGCTCAATTTCGGCCGGCTGCGGCCGCTGCACACCTCCGGCGTGGTCTTCGCCTTCGGCGGCACGGCGCTCATCACCACCAGCTTCTACGTGGTGCAGCGCACCACGCGGGCGCGCCTGTTCGGCGGCGACCTCGGCTGGTTCGTCATGTGGGGCTACCAGCTGTTCATCGCCATGGCGGCGACCGGCTATCTGCTCGGCATCACCGAGTCACGCGAATACGCCGAACCGGAATGGTATGTCGACCTCTGGCTGACCGTCGTCTGGGTCGCCTATCTGGTGATGTTCCTGGGCACGCTGGTCAAGCGCAAGGAACCGCACATCTACGTCGCCAACTGGTTCTATCTGAGCTTCATCGTCACCATCGCGATGCTGCACGTCGTCAACAATCTGTCGATGCCGGTGTCGCTGTTCGGCTCCAAGAGCTACTCGGCCTTCTCGGGCGTCCAGGACGCGCTGACGCAATGGTGGTACGGCCACAACGCCGTCGGCTTCTTCCTCACCGCCGGGTTCCTGGGCATGATGTACTACTTCATGCCCAAGCAGGCGGGGCGGCCGGTGTTCTCCTACCGGCTCTCGATCATCCACTTCTGGGCGCTGATCTTCCTCTATATCTGGGCCGGTCCGCACCATCTGTTCTACACCGCGCTGCCCGATTGGGCACAGACGCTGGGCATGGTGTTCTCGATCATGCTGTGGATGCCCTCATGGGGCGGCATGATCAACGGCCTGCTGACCCTGCGTGGCGCCTGGGACAAGATCCGCACCGATCCCATCATCCGGCTGATCGTCATCTCGCTGGCCTTCTACGGCATGTCGACCTTCGAGGGTCCGGTGATGTCGATCAAGGCGGTCAACGCGCTCTCGCACTATACCAACTGGACCATCGGGCACGTCCATTCGGGCGCCCTGGGCTGGGTCGGCATGGTGTCGTTCGCCGCCATCTACTTCATGGTGCCGCGGCTCTGGGGCCGTGAGCGGCTCTACTCGCTGCGCATGGTCAACTGGCATTTCTGGCTCGCCACCCTCGGCATCGTCGTCTACGCCGCGGTCATGTGGGTCGCCGGCGTCACGCAGGGCCTGATGTGGCGCGAGTACAACGACCAGGGCTTCCTCGTCTACTCGTTCGCCGAGGTCGTGGCCGCCATGCATCCCTACTACGTGATGCGCCTCATCGGCGGGCTGCTCTATCTCGCCGGCATCCTGCTGATGGCCTTCAACATCTACATGACCATCAGGGGCCGGGTCCGCGAGGAGAAGCCCTTCGTCGCCGCCGCCACTCACCTCACGCCCGCCGAATAGGACCAGCGAAAATGACACTTCTGGACAATCACAAGGTCATCGAGCGCAACGTCACGCTGCTCTTGGTGCTGTCGCTCCTGGTGGTCTGCGTCGGCGGTATCGTCGAGGTGGTGCCGCTGTTCTTCTTCAAGAACACCATCGAAACCGTGGAGGGCATGCGGCCCTACACCCCGCTCGAGCTGGCCGGGCGCAACATCTATATCCGCGAGGGCTGCTATGTCTGCCACTCGCAGATGATCCGGCCGCTGCGCGACGAAGCGCAGCGCTACGGCCACTACTCGTTGGCCGCCGAGTCGATGTACGATCACCCCTTCCAGTGGGGCTCGGCACGGACCGGCCCGGACCTGGCGCGCGTCGGCGGGCGCTACTCCAACGACTGGCAGATCGAGCACCTGATCGATCCGCGCGCCGTGGTGCCCGAATCGATCATGCCGCGCTATGACTTCCTCGCCAGAACGCCGCTCGAATTCACCCACATCGCCGACGACCTGGTGGCCAACGCCAGGGTCGGCGTCCCCTACACGCCCGAGATGATCGCGGCGGCCGGGGCCGATGTACTGGCCCAGAGCAGCGTCGACGGCGACAAGTCCGGCCTCCTGCAGCGCTACCCCAAGACCCGCGCCGAGGATTTCGACGGCAGCCCCGCCCAGATCACCGAGATGGATGCGCTGGTCGCCTATCTCCAGATGCTCGGCACGCTGGTCGACTTCAAGAACTACGACGAAAACGGCAACAAGCGGTAAGAGGCGGCGATGTCCGAGATACTCAACTTCTACACCCTGCAGCACTTCGCCGATCAGTTCGGGCTCGTCTACATGGTGGTGCTGTTCAGCGGCATCGTCCTGTTCCTGCTCCGCCCCAAGGCCAAGGTGCACGCCAAGCAAGCCGCCTCGATCCCTCTCCGCGACGACGCCCCAAGGAGCTGAACGTCATGGCAAATCACGAAGTCGACGACATCACCGGCGTCGAAACGACCGGCCACGAGTGGGACGGCATCAAGGAACTCAACAACCCGCTGCCGCGCTGGTGGCTGTGGACCTTCTACGGCTGCATCGCGGTGGGACTGGGCATCTCCGTCCTCTACCCGGCCTGGCCGCTGTTCGGCGGACCGACACCCGGCGTGCTCGGCTATTCGACGCGCACGGAACTCAGCAACGACCTCGCCGCGGCGCAGCTGGCCCAGGCCGGCCTCATCGCCAAGGTCGCGGCGACACCGGTCGCCGATATCCTCATCGATGCCGACCTCAACCGCTATGCCACCGCCGGTGGCGCCTCGGCCTTCAAGGTGCATTGCATCCAATGCCACGGCACGGGCGCCGAAGGCGGCGTCGGTTACCCCAACCTCAACGACGACGAGTGGATCTGGGGCGGCACGATCGACGAGGTCTACGCCACCATCACCCACGGCGCGCGCGACCCAGGCGATCCGGACACGCACTACAACATCATGCCGAACTTCGGCGCCGATGCCATTCTCGAGGCGCCGCAGATCGCCACGGTGGCAACCTATGTCGCCTCGCTGTCGGGCCTCGAGGGTGGCGTCAACACCCCGGAGGGCGCGCAGATCTTCGCCGACAATTGCGCCGCCTGCCACGGCGACGACGCCAAGGGCAAGCCGGAGCTCGGCGGGCCTGACCTGACCGACCAGATCTGGCTCTACAACGGCTCGCTCGACTCCATCGTGGCCCAACTCGGCAAGCCGCGGCACGGCACCATGCCGGCCTGGGGCGTCCGGCTCGGCGACACCACGGTCAAGGAGCTCGCCGTCTACGTCCATGGCCTGGGCGGCGGCAGATAGCCGCCCAGCCTTGATCCAGGTCAACGCCCGCGGTCTGCCTCCTGGGGCATGCTGCGGGCGACCTGCGGAGACTATGAACTATGCTCGATACCCCGGAAGCCGGCGACGCCACCCAACCGGACCGGTATGACGTCGGGGCGGTCAACTCCAAGGCGCAGCGCGAGAGCCTCTATGCGGCGCGCAAGAAGATTTTCCCCAAGCGCGCCTCGGGCAAGTTCCGGCAGCTGAAGTGGATCGTCATGGCGATCACGCTGGGCATCTATTATCTGGTGCCGTTCCTGCGCTGGGACCGCGGCGCCTACGCCCCCGACCAGGCGGTGCTGGTCGATCTCGCCAACCGTCGCTTCTATTTCTTTTTCATCGAGATCTGGCCGCAGGAATTCTACTACGTCGCGGGCCTTCTGGTGATGGCCGGCGTCGGGCTCTTCCTCATCACCTCGACGGTCGGCCGCGCCTGGTGCGGCTACGCCTGCCCGCAGACCGTGTGGGTCGATCTCTTCCTCGTCGTCGAGCGGGCGATCGAGGGCGACCGCAACGCCCGCATCAAGCTCGACAGCGGGCCGTGGACGCTCGACAAGATCGGCAAGCGCCTCGCCAAGCACAGCATCTGGATTCTCATCGGCATCGTCACCGGTGGCGCCTGGATTCTCTATTTCGCCGACGCGCCGACCCTGATCGCCCAGGTGTTCACCCTTCAGGCGCCGTTCGTCGCCTATGGCACGATCGCGCTCTTGACGGCGACGACCTACACCTTCGGCGGCATCATGCGCGAACAGGTGTGCACCTATATGTGCCCGTGGCCGCGCATCCAGTCGGTGATGCTCGATGAGTACTCGCTGACCGTCACCTACAATTCCTGGCGCGGCGAACCGCGCTCGCGCCATGCCAAGAAGGCCATCGCCCAGGGCAAGCCGGTGGGCGATTGCGTCGATTGCAACGCCTGCGTGGTGGTCTGCCCGATGGGCATCGACATTCGCGAGGGCCAGCAGCTCGAATGCATCACCTGCGCCCTGTGCATCGACGCCTGCGACGACGTGATGGGCAAGCTCGGCCGTGAATCGGGCCTGATCTCCTACGCCACGCTCAACGACTTCAACGCCAATATGGAGCTGGCCGGAGCCGGCATGCCGGCGGGCATCGAGCCCAGGCGGGTGCGCGACTCTGTCACCGGCAAGCTCGTCGACGCCATCCGCCACACCACCTGGCGCTCGATCGTGCGGCCCCGCACCATCGCCTATTTCGTCGTCTGGGCCAGTATTGGCCTGTTGATGCTGGCCGCCCTCGCGGTCCGCACCCCGCTCGAAGTCAACGTCCTCCACGACCGCAACCCGCAATATGTGCTGCTCTCGGACGGCTCTATCCGCAACGGCTTCACCCTCAAATTCCTCAACATGACGCAGGCGCCCCGCGCCATCGTGCTGACGCTGTCGGGGCTCGACGGCGCCACCATGAGCACGGCCGAGGGCGGCGACCAGCCCGCCACTTCCTTCGCCTTCGAAATCGAGCCTGATCGCGTCCTCGAGGAGCGCATCTTCGTCCGCCTGCCCGCCGACGCCGCTACCGGTCCGGCCAAGGATTTCCGCTTCGAGGTCACCGCCGGCGACGGCTCGATCCATGCTTCGGCCGGCGCCAAGTTCGAAACCCCCAGCGAGACCCGGAAATGACCGACACCAGCGCGCCGCGCGGCTTCACCGGCTGGCATATGCTGGCCGCCATGCTGCTGTTTTTCGGCGTCGTCATCGGCGTCAATGTCTACCTCTCGGTCATGGCGATCCGCACCTGGACCGGGGTGGTCGTCGACAACTCCTACAAGGCCGGACTGGACTTCAACGAGAAGGTCAAGCGCGCCGAGGAGCAACTGGCGCTCGGCTGGACCAGCCATCTGCGCTACGCAGCCGGGACGCTCCACTTCGAGCTGCATGACGTGAAGGGTGCGATGCTGAAGGTCTCGGGCGTCACGGCGCGGATCACCCGGCCGATCGGCGACCGGGACGATCAGGCGATCACCCTCACCGCGCAGCCCGACGGGTCCTTCCTCGGTGCGCTCACCCTCGCAAGCGGCATCTGGAACGTCGTCACAATCGCCGCCGATACACCGCACGGCGCCTACGAGCGTCGCGATCAGATCACCGTGCCCTAAGCCATGACCGCGCCCGGCCTTGCCCTCGAGAACGGCGCCAGCGGGGCCGCCGGCCCCTCCGCGTCCGACGAGCTCCTGGCCTACAGCGTGCCGGCCGGCGAAGGAACGCGGGCCATCGAGTTCGTCGTCCCCGACGTCCATTGCGCCGCCTGCATCAGCACGATCGAAACCGCTCTCGACCGGCTGCCGCAGGTCAAATCGGCCCGCGTCAACCTGTCCAAGCGGCGTGTCCGCGTTGCCTTCTCGCCCGAGATCGGCTCGCCGCTCGAGCTCGAGGCCGCCATCCGCGCCAGCGGCTATCGCACCCATCCGCTCGACCCATCGGCCAACACCGCCCGCAACACCGCGCTCGGCGAGCTGGTGCGGGCGATGGCGGTCGCCGGCTTCGCCGCCGCCAACATCATGCTGTTTTCGGTCTCGGTGTGGTCGGGTGCGGACGCGCCGACGCGCGACCTCTTTCACTGGGTGTCGGCGCTGATCGCCCTGCCCGCCATCGCCTATGCCGGCCGGCCGTTCTTCCGCTCCGCCTTCGCCGCGCTGCGCGTCGGCCGCACCAACATGGATGTCCCGATCACCATCGGCATTACCCTCGCAACCTGTCTCAGCCTCTACGAAACCGCAATCTCGGGCGCGCACGCCTATTTCGATGCCTCCACCATGCTGCTGTTCTTCCTGCTCGTCGGGCGCACGCTCGACCACCTGATGCGCGAGCGCGCGCGCGGCGCCCTCGGCAATCTCGAGCGGCTCGCCCCGCGCGGCGCGACGCGCATCCACGCCGACGGCACCCTCGCCTTCATCGCCATCGACAAGATCGTGCCGGGGATGAAGCTCCTGGTCCGCCCCGGCGACCGCCTGCCGGTCGATTGCATGGTGGCCGAAGGCACCGGCGAGGTCGACGCCTCGCTGGTTACCGGCGAGTCGCTGCCGGTCGCCGTGTCGTCCGGAACCCGCATCGCCGCCGGGACCATCAACGGCGCCAGCAGCCTCGAGGTCGAGGTGGCAAGGCGCGCCGCCGACTCGTTCCTCGCCCGCATGATCACCATGATGAGCGAGGCAGAAGGCGCCCGCACCCGTTACCGCCGCATCGCCGACCGCGTCGCCGCCATCTACGCGCCGGTGCTGCACACCACCGCCGCGCTGACCTTTCTCGGCTGGGGGCTGTTCACCGGCGACTGGCACGGGGCCCTGGTCAACGCCGTCGCCGTGCTCATCATCACCTGCCCCTGCGCCCTGGCGCTGGCTGTCCCGATGGTTCAGGTGGTCGCGGCGGCGCGGCTCTTCCGCAACGGCATCATGATGCGCGACGGCGCCGGGCTCGAACGGGCGGCGCGGGTCGACGCCGTCATCTTCGACAAGACCGGCACCCTCACCGAGGGCGCGCCGCGGCTCGAGCGGCAGAATTTTGGGACACCCGACTTGCTGGGCGTCGCCGCCGCGATCGCCGCTCACAGCACGCACCCCCTGGCTCAGGCGCTCGCCCGGTCTGCCGGCAGCGTCCGGCCCATACGGGGTGACGTCCGCGAGCATGCCGGCGCCGGGGTCGAGGTCCGCGACGGCGCCGTGCTGTGGCGCCTGGGCAATGCGAAATTCTGCGATGCGCCCGATGAGCCCGCCGACGTCGCCGGCAGTCGCGTGTATCTGTCGCGGAACGGGGAGGTCGTCGCCGGCTTCTCGTTCGAGGACAAACTGCGCGCCGATGCCTCCGAGGCGGCCGACCAACTGCGCCGTAGGGGGCTCGATCTCGAAATCCTTTCCGGCGATACGCCCGGCGTCGTGGCGCGGGTCGCCGCGCATCTGTCGATCGCCTCCTGGCGCGCCCGCCAGCGCCCCGAGGACAAGCTCGACCGGATCGCAGCCCGCACCGCGGCGGGCGACCGGGTGATGATGGTCGGCGACGGCATCAACGACGCGCCGGCGCTGCGCGCCGCCTCGGTGTCGATGGCCCCGTCCGAGGCCGCCGACATCGGGCGCAATGCCGCCGATTTCGTGTTCACCAGCGGCAAGCTGGCGAGCGTGCCGTTCCTCATTGACATTGCCCGCCGCGCCGAACGGCTGGTCGTCGAGAACCTGTCGCTGGCCGTGATCTACAACGCCATCGCCCTGCCGCTCGCCATCGCCGGGCTCGTCACCCCGCTGATCGCCGCGCTCGCCATGTCGGGCTCGTCGCTGCTGGTCGTCGCCAATGCCATGCGGCTCAATCTCGGCGCGCCGGCGCGGCGACCCGCCCCCGGCGTGCGTCCGGCTCTGGCGGAGACCGCCGCATGAGTGGCCTCTTGGTGCTTATCCCGATCGCGCTGCTGCTCGGCATCGGGGCGCTCGCGACCTTCCTCTGGGCCCTCCGCTCGGGCCAGTATGACGACCTCAAAGGCGCCGGCGAGCGCATCCTGTCGGACGATCCGCGCGATCACCTCAAGTAGCAGGCGATGTCACCCGAAAGTTGCGAATGCGGCCGTAGCATCCGCAGGCGCGTCGCTCGAGAGCCTCGCGATCGGTGATCATGAGCAGGCCGCGCCGATACCGGATGACGCCCTCGTCCTTGAACCGCGAACAGGCTTCGCTGACCGTCGCCCGCCTGAGACCGAGAATGTGCGACAGCGAGTCCTGCTTGATCAGGAACGCCTCGTCTCCCATCCGGTCGCTGGCCTCCAGCAACCACCGGGCCACCCGCTGCTCGGCGTTGTGAAGGCTGTTGCAGGCGACGGACTCCATGAGCTGGACGATAAACGCCCGGGCATAGTTCTGCATGGCGTTGCGAACGCACGAAAACTCGACATGGGCCGCGTCGAGATCGTCGAGCGACAGCCAGGAGGCGTAGCCCGCGACTTGTACCGTCGACCGGCTCAGAGCGTGGCGCCCGCCCATCACCAGCGCAAGACCGACAAAGCCCTCGCGACCGACCGACGCCTTCTCGATGCTTCGTCCGCCCTCCATCTCGGTCATCAGCGATATCGCCCCGGTGTGCGGGAAGATCGCGTGCGTGAACGGCGCGCCAGTCTCATAGAGGACCTCCCCCGGCGACATCTGCCGGGTCACCATGCGGGTTTTGAGGAACGCCCGGGCCTCAGGCCTCAAGGAAAGCAGCACGCGATTGTGGACAATCGCCGAATCGTCTGAGGCGTCGGTCAAGGTGAGCGGGCTCCGGGACGCGGAACGACACTTCAATCGTCCCGCGCCCGGCCGGTCAATCCCGTGACGGGCAGTCTAGGCGCGCTGCACGGTTCGGATCGCGCCCGCCTGCGGGTCGTAGCCGCGGGCCGCGAGCAGGAACGCCACCACCGTGCAGCCGGCCACCACCCCGAGCGAGAGCAGGTTCAATTGCCCATAGGCGGCGAAGCGGATCAGCTCGACCGCGTGGTTGAAGGGGTTGAGCTCGGACAGCCAGTAGACGAGATCCGCGCCGGCCTCGCGCAGCTTCCACAAGGGGTAGAGGGCGGACGATAGAAAGAACATCGGGAACACCACGAAGTTCATCATCCCGGCAAAATTCTCGATCTGTCGCGTATAGACCGAGACCAAGAGCCCGATCGATCCCAGCATCAGGCCGGCGAGCACGATCGCCGGGGCGGCATAGAGGGTGCCGAGCCCTGGGAACGCATAGCCGAAGATGCGCGCCAGCAGCAGGAACGCATAGGCCTGCAGCAGCGCGAGAATCGTCGCCGCGGCGATCTTGGCGAACAACAGGAAACTGCGCGGCAGCGGGCTGACCAGCATCACCCGCATCACCCCTGCCTCGCGGTCGTAGACCATCGACAGCGCCGACTGCATGCACTGGAACAGGACGACGATGCCGACCAGTCCCGGCAGGACGTATTCCTGATAGGGCGTGTAGGTCTGGTAGGGCGGAATGATCGAGATGCCCAACAAATCGTGGAGGCCCGTCGCGAACACCAGCAGCCACAGCGCCGGCCGGATCAGCGACGAGATCAGCCGCTCGGTCTGCCGCAGGAACTTCGCGATCTCGCGCCAGGTGATGGCGGAAAAGCCGAGCCACAGGTGGCCGATGGTTACTGGCACTTGAACTCCGGCTCGTCGGTGCCCAGCGTATCGAGCACGTTGGTCTGGTGCAGGAACCCCTCCAGCGGCGCCACGTCGATCACCGCGTTGGACGTCGACAGCATGATCGGCATCCTGAGCTGTCCGTCCCACGGCCGGAAGTTCATCGACACGCCCTTCGATCCGTCGACGCGCAGCCGGTTGCTGCGCATGAAAGCGTCGACCTTCTTGAAGTCCTCCGAATTGGCCTTGACGTAAGAGGTGACGATCGCCTTGGCGGCCATCCAGGTCGACCAGTCATGACCGGTCATACGCAGACCGTTGGTGAACCTGCCGAAGCGCAGGGTGACCTGGGTCGCGCTATCGTGGTCCGCCGACCAGTGCCACGCGCTGGCGACGAGACCGGCGGTGCCGACCACCGGCCGCGGCAGTTGCGTGGCATAGGGGAGGTAGCGGCCGAACTCGCCGAAACTGTCGGCGAGAAAGACCAGATCGTAGTCGGCCCCGCCGGTGATCAGCTTGGCGTTGTTCTGTTCGCGATTGGCCGGGTCGGTCGCCAGCGTGAACTGCCTGGTGTCCGCTATGTCGAGCCGCAGGCGCTGCGCCGCGGCGGTGAAGGCGTCGGCGATTTCCTTGTCGCGCTTCTCCTCTCCATACAGCACGAGAACGCGGGTCCAGTTCTGCGTGCGCAGATACTGCACCATGGCATCGGCCAGCATGCGGTCGGAGGCCGCGCTGTGCAGCAAATTGGGATAGCACCGGGTCCGCAGATAATCGTCCGGGGCCGTGGCATTGATCAGCGTCACCGGCTGGTCGCGCGTCAGCGCCGCCACCTGGTCGAGGAGCGACGCGGGCAGGTCGACGATGACGAAATGCTCGCCGGCTGCCACCATCCTGCGCACCGCATCGACGAGACCCGTGATGTCGGCCGCCTTCTCGAAATCGAGCGTGAAGCTCATGCCCACCGCTTGGCCGATGATGCCGAGGTCGTCGACGCCCATTTTGGCGCCGAACGTCGGATCGTCCGGGGGATTGATCTCGATCCGGGTGTAGACGAGATCCGGCTGATAGCGCGGATCGTCGCTGAGGCCGAGATAGCCGATGGTCACGCTGCCGCCGGCGAACGTCGCCCCCGCCTGGACGGCGAAGGCGAGCAAGAGGCCGATGGCGGCGAGGCACCTAGTCATCGATGACCACCGAATGAGGCACACGTCCGATCGGCAGGGACTTTACCGCCGACATCGACGCCATGTCGACGATGGTGATGTCGTCCGACAGGCCGTTGGCCACGATGGCGATCTTTTCGTCCTTGCTGAGGTCGATCGACCAGGCGCGCTTGCCGACAAGCACATATTTCAGCACGTCGTGCGTGTGCGCGTCGATGATGGCGATGTGGTTGGCGCGCCCGAGGCTGAGCAGGATCTTGCTGCCGTCGCGGGTGATCGCCATGCCGACCGGCGTCACGTCCTCCTCGCGGAAGCCGGGCGGCACGAAGGTCAGGCTGTCCTTGATCTCGAGCGTCTTGGTGTCGATGATGTCGATCTCGCTCGACAGCTCGCACGAAACCCAAAGCTCGGACCCGTCCGGCGTCAGGATGAGGCGGCGCGGCCGCGTGCCCACCACGATGTTCTTGGTCACCGCCCCGCTCGCCGGATCAATGACATGGACCATGTCGGCCACTTCCGAGGTGGCGTAGACCGTTTTGCCGTCGGGCGTCACCAGAATGCCTTCGGGCTCGGCCCCGGTCGGGATGTCCTGGGTCGAGATGCGGCTCGTGAGGTCGATGCGCTCGACGCGCGAATCCTCCTCGTCCGAGACGTAGATCGCCGACTCGTCGCCGGTGAAGGCGAACACCTCCGGGCTCGGGCCGGTCGGGATGCTGTCGACCACCTCGAGCGTGGCAACGTCGATGACGTCGATCGAGTCGTCATCCCCGCAGGCGACATAGAGCAGCGTATGGGCGGCATTGAAGTGCATGTCGCGCGGGCGGCGCGACGTGGGAATGCGCTTGACGATAGTGTAGTCCTTGTCGAGGACGACGATTTCGTTGCCCTTTTCGGTGGACACGAAGATGAGGCCCGTACCTGCGGCCACAGCCGGCAGGGTCAGGAACAAGGCCAGGATGAGCGCGGCAGCGCTCGCCAAAAGCGATCTCGGATGCACGGTCATTTCACCACGAATTTGCCGATGAGGCCGCGCGTCTCGTAGCCCGGCACGTAAAAGTCGTATTCGCCGGGCCGCACCGGAACGAACGAGATTTCGACGGTCTCTTCATCGCCGAAGCTGATCTCGTCGAAACCGGCGAGGCTGATCGAGACTTCGCCCACTGAGACCTGATTGATCCATGAATTGCGCAGCAGCTCCGGCATGGCGAAGTCGATCTCGTCGCTGCCGTCGCTGCTGATCTCCAGGCGGTAATACTGGCCGGTTTCGAGCTGGTACTCGGTTTCCGAAAACGTCAGATCGGCCATGTTGATCTCGAGTTCGTCGAGATCGGTGCCATTGGCGGCGAGATTGCCTTCGGCCGATGCCCCGAACGGGGCGAAAACGCCCAAGAAAACAGCTATCGCTGCAATAGATTTTTGCAATGCCGGCATCGAAAGCCTCCAGTTCGCATGATTGGCATCGAGCCTGAGGGCCGGCAACCATGACACGACAATGCTCAGTATTGTCTAGACTGATGAGGTCAGATGCTAGCGCTTGGAAAAACAGGGGGTTGAGGCCCTCGAGGGGAGAACCATGCGCAGCTTCGTACGTCCACTTCTGGCCGGTCTGGCGATCGCATCCGCCGTCGTCTTGTCCGGATTCTCGCCGGAGACCCACAAGCTCACCCTCGGCCTGCAGGGCACCGGAACCGCCAAGTGGGAACTCGCCGCGATGACGGCGCTGGGCATCGACAAAAAGCACCAGCTCGAGCTCGACGTCCGCGACCTCGCCGATTCCAAGGCCGGGCAGATCGCGCTCCAGGCCGGCGAGGTCGAGGTGATCCTCTCCGATTTCGTCTGGGTGTCGCTGCAGCGCCATCAGGGCAACATGGTCACCATGGTGCCGCATTCGCTGACCGTGGGCGGGCTGATCGTCGACCCGGCGGCCGGCATCGCGACCATCGCCGACCTCAAGGGCAAGACCCTCGCCGTCTCGGGCAGCGCCGTCGACAAAAGCTTCGTCATCCTCAGCGCCTACTACGCCAAGCAGACCGGGTCCAAGCTCCTCGACGACGTCGACGCCAAATTCGGCGCCCCGCCGCTGATCAACGAGCTGATCACCGGTGACAAGGCGCAGGCGGCGCTCAATCTGTGGAACTGGAACGCCAGGGCCAAGATCGCCGGCAAGACCGAGCTGATCTCGGTGCCCGCGATGCTCGCCGATCTGGGCGTCTCCGAGACCCCGCCGCTGCTCGGCTGGGTGTTCTCGGACGACACGGCAAACCAGAAGAAGGTCGAACTCAAGGCCTTCCTCGATTCTTCCTTCGAGACCAAGGCGGCGCTGATGACGGACGACGCCGTCTGGGACACCATTCGGCCCGCCATGAACGTCGGCGACGACGACGCCCTGTTCAAGCAGCTGCGTGACGACTACCGCGCCGGCATCGTGCTGAAATACTCGGCCAGCGACATGGGACCGGCCGAGCAGTCCTTCGCCCTGATGGCCAAGTTCGGCGGACCCGACGTCGTCGGCGACGCCACCGACCTGGCCGACGGCACGTTCTGGAAGGGCTATCACAAATAGACCAAGCGCCCGCTGGTCGCGCAACGACAATCCGACCGGCACGCGCCGATCGCGGTCGCCGGGATTTGCCTTGGGAGCTGATCAGCCCGATCCTGCTGCTGGTCGTGTGGCAGGCGCTGGCGATGCTGTTTCCAGGGCGGTTGTTTCCGACGCCCATCGCCGTCGCCCAGCAGATCTGGACCGCCACCGTATCGGGCAAGCTGCTGGCCGACATGGCCAAGACGCTGACCCGCGCCGGCATCGCCTTCGCGATCTCGATGGGCATCGGCATCGCCATCGGCATTGTCCTCGGCCGCATCAGGCTGGCCGACCGGTTGTTCTCGACCTGGGTCATCATCGGGCTCAACCTGCCGGCGATCGTCATCGCCATCGTCCTTTACATCTGGCTCGGGCTGACCGAGGTCGCACTGATCCTGGCGGTGATCGTCAACAAGGTGCCGCTGGTGATCGCCACCATCCGCGAGGGCGTGCGCAGCTTCTCGCGCGACTACGACGAGCTGGCGCGCGCCTACCGCATGCCGCTCGGCCGGCGGCTGCGGCTCATCTTCGTGCCGCAGCTCACGCCCTATGTGCTGGCGGCGGCGCGCACCGGCCTGTCGCTGATCTGGAAGATCGTTCTGGTCTTCGAGGTGCTGGGCAGCGATGGCGGCGTCGGCTTCCGCATCAGCGAGTTTTTTCAATTCTTCGACATCAAGGGGATTCTCGCCTACACCACGGCGTTCATCCTCGTGGTGCTCGTCTTCGAGTACGGGATCATGCGGCCGCTGGAGCGCAGTGCAGTCAAATGGCGGACGGACCGCAGCTGAACATCGATATCGTGGCCAAGCGCTTTGCGGTGCTGCCCGTTCCCCTGATGGTCGATCTCCACCTCGAGGTGGCGGCGGCCTCGGTGGTGGCGCTGGTCGGGCCGTCGGGCGTCGGCAAGTCGACGCTGCTGCGCATGATCGCCGGCATCGACACCGATTTTGCCGGCACCATCGTGATCGACGGCGTGCCCGCAGCCACGGCGCCGCCCGCCGGATTCGTATTCCAGGATGCGCGCCTGCTCCCCTGGCTCACCGCCGAGGCCAATATCCGCGCGGTGCGCGAGGCGACCACGCCGGCCGAGGCGCGCGACCTGCTTGGCCGGGTCGGGCTCGCCGGCTACGAGAATGCCTATCCGCACGAATTGTCGGGCGGCATGCAGCGCCGTGTGGCGCTGGCGCGGGCCTTCTCGGTCAATCCGCGCCTGCTGCTGCTCGACGAGCCCTTCGTGTCGCTCGACCGGCACCTCGTCACCGAGGTCCAGCAGGTGTTCCTCGACCTCGTGCGCGACACCAGCGCCACGGTGGTCCTCGTCACCCATCTGCCTGAGGACGCGGCGCGCCTCGCCGACCGGGCCATCTTGCTCACCGGCCAGCCGGCGCGCATCATCGCCGACATCGTCCTGCCCGGCCTGCGCGGCACCCGCGGCGCGGCGGAGATTTCCCGCCTCATCGACGAAATAGCGTTGCCATCGAGCGAGACCGCACTGTGACCGACACTCCCCCCGTGCTTGAGCTCGACGATGTGCGCAAATCCTACGGCCGCACCGAGGCCCTCAAGGGCGTCACCTTCTCGCTAGCGCGCGCCGAAATCGTCGGGCTGCTCGGACCCAATGGCGCCGGCAAGTCGACGCTGTTCCAGATCGCCGCCGGCCTTTTTGCGCCCGATGGCGGCAGCGTCAAACTGTTCGGCCTCGACTATCGCGGGCACTCCGCCGAGATCCTGTCGCGGCTGGGTGTGGTGTTCCAGGCCCGCGCCATCGATCTCGACATGACGGTCGAAGCCAATCTGGCGTTCCACGCCGCGCTGTTCGGCCTCCACGGCCCATCGGCACGGCAGCGCTTCGCCGACGTGGCGGCGCTGCTCGGGATTTCCGATCTGGTCAAGAAGCCGGTGCGCACGCTGTCGGGCGGCAACCAGCGCCGCGTCGAAGTCGCCCGGGCGCTGCTTAACCTGCCGGACCTGCTGCTCATGGACGAGCCCTCGGTGGGGCTCGATCCGACCACGCGGCAGCTGCTGGTGCGGCACATCCACACCGTGCGCGAGCAGCACGGCACCACCATCCTGTGGGCCACCCATTTGATCGAGGAGGTCGCCCATGCCGACCGCATCGTGCTCATCGTCGGCGGCAAGATCGTCGATCAGGGAACACCGGCCGAACTGATGCAACGGTCCGGCCGGGCCAGCCTCACCGAGGCCTATGTGGCGCTGACCGGAGCGCGGACGGCCGAGGCCCCGCCCCTCGCCTGAGAGGGGGCCGCATTCGCGAGGTGGCCTGTCGCCAGAGCAAGTCAGGTCCGTCCAGACCCTGTCTATGGCAGGGGCCAATCCTGGCTATCGGCTTTTCCAATGCCTGACATGGCTAGGCTGCCCCGACGCTTCACGGAGACGGCATGCGCAGCTGGCACATCCTCGTCGCCCTGGGCCTGATCCTGTCGTCGGCGCTCGGGCTTCTGGTCATGGCGGGCGGGGCGCGCGAACTTTTGTCGCCGCCTCTTCAGGCCGAACTCGCCGTGCAGGATTTCCCCTTGCCGCCGGACATGGGCGTCGATCCCAACCGTGTGGCCGTCTTCATGGCCAAAGAACTGCAACAACGGCTGGATGACGATATTGCGATCCGCCTGACACTGAAGGCGGATACGGTGAAAAAGGTGAAGGAGATCGTGCTGCCGCGGCTGATGAATGTCGTCGTGGTTCAGGCGATGATGCATGAGATCCCCGAACTGTCGGCGCTTCTGGACCTTGGATCCTTCCGCCGCACGGTCAGCGGGTCGGTCACCAGCGCCAATGCCGCCGACGATGTGGCACTTACCGTGCCGGGCGCCCTGCTGGCCGCCGTCGACGGACAGAAGGTCAAGGTCACCGCAACTTCGACCGGGATGGCAGCGCTGGAACTCGGCCCCATGACGGCGGGGCAAAGCCATCAGGTGACTCTGTGGATGGACGCCAGCGCGACGGGGGCCGACCTCGGCCAGTCCATCCTCCTCGGCGCCGCCAATGGCCAGCGCGGACGCGTCCTGCTCTGGGGCGATCACGGCTGGTTCGGTGCCGATGTCGAAGCGCTGCGCTGGGGGCGCTGGCTGATCGGAGCGGATCTGGGCGCTGTCTTGGCCTTCGGCCTGGCCAGCCTGATATTGCCTTTCCTGACCCGCCGGCGTGACCGCGCGCGCCCCGCATTGGCCAGGCCGGCCAAGCCGGCCTGATCGATCCGGACAGACCTGGCCGATCGCGCCCATCAGTTGGTTGTACCTGCGCACCGCAAGGGCCACACGCCCCACGCCACGACAATCTCGGCCGGGGACAGACCGACGCGACGAGCCCGACCGCCTCGAGCCTATGTCGTGCCGACCGGCAACCGCGCCCCGGGCGAAGGACCGTCCCGGCCGATCATTCTGGCTTTTCGGGAGTGACGGGGGCGGCTTCAACGCCGAAGGTCAGCATCCCGGCTTCGAACTGGAAAACCCGCTCGCCCACGGTCCCTGCCCCGCCGGGTCTGCCGTCGACCATGCCCGTCTCGATTTCCTGCGCCAGGGCTTCAGCGGTCTCTTCAGGCAAGGCCATCCTGGCATCGACCGTGCCCTGGATTTGCTCGCCCTGGGCAATCTTGCCCATTGCCTCGTTGACCTTGATCTTCAGATCGTCCGAATAGGGGAGCTGGTAGGCGCGTGGCTGACCCAAAGGGAAATTGGCGGCATCCAGCGTTTGCAGCCACAGGAACACATGTCCCTTTTCGCTCTGCAGCGGATTGGGCTCGATCACCTGGGCCCAGAGCATGCGGAAGCTGAACGGGATCGGGCCGTCCGTAGGCAAGCCGCGCAATTCGCCGACGCCATTGAACGTCAGCGGAATGAGCGCGACGGTCGCCGCCGTCGCCAGCGCCTTGAACACCCAGTGCAGCCGTGACGCCAGCAGAAGGTAGGCCAACAGTGCCGCCACCAGCGCATAGGCCGCCGTCAGGGACAGGATGGTGAAGGTCATTGCTGAATCACTTGTCCAGTCGTTGCATCAATCGGTCCGCCCTGCCCCTGCCCATTGGGGCCCGACGCGCCGCCTTTCCCAATGGATGACCGCGTCAGCTCAACAAGGCTTTTTGGCGTACTGATGACATTGACCACGTCCTGCCCCTTCAGCGTGAAGCGCACCGCCGTCTGTTCATCGCCCGTGCCCTTCAGCTCCAGCGTCTGGTAGAAGATGATCTTCACCGTCGGGTTCAGCTTTTCGACCTTCACCTGCACCGGCAGGGGCGCCGAGCCGTTGGCGATGTAGTGGACGACGTTGACGACGTATTCGCCGTCCTGCAGCCCGCGGAAGGCAACGATTTCCTGGTTCAGCGGATTCGAGATTTCCTTGCTGTCCAGCAGGATCACATCCTTGAACATACCCCGGTCGTCGCGTTCCAGGTTCATCAGCCCGCCTTCGCGCTGGTTGTACCAGACGATGTTGCCGGCCGGATCTTCGACATAGGTGTCCACGTCGTCGGGATTGTTGTCGGGCCAGGCGACGGTGATCATCATCTCGGCCTTGGGGTCGACCTTGCCCTCGTCGGCTGGCTTGTTGATCATCGCGAACGAGATGAAGAACATGAAGGTGATGGCCTTCAGCGAGTTGAACAGAAGGGCCGAGAAGATCTCGAACTCCGGTTCCTGTTCCTCTTCAAACATCGCGCTCGCCCCTGGCCAACAGGGGCAGCAGGGACACTTCTGTGAAGCTGACCGCCGTCTGGCTGATGTCGGTCACGAGCGCATCGGCAATGTTGTATTCCAGCCGAAGAAGGATGCCGCCAATCAGCCCGGCAATCGTGGTCAGCAGAGACACGGCCATGCCCGCGATCATCTGCTGCAAGGCGCCGCGCAGCGTATCGACGTCGAAATCCGACAGATCTCCCATGGAATTCAGCATCATGACGAAGCCGACCATCGTGCCCAGCATGCCGAGCTTGTAAAGAAGGTCCGTGCCATAGGTGCCGATCTTCGTGCGCCGGCGAAAACTGGCCCCCAGGCTCTGCATCAGAAGATGCGCGTTGCCCTCGACCTCGCCCGGACGCTCGCGCGAGCGGATGATGTCGGCCATGTAGCGGTCGATCAGCCCGCCGCCACGCGGCAGTTCGGGAACCTTCGTCGACGTGGCCAGCATATCCTTTACCTGAAGCGCCCGGCGGTATTCGCGCGCCAGCTCCACCAGAATCCACAGGCAATGGCCCGAGAAGGCCACGTAGAGGACCGCGATCAACACAGTGATCTTCGATCGGTCGGCGCCGAACAGATAGCTCAGCAGCCCATAGTCATAGGACACGACCGTCGCCACCGCGATCAGCGCCATCAGAAGCACCCATTTCAGGACCGCATCAAAAGCCCCGTTGCGGCCCGGTGCCATGATTGCATCGGTAAGTTGCGCCATCGTCCGTCCTATCTGTAACCGCCCGGGGTTTCGCGGCGGCGAAACACCCAGGGTTCTTCGAAATTCACGCCCGGCTGCCACAGGCCGACCGCGGCCGTGATCGCATCGGCCATTGCGGCATCGTAGTCATCGGATTGCTCGCCAAAGGCGAGCGCCAGACCGGCCCTCACCATTTCGGCATTCAGATCCTGGCCACCGCCCTCGCAAACGCCGAAGCGGCGGCCGAATGGGTCCGGATCGCTCTTGTAGGTGCAGGTCACTTCCCCGCGCCCGGCCAACAGCTGCAAATGGCGGAACGCCACGTCATAGCACCCCCACAGCTCGCCGTTCAGCTGGCAGGTCTGCTTCCTTTCGGGGGCATCGACGCCCCACAGGATCACGCGCTGCGTGCCGAATTTCAGGACGTCGGCGTCGATCACCTCGGGCGTGCCGCGGATTTCGGTGTCGGTCGTCTGGGCCTGGGCGGAGCCGGTCAGCGCGCCGCACAAGGCGGCACCGGACAGCAAGGCAATTGAAAGGGCCAATGTCCAGGATTTGCGAAAGCGCTGGAGGCGGCCAGTATCAGAAGGCATAAGCAGGCCCTTTCGAAAGCCGGAGAGACCAAGAATGCGCATTGTGATTGCGGCGGCCCTGGCCTTGATGGCGGGCCCGGTCTTTGCGGATGACGTCGCCGATCTGATCGCCGGAACGATCAGGGAATGCCGGGGCTGCGACCTGCATGGCGCGAATTTCAAGAAGGCCGATCTGACCGGGGTTGACCTGACCGGTGCGAACCTGACGGACGCCACGTTTCACCGCGCCAACCTGCGCGGCGCGATCCTGACCGGCGTCACCGCCATCGGCACCAATTTCAATCTGGCCGATCTGACCCAGGCCCAGATGGCCAAGGGCGATTTCACCCGCTCTATGTTCTACAGCGCCCAGCTGTCGGGCGCAGATCTTTCGGGGGCCAACCTGACCGAGACGCGGATGCAGGAGGTGCGGCTGACCTCGGCCAAGCTGCCGGGCGCGGTGCTGGACCGCGCCATCATGCACGACGCCCGGCTGAACAACTGCGATTTCACCGGAGCATCCTTCCTGGGGACGAACCTTGAACGCACCAGGGCCGAGCGTTCCAAGTTCATCGGCGCCACGATGTACAGCGCCAGCTTCGGCAAGTCCCATGCCGCTGCGGCCGATTTCTCGGGCGCGACGATCACCCAGAGCGACTTCTATGGCGTCGACCTGCGCCGGGCGACATTCGACGGCGCCAAGATCTCGGCCAGCCGCTTCACCCGGGCGGCCACCGACGAGGGCACCTTCACCGGCGCGGTCTTGACCAACAACTTCATGCCCGACGGTCGCTTGCAATCTCAGGGCCCCTCGGACGGCAAATAGGGCGGGTTCACCAGTTCCAGCCGGGTCTCCGACTGGTAATAGCCCTTGTTGACCTGTTGGGTTTCGCGGCTCAGCCCCTCTTGGCCCTTCTTGCGCAGATAGCTCCCCTCGATCACCACCGTCTGGCCGCTGCCGTCGGGATTGGTGCCAGCGCAGCGCTGATGAATGAATTCGCTGCCGACCTTCTGCTCGCCCTCCCGCATCGGGATATCCTGGCAGTCGAGGTTCCAGGGCCCGAACCGCGCCTGGAAATTCTTGCTCAGCACCACTGCGACGCGGCGCTCGCGGTCGCTGGCGCGGTCGTCGGTCACGATGCGGATGCCCTGGGACACGCCCTTGTCGTCGACGAGGATCGAGACGATGACGGGATGGGCATAGACGGAGGTGCCGCCGGCCAGGGCGCGGTATTCCAGCTCCAAAGCGCGGGCGATGTAGTCGTTCTCGTCGTCATAGGTGAAGGCGATCTCGCGCAGGCCTGAGGCTTCGGGCGTGCATTGCGCCCAGTCGCCGAAGCTCTTGATTTCTATCGACATCGGGCCGCCATTGGTGCCGCAGGCGATGATCGCGGCGACGCTGTCGGGGATGGCGGTCACGGGCTGGCCGAGCTGGACATCCCAGATGGCGAAGTCCGGCTCGACCGTGGAATTCTGCGCCGCCGCGGTACCGGGCAGACCGGCGAGGCCCGCCACCATCAGCAGCAGCATCCGCCCGACCCATCCCCCGCCCCGACGCTGCATCACTTGTCCTCGAGGTAAGAGCAGGCTTTGGCGGCCGAGGTGTCATAGTAGTGCGTGCATTCCTCGTATGTGGGCTTGCCGTGCCCGACAATGTACTCTTCGAGATAGGCGATCAGGTCGATCATCTGCTTTTCGCGGAAGGTCTTGCCCTTGACCGGCGCCTGACCGGCGTCGAAGTCTGACATTACAAGGTCGTAGCAGCGATCGTCCTTGTAGCTGACGCCGTCGTGATAGGGCATCTGCGTGCCCGGAATGCCGCAACGGATGGTGTCGTAAAGGGCCTGCGCATCCAGCTCGGTTTCGCGCAGGTTGGCCGCGGCCGCATGCGCCATCGGATTTCGCCCCGCCTGGCCGTCGCCTGCCCAGCCGTGGCAATTCACGCAAACGCCGACGCGTTGGTAGACCTGCTTGCCCTTTTCGGCATCGCCCTGAGTGAAGTCCGGGTTTGCGATGAATTCCGCCAGCACCGTAGAGTTCAGGCACAGCAAGGCCGGCGCGCCGAAAGCCACAAGTTTCAGGGCTTGGAGCATCAGATCCTCAGGAAAGTCGCGGGCCTTCCAAGGAAAGGCCGCCGCGGGGTCGGACACGACCGACAAGTATGCAAGGGCCGGGCAGGTTTCCCTGCCCGGCCCAAGGTCACTGGTCTCAGAGACCGAAGACCCACAGGACGTTGGCGGCCGAGATGCCTTCCAGCTCCGGGTGACCGAAGGCTGCAATGCCGATGCCGCCACCCACGATGGCGATGTATTCCTTGCCACCCGCGTTGAAGGCGATGGGCGAGCCCTGGAACGAGGTGCCCACGTTCATCGACCACTTCACGTCCAGCGTCTTCGCGTCATAGGCCGCGAAGGTGCCGTCCAGCGAGCCGGCCCACACCAGGTC
Organism: Devosia nanyangense; assembly: GCA_016213505.1. Classification (GTDB taxonomy): domain Bacteria; phylum Pseudomonadota; class Alphaproteobacteria; order Rhizobiales; family Devosiaceae; genus Devosia_A; species Devosia_A nanyangense. The sequence continues at coordinate 47,325 of JACRAF010000057.1, forward strand.
GCTCGTGGCCAAGACGCCGCTATACATCGGGAACGGGGTCGCCTTCTGCGCAACCTGCTTACCGGTGGTCACGTCGATGGCGTTGACCGTGCCGGTTTGCACGCCGCTGTTCGTGCCGGCGCCGCCGATGAAGATCTGGCCGGGCACGACGTCTGCCGGGGCCACGGTCTTCACTGACAGGTCCGAGCACCCTTCGATGCCGACTGCATAGGCGATACCGAGCGTCGGGTTGTAGCCCGTCGGGAAGAAGTTTGAACCGCCCTGGATGTTCGGGCAGGTCGTAGCCTTCGCCCCGGCGCGGTCGATCTTGCCCATCGCGTAGGTCTGCAGCGACTTGGTCGGGTCATATTCGAGCGGCATGCCGGTCTTCGGGTCGATGCCCTTGGTCCAGGTCAGCTTCGTGACATACTGGCCCGACTGGATGTAGGCGCCGGTGGTGCGGTCGAGGTCATAGAAGATGCCGTTCCGGCCGAAGTGCGCCAGAACCTTGCGATCCTCGCCGTTGATCTTGGTGTCCAACAGCAGCTGGGGCCCGACTTCGTCATAGTCCATGTAGTCGCCGGGCGTGTACTGGAAGTGCCACTTCAGCTTGCCGGTATCGACGTCGATGGCAAGCGTCGAGTTGGTATAGAGGTTGTCGCCCGGACGATATTCCGGATCATACATCGGCACCGGGTTGCCCGTGCCCCAATAGGTCGTGTTGGTTGCCGGGTCATAGGCGCCCGTCACCCACATGCCGCCGCCGCCGGTTTTCCAGCAATCGGGGTTGCCCGCCTCGTCGCATTTCCAGGTTTCCGATCCGGGCTGGCCCGGTTCCGGCACCGCGTAGGTGCGCCACAACTCGTCGCCGGTATCGGCCTTCAGCGCCGCGAGAAAGCCGCGCGTCGCCCAGTCACCAAGGGAATTGCTGATGAGGATCTTGTCGCCTACGACCAGCGGTGCGGCGGTGAAGCCTTCACCATTCGTGCCGACCTGCTTATCCCAGACCACGTCACCGGTTTCGCTATCGCAGGCGACCACGTGGCCGTTGCCAAGCCCGGTGATGACGTTCTTGCCCGAGAGCGCGAGGCCGCGGTTCGCCAGGATGACGCTGTAGGTGGGGTCCTTCTCGACACCCGTGTCGCAGGTCCAGACCAGTTTGGCGGACTTGCCGTCCGACACGTCGAACTTGTAGGGCGTTCCCCATGGGTCCGACACATAAAGGAAGCCATTGTCGGCCAGGGGCGTCGTTTCGACCGAGCCCACGCCGAAGCCGCCCGGCTCGGTCCCGCCGATGGTCGCTGCCGTGACAACGCGCAGGCCGGCGACGTTGCTGGCGTTGATTTCGTTGAGCGTCGAGAACCGGTTCGAATCATAGGTCTTGTGGACCATCAGCCAGTTTCCGGCTTCGGCTTCGGTCCCTGCGGCCAACAGACGGTCGGGCGTTACCTGTGCCCAAGCCGTCGCCCCGCTCAAAGCCAGAACTGCTGCGCAGGTTCCGGCCAGTAGTTTCACCATTCTCATCGTCATTCCTCCCTGAGAAAACAGATGCGGCACATCCGTTAAAGGGATTGTTGGCACCATCGAAATTAGGAAATTCCTATACTGAGGATAGGCCCCGCTGGGCGCATGGCCATGCGGCAATCACGCCGGGCTGTGCTCTGGCATCAGGTCGGTCGTGGGCCGAAGCGATTGCGACTGCATGGCCGGATTGTCGTCGGTCCGACAAAAACCAATCGACTTCTGGTAGATCCGCGCGCAGGACGTGCGACAGAAGGTGCTCGGGCATGGCCAAGACGAGTAGCCTGCTCATCCCGTTGATTCCAAACGGCTTCACCTCGTCGCGTATCGACGTGTTCAGGTTCGGCGATCAGGAAATGGGAAAGTAGCCGGTCACAGCGCCGACAGCGGTGGATGGCGCCGGTCAACCGGCCCGCGGGCCGCACCACCGGGCAAGGGGCAGTCAAACTGGCCTGGCCCAGCCGGAGGATGGTTCCGACATCACAGACGGACGCACCCCGCAGCCCGGGATGCGCCAGACCATTGTTCTAGAGGAGCGGATTGCCGGTCTCGCATCGCGCGACGACGGGCAATCGTTCGCCAGGTCGGGACCGCCTCAAACCTTCGGCTTGCGGACAAACAAAGGACGGATCAGGCCCAGGAAAGTCAGAACCCCTCCCGCGGCGAGAGACAGCCAGTAGCCGATTTGGAGGTCCGAAACCATCTTGAGTTTGGCGTCCGAACCGGGGTCCGTGTAGACCCCTTTTCCAAGGAAATTGATCCCGGACGCTGAAGCCTTCAATGTGCCAATTCCCAAGGCCAGTCCGACAGCCATCATGTACGAGAGGCCGACCAACAGGATCAGAACCATCGCGAGCGACAGATTGATCGGGCCAAGGCGAAACCGCCGTGTCACGAAAAGGCCGGCGGCGATAGCCAGCATGCAGACCGCCAGATACACCCACATGAAGCCGGCAAAAACCTGCGGGAAGGGCATCTGGAAGAGAGATTGGTCGATATTGGTCCTGACCTGAGGCGCCGCTTCGACCCCCCAGGGACGCAACACCATGTCAGCATCACCCTTGATCACGGCGATGTCTGTACTCCACCACGGCTGGAACCATGAATAGATCATGAAAGCAGCGCCAGCGACGAGCAGGACACGGAAGATCCATGCCCCTACATCGCCACGGGTCGTGCTTGTCGTGCTTGCCACATCAGTCTGTACCATGATCCCCCCGCGCCGGCCCGCCATCAGGCGGCCAGCTGTCATCCTGTGAATTTATGCACTGATCGCGGACGATAGCCCGGCGACCTTCAGAAGCATGCTAGCCCCGCGATTTTCCGCAGGTCAAGCTTGGGACTCCCTGGAACTCCAATGAAGGCTATTGGCTTCTCTTCGACCGGTTGGATCGGCAATCCGGCCAGCCGCTCAGGCGCGCCGCGGCAGCTCGATCACGGTGCCCAGACGCGGCAGTTCTTCGACCTGCTTGAACAGGTTGTCCTGACGGTATTCATCGTGGGCGTAGGCGACGATCTTGTTGAAGATGCCGGCATAGGCGGGCAGCGTCATCAAATGCTTGGGCATGGCAAGGATCACAGTCCGCGACAGGCCATCCACGGCATAGAAGCGCACGCGCCTGGAGACATTGTCGGGCAGGCCCGGCAGCAGCGACAGCGGGCAATGCGCCGTCGCCAGTCCAGCAGCGACGAGGTCGACGGCCGCCGCATAGGTCATGGTCGAGAACATCGGGGTCGCGGCCGGCAGATTGTGCCGGAACCATTCGTCCGACTTGGCGCGCATCGGCACGTTGGAATCCATCTCGACATAGCGCGCCAGGGCGCCGCCGAGCTTTTGGGGCTTGCTCCCCGGCAGCAGGGCCCGCTCGACCTCGTCACGGCCGATTTCGGCCGGCACGGCCCAGCACAATGGCTCCTCGAACAGCGTGGCGACGGCGAAGGAAGAGCGGCCCTCGGCGATCGAGGATTCGTTGACGATGATGCAGTTGAGCTGATGCAGCCGCAATTGCTCGACGAGCTCGCCGCTGGTCAGGGCAAAACGCAGTTCGAATTTGGCAAAGCCCGGGCTCTCGGAAGCGATCCGGGCCGATGCGGCAATGAACGGACCGCGCAGCGTCGGCGGAACGCCCATGCGCAGGATGACGGCGTTGTCGAAGTAGCGCCGGTTATGCTCGGTCACCGCCTGGTCGAGGCGACGCAGCATGTCCTCGGCGACCTTGAACCAGTACTCGCCCGAAGGCGTGAGGCTCACCAGGCCGGTGCGATTACGCTGGATGAGCTGCGCCCCGATCTTTTCCTCGAGCTTGGCCAGCTGCTGCGAGATCGACGGCTGCGACAAGCCGACCCGGCGCGACGCCTTGGTGATCGATCCGGCCACCACGACGGCCTGGAAGATCTGAAGCTGCTTGAGGCTGATGTCCATTTTTCCTCATCCCTGAGGGGACAATCAGATCACAATGCTCAAAATTGGGGAACCGAATATATAGTCGCAGCGGGCCGGGCCGTGCGGTCCGGCCCGCTGGTCGGTCCATGTCACTGCGCCGGCGCGGACGAGGCCTCGGCCGAGGGCGCTGGTGCAGCCGGCACGTAGTTCGGCGAAAATGTCAGCAAATAGGCGATGACGTTGTCGATATCCGCCTGTTCGGCGAGGCCGGCGAACGACATCTTGGTCGCCGGCACGACATCCTTGGGCTTATGCAGCCAGGGCGCCAGGGTTTCGGGCGTCCAGATCAGGCCGGCCGAGCCGGCATCGATGAGCGCCTGCGAGTATTTGAACTTTTCGGCGGTGCCGGCGGTGCGGCCGACCACGTCGTTGAGGACCGGACCGACCTTGTTCTTGGCCCCTTCCCCAACGGCGTGGCAGGCCAGGCATTTCTTGAACACGACCTCACCCGCAAGGGGATCACCAGCGGCGGACGCCGGTCCCGCCAGCAGCGCGACCAGCAGGATGCAGATAACCCATAGTCGCATCGTCTTGCTCACTCCTCTTGTGTGGTCCAGGGCCACCAGCCCCCGGCTGAAACATCCTCCCGGACGCGTCGACGGCCGCATTGCAGCGGCTCTCGAGAATCCGCGTCGGCCGGTCTGCCGCCGCTTCGGTGCTGGTCCCCGTCCCGACCAATCTATGACACCCTTTTGGCGCGCCGCAATCGGCGGATCAGCAGGAACACCATGACGATCACGGCCGGCGCCAGGATCGCCAGCAGCAGCGGCTTGCCGACCGGCAGGCTGTCGTGAACGCCCTCGAGCACATAGCCCAGGATGCCCAGCAGGTAGTATGAGATGGCGATGATCGACAGGCCTTCGACCGTCTCCTGCAGGCGGTACTGGCTCTGCGCCGTGCGCAGGATCGTGTCGAGCACGGCCTGATTCTGCGTCTGGATGGACACCGTGATCGTCGCGTCGAGCAGTTCGATCGAGCGCTGCACCTTGGCGGTGAGTTCGGCCAGCCGCTTTTCCATCGCCCGGCACGTCGCCAGCGCCGGCTGGATGCGGTTGTCGAGGTAGCGCGCCAGCGTCGTGGTCTCGTCGATGGGCGTTTCGCCCAGCCGCATCAGCCGGTTGGCGAGGATTTCCCCATACGCTTGCGTGGCGGCGAAACGAAAGCCCGTGTCCTCGACCGTGCTGCTGGCCTCGACCGACAGCGCGTGCAGGTCGGTCAGGGCGTGGCGGTGGGCTTCGGCCGACGACTGCTCGCCGATCTCGCGCATGATCCGCGACAGGCCCGCCTCGTAGGTCTGCACCTTCGCCCCCAGCTGCCGCGCCACCGGCAGGCCGAGGAGTGCGATACAGCGGTAGGTCTCGATTTCGAGCAGCCGCCGGACGATGACGCCGCTGCGCTGCGCGCCGCAGCGGCCGGCGGCGACCGAAAATCGCACGAACTGTTCGGAGTTGGGCAAAAAGTCCGTGGCGATCTCGGCCCGTCCGCCATAGATCGACGAGCGGCAGAGGCTGAACGGCGCAAACCGGGCCAGATCCGCCTCGGCGATCGTCTCCGCCGCCAGCACGTCGATTTCGACCGCCGCGACGAAGCCGAGGCCGGCGTGCCATTCGAGGCCGATCCCTTCCGGCCAGATGCGCCGCTCCTCCTGCGGTGACTTCCAGGTGAGCGTCACGAACTCGTTATGCATCTCCCAGGTGACGTTGAGGTCGTAGGCCTCAAAGCTCAGCTGCCGCGACCACGCCGAGGCACCCTCCGCCATACCGGCCAGATTCCACATGCGCCGGTGCAATTCGGCCAGATCCTTGCCGCGATCGGCGCTCATGAAGGCGACCCGCCGGATCGTCGCCGGGGCGCCCACCGGCGGCACGGGACGCGCATGCGTTTCGGCGTGGATGAAGGGACGATAAGGATGCTCGGTCCAGCCGAACGGCAGCGGCAGAGGTCGCGCATCGATCATCGTGTGCCTCCTTCCCATACCGTCGCCAGACGCTCCGCCTCGGCCGGGGAAATCCCTGCCGATCGGTTCGCTATGCGGTCCCGCGACGGCGGAAATCGCAATAGGGAAGATTGGAATAGACGATTACAGGCAAGGACAGGCAAGATTTCTGCCCGTCTTAGCGATGTGCCACGCACTCCCTGATCGACAGCGGCCAGGTCGTCGTCCCGCCGGAGGGGCCCGCCAATACCGTCAAGCCCGCCAGTCGAAGCCCACGAGATCGGCGACGACAATCGCGGCGGACGAAAAATCCTCCCCGGCGGTGTAGAGCCCCGGCGTCACCACCGTCCGCAGCCCGGCGCCCGTGGCTGCCTTCAGCCCATTGACCGAATCCTCGAAGGCGAGCGCGACACCAGCGTCCAGATCGAGCCGGCGCAGCGCGAGCACATACGCTTCTGGATCGGGCTTGAGTGCGGCAACATCCTCGCCTGTGACGATCGCGTCGAACGGCGGCAGGTCGACGGCGGCGAGCAGCGCACCGAGATTGCTCCGACCGGTCGTCGTCGCGATGGCGAGTTTGAGGCCCGCCTCCCGCGCCGCATTCATCAGCCCGGCAACCCCCGGCCTGAGCGCGATGCCCTCTGCCATCGCATCGGCATAGAACCGGTTCTTGCTCTGGTGCAAGGCGCCAGCGAGAGCCTCGTCCGGTGGCAGCCCGGCGTCGGCGAAATGGCGGAGGATGCGGCGCTTGCCGCCGGTGACCGCCAGCAATTGCCGATAGCGCGGCCGGTCCCAGGCGATGTCGAGCCCGGCTGTGGCGAAGGCGCGATTGAAGGCGAGCCGGTGCAGCTCTTCGGTCTCAGCCAGCGTTCCGTCGACGTCGAAGATGAGCGCCCGCGGCTCAGGCACGCCGCCATGCCTCGATGGCCGCGGGCATGTCGAGCAGGGTTTCGATCACCACGCCAGGGCCGAGGGTCTCGAGCGGCACGGTCGAATAGCCGTTCCGCAGTGCCACCGAGAAGACGCCCGCCGCAGTGGCCGACCGGATGTCGGCGGCGCTGTCGCCGAACATCATGGCGTCCGGCGCGGCGACCGCGAGCCGCGTCAGCGCGAACTGCAGCATGTCGGGCGACGGCTTTGGCGACAGCCCGAACGGTCGCGCCTGATCGCCGATGATGACCTGAAAGCGCTCCGACAGCTCGAAATGCTCGAGCACGATGTTGGCGGCCGATTGCAGCTTGTTGGTCACCAGCGCCAGCGCGCTTCCGGCGCGTGCCAGCATCTCGATCGCCTCCAGCGCGCCGGGCATCAGCCGCGTGCGCCCCGTCAGGTGATGCGCATAGATCTCGCGCATGCGCTCGCTCATGATCTCGAGGCCCGCAGCATCGAGCCGCCGGTGACGCGCGGCGAAGGCCCGCTCGACCAGCACCCTCAACCCATAGCCGACCATCTCGCGCACCTCGGCCTCGGTGAAGACCGGCAGGTCCGCGCTCGCCATCAGCTCGCCGACCGCCAGCGTAATGTCGGGCAGCGAATCGATCAGCGTGCCGTCGAGATCGAACAGGGCGGCACCGGGAAACGCATCGGCGAGCCGCGGCAGTGCAGGAGTGGACAGCGTGAGGTTCGGATAATCCATCGTTCTACTATTGGTTATGCCGCGATCGCCGAAACCGCCGCCGAGCGGATGGCCTCGATGTTCCGCGCGTAAGCGGCCGGGCCGCCGGCGAACACCGCCGAGCCTGCGACGAGAACATCGGCCCCTGCCGCGACCACCAGCGGCGCCGTCGCCGGCGTGACGCCACCGTCGATCTCGATGTGGACGTCGCGGCGCCCGACCATGGCGCGCACCCGTCTGACCTTTTCGACCACCGAGCCGATGAAGGACTGGCCGCCGAAGCCGGGGTTCACCGTCATCAGGAGGATCAGGTCGAGGCGGTCGAGCACGTATTCGATGACGCTCTCCGGGGTCGACGGATTGAGCGAGACCCCGGCCTTCTTGCCGAGGTCGCGGATCGCCTGCAGCGAGCGGTCGAGGTGCTTGGTGGCCTCGGCGTGGACGGTGATGATGTCGCAACCGGCCTCGGCGAACGCCTTCAAATAGGGATCGGCCGGCTCGATCATCAGATGGCAGTCGAACACCGCCCTGGTGCGCGGCCGCAGCGCCTTGATGACGCCTGGCCCGAACGTGATGTTGGGAACGAAATGGCCGTCCATCACGTCGAGATGCACCCAGTCGGCGCCGGCGGCCATCACCGCGTCGACCTCTTCGCCCAGCTTGGCGAAATCGGCCGAGAGGATGGAAGGCGCGATGATCGGACGGCTCATGATTGTTCCTTGCGTTCGCTGTCGAGCCCGCCGGAGAATACCCGGCTGGCGAGAATATCGGCGGCGGTGATGGTCGATAGCGCCTCGACGCCCACCGGGCCAGTCGTTGTTTCGAACAGCCGGTTGGCCTGCCGCAGCCGGGCCCGGTCGAGCGCGTTGCGGATGGAGCGCGCATTGGCAAAATGCGGCTGCTTGCGGCGGAGCGCGATGTACTGCGTCATCGCCGCCCGCGCCCCGGCGTCGAGGTGATAGTTCTGCCCGGTCAGCATGGTGTCGGCGATCGCCAGGAGTTCGCCGTCCTCGTAGTCCGGAAAATCGATGTGGTGGGCGATGCGCGACCGAAAGCCGGGATTGGACTGGTAGAACTTGTCCATCCGGTCGGCATAGCCGGCAAGGATCACCACCAGATCGTCGCGCTGGTTCTCCATCACCTGGAGCAGAATCTCGATCGCCTCCTGGCCGTAGTCGCGCTCGTTGTCCGGCCGGTAGAGGTAATACGCCTCGTCGATGAAGAGCACGCCGCCCATGGCCTTGCGCAGCACCTCCTTGGTCTTGGGCGCGGTGTGGCCGATATATTGGCCCACCAGGTCATCGCGCGTCACCGAGATGAGGTGGCCCTTGCGCACATAGCCCAGCCGGTACAGCAAATCCGCCATGCGCAGCGCCACGGTGGTCTTGCCGGTCCCCGGATTGCCGGTAAAGCTCATGTGCAGCGTCGGCGTCGTCTGGGTGAGGCCCATGCGCTTGCGCGCCCGGTCGACCAGCAGCAACGCCGCGGTCTCCCGGATGCGCAGCTTCACCGGCCTCAGCCCGACCAGCTCGCGGTCGAGCTCGTCGAGCACTTCGGCGACGCCCGAGGCGCGGAAATCCGCCGCGAGGTCGACGCTGGTGGGGACCTCGCCGGTTTCGGGAGGCGCAGGCGGCGCCTCTCCGGTGGGAACGATCGTGGTCGACATCAATACTCGGTGGTCATGGTGATGTTGACGGTCCGACCGGCGACCTCGGTGCGGGTGACCTTGAAGGTCGGCTCGACCTTGGGCCGGTTGACGAGGAAGCTCATCCGCACCGTCTCGAAGCCCCGTGTCGAATCGAAGGCGTTGATGCGGATGTAGAAATTGGGGAAGGCCTTGCGGCAGGCCTTGAGCTCCATCATCACGCCCGCGGCGTCGCGCAGGTCGAACATCGGGTTGCCCCACATCTCCCAATAGGTGTTCCGCGGATGTGGATCGTCGCTGTACTCGATGCCGATCGCCCACTCGTTGCGAAGGCAATACTCGATCTGGGCGGTGATCTGGTCGTCGCTGAGATCGGGGAGAAACGAAAAGCAGCCTTGGGTGATACGCATCTGTGTCTCCTGATCAATAGCTGACCGCGGCCGTCGGCGCGTAGTCCGACGTGTCGGTCGACTGGTAGTTGAACGAGATATTGCCCCAGGTATCGAGCGCCGCCTCCACCGGCTTGCACCACTTCGCGGCGGCGCGGAGAATCTCCGGCCCTTCGTTGATGATGTCGCGCCCTTCGTTGCGGGCCAGCACCATCGCCTCGAGCGCCACGCGGTTGGCGGTCGCGCCGGCCTGGATGCCCATCGGATGGCCGATCGTGCCGCCGCCGAACTGCATCACCACGTCGTCGCCAAAGAGGTGCAGCAATTGGTGCATCTGCCCGGCATGGATGCCGCCCGAGGCGACCGGCATGACCTTGCGCAGATCGCCCCACTCCTGCTCGAAATAGATGCCGCGCTGCAGATCGACCTCGTTCCTGAGCTCGCGGCAGACATTGTAGTAGCCCTGCACCGTCATCGGGTCGCCCTCGAGCTTGCCCACCGCGGTTCCGGCGTGCAGGTGATCGACGCCGGCGAGTCTCAGCCATTTGGCGATGACGCGGAACGACACGCCATGGTTCTTCTGGCGCGTGTAGGTGCCGTGGCCGGCCCGGTGCATGTGGAGGATCATGTCGTTCTGCCGGCACCACTCCGAGATCGACTGGATCGCCGTCCAGCCGACGACGAGGTCGACCATCACCACCACCGAGCCCAGTTCCTTGGCGAACTCGGCGCGCCGGTACATCTCTTCCATCGTCCCGGCGGTGATGTTGAGGTAGTGCCCCTTCACCTCGCCGGTCTGCGCCGACGCCTTGTTGACTGCCTCCATGCAGTAGAGGAAGCGGTCGCGCCAGTGCATGAACGCCTGCGAGTTGATGTTCTCGTCGTCCTTCATGAAGTCGAGCCCGCCCTTGAGGCCCTCATAGACGACGCGGCCGTAGTTCTTGCCCGAGAGGCCGAGCTTGGGCTTGGTGGTGGCGCCCAGCAGCGGCCGGCCGAACTTGTCGAGGCGCTCGCGCTCGACCACGATGCCGGTCGGCGGCCCCTTGAAGGTTTTGACGTAGGCCACCGGCAGCCGCATGTCCTCGAGCCGCGCCGCCTTCAGCGGCTTGAACGAGAACACGTTGCCGATGATCGAGGCGGTGAGGTTGGCGATTGAGCCTTCCTCGAACAGGATCAGATCGTAGGCGACATAGCAGAAATACTGTCCCGGATTGTTGGGCACCGGCTCGACCCGGTAGGCCTTGGCCCGATACTGGTCGGCCGCCGTTAGCCGGTCGGTCCACACCACCGTCCAGGTCGCGGTCGAGCTCTCGCCGGCCACTGCCGCCGCCGCCTCGATCGGATCGACGCCCTCCTGCGGGGTGATGCGGAAGAGCGCCAGGACGTCGGTGTCCTTGGGCACGTAGTCACCGTTCCAATAGCCCATCTGGGCGTATTTCAGCACGCCGGCCTTGTAGCGTTCCTTGCCCTTGATCTCGGTCTGCTTGACGTCGTTCATTGTCAAAATCCCTTCGTTTCGCCGCTATGCGGCAATCTGGGTGGCGGTACGCGGATCGAGCGCTCCCGAAGCGTAGCGCTTGGCCATTTCGCTCATCGGGATGACCTTGATGCGCGAGGCATTGCCGGCCGTACCGAACGCCTCGAAGCGCTCCCGGCAGACCTTGCGCATCGCCTCGATCGCGGGCTTGAGGAACTTGCGCGGATCGAACTCGGCCGGGTCGGTCGCGCCGACCTTGCGGAACGCCGCGGTCGCCGCGAGACGGAGGTCCGTGTCGATATTGACCTTGCGCACGCCGTGCCGGATACCGCGCACGATCTCCTCGACCGGCACGCCCCAGGTGGCGCGCATTTGCCCGCCATTGGCGTTGAACACGTCCTGCCATTCCTTGGGCACCGAGGACGAGCCGTGCATCACCAGATGGGTATTGGGCAGCAGTTCGTGCAGCTTCTCGATGATGTCCATGGCGAGGATTTCGCCGCTCGGCTCGCGGGTGAATTTGTAGGCGCCGTGGCTGGTGCCGATGGCCACGGCCAGCGCGTCGACCTTGGTGGCGGCGACGAAGCGTGCCGCCTCCTCGGGATCGGTGACCAGCATGTGGCGCTCGAGCCGACCCTCGAAGCCATGCCCGTCCTCGGCATCGCCCTCGCCTGTCTCAAGGCTCCCCAGAACGCCGATCTCGCCCTCGACAGAAGCGCCGACGAAGTGCGCCAGCCGCGCCACGTCGGAGGTGATGGCGACATTGTAGTCGTAGTCCGACGGGGTCTTGGCGTCCTCCTTGAGCGAGCCATCCATCATCACCGAGGTGTAGCCGTGCTGGATAGCGCTGAGGCAGGTCGCGACATTGTTGCCGTGGTCCTGGTGCATGCACAGCGGAATGGCCGGGAACATCTCCTCGAGCGCATCGATGATGCGGCCGAGCATGATGTCGCCGGCATAGGAGCGCGCCCCGCGGCTCGCCTGCAGGATCACCGGCGCGTCGACATCGCGCGCCGCCTCCATGATCGCGAGCGCCTGCTCCATGTTGTTGATGTTGAAGGCGGGCACGCCGTAGCCGAACTCACCGGCGTGGTCGAGCAGCTGGCGCAGGGTAATGCGGGCCATTCAGTTGGTCTCCAGGACTTTGGTTTTGGACAAAAGGGCAGCAACGCCGGGGAGGCGCAGCGCCTCGGCTTGGTCGAGATCGGCAACCGCGGCGCTCAGCTGCGGTCCGGCGAAGGCCGGCATCAACGGCACGATCGCGTCGATCGAGGCGTGCCGGCGCACCGAGCACGCGGGCGCGTCGTTGACATAGATATCGCCGTTGACCGAGAGCATCAGCGCAAACGTCCGGTCGTTGTGCTCCTCGCCGGCGTGAAAGCGCAAATTCTCGAGCACGGCGACGGCACCATCGGGCAGGCTGCGCGTCGTCCGCTCGGCGACGGCGCCGATGCAGTCGCCGACGAACTGGACCTCGCGTCCGAGCTCGACGCTCAACAGCCGGGCGATCGGCGCGATCGACAGCACCGGGTTGGCGATGCCCTTGGGATGGCCGAGATGGGCGATGACCACGACGCGGGCATCACGCTCGACCAGCGCTGCGATCGTCTCGGCGCACCGGACGATGCGCGTCGCGTCCGCCACGCCGCCGCGCAGGACGACATTGAGGTCGGCCCTGAGCAGCACGGTCTTGCCGGCGATATCGGCATCGCGGATGTCGGGGAGATTCATGGCGCCGCGGGCTCCCTGCCGAGCAGGCGGAGGCCAGCGGCCACCGCTGCCTCGGCGGTGATGCCGAAGTGCTGGTAGAGCTCGCCCGCCGGCGCGCTGGCCCCGAAGCCGGTCATCCCGATGAACACGCCGCGCTCGCCGATCCAGCGGTCCCAGCCCAGCCGCGCCGCCGCCTCGATGCCGATCCGCGGCGCCGTACCCAGAACCGCATCGCGCGCCTCCTGCGGCTGCGCCTCGAACAATTCCCACGACGGCATCGACACCACGGCGGCGGCGATGCCCTCCGCCTCGAGCGCAGCAGCGGCGGCGACGGCGATCTCGACCTCCGAGCCGGTGGCGAGCAGCGTCAGGTCGCGCCGCCCTTCGGTCTCGGCCAGCACATAGGCGCCGGCGGCCGAAAGGTTGGAAAGGGGCTCGACCTGCCGCAGCATCGGGAGGGACTGCCGCGACAGGACGAGCACGCTGGGACGGTCCACAGACCGCAGGGCCAGTTCCCAGCATTCCGCCGTCTCGATGATATCGGCCGGACGGAAGACGTTGAGGTTGGGGGTCGCCCTGAGCATCGCCAGATGCTCGATGGGCTGATGCGTCGGCCCGTCTTCTCCGAGCCCGATCGAATCGTGGGTCAGCACGTAGACGACGCGTTGCCCCATCAGCGCCGAAAGACGAATGGCGCCACGGGCATAGTCGGAAAAAACCAGAAAGGTGCCGCCATACGGCACGAAACCGCCGTGGAGCGCGACGCCGTTCATCGCCGCCGCCATGGCGTGCTCGCGTATGCCGTAGTGGAGATACCGGCCGCTGAAATCGTCGGCCTTGATCGGCTTCATGCCGGGGGTCAGCGTCAGGTTCGAATGGGTGAGGTCCGCCGAGCCGCCGATGGTCAGGCTGGTGGTCTCATTGATGACCGTCAGCGCCAGCTCGGAGGCCTTGCGCGTCGCGACCTTGGTGGCGGCCGAAAAATGCGCCTGGCGGAATTTTGCGAGGGCGGCGAAAGGCGCACTGGGCAGCTCACGGTGCAGGTGCCGCTGGAAGGCTTCGCGGGCCGGGCTCTCGGCCAGACGCACGTCCCATTCGGCCCGTGCCTGGGCGCCGCGCTGGGCGATCTCCAACCAAGCCGCCCGTATCGGTTCGGGCACCGCGAACGGCTCCTTCGACCAGCCCATCTCATCCTTGGCGGTGGCGATCTCGGCGGCGCCGAGCGGCGCCCCGTGCACCTTCTCGGACCCCTGCAGATTGGGCGCACCGCGGCCGATGACGGTGTGACAATCGATGAGCGTCGGGCGCGAGGCATTGCGCGCCTTGTCGATGGCCGTGGCGATGGCGCGATGGTCGTAGCCGTCGGTCTCGAGCACATTCCAGCCGGCGGCGCGGAAACGCATCTGCTGGTTGGTCGAGGTCGACAGCTTCGTCGAGCCGTCGATCGAAATCGCGTTGTCGTCCCAGAACACGATCAAGTGGTTGAGGCGCAGATGGCCGGCGAGGTCGATGGCCTCCTGGCTGATCCCCTCCTGGAGGCATCCATCGCCGGCGAACACATAAGTATGGTGGTCGACCAGCCGGCTGCCGAAACGCGATTCCAGCAGGCGCTCGGCGATCGCCATGCCCACCGCGGTCGCCAGCCCCTGCCCGAGCGGCCCGGTGGTGGTCTCGACCCCCAGCGTGTGCCCGTATTCGGGGTGCCCGGCCGACCTGCTGCCCAGCTGGCGGAACCGCCTGAGCTCCTCGACCGGCATGTCGGCATAACCCAAGAGATGATGCATCGCATACTGAAGCATCGAGCCGTGGCCGGCCGAGAGCACGAAGCGGTCGCGGTCGGGCCAGTTGGGCTTGCCCGGATCGATGCGGATGAACCGGCGGAACAGCACGGTCGCGACGTTGGCCATGCCCATCGGCATGCCGGGGTGCCCCGAATTGGCAGCCTGCACCGCATCCATCACCAGGACGCGCAGCGCGTTGGCCATTTCGGCCTCGATCGTGTCGATCTGCGACGGCGGCGTTCCGCCTCCCGGCCAGCTGCTCGCGATCTGGTTCATGATACTTCCCCCTCAGGAATTGCGGTGCTTGCGCTCGACCAGCTGCAGGATCAGCGGCGTCAGGATCAGCTGCATGGCGAGGTCGAGCTTATTGCCGGGCACGACGATGGAATTGGCCCGCGACATGAACGAATCGTGGATCATCGACAGCAAATAGGCGAAGTCGATGCCACGCGGATTCGCGAAGCGGATCACCAGCATGGATTCGTCCGGCGTCGGGATCCAGCGCGCCACGAACGGGTTCGACGTATCGACGATCGGCACGCGCTGGAAATTGATTCCAGTGCGCGAAAACTGCGGCGTGATGTGGCGGACGTAATCCGGCATGCGGCGGAGGATGGTGTCCATCACCGCCTCGGTGGAGTAGCCACGTGATGCCTTGTCGCGGTGGATCTTCTGGATCCACTCGAGATTGATCACCGGCACGACGCCAATCTTGAGATCGGCGTGCTGCGCCAGATCGACCGTATCGGTCACCGCGCAGCCATGGAGGCCCTCGTAGAACAACAGATCGCTCGGCTCGAACTCGCGCCACGGGCTGAAGGTGCCGGGCGGCACGCCGAACTGCGCCGCTTCCTCGTCGTCATGAACATAGGTGCGGGTCCGGCCGGTTCCCTTACGGCCGTAGTCCTCGAACACCTTTTCGAGGATCTCGAGCTCGTTCGCCTCCGGATTGAAGTGCGAGAAGTTCGGATTGCCCTTGGCGTCCTCCTCCGCGATCTTCTGCTTCATCGCCGCCCGGTCGTAGCGATGGAAGGCGTCGCCCTCGATGAAGGCGGCGGTCACCTGCTCGCGCCGGAAGATCAGCTCGAAGATGCGCTTCACCGACGTCGTGCCCGCGCCCGAAGAACCGGTAATGGAGATGATCGGATGCTGCGCCGACATGAAACGTCCCTCTAGTTGCGAAACAGGCCGCGCGACCCGAACAGCGGCGACAGGATGCCGGCCGGATCGAGATCGGCGTGGTAGTGCCCGACCTGGCGGACCTCGGATTTGGAACCGAAGACAAGCGGCGTGCGCTGATGAAGGCTCGTCGGCACGATCTCGAGGATGGGAGTGACCGTGTCAGTGGCAAGGCCCCCCGCCTGCTCGGCCAGCAGCGCGATCGGGTTGGCCTCGTAGATCAGCCGGAGGCGGCCGTTGGTGTATCCCTTGCGGCGATCACCGGGGTAGAGGAACACCCCGCCGCGCACGAAGATGCGGTAGGCCTCGGCGACCAGCGAGGCCACCCAGCGCATGTTGAAGTCGCGGCCCTGCGGCCCCTCCGCGCCGCGCAGACAATCGTCGACATAGTGGCGCACGGCGTCATCCCAGAAACGGCGGTTCGAGGCGTTGATCGAAAATTCCGTGGTCTTGTGCGGGATCTCGAGCTTGGCCTTGGTGTGGATGAAGGTGGCGAAGCGCGGCGAGTAGGTGAAGATATGGGTGCCTTCGCCCACGGTCAGCACCAGCGCCAGCTGCGGCCCGTAGATGAAGAAGCCGGCCGCGAGCTGCGCCGACCCGGGCTGGAGGACGCTCGGCATGAAATCCCGGCTCGGATCGCCCACCACCTTGAGGATCGAAAAGATCGTGCCGATCGAGACGTTGACGTCGATGTTGGACGAGCCGTCGAGCGGGTCGATGGCAAGCGCCAGCGGCGCCTTGGGGTCCAGAACCACCGGATGCTCGAGTTCCTCGGACGCATAGACAGCGATCGGCGCTCGGCCGGCCGCCTCCAAGAACCGCTCGTCGGCGTAGAGGTCGAGCCCCCTCTGGGCATCGCCGGCGGCATTGTGGCTGCCGCTGTGCTCGGCGAACACCGTGCCCAGCGCCCCGCTGGCAATTTCGATGGAGACGGCGACCGCTGCCGAGGCCAGTGCGGTGACGGTATCGGCCACGGCCTCGCGCTGCGCGTCGCCGGCCTTCCAATACTCCTCGAGGTAGTCGCTCAGCCCGTAAGCGCTCACTGCAGATCTCCCCGCGCCGTTGGCGCTTCCGTCTTCGCTCTCGCGTCGGACGATGCCCAAAAGACCGCATCGCAGTCGATAAGTAAAATTTAGCCTCTTTACGTTCATTATAAAATTGGCAAATAGTCGTACATGAAGACGATGACCTTACGTCAGCTCCGGGCGGTCCAGGCGGCCCACGAGACTGGAAGAATCATCAACGCGGCCAAGGAGTTGGGTCTGACCCAGCCGGCGGTCTCGCTGCAGATTCAGGAAGCCGAGCGGCTGGCGGGAACGCCGCTCTTCGACCGCCTGCGCGGCGGCCTGCGTCCGACTGCCGCAGGAACGGCGGTGGTCGAGGCGGCGAGCGCCATCGAGGAGCTTCTGCGCGCCCTCGGCGATGAACTGGACGCCATCAAGAGCGGCAAGCGCGGACGGCTGCGGCTCGGCGTCGTATCGACGGCAAAATACATCGCCCCGGCGATCATGGCCGCGTTCATGAAGAGCCACCCCGACATCGAGATGAGCCTGTGGGTCGGCAACCGGTCCGAAACCATCGCCAGCCTCGCGGCCCAGCAGATCGACGTGGCGCTGATGGGCCGGCCGCCGCGCGAGTTTCCGGTGCGGGCGATGCAGTTCGGCCCGCATCCCTTCGTCATCGTCGCCCCGGTCGATCATCCCCTCGCCGGCGAGCCGCACATCAGCAAGGTCCGGCTCGCCGAGGAGCATTTCCTGGTGCGCGAGCCGGGCTCGGGCACCCGCGTCGCGCTCGACATCTACCTCAGCGAGATCCCCGGCCGGATCGACAATATCGGGGTCGAGCTGGGCTCCAACGAGACCATCAAGCAGGCGGTGATGGCGGGACTGGGCATCGCGCTCATTTCGGCCCACACCATCGCCCAGGAGATCGAGATCGGCCGCCTCGCCATCCTCAGGGCGGAGGGCATGCCGATCCAGCGGCACTGGTTCCTCGTGTCGCGGGCCGACCGCATGCTCACCCCGGCGATGCAGGCTTTCGAGCAGTTTCTGCAGAGCGAGGGCCTGCGCTTCCTGCCGCAGGTTCGAGGCGCCTAGCGACAGCCCGGCCGAGGCGCTGCGACGGGCGCTCGACTAGAAGGTGCAGCCCCCAGGCCGCGAAGATGATGCCCGGAATGTAAAGACCCAGCGCAAGACCGGTGACGGGCCAGGCCGCCCCATGGGCGCCCAATTCATAGTAGCCCCAGATCAGCACCATGGCGTGGATCAGATAGAGCGGAAACGAGATGCGCCCGAAAAACATCGAAACCGGCCGCGCGAACAGCCAGTTGGCGGCACCCCGGCCCGACGCGATGCCGTAGATCAGGGCGCCGAAAAACAGCGTCGTCGCCGAGGTCTCGAGCGGCGTCAGCATGGCGGCGATCAGCGTCACCAGCGCCAGATCGGCAATCACCCCCTGCCAACGGCCGAACCCCGCCGGCGTCAGCCGGTGCAGACGGCAGAGGATCACCCCACCGGTGAATCCGCCGGCCATGCGGATGATGGCAAAACCGAAAATGTCGTTGTCGAGCCGGCTGCCGACCACCGGCTGCAGCGCCACCGGCGCGATCAAGCACACCGCCGCCAGGATCGCCAACACCAGCCGGCTGGACATGCGGGTAACGCCGAACGCCAGAAACGGCAGCGCGCAATAGCCGATGATCTCGACGCTGAGCGACCACACCGGCTGGTTCCAGTCGCCGACGAACGGCGGATACCACCGGGTCGCCAGCAATAGCGTCCTGAGGAACGCCATTGCCGTCAGGTCGGCCGGGTCATGCGTCTTCCGGTACCATACCGCGAACCCAGCATCGGCCAGCACCAGCAGCGCAATGAGAATGAGCACCGCCGTCGCCAGCGGATAGATACGGAAGAAACGCAGCGCGGCAAAATGGAGGACAGCGCGGCCCCGCAGCTGCCCGAAATCCGCCTCGTGCACAAACATCAGGATGAAGCCCGAGAGCACGAAGAACAGGTCGACCCCCACCCACCCGTCCGCCAGCAGCGGCACGCTCTTGAGCCAGGGCACGCCGTAGCCATTGGCGAAGGACTGGACGTGGAACAGCAGCACCCACAACGCCGCGGCCCCGCGCACTCCGGTGAGGCTCGGTACGGTCATGCGGAAAAATCCGGACGCTGGGGTCATGACGGACTGTCTAGCCGGTCTCGTCCGGCGCCTCACGCAGGAATTCACCGGCAGGGTCTTCGTTGCGACCCCGGGGGGCGTTCCGTCCGTCGAATTTCCAATCCTCAACATTGGCTGGTCGGGGGGTGCGCGCCCTACCCGTCCCGGCGGATCGACCGCATGCTAGCTGGATGGATCACCCATCTGATGGTGTCGCCCTCGCGATGGCCAACCTCGAGTTCCCCAGCGTGCGCGCCAAAGCCGGTCCCTCGAGCCGGCCGGAACGGCGGGCCGAAGTCACCCTGCACCAGTTGCGGGTGTTCTGGGCGATCGCCCATTCCGACACCCTCACCCGGGCCGCCAAGCAGCTCGGTCTGGCCCAGCCCTCGATGTCGCAGCAGCTCTCCAAGCTCGAATTGACGATCGGCACCAAGCTCTTCCACCGCCGCTCCGGCGAACTCATTCTCACCGAAGCTGGCGACTATCTGCTGTCCAAGGCCGAACACCTGCTGCGTGGCGTGCGCGAGCTCGAAGATGGGCTCAGCCAGTTCAGCGAGGGCAAGCGCGTGACCCTGCGGCTGGCCGGGATCAACTCGGTCCTGCGCGTGCTTTTGCCCGAAGTCGTCCGCCACATGCAGGACCGCTTTCCCGACGCCGATTTCGACATCCAGGAAAGCGCGCCCGCCGACATCCTCGAGATGCTCTATGGCCGGCGGATCAGCGTCGGCCTCTTGGCGGCCAATTCCGTGGCCGAGGCCGGCGTCGGCTTTGTGCAGATCCCGGTCGTCGAAGATCCCTACGTTCTGGTGGTTCCCGAGCGGCTGGTCCTCAACGGCGTGACCGACCCGGAAACCGAACTGGGGGCGGCCGACAACCTTCTGCTCGGCCAGTCCATCGAATTCATCTTCGGCACCCAGCACGCCAGCCGTGTCGAGGCCTGGTACGACGACATGCTGCCGCGGCACCGCATCGTCGCCCAGTGCCGCAGCTTCGAGCTCGCCGTGGGGCTGGTGCGCGCCGGTACCGGAATCTGCCTTGCGCCGGCGCTCTCGACGATAATGGGAACGAGCGCCCCCGATGGATTGAGGCTCTATCGGGTCAACGCACCGAGCCGTCGGATCGTGGCGCTGGTGCCCTCGCAGTACCGCCGGCTGGAACCCTATTCGACCTTGCTCGACACCTTGCAGGATGCCGGCAGAAGCATCCGCCTGCCCGCCATTCTTCCCACGCCGCCGTTCCTCGATCGTCCGGCAAGCGGCGAACTGTGACGCGATAGACGCCGTCTATGATGCCGATAGATTGTGCTCCCCCGGTGTTGGCCTAACCTTTCACAACCGCGGCAATGGCGTCGCGGATGTGAGGAGAAGATTATGGCCTGGAACAAGCCCCGGATCGTCGAAGTGCCGGTCAGCATGGAAATCAACATGTACTTCTGCGCCACGCGGAAGTAATTCCAGCCCGTCGCGGATCCAAAGATGCTCAGCATCGTGATCTTGGGTGCCGCGGCGGGTGGCGGCGTGCCGCAGTGGAATTGCGGCTGCGCCAATTGCCGGTCCGCGCGCAACGGCCACCCTGAACTCAAATCGACTCAGGCCTCCATCGCCGTCAGCGCGGACCAGCAGAACTGGTTTCTGATCAACGCCTCTCCCGACCTGCGCCAGCAGCTGACCGGGACCCCCGCGCTCCACCCCCGAGCCGGCGCGTTGCGCCACAGCCCCGTCGCCGGTGTGATCCTGACCAACGGCGAAGTCGATGCGCTGGCGGGCCTGTTGTCGCTGCGCGAAGGCGCGGCCTTCGGCCTCTACGCCCACCGGCGCGTGCTCGACATTCTCGATGACAACCCGATCTTCAATGTCCTGCGTGCCGATCTCGTGCCGCGCCGCGCCATCGACGTCGGCGCCGCCTTCGAGCCGACATTGCCCGGCGGGCAGGTGTCGGGCCTCGTCGTCGAGCCCTTCGCGGTGCCGGGCAAGATCGCGCTCTATCTCGAAGCGGCGGACAGCAACGCCGAGGGTGACACGATCGGCCTCGTGATCCGCGATACGGCTCGCACCCGCAAGCTCGTGTTCCTCGCCGCCTGCGCCGAGGTGACGCCGGCCATCGCCGCCCGCCTCGAAGGAGCCGATCTGGTGTTCTTCGATGGCACCCTGTGGCGCGACGACGAGATGATCACCGCCGGGCTCGGCCAAAAGACCGGGCAGCGCATGGGCCATATCTCGATGCGCGAGGCGATCCCGGCGCTCGCCGGGCTCGATATCGGCCGGAGGGTCTTCCTCCACATCAACAATTCGAATCCGGCGCTGAGACCGGACTCGCCGGAACGTCGGGAGGCCGCGCATGCCGGCTGGATCGTGCCGGCCGACGGGATGGAGATCACGCTATGAGTGCAATGACCTCGTTTTCGGTGCCGGTCGATGCGCCGCTCGACACGCCCGCCGACCTCGAGGCGCTGCTGCGCCACATCGGCGCGACGCGCTACCACAGCCTGCACCCGTTCCACAAACTGCTGCATGGCGGCAAGCTCGACAAGGGCCAGGTGCAGGCCTGGGCCCTCAACCGCTACTATTACCAGAGCTCCATTCCAATCAAGGACGCGGTGGTGATCTCGCGCTTTCGCGACCGCGCCACGCGCATCGAGTGGCGGCACCGTATCGAAGATCACGACGGCAACGTGGGGACCGAGGGCGGCATCGAGCGCTGGCTGAAATTGACCTCCGGCCTCGGCCTCGATGCCGCCTTCGTCGAATCCGCCGAGGGCATCCTGCCGGCGACGCGCTTCGCCGTGGACGCCTATGTGCATTTCGTGCGCGACCGCACGCCGCTCGAAGCTATCGCCTCGTCGCTGACCGAGCTGTTCGCGCCCAACCTGCACGAGGAGCGCATCGCCGGCATGCTCAAGCACTACGACTTCATCAACCCCGGCGTCATGACCTACTTCCAGCGCCGGCTCGAGCAGGCGCCACGCGACGCCAACTATGCCCTGACTTATGTGAAGGAGCATGCCAGGACGCCGGCGGAACGGCAGCTGGTCTGCAACGCGCTGATCTTCAAGACCAACGTGCTCTGGGTGCAGCTCGACGCGCTCTACCACGCTTATGTCGAGGGCCACGTGCCGCCCGGGGCCTTCGTGCCGCAGGCGGCGTGATGGACGGCGAGGCCGAAAAACCCATCGCCACGTCCGCTCCGGCCTCCCGCCGCCGGATGACGGTAACCGAGCACAGCGCCCCCAAGCTGGGGCGAGGGGTCGTGTTGCGCTTCGACGAGACCCGGCAGCGCTGGGTGCTGCTGGTCCCCGAGCGCGTCCTTGCCCCCGACGATATCGCCATCGAGGTGCTGAAGCTCTGCGACGGCCAGCGCTCGGTCGGCACGATGGCCGACGAGCTGGCCGCCAAATACACCGCACCGCGCGCCGACATTGTCGCCGATGTGATCGCCATGCTGCAGGACCTGGCCGAATCCGGCTTCCTGATCGAAGCCAAGGGAGGACGGCCATGAGCCCGACGCTGACTGATGCGAGCCCGATCCGGACCGACGCGGGCGGTCGCGCCGATGGCCTCGACGTGCTGGAGCGCGGCCGCTCGATCGCCGAAACCTATGGCATCCCGCTCGCCGTGCTGCTCGAGGTCACCCATCGTTGCCCGTTGCAATGCGGTTATTGCTCCAACCCGATCGAGATGGAGCGGGCCGGCAACGAGCTCACCACCGCTGAATGGAAGAATGTTCTAACGGAACTTGCCGAGATCGGCGTGCTGCAGGTGCATTTTTCCGGCGGCGAGCCGACCGTGCGCAAGGACCTGGCGGAGCTGGTGCGGCACGCGACCAGTGTCGGGCTTTATTCCAATCTCATCACCTCGGCGGTGCTGCTCAACCGCGACAAGCTCGCCGAGCTGGCCGACGCCGGCCTCGCCCACATCCAGATCAGTTTTCAGGCCAACGATGCCGAGCTCGCCAATCGCATCGCCGGGTTCAAGGGCCACGCCAAAAAGCTCGAGGTGGCCAAATGGGCCCGCGAGCTCGACCTGCCGCTCACCGTCAACGCCGTGATGCACCGGCAGAACCTGGAGCAGCTGCCGCAGATGATCGACATGGCGGTGGCGCTGGACGCCGACCGCATCGAGGTCGCCAATGTCCAGTACTATGGCTGGGCGCTCAAGAACCGTGCGGCGCTGATGCCCACCATCGACCAGATCGACGAGGCGACGCGGATCGTCGACGACGCCCGCGACCGGCTCAAGGGCATCCTCGACATCGACTATGTCGTTCCGGACTATTACGCCGTGCGGCCCAAGAAGTGCATGGGCGGCTGGGGCCGGCAGTTCTTCAACATCACCCCGGCTGGCCGTGTCCTGCCCTGCCACGCGGCGGAGACCATCACCGACCTTGACTTCGAATCGGTGCGCTCCAATCATTCGATCGCCTGGATCTGGAAGAATTCCGAGGCGTTCAACAAATATCGCGGTACCGGCTGGATGCCCGAGCCGTGCCAGAGCTGCGCCTTCAAGGAAGTCGATTTCGGTGGCTGCCGCTGCCAGGCCTTCGCGCTGACCGGCAGCGCCGGCAACACCGATCCGGCCTGCAGCCTGTCGCCGCTGCACGAAGCCATCTTCAAGACCGCCGAGCGCGAGGCGGCGACCGGCTCGAACCGCTATCTCTACCGCAACTTCTCGGGCGGCACTCTCGAGCCCGACGCCGGCTATGATTCCTGACGGCGGAGCGGCGCCGGCCGACCCTTTCGCGCCGCTGACCACCATGATGCTGCCCGTCGGCGACGGGCATCGGCTCCACGTCGAGACCATCGGCGATCCCGATCGCCGGGCGGCAGTGTTTCTCCACGGCGGACCGGGGAGCGGCTGCCAACCCTCGCACCGGCGCCTGTTCGACCCGGCGCGCCATCACGCGGTGCTGTTCGACCAGCGCGGCGCCGGGCGCAGCACGCCGGCCGGCAGCCGCCATGCCAACACCACGGCCCATCAGCTCGCCGATATGGAGGCGATCCGCAGGGCGCTGGGGATCGACCGCTGGCTGGTCGTCGGCGGATCGTGGGGCGCAACGCTCGCGCTCGCCTATGCCGAACGCTATCCGCAACACACCAGCGGCCTCGTCCTGCGCGCCACCTTCCTCGGCACCCGCGCCGAGCTCGACCGGGCCTTCGGCGAGACCATGCGCGCGATCTATCCGGAGCTTCACGACGATTTCCTCGGTGTCCTGCCCAGGTCCGAGCGCGCCGATCCGCTGCCGAACTACTGGCGGCGCATCCTCGATCCCGACCCTCTGGTGCATCGTCCCGCGGCGATCGCCTGGCACGACGCCGAACGCATCCTGTCGGTGGCGCGGCCTGCGGCGACGCGTCTCGATCCGGCGGCGCTGCGCGCGGCCGCCGGTCCGCTCCCCAGCACGCCGTTCATGGAGGCGCACTATTTCTCGCACGACTGCTTCCTCGCGCCCGGCCAGCTGCTGGCGGGAGCCGACGCGCTCGCTGGCATTCCCGGAGTCATCGTCAGCGGCCGGCTCGATTACCTGTGCCCGCCCGACCGGGCCCGGGCGCTTGCCATGGTTTGGCCGGATGCCGATGTTCAGATCATCGAGGGCGCTGGCCACGCCCTGAGCGAGCCGGCGATCGGCCGGGCGGTCGAGGCCGCCATAGCCGGTTTCGCCTGAGAGCCAGCAAGATCGAACAACGGAGCAGGTCCGATGTCTGCTTTGTCCAGTATCGAGAGACCATTCGCGACCCGGGCCGCGGCCCTCGCGGCGCTGCTCTGCCTGTTCGCCGCCCCCGCGCTCGCAGCCGAAGCCGCCCGGCCGCTGACCGAGTGGCGTGCCTATGGCGGCGCCGGCATGCCGGCCACCTGGTCCATCGCCGGCGGCATCATCACCCACACGCCCGGCGGCGGCGACCTGATCAGCGTCGAGACCTTCGCCGATTTCGAGTTCGCCTTCGACTGGCAGATCGCGCCCGGCGGCAATTCGGGGATCATGTACCGCGTCGATGAGCAGTTCGGCGCCCCGTACCAGTCCGGCCCCGAATACCAGATCCTCGACAACGCCGGCCACAGCGACGGCAAGTCCCCGCTCACCTCGGCCGCAAGCTGCTACGGCCTCTACGCTCCCGCCGCCGACCTCACCAAACCGGCCGGCGAGTGGAACTCGGGCAAAATCGTCGTCGTCGGCGCCCATGTCGAGCACTGGCTCAACGGCCAAAAAGTGCTCGAATACGAGCTCGGCTCCCCCGACTGGACGGCCCGCGTCGCGGCCAGCACGTTCGCCGCCTGGCCGGCCTACGGCACCCTCCGCAGCGGCCATATCGACCTCCAGGACCATGGCGCGGCGGTCGCATACCGCAACCTGACCATCCGCCCGCTGCCCGGCGGGTGACCCTCATCGGCAGCGCCGATGGCGGATATTGGCCGCCCGGCCCCGTCCCATGCCATGATGGCGATGATGACCAGACTCGCCGCGCTTTTCGCCCTCCCCGCTTTGTTCCTCGCGGCGCCCGCGTCGGCCCTGTCGCTGACGGCAGCCCAGCTCGGCGACATTTACTGCTACGCCCGCCTCAGCGGCGACATGGCGCCCGTGCTCGCCATCCTCACCCCGGAGCTCTCGGCCCTGGTGGCGGAGCACCTGCCCCCCGGCGCCGACGCAGCGACGGCCATCCCGTGGCAGAGCAGCGCCGACTACGCCAACACCTGCATGCCGGTGGGATCGAGCGGCACCTCCGACGCGCCCGAAATCGTCATCGCCTTCGGCTATCGCGATCCCGATAAGCCCGGCTATGCCGACAGGCTCGTGCTGCGCTTCGTCGACCAGCGCATCCGCATCGACGACATCGCCTACGGCGCCTCCGGCACGCTCCGCCAAAAGCTCACAGCTAGCCCCTGAACGCCGGCAGCGCCAAACCCTTGACGCCCAGCCCGCTCACCGCGAACAGCCCGCCCGGATTGCGCTGGCCCTTGAAGTGCTCCGCCGGCCGGTGCAGCACCGCGGTGGTGACATAGAGCACGTCGAGGTCCCTGCCGCCGAACTCGCAGCAGGTCGGCAGATCCGTCGGCAGCACGATCGATTGCATCAACCTGCCGTCCGGATCGTAGCGATTGACCTTGCTGGTCACCGGCACCGTGACCCAGTAGCAGCCCTCCGCATCGACGGTCGCGCCGTCGGCGACGCCGCCGGTGATCGCCATGTCGGCGAAATGCCGCCGGTTCTCGATCGCGCCGCTCTGCGGATCGAAATCGTATTGCACCACCTCGCCCGAATGGCTGTCGGAGAAATACATGGTCTTGCTGTCCGGGCTCCAGGCGAGCCCGTTGGAACAGCCGATGCCTTCGATCATCCTGTGCACCGAAAGGTCCGCGTCCATCCG
The DNA here is from genome assembly GCA_016213505.1 of Devosia nanyangense. Classification (GTDB taxonomy): domain Bacteria; phylum Pseudomonadota; class Alphaproteobacteria; order Rhizobiales; family Devosiaceae; genus Devosia_A; species Devosia_A nanyangense. The sequence goes on from JACRAF010000057.1 coordinate 73,519, forward strand.
GTACAGCGAGGCCACGAACTCGACCTTGCGGCCTGGCGCCTCGAACATCGAGCCCGACCAGAAGCGGCCCTGCCGGTCAGGTTTGCCGTCGTTGAAGCGGGTATCGCTCAGATGCGCCTCCGGATCGGCGATCGGCTCGAATGCCCCGGTGGCCGGATCGAAGAAATAAAAGCCCGAGACCATCGTCACGATCAGCCCGCCCTTGGCGCGGAGGCCAATGCAGCCGAGGAACTCGGGCGCTTTCCAGGTGTCGTCCTTGCCGGTCGCCGGATCGGTGCGGTGGATCAGCTTGCTGTAGATATCGATCCACCACAGCACGCCCGCGGCCGGATCCCAGATCGTGCCCTCGCCAAGTTCGGCCCTGGCATCGACGACGCAGGTGATGTCCATGTTCTACCCCTTGACTGCCCCGGCGCTGAGCCCGGCAACGATGTACCGCTGGATCAGCAGGTAAAAGGTCACCGGGAAGATGGAAAAGAACAGGGCCGCCGCCAGCACCCGGTCGATCGGTGTGTCGAGCATCACCTTGAGTGACGCCAGGCCTACCGCCACCGGCCGTGCGTCGGGCGAGGTGACCAGTGTGACCGCGAAGAGGTATTCGTTCCAGGCGTAGAAGAAGGCCACCACGCTGACTGCCACCAGCCCGGGCGCGGACAGGGGCAGAAGCGTGCGGATCAGAGCTCCGAGCGGTGAGCAGCCGTCGATCAGCGCGGCCTCATAGATTTCCTCGGCGATGGAGTCGAAGGAGTTCTTCAGCACCCAGATACAGATCGGCAGTATGAACGCCGCGTCGACAAGCGACAGGGCAGGCAGGCTGTCCGACAGACCGAGGTTGCGATACATCGCATAGACCGGGATGACGACCAGGGCCTCGGGCAGCATCTGGGTCATTAGCAGGAGCAACCCGAAGGCCCCCTTGCCGCGCCACTTCAGGAAGGTCATGGCAAACGAACCCAGCACCGCCAACGCCAGGACGATCAGGGTCGTCATGGTCGCCAGGAGGAGCGAGTTCAGCAGCCACCGCGCGACCGGGTAATTCTCGAACAGCGTCGTGAACGGCAGGAAGCTGATCTCCTTGGGAAACATCGACGGCGGAAACTGCATCCCATGGCTCAGCGGCTGGATCGCATTCACGGTCATCCAGTAGACCGGGAACAGCACCGCGCCGCAAAAGCCGATGATCAGGGCATAGAACGCCAGGCCGGCCCCGAACCGGCGGATCTTGTAGCGCGCATGAGCGGATGCCTTCATGCTCTCAGCGCCTCCTCGCGCGGTCCTGCCGCTGTTGGGCATAGACGAACAGCAGTGTCAGGCCGAGCACGATCACGAACCCCGAGACCCCCAAAGTCGCGCCATAGGCCAGATCAAAGAAACGGAAGGCCGTCTGGTAGATGCGCAGGACCAGCGTTTCGGTGATGCCGCCGTAAGGGCCACCGCCGGTCGTCAGCCAGATGAGCGTGAACTGCTTGAACGAGAAGATCGACATCAGCACGGCCATGAGCATCAGGGTCGGGGTGATTTCGGGGATGGTGACGTAGCGCAGGACCTGCAGGCGGGTGGCGCCGTCAACCTCGGCCGCTTCGTAGAGTTCCCGCGGCACGGCCTGCAGGGACGCAAGGATGACGAGGAAGGTGAAGGGAAAGGCCTTCCAGATCGAGAGCGCTATGACCAGTGGCATCGCCAGCTTGGGATCGGACAGCCAGTTCAGGTTTTCGTCGATGCCGGGAATGAGCCGTGCGAAGACGTTCATCACGCCGAACGTCGGATTGCACATCCACAGGAAGACCAGCACGGCCGAGATCTCGGGGAAGGCCCAGGGGACCGCGATGGCGCCCCGCGCCAGGTTGCGGCCGCGGAATTTGCGGTTCAGCAACAGCGCGGAGAGCAGCCCAAGCGACACTGCTCCCACGACCACGAAGGCCATGTAGGTAAAAGTGACCTGGACGGAGAACCAGAAGTCGTCATCCTCGAACAGACGTTCGTAGTTGCGCAGCCCGACCCATTGGACCTTGTCGACGCCCACCACGTTGTTCGAAAAGCTGGTCAGGAACTGCTGCACGATCGGCAGGAGGATGAAGACCGCCAGGTAGGCCACGATCAGGAAGACGAGACCATAGGCCAGGGAACTCTGCCGGCTCCGCCCATGCCGTCGTGAGAGGCCCGTGCGTTCTTCCACCTGCTCTGCCATAGCTGACTGTAACATTCCCTCGATTTCGTGGAAGCCGACAGAGGGGCGGGACCCGCTGCAAGATCGCCCGCCAGCCTATGGGCCGGCAGACATCGTCGGGGACGATCCGTGGAAAGCCCCCGACAGTCTCAGCGGTCGAGCCGTTACAGGGTGAAGCCGTCGAACAGCCGCTCGGACGCCTTTTCCAGTTCCTGCTGGGCGTCGGCCATCGCGTCCTCGACCGGCCGGTCGGCAACCAGCACTTCCGAGAACTTGTCCATGACGACGTTGCCGAACTCCTGGTTGAAGAAGATGTAGTCGCCCATGATCTCAAGCGGCGTGATCGCCTGGCCTTGCAGATAGCCCTCGGCCCAGAACTGCTTGTCCAGGTACTCCTGCCGGATGGCTCCCGGATAGGGCGGCACGACGTCGAGGCACCGTTCCATCAGCTCCTGATAGTTCTCGGGCCGGTACAGCCACTCCACGAAGGCCTTGGCGGCAGCCTTTTCGTCATCCGAGGCGTGGGCGTTCACGCAGATCGGGTGGATGCGTGTGATGGCCTTGCCGCTGGGGCCGGGCGGCACCGCGCTGCGCAGTGACGGATAGATGTCCGGTCCGGAGCTGGACCAGATATTGACCGCCGCCGACACGATCAGCTGCTGCGCGATGCGGCCGTTGGCGTACATCTGGTTGGCCGTCGCCGTGTCGGTGCCGCGCGGCATCGCCTTGTCGTACATGGTCTTGAAGAGCTTCATCCCCTCGATCACAGGTGCCGTGTTCACCAGCGGCGTGCGCCCGTCGGCCCACTTGCCGTCGAACATGACCGCCCATTGCTGCAGGATGAACCAGAAGTCGCCCGGCTCGCTCATCAGGTGGGGCGAGTAGATGCCGAACTGGTCCGGCGACTTGGTCAGCGCGACGGACGTCTGCACCCATTCCTCGGGCGTGGTTGGCACCCCGACCCCGGCGCTGTCGAACAGGGCAGAGTTATAGAGCAGCCCGAACTTCACCGTAACGATGTCGAGTCCGTGCACCTTGCCGTCGACACGCAGATGGTCGTGCGCGGCACTCAGCGTGTTGCCGATACCGAGCTTGTCCACGATATCCTGCAGGGATTCCAGGTGTCCGCCGCGCAGCAGGCGTACGACCAGGTCGGGAGTCGTGTGGAAGAGAGCGCCGTCGATCGCCCCGGACTGGGACTGGATCAGCATGTTGTTGGTGTATTCGTTGAACGGCGCGCCGGCTTCCTCGATGAAAATGTCGCTCTGCTCGGCGTGGAACTTTGCCAGCATCGCCCGCCACGCGTCGCCGCGGCCCGGCTCGTTCCACATCCACGACAGGAGCGGGATTCTGATGCGGGCATTCTGGGCGATCGCGGGTGTTGCCAATGCCGCGGCCAGCCCTGCCGCAGCGGTGCTTTTCAGGAAATCACGGCGCCTCATGCCCATGGAAAATGGGCGCAAGAATCCACTGCTTGGTCTGTTCATGTTCGTTCCTCCCCTCGGTAGGTCGACGATGACTAAGCGGCATCTCGACCGTACTATGATGCTATTATAATGTTTATGATCTGTCCATACGGTCGTTGCGGCCATGTAACCGGCTGCGCGACGGCTCAGCCGAGGTCGTTGGGCGCGTCGTAAGTGATCGAGAAGATGTCGGCCGGATGGCGCGCGATGGAAAACTCGACATTGCGCTGGTCGGATGACTGGTAGAGCATTTCGACCGCGAGAATGGCCGAGCCCTCGGCGATGCCAAGGTCGGCGGCCACCGCCTCGTCCGCCAGTTCCGCCTTTATCGTGCAGTGCGCCACCGCCATGGTGATGTTGAGCCGCTTCTGCACGGCGCGGAAGATCAGCACGTCGTTGAAGTCCTCGCGTCTGAGCTGCCCACCCAGATCGGGCGGGAAATAGGTGGTGATCTGCGCCTTCTTCTGCGTGCCGACCGACAGAATGCTCCTCAGGCAATAGCCGGGCTGGTCTTTGCCGAGTCCGAAATGCCGCTGCAGCACCGGCGAGTTTTCCTGCCGGTAGGATTTGATCTTCAGGTGCGCGTCCTTGGTGAACGCCGCCATGTCGGCGAAGTTCTTGAAGGTCCAGCTGAGGCTGACCGGTGGTTGCGGCGAGGTGACCACGGCGGGCTTGGCCGAGCGCTTCTTGATCAGCCCGTCGGCCTCGAGGTCGCGCAACGCCTGACGCACCGTGATCAGGCTCACCCCGAATCGTTCGGCGATCACCGCTTCCTTGGGCAACTCGCCGCCCACCGGGAACGCGCCGCTGGCGATCGGCTCGCGCAGGATATCGGCCAGCTGCCGGTACAGCGGCCCCTGCGACCGGGCGAGCGGCCGCTTGGGCAAAAAGTCGATCGTCGCCGTTTCGTCCATGTGCTGAGCCAGCTCCTCGTGGATTCGGCTATCATAATAGCACAAACCGCGCTTCGCGAAGTACTCCTTGACGAGCGTGCATCAGGCCAGAAGTCGCAACGGCACTTCAAGGTAGGCCTTGAACCGCACGAGGAATTCGCTGGCCGCGTCTTCGTCGACCGTCGCGGCATCGAAGACGAGGAGCGCCTCGGCGACGTCGTCGCCAATAGCAAGGACGAGGCGCAGCGGGCGGCCGCTGAGCAGCGGCATCATCACCGGGCGGATCCCGGAGGCTTGCAGCAGCCGCAGCGACAGCGCCGCCGGCATCTGCGACTGGTCTTTGCCGGCGGCGCTGGCGGCCAGACGGCGCGCCCGGAGCGGCGCCAGCGAGCTCTTGCGGATATCGGAAAACACCAGCTGAGACTCGGCCTCGAGCGCCACCGGGGCACCCTCGAGATGGCTCGCGGCGGGCACGTCATCGAGTGCGCAGCCGGCGGCCCGCAGCATCATGTCCTCAAGCGCGAACGGCGTGCCGGCCTCGGTGAAGCCGGACACCAGGTGCTGCAAAGTGCCGAGCTCGACGGTCGCGCCAAGTGCCGAAGCCTGCGGTCCGGTAGAATGCCGTTGTGCCGCTGCTACCGGCGCGAAGTCCGTGACATCGGCCGCAACGATTCGTCCGGATGGACCGCTGCCACGGAGTACGTCCAATGCGATACCGCGCTCCCGCGCCAACTTCCTGGCGTACGGTGAGACGGCGCGGCGCAATGACCGGAGCGCGGCGTCGGCCATCAGCGCTTCAGATATTCGGCGTTGACGCAATTGGTCAACCGGCCTTCGGCGAGGAAGGCGTGCACCACTTCGATCGATTTGAGACGCAGATCGATCATCGCGGCGGGACTGTAGAAGGCGGCGTGCGGCGTCACGATCAGCCGGTCCTTGATCCAGGCTTCGCCGGCGCGCCACGCCCTGATCAGAGGGTGATCGAGATCGCCCGGCTCGCTCGGCAGCACGTCGAGACCAGCGCCCACGACGGTGCCGTTCCGCATCGCAGTTTCGAGCGCGCCGATATCGACGATCGGTCCGCGCGCGGTATTGACGACGATGAGGCCCGGCTTGGCCGCGGCAAAGGCCTCGGCGCCCAGCAGGCCGCGCGTCGCCGCGCTCAGCGGAGCGTGCACCGAAACCACGTCGCTGCGGCCCATCAGTTCGGCCAGCGAATGCACGCGTTCATAGCCGGTGGAGAGGTCGATGCCCGAGAGCAGATGCGGATCGTAGAACACGACCTTCATGTCGAACGCCGCGGCCCGCCGCGCGGCGGCGAGCCCGATGCGGCCGAGCCCGACGATGCCGAAGGTCGCGCCCTTGTGACGGCGGATCAGCGGCGCCTTGGAAAAGTGCCAACCCCCGGCGCCGTCGCGAACGATCTCCGCGGGGTAGGTGGAGGTGCCGCGCGTCAGCGCCAGCATAAGACCAATCGCGTGGTCGGCGACTTCCGTCGTGCCGTAGTCGGGCACGTTGCACGCGGGGATATTGCGCGCACCCCACCCAGCCGTGTCGATGTTGTCGAAACCGACACCCGAGCGCACCGCAATCCTGGCGTTGGGGAACGCAGTCGGTGGCAGCTCGACATTGAGCGTCGGCGAGTAGTTGATCACCGCGTCGACGGTCTCGCACGATTTGGGGTCGAGCCTCGCCGCCACATCGGTCGTGGACCGGGCGAGGATGAACTCGACATCTGGGTAGTGCTTGCGCTCGAGTTCTGCCTCGTCCGCCGCCTGCCAGTTGACGCAAAGGATCTTCATGCTCGCTCCCGCTGCCCTGGGCAGTCTTGGTTCATTTCCTGATGGTGCCGATCCGGCCGCCCATTGGAACGACCGCGCCGACCGGCTGCTCGATGGCACTCAGCGTTCCCGTCGCCGGCGCCTCGATCTCGACCACGGCCTTGTCGGTCTCGATCTCGGCGACCACGTCGCCTTCCTTCACTGCATCGCCGACCGCCTTCAGCCACTTGACCAGCGTCCCCTCGGAGACCGTGAGGTCGCCGAACGGCATGTTGATCGGTTCGTCGCCGGAGGCCGTCGACACAGCAGCCGGCGCCGGCACAGCCGCGACGACACTCGCCGCGGGGACTGCCGCCGATACCGTGGCTGTGGTCGCCTTGATGCCGGTGGCGTGCCAGTGATCGGGCACCGGCGGCGTGCCGGCGATGACGCCGCGGACGCCATCGACGATCCGCGCGGCATCGACCAGCATGGCGCGCTCGAGCACCGGCGCGAACGGATGCGAGGTGGGCGCGGTGTGCAACCGGCCGACCGGACCGTCGAGCTCGTCGAACGCCAGTTCGTTGATCGCCTGGGCGATCTCGCCACCCATGCCGCACATCGCCCAGGCCTCGTCGACCACCAGTACGCGGTGCGTCTTTGTGAGGCTCTCGACGATGGTGCCGACATCGAGCGGCATGATGGTGCGGAGGTCGATCACCTCCACGTCGACACCCTGAGCCGCGAGAAGTTCGGCAGCCTCCAGCGAGCGCGGCACCATCTGGCCGGCGGCGACGACGGTGATGTCCCTGCCAGTGCGGGCGATGCGCGCCGAGCCGAACGGCACGTAGTGCTCGCTCACCGGCACCTCGCCCTTGGAGGCAAACAGCGCCTTGGGCTCCAGCATGATGACCGGATCGCCGCCGCGCAGCGCGGTCTTCATCAGTCCCTTGGCGTCAGCGGGCGTCGACGGCACGCAGACGATCAGACCCGGCATATGCGCAAAGATCGGGTGATACATGCCGCTGTGGTGCGGGCCCGAGCTGCGTAGCGCGCCGGCGCCGGCGCGGACGACGATCGGGGCGCTCATCGCACCGTTGCTCATGTAGCGGAGTTTTGCAGCCTGGAGGAAAATCTGCCCAGTGGTCTCGAACGCGAAGTCGGCGAACATCAGATCGGACACGGTGCGGGTGCCAATGGCAGACGCGCCAACCGCGGCGGCAGTAAAACCCTGTTCCGAAATCGGCGTGTCGACCATGCGCTGGGCGCCAAACTCCTGCCAAAGGTTCTTGGTATGGGCGAAGCTGCCGCCGCGCTCGCCTGTACCTTCGCCGAAATAAAGGATGGCGGAATTGGCGCGCATCTCTTCTGCAATGCCGTCACGAACAGCCTCGAGCCAGCCCTGGACGCGGGTCGCGCCGGCCGGCTCCGGCTTCAATGCCTCAGGTGGATTGATCGGATCGGCGTAGACATGCTGGCGCACCGTCGACGGATCGGGCTCGGGCGAGTTGCGGGCGAACTCCAGCGCGTCCTGCACGACCTTTTCGATATGAGTCTCGATGTCGGCGAGGTCTTCCGGCTCGGCGATGCGAAAATCCTCGAGCAGGCGCTTGCGGAACATGTCGATGGGGTCGCGCTTGATCCAGGCGTCGATCTCTTCCTGCGTGCGATAGGTGCCGACGACCGGGTCACCCTCGTGATGACCGACAGTGCGGTAGGTCTTGCATTCGAGGAGCGTCGGCCCCTTGCCCGACCGCGCCCGTTCGGTCGCTTCCTTCATCGCCAGCCAGACCGCGAAGACGTCGTTGCCGTCGACCGCGACGCCGGGCATGCCGTAGCTGTCCGCCTTGCGGGCGATCTCGGGGTTGAGGGTGATGGATTTGAGCGGCGTAGCCGTGGCGTAGAGATTGGTCTCGCACACGAACACCGCCGGCGCGTAGTTGACGGCCGCGAAATTCAGGCCCTCGTGGAAGGCGCCATGGTTGGCGGCGCCGTCGCCGAAGAAGGCGACGCCGATGTCATCGCGGCCCTGCTGCCGCGCCCCCATGCCGATGCCCGCGGCATGGCCGATGCCGGCTCCGACGATGCCGTTGGTGCCGAACAGGCCGACGGACTTGTCATAAAGATGCATGGTGCCGCCGCGACCGCCGCAGATACCGCCGGCCTTGCCGAACAGTTCGGCCATGACGCGCTTGGGATCGGCGCCCTTGGCCAGGGCGTGACCGTGGCCACGATGCGTGGAGGTGACCCAGTCGGTGCGGCGCAGATGCGCACAGATTCCGACGCCGGTTGCTTCCTGGCCGATATAGAGATGCAGAAACCCGGGCGTTTCGCCTTTGCGGCAGGCAATCTGCGCTGCGGTCTCGAAGCGGCGCAGCAGCACCATCTGCTCGAACAGGTCGATCAGAACGGCGCGATCCGGCAGATTGCCCTTGCTCGCTGGCTGCGCTGTGTTGCGCACCGCCGAAATGGCCACCGGACGTCCTCCCTGAGTCTCGGCACCTTCGGCTTCGCCGTGGCACCGTTCGCGTTACATCGGGAGCATAGATTATAATAGCATAATGTCTAGGCGAAAGTTCTCCCCTCGGATGTTTTGCCGCGCCCGAAGGCAGAGCAAGGTCGATACGGAGTAAGGCGCGGTCCCGCGCGACCTGGACTAGGCGCCGGTCTTGCGGACCGTCGCATCCGGACGCTGGAACAGTTCCTCGCGGAGCGTCATGCCCAGTCCGGGGCCGTCGAGAGGGGCGAGGCGGCCGGAGGTGGGGGTGGGTATTTTTGAGGTTATCTCTTTGTACCAGCTGGTGAAATACGAACGAACACACTCCTGGTAGCTGGCGTTGGGCAGTGTTGCCGAAAGGGCACAGCTGGCGGCATAGACGACCGGGCCGGTGCAATCGTGCAGCGTCACCGGCAATTCGCTGGCCTCGGCCATATTGGCGATCTTGCGTGCTTCCGACAGCCCCCCGCACCAGGCCAGATCGATCATGATCACCGAGGCGGCGCGCTTGTCGATGAGCTGCTTGAACATCTGCCGCGACGCAAGCCGCTCGCTGGCGGCGACGGGGATCGAGGTGTGGCGGGCGAGCTCGGCCATGGCGTCGAGCTCGTTGTAGCGAATCGGCTCCTCGAGCCAGGCCACGTCATAGGGTCTGAGGGCCTCGGCGATGCGCAGCGCCGGCGCGAGGGTCCACAGGCCGTGCAGTTCGACCATGATCTCCATGTCGCGGCCGACGGTGTCGCGGATCTTCTTGAACGGCTCCAGCGCCTTGTCGAGCTCTCCGAGCGAGATGCGGGTGCCGTTGGAGGCTTCGGCGGCAATGTCGAAGGGCCAGATCTTCATGGCGCCGATGCCTTCCGACAACAGGCTCTTTGCCAGTTTTCCGGCGTCATAGCGCCAGGCGAGGAGGTCTTCGTAGGGGCCCTCGGCGGCGTCGCCGGCTTGCAGCGACCAATCCTCGGTGCGCTCGAACAGCGAATTCTTCTTGCTGGCGCGCACGTGCCCGTAGCCGGCGCAGGTGTTGTAGGCGGGGACGGACTGATGTGTCCGGCCCCCGAGCAGCCGCCAGAGCGGCTCGCCCAAGGCCTGGCCGTAAATGTCCCAGAGCGCGATGTTGACTGCCGAATTGCCGCGAACCTCAGCGCCGGAATCGCGCGCCCCGACATAGACGCTGCCCAGCGTGCGGTCATGCAGCTCGATGTCGCGCGGGTCCTTGCCGATCAGATAGGGCGCGACATTGTCGTGGAGGTAGCTGGCGACCGGACCGGGAGCCCAGAACGTCTCCCCGGTGCCGACGATCCCCGCATCGGTGTGCACCCTGAGCCAGAACAGGAAGGGAAATTCCGCGATCTGCAGCGTTTCGAGGGCCGTGATTTTCATCTTGGCGTTGGTCCTTTCGTCCCGGCGTCTCGATCAGCGTGGTCTCGCCCGGGATATTTCACAACCTCGTTGACAGCCAAATATGGTACCGGTATCAGACGAGTCAAGACGATCGCTGGGAGGGCGTCGCTTTGTCTACAGAACCGCAAACGGCGATCCTCAAGCGCGCACTGGTGACCGGTGGCGCCGGCGGCCTTGGCCGCGAGGTCGCCGTGCAGCTGGCATCGCGCGGTTGCGCCGTCGGGATCGCCGATATCAACGCCGCCGGCACCGCCGAAACGGCGCGGCTGGTGCGCGAGCACGGCGCCGAGGCCGCGGAGATCGTCGGCGATTTCACCCTCGAAGACGCGCCGGACGCGGCGGTCCAGGCCATCGTCGACCGCTGGGGCGGTATCGACGTCCTGGTCAACAATGCCGGCTATGGCGTGATCGAGCCGTTCCTCGATGCCAGCTACACATCCTGGACCCGAACGCTGGCCCTCAACGTCACCGCGCTCGCCATGGCCTGCAAGGCGGCCGGCCGGGTGATGCGCGACCAGCGCTCCGGCCGTATCGTCAACATCACCTCGCCGGGATCGCGCATGGCGCTGCCGGACTACACCGCCTACACCGCCAGCAAAGCCGGCGTCGATTCGATCACCCGCGCCGCCGCGGTGGCCCTGGCGCCCTACGGGGTGCTGGTGAACAGCCTCGCGCCCGGCATGATGGACACCGAGATGCAGCGCTCGACCGAGATCGACCTCGCCCGCGTCAACGGCAGGGACGATCTGCAGGCCTTCCTCGACGAGCGTACCAGCCGCGTGCCGCTCGGCCGCCGGGCGGAGGTTTCCGAAGTGGCCGGCGCCGTCGTCTGGCTCTGCCTCGATGCTCCCGACTACATGACCGCCGAACGGCTCAATATGTCCGGCGGCCTCGACAAGGATTGACCGCATGCCCCGCAACTCGCCGCCCGCCGACCCCGATATCGATGCCCTGAGGGCGCGCGCCACGATGCTCCGCCGCCACATGCTGACCATGGCCCGCGGCCAGGGCGCCGGCTATGTCGGCCAGGGCCTCGGCATCGCCGACGTGCTCGCGGCGCTCTACTTCCACGAGCTGCGCTACGACCCGCACAATGTGGCGTGGACCGAGCGCGACCGCTTCCTCTTGTCGACCGGCCACTACTCGATCGCGCTGTGGGCAGCGCTCGCCGAAGCCGGGATCATTCCGGTCGAGGAACTGGTCACCTACGGCGCCGACGGCAGCCGGCTCGAGATGTCGACACTCGACACCACGCCAGGGGTCGAGCTGATCGGCGGCTCGCTCGGCCACGGCCTCGGACAAGCCGTGGGCCAGGCGCTTGGCCTCCGCCTCGATCGCTCCGAGGCCCGCGTTTTCGTCGAGCTGTCGGACGGCGAAATGCAGGAGGGCTCGACCTGGGAAGCGGCAATGTCGGCGAGCCATTTCCGGCTCGACGGCCTCGTCGCGCTGATCGACTGTAACGGCATTCAAGCCGATGGCCCGGTGGTGCTCGACATGGAGCCGGTGGGCGACAAATGGCGCGCCTTCGGCTGGGAAACGTTCGAGATCGACGGCAACGACTTGGAGGCGGTGACCGGTGCGCTAGCCTCGGCGCGCCATCGCAATGGCAGGCCGAAGGCGATCGTCCTCCGCACCCTGCCGGGCAAGGGCGTCAAGCGGATCGAGAGCAGCGAGAAATCGCACTTCTTCCGGGTCGACGTCGCCCAATGGGACTCGATCATCGCCGACTTCGAACAGAGCGTGGGGGCCGGGGCATGAGCGCCGCCATGGAGTCCGCCCGCACCCTCGCGATGGGAGAAAACGAGACCACCGGCGGCGCACGGCAGAGCGTCGGCGCGCCGTTCGGCCGCGCCATGGTGAAGCTGGGGCAGAGCCGGCCGGAGGTCGTGGGGCTCACCGCCGATCTCGGCAAATACACCGACATCGTGCCGTTCCGCGACGCCTTCCCCGAGCGCTTCTTCAACGTCGGCATGGCCGAGCAGAACCTGGTGGCGGTGGCCGCCGGCCTGGCGCGCACCGGCAAGATTCCGTTCGCCACGACCTATGGCGTCTTCGCGACGCGGCGCGCCTTCGACTTCGTCGCCATCGCGCTGGCGCACTCGCACCTCAATGTGAAGATCGTCGCTGGCCTCCCCGGCCTCACCACCGGCTATGGCGGCACGCATCAGGCGATCGAGGATCTGGCCCTGATGCGCATGATCCCCGGCCTCACCATCATCGACCCGTGCGACGCCACCGAGATCGAAGCGGCGACGCTGGCGATCGCCGACCACGACGGGCCGGTCTATATGCGGCTGCTCCGCGGCGCCGTGCCGGTCGTGCTCGAGCCGGGCTATCGCTTCGAGATCGGCAAGGCGCGAAAACTCCGCGACGGCAAGGATGTGGGGATCATCTCCACCGGGCTCATGACCGAACGCGCCATCGATGCGGCGGCGGCGCTCGAGCAGCGCGGCATCTCGGCCGGGGTTCTGCACGTGCCCACGATCAAGCCGTTCGATGCGAACGCCGTCGCCGAATTCGCGAGTTCGGTCGGCCGTGTGGTGACGGCGGAGAACCACGTCGTCGTCGGCGGGCTCGCGAGTCTGGTGGTCGAGACCTTGTTCGACGCCGGCATTCAGCGGAAGGTGACGCGCATCGGCTTGCCGGACCGCTACATCGAGTGCGGCGCCGTGCCGACGCTGCAACAGAGGTATGGTCTGACCACCGCGGCCATGACCGCAACCATCGCCGCCCTCGCCTGAGGTTATCGCCCATGAAGATCACCGAGATCGAGACCTTCGCCGTCGGCGCCGGCTGGAAGAACTGGCTCTTCGTCAAAGTCCACACCGACGCGGGCCTCCACGGGATCGGCGAGGGCACGCTGAACGGCTTCATCGCCACCACCGAGGCCGGGGTGCACGAGCTGAAGCATCTCGCTGTCGGACAGGATCCGCGCCGCATCCGCAGCCTCGCACAGCGGTTGCTCGACAGCGTCTCGCTCGACGGCGGGCACATCCACCGTACAGTGATCGCGGCGATCGAGGTGGCCTGCTGGGACATTCTGGGCAAGAGCCTCGGCGTGCCGATCCACCATCTGCTGGGCGGGCAGGTGCGCGACAGCGTGCTGGGCTACGCCAATGGCTGGTATCGCACCGAGCGGACCCCCGAGGCGTTCCGCGAGGCGGCCCGGGGTGTCATGGCCAAGGGGTTCAAGGCGCTGAAGCTCGACCCGTTCGGCACCGCGCAGGGGTTCATCTCGCGCGAGGAGCTCGAGCGCGCCTACGACATCTGCCGGACCCTGCGTGACGGGTTGCCGAAAGGCACGCTGATCCTCATCGACGTGCATGCGCGGTTCACCGAGATCGCGGCGCTGCAGGCGGCGCAGAAATTCGCCGATCTCGACATCTACTGGTGGGAAGAGCCGACCTCGCGCGACCGCCAGGAGACCGTGCATGAGGTGGCGCACCGCTCGCCCATCCCGGTCGCCACCGGTGAGATGTACGACACGGTCGGGCAATTCTTCACGCTGGCGGCGGGGGGCGGCGTCAACATCTTCCAGCCCGAACCGATGTCGCTGGGCGGCATCGGACCGAGCCTCGAGGTCGCCAATCTGGCGCGGGCGCATGGCAGCTACATCGCGCCGCACCAGAGCGGCGGGCCGGTCGCCACCGCAGTCTGTCTGCAGCTGGCGGCGGCGGTGCCGAACTTCCTGATCCAGGAGCATTTCGACGCCTTCAACGAGCCGTGGACGCGCGCGCTGGTGACCTGGCATCCCACCGTCGACCCGGACACCGGTCATCTGTCGCTGCCCGATGCGCCGGGGCTCGGGATCGACCTCGATATCGAGGCGATCAGGGCCCATCCCTACGATCCGCACGCCTATCTCAATGTGCATGCGGAGGGATGGGAGAAGCGGTTGGGGACGGGACGCGAGGGGTACTAGAGCGGAGTTTTAACGCGGCGAGCGCCGCCGGCTCGACGTGTCCGCAGTGCCGACTGCTCCCCCCTCCGGCTCGATCACGGACTTAGCGAAGAGCTAAGTCCTATCTCGCTTCCTCCCCCGCAAGGGGGGAGGTGCGCCGACTGAAAGTCCAGGCGAATTTGAAGTTCAGTCGGGACTCCCTGATCGTGCAGTCGGGTCAGCTTGGGAGGGATGGGAGCGGCGACTGGGGACGGAACGCGGACAGGGCTAGTCTAGCAAGGCCCCCTCACCCGGATTGCGATGCAATCCGACCTCTCGGGAGAGGTCGCCGCATCTCAGCGGTTGGTCGAGCGAGCCCTCTTGGGATCGATCGGCCAGCGCGCAAAGAAGCGGCGGGTGAGGAGGCCTTCAGGCGCTTTCTCTATCGACGATCTCGAAGCCCAGACTCGTGATCGTCGCCAGCTTGAGGTTGCCGGCCAGCCGGTCGAGCAATTGGCGGACGGCGCGGCGGCCCATTTCGTAGCGGTTGACCTTGACGGTGGTGAGCGGCGGAAAGAGCTGCGCCGCCAGATCCATGTCGCCATAGCCGGCGATGGCGATGCGGCCGGGGATAGCCCAGCCGCGCCGATGGCATTCCTGCACCGCACCGATGGCCAGCGTGTCGGATGAAAAAAAGATCGCGTCGATGTCCTTGTGGCGGTCGGTAAGGAGCACCAGCGCCTGGGCCCCGCCTGCCGCGGTGATCGGCACTTCGACCTCCATGCTGGCGTGGTTCTTGATCCCCAGTTCGCTCAGCGCCGCGTGATAGCCGGTGCGGCGCTGCTGCAGCCGGTCGTTGCCGTGGATCGGCGTCGACACGAAGCCGATGCGTTCATAGCCCTTGGCGGCGAGGTGCATGGTCATGGCGTAGGCGGTCTCGAAGTTGGAAACGCCGACCACCATGTCGATGGGCTTGCGTCCCTTGATCTCGGAAATCTCGACCACCGGCGCGCCGCTCGACACCAGCAATTGCCGCGCCACCTCGCTTTGCACAAAACTCTGCAGGATCATGCCGGCCGGGCGCCAGCCCAACAGCGTGCGGATGGAGTGCTCCTCGGCTTCCGGCGTGAACTCGCCCTGCACCAGCAGCATCGAATAGCCGCCGGCCTGGCATTCGTCGGACATGCCCTGCACCTGATCGGCGATCCCCGAGTTGATCAGCGACGGCACCACCGTGCCGATCATGCGGCCGCTGCCGCGCATGCTCGAGGCGAGACGATTGGGCACGAACCCCGCCGCCTCGATCGCCGCCAGGACCTTGGCGCGCGTCGCCGGCGCCACCATGTCCGGATTGGACAGCACCCGCGACACCGTCATCGGCGCGACGCCGACGCGCTTGGCGATTTCGCGGACGCCCAGCCGCTCGAGCGGCTTTTTCCGGCCGCTGTCTTCGTCCTCGGCCGTCATTGTGCGCCCCCGTGCAACCGGGCTGGATCATAGAGGTCCCTGCCCCCCGATTCCAGCCGCCGATTGCTCATTTGGTTCCGGTACCATTTTCGTTGACCGATCGCGATGGTTCCGGTACCATATGTTCGTTCCCGCCTTGAAACCGCGGGCGCCCGGGTGAGCCGGTCACGCTCCGAACCACACCGGGGCGCGACAAAAGGATCATTGACAATTATAATAGTATAACAATGATGACAGCGATGCCACGGGCAGAGCAGGCGGTGAATGCAGACCGGGGTCCGACCCGCAACTGCGTCGCCGCAAAGGGGAGGACGGGGATGAGCAGCGCGGCACCAGCCACGACTGAGGAGGCGCCGGCGCTGCCCTGGCGCAGCCGGGTCATCGGCTTCATCGCCATCGGCGAGATCGGGGTGATCGCCGCCCTGCTGCTGCTGGTGGCGTTCTTCTATTTCATGCAGCCGGCCTTCCTGTCGGAGCGCAATCTGCGCGCCATCCTCAACGTCGTCTCGTTCGTCGGCATCATCGCCATCGGCCAGACCATGCTGCTGGTGGCCGGCGAGTTCGACCTTTCGGTCGGCTCGGTGGCGGGGCTCTCCGCCGTCGTCGCCGCCAAGCTGATGACCGCCGCCGCCTGGCCGGTCGCCTTCGCCATCGTCGGCGGCGTCGGGGTGGGCGCACTGGTCGGCCTCGTCAACGGCCTCATCGTGGTCAAGCTGCGCATCCCGGCCTTCATCCAGACCCTGGGCATGCTGTTCATCGGGCAGGGACTGATCCAGCTGGTGACCGACGGCTATCCGGTCTATCCGCTGCCGCCCGAAATCGGCGTCATCGGCACCACCAATCTCGCCTTTGGCCTCGGCTGGAGCTTTGCCTTCTTCATCGTCGCCGCGGTGCTCGCCGATTTCGTGCTGCGCCGCACCGTGCTCGGCCGCAACATGTATGCCACCGGCGGCAACCAGGAAGTGGCCCGCCTCGTCGGCATCAACACCAGCCTCTACAAGATCGGCGCCTTCGTCACCGTCGGCGCGCTCGCCGCCATCGCCGGCATGTTCGTGATGGCCGATCTGGGCAGCGGCGGCACCTCGATCGGCAGCGGCTGGGAACTGACGGTCATCGCCGGCGTGGTGGTGGGCGGCGTCAGCCTCTTCGGTGGCGCTGGCACCATCGCCGGCGGCGTCGTCGGCATCCTGATGCTCAAGGTCGTCCAGAGCGGCCTCGTGGTGATCGGCGTCAACTCCAACTGGCAGCAGATCGCGGTGGGCGTGATCATGGTGCTCGCCGTCGGTCTCGACATCCTGCGCCGCCGCTACTTCACCGTCGGCGCCGGCGCCAGGGGCGGAAAGAAAAAGCCCAAAAGCAGCTGAGCCACACGCCACCAGAACATAGTTTTACGCCGGCAATAATGTCGGCGAACAAGGGGAGAGGAACGATGACCAGGAGTTTCGAACTGAAGAAAGGACTGACCCGGGCCGTGCTCGGCGCTGCGGTGCTCGCCGCATCGCTGGGCTCGGCGTCTGTGGGTCAGGCCGCCGAGGTGCACCTGCTCTGGGTGCAGGCCATGAAGGACCATCCGGTGCATCGGCTGATGCAGGCGGGCTTCCTCGATAAGTGCAAGGAGCTCGGCTACATCTGCGAAGTCGTCGGCGATCCGAGCGCCACCAACTGGGATATCCCGGCTACGCTGCCGCTGGCGGAAGCCGCCATCGCCCGCACCAAATACGACGCCATCGGGGTCTATGGTCCGGATCCCGCGATCTACTCCTACATCACCAAGCTCAGCAAGGAAGGCTTCCCGGTCGTCACCTGGCACGTGCTGCCGCCCGAGGGCACCGTCGACGGGCTGAAGTCCGCCACCGGCGAGGACATCCCCAATGCCGGCGAGAACGCTGCCATCGCCATCGGCGAAAAGCTCGGCGGCAAGGGCACGGTCGCACTGACCCAGGGCGCCTCGAACGACACCGAGAACGCCATGTCGGACTCGTTCCGCAAGACCATCGCGGCGAAATACCCCGACATCAAGGTGCTCGACACCCAGATGGAAGGCTTTGAGCCCTCGGCGGCCGAAGCCAAGGCCGTGGCGATCCTCCAGGGCAATCCCGACGTGACTGCGGCGTTCGGCACCACCGGCAATTCGATCCAGACCTGGTCGGGCGCCGCCCGCAAGGCCGGACGCGAAGTCGTCATCATCGGCATGGACTACATCCGGCAGAACCTCGATCTGGTGAAGTCGGGCGCCGCCTACGGCATCGTCGCCCAGCCGCTCTACGAAGAGAGCGCCAAGGTGGCGGAGCTCCTCGGCGATCTGGCGCAAGGCAAGACCGTGCCCTACCTCAACCCGCTGCCGGCCAAGGTGATCACCGCGGCCGATCTCGATCCCTACTACAAGATGCTGGACAGCGCCGGGCAGTAACCGGCCACACGATCAGCCGTCCCGGGGCCGTCGGTCCCGGGACGATCCGGAGGACCCATGACAGACTTGGCGGACAGCGACTACGTCATCGAGGCGAAGGCGATCACCAAGAGCTTCGCCGGCGTGCCGGCGCTGCGCGGTGTCGATTTCCGGGTGCGCCGCGGCGAGGTCCACGCCCTGCTCGGCCAGAACGGCGCCGGCAAGTCGACGCTCGTCAAAATCCTCAACGGCGTCCACCGGGCCGGCTCCTATGGCGGCACCATCATGCTGTCCGGGCAACCGGTCAGCTTCGCCTCCCCAGCCGAGGCGCGCGCCAGCGGCGTCGGCTATGTGCCGCAGGAGATCGAGGTGCTGGAGCAGCTCTCGGTCGCCGAGAACGTCTTTGCCGGCCACATCGGGCTGGGCGAAGGGGTGATCATCAACCGGCGCCGGATCGAGGAACGCACCCGAGCCATCCTCGACGACCTCGGGCTCGATCTCGACCCCAAGGCCATCGTCGCCTCGCTGACCTCGGCGCAGCGGCACCTGGTGATGATCGCCCGCGCCCTCGCGCTGAAGCCGCGCGTGCTGATGCTCGACGAACCGACCGCATCGCTCTCGGGCACCGAGGTCGATGCGCTGTTCGGCGTCCTGCGACGCCTCCGGGCGCAAGGCGTCACCATGATCTACATCACCCACCGGCTGCCCGAAGTGCTGGCGGTCTGCGACAGCGCCACGGTTCTGCGCGACGGGCAGGTGGCGGCCGAACTGACGCGCGCCGAGTTCGACGAGGAACGCTTCATCTTCTCGATGTCGGGACAGCGGCTGCAAAAACTCTTCCCGGCCCACGACGCGCCGCTCGCGGCCCGCCCGGTTCTGGTGGTCGAGAACCTGAGCGTCGCCGGCCGCGCCGGCGCCATCTACGGCGCGCGCGATGTGAGCTTTTCGGTGGCCGCCGGCGAGATCGTCGGCTTGGCCGGCCTGCTCGGCTCGGGCCGCAGCGAAATCCTCCACGGCATCTATGGCCGCGAGCCCGCCGAGGGCCGCATCCTGGTCGATGGCGAGCCCATCGCCATCCGTTCGCCGCGCGACGCGCGCGATGCCGGCATCGCGCTCCTCACCGAAGACCGCAAGCGCGACGGCCTGTTGTTCAACCTGCCGGTGAGCGCCAACATCACCATCGGCAATCTCGGCCCCTTCGCCTCGCGCGGCATGGTACGCGGCGAGCGCGAGCGGAGCGCCGTGCGCGACGCCATGCGCCAGCTCAACGTCAAGGCACCTTCGCCGCAGGCCTCGGTCGCCCATCTCAGCGGCGGCAACCAGCAGAAGCTGCTGTTCGCGCGGGTGCTGATGCGGGCGCCCAAGGTGCTGTTGCTCGATGAGCCGACCAAGGGCGTCGACGCCGCGACGCGGCATGAGATCTACCGGCTGGTGGTCGAGCTCGCCGACAAGGGCGTCGCCCTCGTTATCGTCGCCTCCGAGCTCGACGAGGTCATCGGCCTCTGCGACCGCTGCCTGACCATCGCCGACGGCCGTGTCGTCGACGAGTTCCGGCGCGGCGAAGGCGGCGAAGACCGCGTGCTGCGCGCCGTCGCAGCGGCACAGGCCGAAAGCGTGCGGGCCGCTTCGTGAGCCGCCTCGCCGGCAAAGCCGTGCTGGTGACCGGCGCCGCAACCGGCATCGGCCGCGCCACGGCGGAGTATCTGCACGCTGAGGGCGCCCGCGTGTTCGGCATCGGGCTCGACGGCGACGAGGGCCGTGCGGTCTACGCAGGCAAGGGGCCCGGGCCGGTGTTCCGCGAGACCGATTTGACCGACAGCGATGCCGTCAAATCCGCCGTCACCGATCTCATGGAGCGCTTCAACCGCCTCGACGCCGTGATCAACTGCGCCGGCATCTATGCCACCGGCAAGCGGCTGGAACAGCTCACCGACGCCGAGTGGGAGCGAACCATCGCGATCAATCTCACGGCCATCTTCAAGGTGTGCCGCGAGACGCTGCCGCTGCTGCGGGCGGCCGGCGGCGGCTCGGTGGTTAACATCGCCTCGGTGCATGCCGACGCCACCGTGCCCGGCGTGCCCGCCTATGCCGCGAGCAAGGCCGGCGTGGTCGGCCTGTCCCGGCAGATGGCGCTCGACTACGCCGTCGACCACATCCGGGTGAACGCCGTTCTGGTCGGCTCGGTTGCGACCCGCATGACGCTCGACGGCCTCGAGGCCGCCGGCGGCGCCGAGGCGCTCGGGCTGTCGTTCGACAGCAACAGGATCGCCCGCATCGCCGATCCGCGCGAGATCGCCACCGCGATCGGCTTCCTGATGTCCGACGAAGCCTCGTTCGTCACCGGCAGCGCCATGCAGGTCGACGGCGGCATGCTGGCGCGGCTGCTGTAGAGCCGCGTCACCACCCTCCCCCATCGCGGGGAGGGTAGCGCAGCTCGAGCCGAAGGCTCGTAGCGAAGCTGGGGAGGGGGGTGAGGCACGCTCGGTGCCGACTGCGTCCTCCCTCCGGCTCGATCGCGGACTTAGCGAAGGGCTAAGTCCTATCTCGCTTCCTCCTCCGCAAGGGGGGAGGTGCGCCGACTGAGGTTCCGGGCGACTGGGGCGACTGATGCGCCGGTCGCGCAGCCAGCCACCCTCCCCCATCGCGGGGAGGGTAGCGCAGCTCGAGCCGAAGGCTCGTAGCGAAGCTGGGGAGGGGGGTGAGGTACGCTCGATGCCGACTGCTCCCCCCTCCTGCTCGATCACGGACTTAGCAAAGGGCTAAGTCCTATTGTCCAGCCGATAGAAGGGTAACAGTGTGGACCGGATAGATGGGTTACAGATTTGGGTTGGTTCGGCGCGAGAGGATGAGGCGTTTTCTGTCGATGACGCCGATGGGGTGGTTGTAGA
>JACRAF010000056.1 GCA_016213505.1 Devosia nanyangense
GGGGTACCGACGAAGTGCCGGTGGACGTGACGGGGGCGGTGGTCGCATCGCTTGGGTTTCTTCGGCTTACCGGCTCTTGCCGCTTTGACCGAACGGTTCCGACACCCCCGCCGCGGAAGAGCGCTGGGCGTCTCGCCTAGCTAAAACAATTCGGAGGCGCCCGGCGCTCTCCGTCCGTGGCCCCCTCTTGGCCACGGCAAGCCAAACCCCGAACGCCATGGCGTGTCGGGTCTCCCGTGCTGCGCTTGACGAAGCCCGGCAACAAGGGACCGCGCCTGCGCTACATCAAATTTCGGTCAACTCGGAACATCGGCGGGCTTGGCGGTGTTGGCATTGCCAAGGGGCGCGAAAGGAGGAACACGCACATGTCTGTTCGCAGAAATCTCATCAAGGCCCTCGGCCTCGCCGCCGCCATCGCGGTGGTCTCGGCCGGTTCGGCTTTCGCCGCCGTCGCCATGGCCCCCGTCAACGTCCGCACCGGCCCGGGCCTTGGCTATCACGTCGTCGACACGCTCTATCCGGGCGAATTCGTCAGGGTCGTCGATCGCTCGGGCCGCTGGTGCGCGGTCCGCAAGCTCGGGCCGGACGGCTGGGTAGTGTGTGTCTATCTCAGCGGCTTCGACCGCTTCATCCGGCCGGGCATCACCCTCCGCTTCGACCGCATGCATCGGGTACCGATGTTCATGGGGCCGCCCATGGGCCCCGGCGGCTTCATGATCTACTGAGCTTGGCCGAACCCTCCGAGGCGCTGTGAAACCAGCGCCTCATCGTCTATCCAGGCGGCTATGAGCACCTATACCCTCCCCGCAGCCGGTCCGCCAATCGCCACCGAGGACGACGCGCGCGACGTCGTCGGTGACGCTCTGGGCCAGGGCGCCGAACTCGTCGTCATCCCGGTCGAGCGGCTGTCGCCTGATTTCTTCCGGCTCGGCACCGGCCTTGCCGGGGCGGTGCTGCAGAAATTCACCAACTATCGCCTCCGCGTCGCCATCGTCGGCGACATCTCGGCCTATGCCGCCAAATCGGCGCCGCTCCGCGATTTCGTGCGCGAATCCAACCGCCGCGGCGAGGTCCGCTTTCTCGCCTCAGAGGCCGAGCTCTAGAGCGCTTCCAGGAAAAGTGCGGAGCGGTTTTCCGGTTCGGAAGCGCGACAAAACAGGGACATAGAGCACGCGTTCCGATTCCATCGGAACGTGAAGTGCTCTAGCCGCGGGGTTCCAAAGCCCCGGCGCTTCGGCTAAACCGCCTGGGCGAGTGGACTCCGAAATGAATACCTCGATTGAAGCGCCGGTCTCCGGCGCTGCTGTGCCGTTGTCGTCCGAAAGCTGGGGGGCGGAATTCCGCGCCCTGTTCAAGCTCGGCTGGCCGCTGATCGTCGCCCAGCTGGCCCAAAGCGCCCTGTTCACCACCGACATCATCATGCTCGGCCGGCTGGGCGCCAAATACGTTGCGGCCGGCGCGCTCGCCAATGCGCTGTTCATCTGCATCCAGCTCTTCGGCATC
Organism: Devosia nanyangense; assembly: GCA_016213505.1. GTDB lineage: Bacteria > Pseudomonadota > Alphaproteobacteria > Rhizobiales > Devosiaceae > Devosia_A > Devosia_A nanyangense. The sequence continues at coordinate 1,504 of JACRAF010000056.1, forward strand.
GGCATCGTCGGCGCCGTGGCGCCCGTCGTGGCGCAATCCCTCGGCGCGCGCGATTTCCGCTCCGTCCGCCGCACGGTGCGGCAGGGCATCTGGCTCGCCGTCATCCTCTTCGTCGCGCTGTTCCCCGTCGCCTGGAACATCGGCCCGATCTATCGCTGGATGGGACAGGACCCCGAGCTGATCGGGCTCGCCGAGACCTTCATTCACGCGGCGGTCTGGCTGCTGCTCCCTGCCTTCATCTTCATCGGCCTGCGCTCGTTCCTCAGCGCCCACGGCGCCACCCGCGTGATCCTGCTGATCACCATCGCCGGGGTGATCGTCAACGCCCTCGCCAACTACGCGCTCGTCTTTGGCAACTGGGGCTTTCCGCGGCTCGAAATGGTCGGCTCCGGCATCTCGACGACCGTCGTCAACACCGTGATGCTGCTCCTGACCATCATCTATATCCAGATGCACCGCCGCTTCCGTCGCTATCACATCTGGCACCACCTGCTGACGCCCGACTGGCCCCGCTTATGGGAACTCATCAAGATCGGTGTCCCCATCGGCCTGATGCTGCTGGCAGAGGTCGCGCTCTTCACCAGCGCCTCGTTGCTGCAGGGCTGGCTGGGGGAAGCCGAACTCGCCGCCCACTCGGTCGCCCTCACCGTCGCCTCGCTCGCTTTCATGGTGCCGCTTGGCCTCAGCCAGGCGACCACCGTGCGGGTCGGCATTGCGCTCGGCGAAAAGAACAAGGAAGGCGTCCGCAAGGCCGGCTGGGCCGCGCTCGTGATGACGCTCGGCTTTATGTCGCTCACCGCCATCGCGTTCTTTCTCGCCCCGCACCAGATCGTCGCGCTGTTCCTCGACGCCAACATGGCCGAAAACAGCGCCCCGCTGGCGCTTGCCGCGAGCTTCCTCGTGGTGGCGGCGCTGTTCCAGCTGTTCGACGGCACCCAGGTGACCATGGCCGCTGCGCTCCGCGGCCTCTCGGACACCAACATGCCGCTCGTCATCGCGCTGGTCGGCTACTGGGCCGTCGGCTTCCCGGTCGCCTATTTCTGCGGCTTCACCTTCGGCTTCCGCGGTGTCGGCATCTGGATTGGCCTCGCCGCCGGCCTGGCCGCCGTCGCCCTTGTGCTGACCGCGCGCTTCGCCATGCGCGACCGGCTTGGATTGACCAGCAAGGCCGTCGTCTAGACCCAGCTCCAGTCGCTCATGCGGTTGCGGAACCAGGTCCGCTGCCGCTTGGCATATTGCCGGGTCGCGATCACCGCGCGCTTGACCATCTCCTCGCGGCTCGTGCGTCCCGCGAGCCAATCGCCGATTTCGCGCACGCCGATCGCCTTCATGACCGGCAGCGACGGATCGAGGTTCCGCGCCAGCAGCCCCTCCACCTCCTCGACCGCGCCCTGCTCGAGCATTGCCGCGAAGCGGGTCGCGATCCGCTGCCGCAAAACCTCACGGTCCGGATTGAGAACGATCCTTTCGAGCTCGTACCCATCGAGCAACCCCACCTTCGCCGCATCCTGAAAGCTCGCGAGCGACCGGCCGGTGGCCTTCAGCACCGCCAGCGCCCGGATCACCCGCTGCGGATCCGGCGCCTTGAGCCGCGCCGCCACCACCGGGTCGCGCGCCGCGATCAGCAATCCCCTCGCCTCCCGATCCAGCCCCGCGACCTCCGCCTCGGCCCACGCCACGGCCTCCGCCGGCACCTCCGGGACGTCGGCGAATCCGGTTGTGAGTGTTTCGAAGTAAAGCCCTGTGCCGCCGACGAAAATCAGTCCCAATCCGTCCGCCTCGGCGATCACCCTGGCGGCGGCGCGGGACCAGTCGCCGGTGGAGAACCGCTGGTCGGGCGGCACCACGCCGTAGAGCCGGTGCGGCACTGCCGCCATCTGCGCGTCATCGGGCCGGGCGGTCACTACCCGGAGCCCGGCGTAGACCTGCAGCGCATCGGTGTTGACGATGATCCCGCCGGTTGCGCGCGCCCGCTCAAGGGCCAGTGCCGACTTGCCGCTGGCGGTCGGACCCGCTATCAGAACCGCTCTTTTCCCAGCCATCGAGCGCCCGTGTCGGTCCTCTGCCTCATCGCCAATCCCGCCGACCCGGCGCTGGATTACGCGCTCGTTGCCCGCATCCACGAAGAGGTCGGCGGCGAGGTCAACTGGCTGCATCAGCGCATCGCCTGCGAGATCGTCAAGCCGAAACTGGCGACCGCCGCCGACGCCGCCCGCGGGCTGGTCGGCGGCAAGCCGATCGACGTGGCGCTGGTGGCGCTCGCCAACCGCCGGAAGCGCCTCCTCATCGCCGACATGGATTCGACCATGATCGAACAGGAGTGCATCGACGAACTGGCGGAGGCCGTCGGCATCAAGGCCGAAGTCGCCGCGATCACCGCCCGCGCCATGAACGGCGAGCTCGATTTCGCCGCGGCTCTCAGAACCCGCGTCAAGCTGCTGAAGGGGCTGCCCCGCGCCCGGATCGAGGAAGTGCGGCGCGAGCAGATCACCTTGGCGCCGGGCGGCCGGACGCTGGTGCAGACCATGAAGGCCTATGGCGCCTTCACCTCCCTGGTCTCGGGCGGATTCACGTTCTTTGCCGATCATTTCGCCAAACGCATCGGCTTCGACGAGGCGATGGCCAACACCCTCGAATTCGACGGCGATGTGCTCACCGGCACGGTGCGCGAACCGATCCTGGGCAAGGAGGCGAAACTCAGCCGCCTCAAGACCCTTGCCGCCTTCCACGATATTCCGATGGCCGCCACCCTCGCCGTCGGCGACGGCGCCAACGATCTCGACATGATCAAAGCCGCCGGCCTCGGCGTCGCGCTCCACGCCAAGCCGGTCGTCGCTGCGGAAGCGCAGGTCCGCATCGACCACGGCAATCTCACCGCCCTGCTCTACCTGCAGGGCTACGCCGACGAGGACTTCGTCCGCTAGATTGGCCTAGTTCAACTTCACCGCCACGAACCGGCTCGCCCCGGTGGGGTCGGTGACCTTGAATAGCACCGCCGGCCGGCCGGCTTCCTTGGCCGCGCCGACCTTGTCGGTCACCTCGGCGACGGTCGTCACCTTCTGCTGGTTGACCTCGCTGACCACCAGCCCCACCAGCAGACCCTGCCGTTCGGCATCCGACCCCTTGGCGACGTCGGTGATGAGCACGCCCTTGACCTTGCCGTCGATCGCGTAGGTCTTGCGCGCCGCTTCGTCGATCGGGCCGATGTCGACGCCCAACATGTCCTTGAGGCCCGGCGGCGGCCCGACCGGCTCCTCGCTGTCGTCCGGCTGCGCTGGCGCCGGCTGCTGCGCGGCGACGATCTGCTCGCCCACCTCGAGCCGGCCGAGCGTGATGTCGACGGTGATCTCCTGGCCCTCGCGCAGGACTTTGACCGGCACCACCTGGCCCACCGCCGTTTCGGCGACGAAGCGCGGCAGATCGCGCATCTTGACGATGGGCCGGCCATTGAACTCGAGGATCACGTCGCCCTCCCGGATCACGCCGTCGGCCGGCCCGGTCCTGGTGACATCGACCACCATCGCGCCATTGGAATTCGGCCGGGCGAGGCTGGCGGCGATCTCTACCGTCACGTCCTGGATGCCGACGCCGAGCCAGCCGCGCCGCGTCTCGCCATACTCGGCCAGTTGCTCGACCACCGGCCGGGCGAGATTGACCGGCACCGCAAAGCCGATGCCCAGCGACGAGCCGCCACGCGCGATGATGGCGGTATTGATGCCGACGACCTTGCCGTTCATGTCGAACAGCGGGCCGCCCGAATTGCCCTGGTTGATGGCGGCATCGGTCTGGATGAAGTCGTCGTATGGACCCGACTGGATGTCGCGGTCGCGCGCCGAGACGATACCGAGGCTCACCGAGCCACCCAGGCCGAACGGGTTGCCGATCGCCATCACCCAGTCCCCGACCAGCGCCGTGTCGCTGTCGCCGAATTCGACGAACGGCAAGTCATGGCCGGCCTCGACTTTCAGCACCGCCAGATCGGCCTTGTCGTCGGCGCCGACGAGTTTTGCCGTCAACCGCGTGCCGTCGGTCAGAAACACCAGGATCTCGTCGGCGCCTTCGATGACGTGGTTGTTGGTGACGATCAGCCCCTCGGCCTTGATGATGAAGCCCGAGCCGAGGCTGCGCGCCTCCTCCATGGCATCGGGGCCCTGCCCCTCGTTGGGGTTGAGGTCGTCGAACAGCTGATTGAGCGGCGAGCCGTCCGGCGCTGTCGGGAACGGCGCGCCGTTGCCGCCGACATGCCGGGTCGTGCTGATGTTGATCACCGCCGGCGAAAGCGCGGCGGCGAGCTTGGCCACCGATTCCGGGCCAGCGGCCAATGCTGCGGCAGGCATCGCCAGCACGACCATCGCGGCGGCGACGAGCGCCCGCACTTTGCCCAGCATCATAGCTCTTCCCTCACCTCGCGCCCTCACATGAGAGCAACTCCGCCCGGCACGCAAGCAGTGCATCCGCACGAAAAATTGAGGCCGGTGGCGCATCGCCACCGGCCTCGTTCTGTTCCCAAATCCCGGCGACAGCAGGGCGGCTATTGGGCCGGCGCAGGTTCCGACGAGTTCGGCGCGACAACCGTCCCATCAGTGCCGACCGCGGGGGTCGCCTGGTCGAGCGTCAACGGTGCCTCTGCCGCCGGCGTGTCGCCACTCGTTCCCGCCGGCAGGGCGTCGGCCGGATCGGCCGGTATCGTGATGCCCGGCAGCGGCGCAATGCCGTTCGGCGCAGCAGGTACCGGTGGCTGTCCGTCGGTCGTGTCGGTGCTGAAGTACTTGAAGAACTCGCTGTCCGGCGCCAGCACCATGGTGGTGCCGGTCGCGCCGAGGGCCGCCCGGTAGGCCTGCATCGAGCGATAGAACTCGAAGAACTCCGGGTCCGGCGTGAAGGCGCTCGCGAACACCTCGCTGCGCAGGGCCTCACCCTCGCCGCGAAGCACTTCACTGTCCTTGCGCGCCGCAGCGACGATTTCGACGGCCTGACGGTCGGCGATGGCCTTGAGCGACTGCGCGGCCTGTTGACCACCGGCGCGAATGCGCGCCGCTTCGGCGTTACGCTCGGCCGACATACGCTCGAACGTCTGCTTGGACACGTCTTCCATCAGATCGGTGCGCAGGATGCGCACGTCGGTGACGTCGATGCCCAGTTCCGCCATGCCCGGCCGGATCAGATCGCGGGCCTCGCGCATCATCGCCGACCGCTCCGCCGAAAGCGCCGCATCGAACTTGCGCACGCCATAGACCTGGCGCAGCGCCGCATCGAAACGGGTGGATATCCGCTGCTCGGCAAGGCCGAGTTCGCCCTGTACCCTCTCGCGGAACTTGACCGGATCGGTGATGCGGTAGGTCAGGAACGCATCGACGACATAGGTCGCGCCGTCGCTGACCTGGAGCTGCATGTTGGCGATGTCGTAGCGCAGCGTCCGTTCTTCGATGATCTGCACGGCATCGACCAGATTGGTCGGCAGCTTGAAGTAAAGCCCCGGCTCGGTCCGCACCGCCGTGATCTGGCCGAAGCGAAGCACGATGGCTTGCTCGCGCACATTCACGATGTAGATCGAGGAGAACAGCACATAGAGGGCGATGACGGCGACCACGCTCAGGCCGATGAGGCGGTTCATTGGGCGCCTCCCGTCGAGGTGGCGCTCGGGGTCGTCGACCCCGATTGCAGTTGCGGCAACGGCAGGTACGGAACCACTCCGCTGCCCGATGTGGCCGGATCGACCACGACCTTCTGCGAGGCCCCGATCACCTGCTCCATCGTCTCGAGATAAAGCCGCTTGCGGGTGACTTCCGGCGCCTTGGCGTACTGGTTGTAGACCGAGATGAAGCGCGCGGCCTCGCCCTCGGCTTCGAGCACGACACGGTTCTTGTAAGCCGCAGCGTCTTCGCGAATCTGCGCGGCCTGGCCCCGCGCGTTGCCGAGCAGCGTGTTGGCGTAGTTGCGCGCGTCTTCCTGGAACTTCTGCTGGTCCTGCTGGGCGCGCTGCACTTCGGCGAACGCGTCGGCCACTTCCGGCGGCGGCGCCACGTTCTCGACCGTCACCTGGTCGATGTGCACGCCGAGCTTGTAGCCGTCGAGTATGGTCTGGATGATCTGCTGAACCTCGGTCTGGATGCCGGCGCGATCGGAGCGGAAAATCTGTGTCGCAGGGCTGCGACCGACGATCTCGCGCATCGCGCTTTCGCCGGCGGCCCGCACCATGTCGTCCGGGTCCTTGACGTTGAAGAGATAGGCCTTGGGGTCCTCGATGGTCCAAAGCACGGCGAACTTCACGTCGACGATGTTCTGGTCCGCGGTGAGCATGACGCCGTCGTCGCTGCGGCCGGAACGGCCCGAAACCGAACCGATCTCGGTCTTGTTTTCGGTGATGTTGATGCGCTCCACCGCCTGGATCGGCCACCACATGAAGTGAAGACCCGAAGTGCTCAACTGGTCGCTCGGCTTGCCGAACGTCGTCTCGACGCCAACTTCCTGGGGATCGACGGTGTAAATCGAGTTGAACAGCCAGAACACCACGACGACGGCCACGACACCTGCGATGGCCCAGCGCCCGCCGGGAATGCCGCCCTGGAAGCGGTCGCGGCCACGGTTGAGGATGTCTTCGAGACTGGGCGTCCCGCCTCGCTTCGGACCACCGCCTTGCGGCGCCTGACCCCAGGGCCCGCCGGTATTGTTATTGCGGCCCCCTCCCCCCGTATTATTGTCCCAGGGCATATGTCGCCTTTCGCGCTTGCCGGATCGTGTTCTGCAAAGGGGAATACCACTTTGCGGTGCGAACGTGCGACCACCAAAAAAAGAGCCCCATTTCGACCGATCGAAATGCCCGGGCCCCGGTTCGTTGGCCCTATATAGGGGGGCGATCCCGGCCGATCAACGTCAGGCCTTGGACCGGCGACGATAAACCCTGACGCGGAATGCCGCATTGTCCCTGGGATTTGGCGCGACGTCGACGCCGCCCACGTCCTCCCAATCCCATGCCGTGATCTGGGGGAAATGGGTATCTCCCGCAGGCGCGAGTGCCACATGGGTGATGTAGAGCCGATCGGCCAACGGCATCGCCCTGGCGTAGATTTCGGCTCCGCCGGCGACCATCACCTCCTCGGCATGGTCCGCCGCAGCAATGGCCTGAGCGTGCTCGAGCGCCGCTTCGAGGCTGGAGATCACCAGCACGCCCTCCGGCTGGTAGCCCTCTTGCCGCGTCACGACGATGTTCGTCCGCCCGGGCAGCGGTCTGCCGATGCTCTCGAAAGTCTTGCGACCCATGATCACCGGCTTGCCCAAGGTCATCCGCTTGAAGTGGGCAAAATCCGACGGCAACCGCCAGGGAATGGCATTGCCGTTGCCGATGACGCCATTCTCGGCGACGGCCGCGATGATCGCCACCGGGAGGTTCACGCCGCACCGAGCTTGTGTAGAGCCTCGCCCGTGACGCGACACCGCCGCCAGTCGTCCATGAAGGTCGCGCCCTGAGCGGCGTAGAAGTCGATCGACGGCTGGTTCCAGTCGAGCACCGCCCACTCGAACCGCCCCAGTCCCTCGCGGACGCAGCGCCTCGCCAGATCGATGAGCAGCGCCTTGCCGATGCCGTGCCCGCGCATTTCGGGATTGACGAACAGGTCTTCGAGCCAGATGCCGTGCCGCCCCTCGAAGGTCGAGAACGTGTAGAACCAGAGCGCGAACCCGGCCGGCGCGCCTTCATGCTCGGCGATCTGGCAGAACACCCTCGGCGCCGCCCCGAACAGCTCGCGCTCGAGATCGGCCTCGGTCGCTTTCGCCTCGTGACTCAGCTTCTCGTAGGCGGCGAGATCGGTGACGAATTTGAGGATCAGCGGCACGTCCCCGCGCGCCGCATCGCGGATCGTGACGGTCATGCCTCGGCCGGTTCCAGATACTTGAACCACTTGCGCTCGAGCGCCGCTTCGATATCGATGCGGTTGTGCCGGCAATAAAGGATCACCATCGCCAGCAGGTCTGCCGCCTCGTCGTCACGCGCCTCGCGGAGGCTGCCTCCGTGCGCCCTCCCACGCGGCCGCGCCCGGTCAGCCGCAGATGCTCGGCGATCAGCTCGCCCGCCTCTTCCTGGAGTTTCAGGGCGAACCAGTCGTCGTTCCGGTCGATGCCGTTCCGCGCCGCGTAGATGTCGGAGACCCGCGCCAGCCTGTCCGCGATATCGGCGATCGTCGCGGACTCAGCCGGCATTGGCGTCGGCATTTTGATGGTTGAGGATCAGGATTTCGAGCTCGTGATTGTAGGGCGGATACCAGTCCTTGGCCTCCATCTCGAACGTCGTCGGCCCGGTCTTCTTGACCTTGCCGTCCCAGCAGAATGAAACGAGGTTCTCCGGCCGGCCCTTGTCGATGGTGAGGTGGAACTTGCCGATCGGCCCGCTCCAGTTGGCACCCGTCGACCAGATATAGGAGATCCAGGTCTCGACATAGGGCGCGCTGTAGAGGTCGCCCGGGTCGCGTAGCGACTTCTTGACGGTTTTGATGAAGTCGTCGTCGGTGCAGTATTTGTCCCGGTAGGCCTTCGGCCGGTCCTCGTCCGTCGCGTCGTAGGGTGGCGCGAGGAATATCGTCGCCACCGTGCCGCCGACGCTCGGCTTGTAGCTGTGCACGACCTCGACCGTCTCGCCCGCCTTGAAGTCGGCCTCCCAGCTGTAAGTCGATCTGAGCGTCCAGATCGGGGTGTAGTCCGTCTCCTCGCCGTTCCCGGAGTCGTAGACCATCGGGATGACCATGCCGAGGTGCATGAGGTTGGCCTTGTCGTCGTCGGAGAGCGCATTGAGCGCCGAGATCGTGTCCTCGCCGAACGGCGTCAGCGGCACGCCGAGCGATCCCAGCAGCTCGGTCTGGTCGATGCCGACGGCAAACGCGTACTGGTGCAGCGTCGACTTGGCCGGCTTGCCGTCGAACGTCGTGGTGAAGCCGAAGAGGTTTTCCGGATCCTCGGTCGGGATGTTGACCATGAAATCGCCGTCGCCGGTGATGTCGGGCAGCGGGAACGCCACCAGCGTGTGCTGGTCGTCCTTGGAGTGATTGGTGAACGCATAGACCACCCTCACCTCGTCGGGCGAGACGCTGAGGTCCTCGGAGTCCATCGACACGTCCTGGCTGGTGACGAACACCAGCCCGCCGGTGCCCAGTTGCGACATCGTATCGTTGGCGACCGCAGGGGCCGCGACCAGCGCCAGCGCAGCAATCAGGAGCGGTTTCATACGGCCACCTCGGCTTTGATGTGCGGGTGCGGATCGTATCCCGTCAGCACAAAATCCTCGAACGCGAAATCGAAGATCGAATGCCTGTCCGGATTGAGCGTCAGCCGCGGCAGCGACCGGACATGACGTGACAGTTGTTCATGGGCCTGCTGGACGTGATTTGAATAAAGATGCACGTCGCCGAAGGAGTGCACGAACTCCCCCGCCTCGAGCCCCGTCACCTGCGCCATCATCAGCGTCAGCAGGGCGTACGAGCCGATATTGAACGGCACGCCGAGGAAGATGTCGGCCGAGCGTTGGTAGAGCTGGCAGCTGAGCTTGCCCTCGGCGACATAGAACTGGAACAGGCAATGGCAGGGCGGCAGCGCCATCTCGTCGACCTCCGCCGGGTTCCAGGCGGTGACGATGTGGCGGCGCGAATCCGGTTTGGTCTTGATCGAATTCACCACATTGGCGATCTGGTCGATGGTGCCGCCCTGCCCGTCCGGCCAGCTCCGCCACTGGCTGCCATAGACCGGGCCGAGGTCGCCGTTCTCGTCGGCCCATTGGTCCCAGATCTTGACGCCGCGCTCCTGCAGCCAGCGCACATTGGTGTCGCCGCGCAGGAACCAGAGGAGCTCATAGATCACCGATTTGACGTGGAGCTTCTTGGTGGTCAGCAGCGGAAAGCCCTGCGCCAGATCGAACCGCATCTGATAGCCGAAGATCGAGCGCGTCCCGGTTCCGGTGCGGTCGGGCCGGTCGACACCCGTGTCGAGCACGGTTCTGAGCAGATCGAGATACTGGCGCATGGGGCTTGTTCTAGCCGATTCCCGACCGCGCGGCGCGCTACGGCGCGATCAGTTCGAGCCGGGGGAAGTAGGTACGGTAACGCCGGGGATCGCGGGTCAGGAGAGGCACATCCAGGCAGGCGGCGTGGGCGCCGATGAGAAAATCCGGCAACACGCCCGTTTTCAGAGAGCCCTTTCGCGCTCGATATTTCTGGAACGCCTTGCCCGCAAGAAAGAGCGCGGCGCGCGGAGTTGCCTCGACGATCAAGCCCAAATCCACCACAGCGCGCTCCGTGGCCTCAAGGCTCGCGTACCTGACGGAGAACTCCGCGAATACGATGTCGTTGATCAACAGCTCCCCGGCGAGCTCCGCTTCATCGAGCCTCGCCTTGGACCATTCGAACCATTCGGCGTTGTCGGTCACGACGTCGAACAGCACGTTGGTGTCGATCAGGATCAATCATCGCCCCTCAGGAGAGCCATCAGTTCTTCTGTCGTCGGCCCAGGGCCAGCGGAACCCCGCATCCTGTCGAACCGGCTTTTCAGCTTCGGCCCTTCCTTGACGATCTCGATGGCTCCCGCGGCGTTACGCCGAAAGTCCACCTTGCTCCCCGGCTTGACGCCGAGGGCGTCGCGCACAGCCTTGGGAATAGTGATCTGACCCTTCGCGGTCACGGTCGCGGACATCATCGTCTCCAGGTAAGGAATGGCCCCGTGTCCGCATTACATAGTGCAAGTTCCGCCCATTTGCATCCCTTGGCTCCAACGCCTATATTCGGCGTGCCGGCAACGGCTATGGCGATAAATGGCTATCGTAATAAACCCATCGGACCCGGGGGCAGTACCCGGCGCCTCCACCATCTCCCCTCGCGGGGGAGCCACTGGGGGCGAAACAGGATCGACGAGGGCGTAAAGGGTGTGTTTTCGCTCGGCATGGCACTACCGTCATCAGGCCATCCTAATAGTTGCGAATGACAACTATGCAGCTAAGGTTGCTCTCGCCGCGTAAGCGGTGCTGGCACCTGAACTAGAAGTCCTCCGCTCTTAGCTGGGCGACAGGCGGGGTTCGCAGGCACCTGGCAACAGAAGCCTGCACCTTCCCCTTTGCTTTGCCCTTGTATTTGCTGCCCGTCGCGGCTGATATGGCGGCTTGACGGGATTCCGGCGGCACCCAAGGCGACATGGCTCAAGATCACATCCGGTACGATATTCTGACCCAGGAAGCGCTGCGCGGCGTCGTGCGCAAGGTGCTGGCCGAGGTCGCCAGGACCGGCCTGCCCGGCGAGCACCATTTCTTCATTTCGTTCATCACCAAGGCGCCCGGCGTCCGCGTCAGCCAGCGCCTGCTCGACCAGTATCCCAACGACATGACCATCGTGCTCCAGAACCAGTTCTGGGACCTCAAGGTCAGCGATCTTGGGTTCGAGGTCGGGCTGAGCTTCGACGACAAGCCGGAAATTCTGGTTATCCCGTTTACGGCGGTCAAAGGCTTCTTCGACCCGTCCGTGCAATTCGGCCTGCAGCTGACAGGCGCCGCCGAGATGCCGACCGAGGACGAGAAGGCCGAGGCGGCCGAACCGGCGAAGCTGACGAGTGTTCCCGCAACACCCGCGCCGGCCGAAACGCCGGGCGAGAAAGTCGTGAGCCTCGACTCCTTCCGCAAGAAATGACCCCTTGCTGAAGCGCTCACTGACCATCGCCGGCCATCACACCAGCATTGCGCTCGAACCTGAGTTCTGGGCCGGCCTCGAGGCTCTGGCAGAAAAGCGCGGCATCCGGCTCACCGCCCTGATCGAGGAAATCGACAGCGCCCGCCCCGGCCCCAATCTCTCCTCCGCCCTTCGCGTCGCTGTCCTCCGCGATGCGAGCGCGAAGGACGGCTCGCCCCCCTAGAGTCCGAGGTCCTGCGGAGGAGCTTGCTGCGCTGCGGCCTCTTCGGCAGCCTTCTTCGCCGCGGCTTCCTCCGCCGCCTTCTTTGCAGCCGCCTCATCCGCAGCGTTCTTGGCCGCCGCCGCGGCGGCCTGCTCGGCCGCGAGGCGAGCCTGCTCCTCGGCTGCCGCCTTCCGTCGCGCTTCGTCCTCGGCGCGCAACTGCTCGAGCCGGACCAGTTCGATCTCACTCGCCTTGATCTTCATGCCGTCGATCAGCGACGACACGTCGTAGCTCGTTACCGGCGACCACAGCGGCCCGCTTACGACGGCCGCGATTTCCGCCGCCGTCAGATCGATCGCACTCGCCGGATCGGCGAGATCGGTCGGCGTCATGGCATAGCGGGCGTTGAGCGTCAGGTCCTCGAGCCTCAACGCGGCGCCGCCGAAGATGCGTGCGCCGGCACCGCTGATGGCGAGGTTGGGGCCGCGCAGCATGCCGCCGGCCAGCGTGAACGTCCCGGTCGCGCTGGGTGCCGCGAATGGCCCCGCCCCCAGCCGCGCCGTCACCGCCTCCCCGAGCGCTTCGGGCGTCATGTCGACGACGCCGCTGAGCGCACCGGCCTCGTTGAAGGTGCCGGGATCGAAATGCGCCGCCACGAAATCGGTGATCGTATAGCTGCCGGTGCCGGTCATCGCCGCAACGGCTTCCGCAACGCTCGCGCCGTTGCCGTCGAAGGCCGCCGAGGCATCGAGCCTGCCGTCGAGCGCGGCGGCAATCGCCGGCGGCGCCAGTGCGTCGATGGACACACCGGCGAGGGTGAGGCGTCCGCTGATCTGCTTGCCCGTTTGAGCGCCGTTGGAGCAGCAAACCGACGCATCGAAGCCGATCGTGCCGCCGCCAACGCTGCCACTGAGGTTACGCAGGTGGACACTCTGGGCATCCCAATCGAGCCCGAAGCGGCCGTCGCTGACCAGCGGACCGCCACCAGCGGTGAGCGTGGCGACGGCGATGTCGATGCGACCCTCGCTGCGACGCGGCGCGGCCCCGATGTCGATCGGTCCATCCGGCCAGGCCCCGTCGCCCCCGGTGATTGTTGCCGATGCTCCGGCGAGCACCGGAAGCAACGCACTCACCTCGAGCGACGGCAGGACGATCGAGCCGGTCACCGAGGCGAGGTCGCCCAGACGACTCCATTCGAGATCGCCGCTCGCGCCGGCCACCTCGATCTCGCTGAGTTTCACGCTATCCAGGCCGACGAATTGCAGACGTCCCTTACCCGAGATCGGCGGCACATAGACGCCGCCGGCCCCCATCGCCTCGACGAGGCCGCCCGGATCGCCCAGCTTCGCGTCCACGTCGCCATCGCCGGTGATCCTGGTGAAGTCGCCGGGTACGACATTGCCTGAAAACGCGATGTGATCGTCGCCGCCCTCGAGCGAAAAATGGGTCTCGTAACTGTTGGACGGCACGCCCTCGATCGACGCCGTCAAATGCAGCGGCGCTCGACCATCAAACAGCGCGGCATCGCCCAGCCCGAGCTGGGCGGTCATCAATCCGGGACTGTCCGATCTGAGGTCCAGCCGCGCCGCGATCGGCGCCGTCAGCGCGTTGACCAGGCCGGCCGCCAGTTTCGCGTCGAGCATCGCTTCGGCGGTGCCAAGCTTGCCGGTGGCGCTGAGGGTCTGCCCGCCATCGCCCGCCGGCGCATCGAGCTGCAGCACAAGATCGGCCGGCAGCGAGCGCCCGAGGAACACCCGGACCGCCAACGGAGTGTCGAGCCCCGTCAGCATCGCGTCGATCGCCGGGGCGCCATCCGCGATCCTGACCGTGCCGGAGCCTGAGAGCTCGGGCTTTGCCAGCGTGCCGAACGCCGTGAGTTTCGCGTCGAAGGCGGCGCCGCCGAGGTCAACGGCCGACAGCTTGGAGAATTGAACCACGCCCCCTTCCCAGCCGGCCACAAGGGCGAGTTCTGTGCCTTGCAGTCCGAACAGGACGGCTTTGCTGGCGCTGAGACTGATTTCGCCCGTCGGGAACGTCGCCCCGAAGCTGCCGCCGGCGTTGACGTCCGGCAGCAGTGCGCCGATCGCGGCACTCTCGGCCTCCCCCAGAGTGGTGAAGTGCGCATCGAGCTTCAACCGCCGCGTCGCGCCGAAACCGATTTCGGCGTCGAACCCCTGGTTGATCCCGGCAACGACCAGCGTGCCCGACGAGAGCGTGAGCGCATCGCTCGACAGCGCCACGTCCGCGGTGAGCGAGCCCGGCACATTGAACAGCGGATTGCCCTCCGGCGGTTTCCGCCAGAGTTGTGCCAACCGGTCCAGGTGCTCCGTCGTCAGCGCGATCCCGCCGGCAAAGATCGGATGGCCGTCGACGACGCTGAGATTGCCGCTGAACCCGACGCTGGTGCCGCCGGGCAGGGTTGCGGCAAAATCCTTGATCGTCCAGCTCTTGCCGTCGGTGGCGGCATCGAGCCGCAAGTCACGCAGCGATACGGCACGCAGATTGAGCTCGGCAATGTCGAGCCCGATGGTCCCGGGGATCTCCGGGATAGGTGGCAGGGGCGTTTCGCTCAGCAACCGCACCAGCTCATAAGGCGGCTCGGCCAGCTCCTTGGTCGCGTCGCGCGGGGGCAGCGCGATCACTCCGCCCGAAACCACCGCGTTGAAGGCCATGCCCTTACCGAGCTTCAGTTCCGCCGCACCGGTCAGTCGCGTGGCCGAGCGGTTCTCATCGGGGATGACGGTATAGTTCGACAGCAGCACGCGGTCGGCGGCCGCCTCGAGCTTGCCCTCGAGCACGAAGTCGCCGCGCCCGGCGTCCGCGGTTTCGCCTTCCTTCGGCTTCGGCGGCGGCCGGCGGTACGTGAGGTCGCCAGCATATTTCGGCGAGGCGCCCACCTGCAGCACGCCGCCGGTCTCGACGGCGAAGCTGTCGTCGTCCGCCTTGAGATACGCCGACAGCGTCGTCGCACCGGATTGGTCGAACGCGCCGGTACCGATACGCAGACCATAGCCGGCGCCATCGAAGCTGGCCGTGCCCTGGAAGCTGAACGGTCCGCGCAGCGCCTCCAGCCGCACCTGCCCGTTGACCGCCTCCACCGCGTAGCTTTCGCCCGACCGCGCATCGGCGAGCCGGATCGTCCCCTCGACCACGTCGGCATTAGCGATCGAAACGCTGGACTGCGCCGCATCCGGCTTGAGCACCAGCACCGAGCCCAGCGTGCCGTCCGCGCCGACGGCAAGATTGACCACCGCATGATCGAGCTTCAGCCGGGTCACGCGGTACTGGTCGCGAAGGAAATCGAACAGCGAAAACTCCGCTTCGACGCGCTCGACCTCCATCGCCGGCCGACCCGCCGGCCCGACCCGGACCTTGGTGAATTCGAGTTTTGGCTGCGGCAGCAGCGTCAACTGGATATCGCCGGTGATCGCGACCTCGGTGCTGAACACTTCGGCCGCCATGGTCTCCAGCCGCCCGCGATAGTCGCCCCATTGGACAAAGCGCGGCACCACGAAGGCCGCGCCGATGGCGAGGATGACCAGCACCCCGATGGCGATGAACAGGCGGTTGAGCAATTGACCGCGAAACCCCGATGCGTCTGGCCAGTCTATGGAGACACCGGCCCGGCGTCACCCCTCGCAATGGCTTGCCTCCACGGCAGAATTTGGGCCTCGGTCCGGCCATTCTGCGGTTGCCCGCGATAGCTTTGTGCCCCAGCCGCGCCTATATGTGGCGGACCAGAACAAAAAGAGATTCGTCAAGCCGCAATGGCCGCCGCCGAGCCCGTCCGCGCCCCCGCCGGGGCCAACCCGATCACCAGCCAGTTCGGCCGGCGCGATGCCGATTTCCTCAAGGGCCTCAACGAGGAACAGCGCGATGCGGTGCTGACCACCGAGGGGCCGCTGCTGGTGCTCGCCGGCGCCGGCACCGGCAAGACGCGAGTGCTGACCACCCGCATCGCGCACATCCTCACCAATCGCCTCGCCCGCGGCTCGGAAATCCTGTCGGTGACGTTTACCAACAAGGCCGCCCGCGAGATGAAGGAGCGCATCGCCCACCTCGTCGGCTCGACCGTCGAGGGTATGCCCTGGCTGGGGACCTTCCACTCGATCGGCGCAAGAATCCTGCGCCGCCATGCGGAGCTGGTCGGGCTCAAGTCCGATTTCACCATCCTCGACACCGACGACCAGATCCGGCTGATCAAGCAGCTGCTCGACGCCGAGAACATCGACGAGAAGCGCTGGCCGGCCCGCCAGTTCGCCGGCATGCTCGACAACTGGAAGAACCGCGGCATGCTGCCGGCGGACATCACCCCCGCCGAAGCGGGGCTGTTCGCCAACGGCCGCGGGACGAGGCTCTATGCCGACTACCAGAACCGGTTGAAGACGCTGAACGCCGTCGATTTCGGCGACCTCTTGCTCGAAGGCATCCGCCTCTTCCGGCAGCACCCCGACGTGCTGCGGGAGTACCACGACCGCTTCAAATACATGCTGGTCGACGAGTATCAGGATTCCAACGTCGCCCAGTATCTGTGGCTGCGGCTTCTGGCGCAGGGGAAACCCGCGCCCCAGGCCAACATCTGCGTCGTCGGCGACGACGACCAGTCGATCTATGGCTGGCGCGGCGCCGAGGTCGACAACATCCTCCGCTTCGAGAAGGATTTTCCGGGCGCCAAGATCGTCAAGCTCGAACGCAATTACCGCTCGACCTCCAACATCCTGCGTGCCGCCTCGCACCTCATCGCCCACAACGAGAGCCGGCTGGGCAAGACCTTGCAGACCGACGTCGGCGAACAGGGCGACCTCGTCGGCGTCACCTCGGTGTGGGACAGCGAGGAGGAGGCCCGCCAGGTCGGCGAGGAGATCGAACAGCTGCAGCACAAGGGCAGCAAGCTCAACGACATCGCCATCCTCGTCCGCGCCTCCTACCAGATGCGCGAGTTCGAGGAGCGCTTCGTCACGCTGGGCCTCAACTACCGCGTCATCGGCGGCCCGCGCTTTTACGAGCGCAAGGAAATCCGCGACGCCCTCGCCTACCTCCGGCTGGTCGCCAATCCGTCCGATACTCTGGCCTTCGAGCGCATCATCAACGTGCCCAAGCGCGGCATCGGCGACACCACGATCAAAACGCTGTTCGACACCGCCCGCGCCACCAATCAGAACCTCTTGAGCGCCACCCGCACGCTGCTCGAGACCGAGGAACTGAAGCCCAAGCAGCGGACCACTTTGCGCGATCTCGTCGCCCAGTTCGACGACTGGTCGGAGCGCGCCCGCACCATCCCGCACGCCGATCTCGCCGAGCAGATCCTCGACGAAAGCGGCTATACCGCGATGTGGCAGGCCGACAAGGCGCCCGACAGTCCCGGCCGGCTCGAGAACCTCAAGGAACTCGTCAACTCGATGAGCGATTTCGAGACGCTGGGCGGCTTCCTCGAGCACATCTCGCTGGTCATGGACCGCGACACCAACGAGGCGCAGGACGCCGTCTCGATCATGACGCTGCACGGCGCCAAGGGCCTAGAATTCGACACCGTGTTCCTCCCCGGCTGGGAGGAGGGATTGTTCCCGAGCCAGCGCACCATGGACGAGGGCGGCCGCTCCGGCCTCGAGGAGGAGCGCCGCCTCGCCTATGTGGGCATCACCCGCGCCAAAAAGCGCCTGCGCATCTTCGTCGCCCAGAACCGCCGCATCCACGGCCTCTGGCAATCGGCCATCCCGTCCCGCTTCCTCGACGAGCTGCCGCCCGAGGCGGTCGAGGTCAAGGACACTGGCTCGGCCTATGGCGGCTACGGCTATGGCGGCCGCACTTCGTCGCGGTTCTCCACCGCCGACCCGTTCGACAGCGTCTACGAAACCCCCGGCTGGCAGCGCGCCCGAGCCCAGGCGTCAAGCCGCAAGGGCGGAGGGCCGCTGACCATCGACGGGGATTTGGTGGCACGCTCGACAGATGATGGGCGCGGCAGCAAATACAGTGTCGGTGAACGGGTGTTCCACCTGAAGTTCGGCTATGGCCGGATCGACTCGCTGGAGGGCAACAAGCTCACAATTGAGTTCGAGAAGGCCGGGCGGAAGAAGGTGCTGGACAGCTTTGTGAGCAAGGGGTGAGGTGCCGCTCCAATGACGCTGGTCGTCGCCCAAACTGATGGGGTTCGTATAGGAATTGTGGCAGACACTCGTGTATCACAGAATGATACCGCGTTTCCGCTTGGGGAGGGTGTCGTCAAGACCTGCCTGCTGCCGCAGGGCGTTTCACTATCATTCTGCAATTCGTTCGAAGCCGCAAGCCAAGCGGTCGCCGAATTCGTTCGCAAGCGGGGGGCCGGGTACTCGGAAACCGTAGCGCACTTTCGAGAATCCAGTAGACGAACGGGCAACGACTACATCATTGGCTTCGCTCGCACGGCGAAGCTGGTGACGATCAGGAACGGCTCGGCCACGAACGGGCTAGAGAAGATTGCCTGGATTGGCGACGGTCAGGCACGAAGTCGGTTCCTGAAGTACTACCGCAAAGAACTCCCGGCACCTTGGAAAGATCGCGCGACCTCAGCGACCATGTTCGACGGGGAGCCCGTTGAATCTCCTGTGCACGACCTCGCCTCTGCAATGCGCATGGTGATAGCAGATGAGGGAATCGCGAGTGTCGGCGGATTCATGTCCGCCGTCAGCAGCAAAGGTGCCGCATTCAATTTCTGCGCCTACTGCGACTTCTTCTATGACGCAAATTGGCTCATGATTGACGGCACTCCCTACGCCCGTGCGACCGGTGAGCAACTGGGATTTTCGGTGGCGACGATTAGACCCACGTCTCCAGGGACGAACCTTACAGGCTTTCATTTCTTGAAGCCGAAGCTCACGTTTCTGTTTGTTCCGGATGAGAGCGGGGTCGTTATGTCCAAGTGCGTAACGATCCGCGATGTCGACGCGGGGGCGATTTCTGCATACGCAAAGCGCTTGTTGAATCTTGACTTTGACTTGCACTGTTTCGCCGTCGAACCTGCAAACTAGTTCGAGAGTGACGAACGCCGGCTCACGTCAAAAACCGCGCCGCGCTGTAGAAGGCACCTCCAGTCGCGTATGTCACGCTGAACGCCGTGAACAACGCTTCCGACGAACCTCGGTGTGCCCTTTCTTGACCTCACGGATACCTTCTCTCGATCTCGTTGAAAAACGCATCCGCCAGCCGGGCGAACGTCTGGCCGTCCATCACGATCTCGTCGCCGATCCCGATCCGGGTGACCGATGTCTTGGGGTCGTATTTGATCGTCGAGTTCTCCTTCAGCACGCCCTCGTCTTCGAGGATCGAGTTGGACAGCATCCGCACCTCGTTGAGCGGATTGCCGTCCTTGCCCTCG
Source organism: Devosia nanyangense (assembly GCA_016213505.1). GTDB lineage: Bacteria > Pseudomonadota > Alphaproteobacteria > Rhizobiales > Devosiaceae > Devosia_A > Devosia_A nanyangense. The sequence goes on from JACRAF010000056.1 coordinate 20,711, forward strand.
AGGCTGCGTTGCCGGTGGAGGAAGAAATGGTCGAGCGCCAGCACCATGGTGTTGAAGAACTCGCCCTCGAAGGCCGCGGCCTCGCCCTTTTTGGCGGACGCCGCGAGCTTGCGGTAGGCGGCGAGCTGGCGCTCCACATTGGCGCGACAATTCTCGACGAAGTCCCGTTTGTAGCTGGTGACGGCGAGCATCGGTTTGTCCTTTCCGCTGGTGCGAACATATCGCGTTCGGACGATGTCGGGGATGACTTCGTGATTTCGACAGATCTGGAAGCGCCCGGCCTGGCCCCCTCGCCCCTCAGGGGCGAGGTGACCGCCACACCTGCTGCCCTATCCCTGCGGCGTCGTGACCTCGCTGGCCTTGATCTGACTGAGCCCCAGCCGGTGCTCGCGGTAGATGATGAAGAGGCCCGAGCCGACGACGATCACGCCGCCCACCAGCATGAACCATGTCGGCACGTCGCCGAAGAACACGAAGCCGATGATCACCGAAAAGATCAACGACGTATATTCGAACGGCGCCACCACGCTCATGTCGGCGCGCCGGTAGCTCTCGGTCAGCAGGATCTGCGCGATGCCGCCGGCGATCCCCGCTCCGACGAGGTAGACGATGAACATCGGCGAGGGCATCACCCAGCCGAGCGGGAACGTCATCAACGCAATGATCGACGACGAGAGCGAGAAGTAGAACACGATCGTCGCTGACTTTTCGGTATGGACGAGCTTGCGCACCTGCACCATGGCGATCGCCGCGAAGAGGCACGCGAACAGCGCTGCGCCGACGCCGATCGCTGCCTCCTGGTCGACGCCGGTGCTCAGCAGCGTCAGCCGCGGCCAGCTGACGATGATCACCCCGACCAGTCCCAGCACCACCGCGCTCCACCGGTAGAGCCGCACCACCTCGTCGAGGAACAGGGCGCTGATGACCACGATGATGAGCGGCGTGGCATAGTTGAGCGTGATCGCCTCGGGGAATGGCAGCTTGGTCAGGGCATAAAAGCCGAACAGCATGCCGCCCGTGCCTGCAAGCCCGCGCGCCAGGTGCCGCAGCGGATATCTGGTCTTCACCCCCTCGCGCAGTTCGCCGCGCCAGGCCAGAAACACGACCACCGGGAAGATCGCGAAGAACGAGCGGAAGAACGCCAGCTCGCCCGCCGGAATGCCCTGCGAGGCTTTCAGCAGCGCCGCCATGACGAGGAATATGAGCACCGAAGCGACCTTGAAGGCGATGCCGGTGAGCGCAGCGTTGCGGGGCTTGGTCACGCCTTCACCAGCCCGCCCGCGTAGTCGAGCGCGTAGGCCTCGATCCCGCCGACCGCGATGGTCTCGCGGCCGTGAAAATGTGCGACGCCGCCGGTCGATGCGTCGCGATAGGTTCCGTGCGGGCCGTTCCATTCGAAGCCGCCGAGGAACCGGCCCTCGGCGTACATCGCGCTCAGGGCCGCCTTGATCGTCAAGCCGGCGCGCGCCGCGTCGATCAGCTCAGGCCGCAGGATGGTGCCGTAGTAGTTCATCGCCCACACCGGCTCGCCGCTCAGCCACACCACTTCCTGCCCGATGAAATCGGTGCCGCCGAAATAGCTGTCGCGATACGACCAGACACCGTCGGCAAAAGCGAGATCGTGCGAGCCCGCCCGGCTCGGCTCCGCCCGCTGGCCGTCGCCGACATAGGTCGCGCGCTTCGCCCGAACGATGAAGCCCTCGAGCACGCCGAGATCGATGCTCATCCCTGTCCCCCTGGCATCAGTTAAGCGCAGCGCTCCGCCGTTGTCATCCTGAATGGCGGCCCTTGCTGTCATCCGTTGTCAAGCGCAGCACGGTTCCTTGTTATCGTGCTTCGTCAAGCTCAGCACGGTCCCTTGCTGTCGTGCTTCGTCAAGCTCAGCACGGGAGACCCGACACGCCATGGCGTTCGGGGTTTGCCATGCCGTGGCCAAGAGGGGGCCACGGACGGAGAGCGCCGGGCGCCTCCGAAATGTTTTAGCTAGGCGAGACGCCCAGCGCTTCTCCGCGGCGGGGGTGTCGGAACCGTTCGGTCAAAGCGGCAAGAGCCGGTAAGCCGAAGAAACCCAAGCGATGCGACCACCGCCCCCGTCACGTCCACCGGCACTTCGTCGGTACCCC
>JACRAF010000058.1 GCA_016213505.1 Devosia nanyangense
ACGCGAACGTCGTCGTCAGATCGACGACGAAGGCCACCATGCCGATCATCAGAAGCGGGGCGGTTTCGCCGAGCGCGCGCGCCATGCCGATGATGGCGCCGGTGAGGACGCCGGGCATCGCCAGGGGCAGAACGTGATCGATCACCATCTGCAGCTTCGACGCGCCGATCCCGAGCGCGCCTTCCCGGATCGAGGGCGGCACCGACCTGAGCGCAACGCGCGAAGCGATGATGATCGTCGGCAGGGTCATCAGGGCCAGCACGAAGCCGCCGACATAGGGCGCCGAACGCTCGAAGCCGAAGAAGTTGAGAAACACCGCCAGCCCGAGCAGGCCGAAGACGATCGACGGCACCGCGGCGAGGTTGTTGATGTTGACCTCGATGAAGGTCGTCCAGCGATTTCTGGGCGCGAACTCCTCGAGGTACATGGCGGCGGCGACGCCTACCGGGAAGGCCAGCGCCAGGGTCACGACGAGGGTCAGCGCCGAGCCGAGGACGGCGCCGAGAATGCCCGCCATCTCGGCCTCGCGGCTGGCCCCGCGGGTGGCGAAGATCCAGTTGAACCCGGTGGTGATGAAGCCGCGCTCGACCAGCACATCGGTGAAGACCATTTCCTTGTCGGAGAATTTCCGGGAAGCCTCCGGCACGAGGACCGTGCGCAGCCGCGGCTTGTCGACGCTGAGCCCTGGTGTGGCGATCGCGCCGACAATCACGGTGCCGGTCGCCGAGCTTGCCGCCAGCGACTTCAGCTTGATGACAGTGTTTCCGGCGTAGAGCAGCAACGACGGGTCGCCGGAGTTGAGCACGCGGGGGACGGCGGCATCGGGGGCCGGCGGCAGCGCCGCGAGAGCGGGGGCAAAGGCCTCGCCGGAGACCGCGATGGTGACCTCCTCGCCGCTTACCGCGACGGTGGCGGCCCCCTCGAGCACGGTCCAGGCCGACGCGGCAATCTGTCCCTTGAGGTAGAGGTCGGCGAAATCCGAGATCGGCAGTGACGCCGCGCCCGGCCGGTCGAGGACGGTCGGGTCGGCGACCACCCGGTCGCGGAGCAGGATCGGGGCCCCCGACGACATCAGGGAATTGAGGATCTTGGTGTCGGCCCGCGCGGTGAGCTCGGGGAACTGATCGCGCACCGACTGCTTGACCAGTGCGTCGTAGTTCGCCGCCGCGAGGTTGGTGCGGTCGATCGCCGACGCATTCATCGGCAGCGACGCGAAATTGTAGACGAACGCTGGAGCGCCCTTCCACGCGATCGACGACAGGAGGACGACAAGGAAGACGATCGCCACCGAAAGAGCCGCGACGCCCATGGCCTTGAAATTGGCCTCGCTGCGGTAGCGCTTCTTCAGCCGGTCGCGCGCATCCGACGTGGTGTGGATCGACTTGGCAACCGGGGAAGCAATCGGGCTCATGATCTGATCAGTCATACTGCTCCTGGTACTTTCGGATCACCTGGAGGGCGATGATGTTGAGAACGAGCGTGGCGAAGAACAACACCAGGCCGAGGGCGAAGGCGGCAAGCGTCTTGGCCGAATCGAACTCCTGGTCGCCGACCAAGAGGGTGACGATCTGCACCGTCACGGTGGTCACCGCATCGAGGGGATTGGCGGTCAGATTGGCGGCAAGGCCGGCCGCCATGACGACGATCATGGTCTCGCCGATGGCGCGCGAGATCGCCAGCATCAGGGCGGAGACAATGCCGGGCAGCGCGGCGGGGATGATGACCCTGCGGATGGTCTCGGACTTGGTGGCGCCGAGGCCTGCCGAGCCGTCGCGCAGGCTCTGCGGAACCGCGTTGATGACGTCGTCGGAGAGCGACGAGACGAAGGGGATGATCATCACCCCCATGATCAGGCCCGCCGCCAGCGCGCTTTCCGACGAAACGCCGAGCCCGATCATGGCGCCGAGGCCGCGGAACAGCGGCGCCACGGTGAGCGCGGCAAAAAAGCCGTAGACGACGGTTGGTATGCCAGCCAGCACCTCGAGCAGCGGCTTGGCGAAGGAGCGCACACGCGGGCCGGCGTACTCCGACAGGTAGATCGCCGACAGCAGTCCGATCGGGGCCGCCACCAGCATGGCGATCGCGGTGATCAGGAGCGTTCCGGCGAACACCGGCACGGCGCCGAAGACGTCGCCGTTCTGGGTTGCGACCTCCCCCGCGCCCTCATAGGCGCTCTGCGGCGACCAGTGCAGGCCAAACAGAAACTGAAAGAACGGGACCTTCTCGAAGAAGCGCAGGCTCTCGAAAATGAGCGACAGCACGATGCCCAGAGTGGTGATGATGGCGACGCTGGACGCGGCGATCAAGAGGCCCATCGCGGTGCGTTCGACGGCATGCCGAGCCCGAAATCTGGTCGACAGCGAGCGAAACCCGATCACCAGCCCGCCCCCGATGAGCGCGGCGATGGCGGTGAGGATGATCCAGGTCGAAATCGTGTCGAAGCGGGAAAAGATTTCGGCGGCCCGCGCCTCTATGTCGTTGGCGGCGGCGACCGAACCGTCGGCGACGGCTCGTGCCAGGCGGAGAAGCGTGTTCCGGTCGGTCTCGCCGAGCTGGTCGTAGGCCGACCCGAGGCCGCGCGTCACGACGAAATTGGCGACCGTTTCGGAAACCATGAGCCAGACGATCCAGACGAGGAACGCCGGCAGGAGGGTGACAATGGCCAGGTAGCTGCCGTGATAGGGCGGCGTGGAATGCATCGGGGTGGACCGGTTGCCCGCGAGCATCGAGGCGCGGCTGCGGCCGATCATGAACAGGGCGATTGCCGCGACGGCGAAGGCGACGAGCTCGATCAAGCCCAAATTCATCTCGTTCTCCGCAGCGGCAGGAGGGACGCCCCGAGGTTGACCCCGGAGCGCCCGGTATCCTTACTTCGACTTGGCGACCAGCGTCAGGTCGATGGCGGCCTGGCGGGCGGCGACGAGATCGGCTTCCGGCAGCGGGATCAGCCCCTTGTCGGCAAGGTAGCCATCGACGCCGGCGGCGGCGTCGGAGGTGAACTCGGCGGCGTATTCCTGGATGCCCTTGACGGCGCCCACGTGCTCTTTCTTGATGTAGAAATAGAGCGAACGGGACACGGGGTAGGACGCGTTGGCGATGTTCTCGAACGTCGGCATCACGCCGTCGACCGAGGCACCCTTCAGCTTGTCGCTGTTCTGGTCGAGGAACGAGTAGCCGAAGATACCGACAGCGGCCGCGTTGGTCTCGAGCTTCTGGACGATCAGGTTGTCGTTTTCGCCCGAGTCGACATAAGCGCCGTCTTCGCGAATGGCGGCGCAGGCCTTTTCGTCAGCGGCCTTGATTTCGGCCGGGCAATGCGCGGCCATCACCAGCTCGACGAAGGCGTCGCGGGTGCCGGAGGTCGGCGGGGGGCCGAGCACTTCGATCTTCTCGTTCGGCAGCGACGGATCGACGTCGGACCAGTTGACGTGGGTGTTGGGGACGACCTTGCCGTCAACCACGATGTCCTTGGCCAGCGCGGCGACGATCTGGTCGAGCGTCACGGCGAAGGCCGGGGCCGCGGTCGCGTTGGCGAGCACGATGCCGTCGAAACCGATCTTGATTTCGACCGGGGTGACGCCGTTGGCGACGCAGGTGTCGATCTCGCTGTCCTTGATCTTGCGCGAGGCGTTCGTGATGTCGGGCGACTGCTCGCCGGCGCTCTCGCAGAACAGTTTCAGGCCGCCGCCGGTGCCGGTCGATTCGACCACGGGGGTCGGGAAGCTCCCGGCCTGGCCGAAGCGCTCGGCGACGGCGGTGGAGAACGGGAAGACCGTCGAGGAGCCGACGATCTGAATCTGATCGCGGGCCAAGGCGCCGGTGGCGCCGAAGCTCATGAGCGCCAGAACGGCGGCGCCAGTAAGAAGAGCGGATTTCATGGTTGTGCCTTTCGGAATTTGGGCGGGGAACCCGGTCAGCCGACCGGATTGCCCGGGCGTCTGTGACGGGCGCAACCTATGGGGCCTTACCTCATGGTTTTATGTCAGTTGGGCGACGCTTCTGTGACAGCCTAACCTCCTGACGATCCTAATAGATTTCGACAACTACCGGTTCAGCAGCACGTCCACTCTCGTACCCTCGCCCGGCTTCGAGCGGATGCTCAGCAGCCCGCGATGGCGGTTGACGATGTGCTTGACGATAGCGAGGCCGAGGCCGGTGCCCTTCTTCTTGCGGCTCGATTCCGCGTCGACCCGGTAGAACCGCTCGGTCAGCCGCGGCACGTGATCGGCGGCGATACCAGCGCCGTGGTCGGTGACGCTCACCATATAGTCGTAGCCGGCCCGCCCCGGCCCGATGGCGAGCTCGACCTGGCCGCCCTCGCCGCCGTATTTGATGGCGTTGTCGATGAGGTTCTCGAACACCTCGTAGAGCTCGTTCTGGTCGCCGGTGACGACCGCCGGACCGTCCGCGGCAAGCTCGATGCGCACCCCGGCCTCGGTCGCCTGCGTCTCGAGGCCGTCGCGCACTTCTTTGAGCAGCCGCGTCAGATCGACGGAACCGGTGGGCATGAGGTGCTGGCGCATCTCGATCCGGCTCAGCGACAACAGGTCGTCGATGAGCGCCGACATCCGTCCGGCCTGCTGGCGCATGATGGTGAGGAACCGTTCGCGCGCGCCCTCGTCCTTGGCGGCGGGTCCGAGCAGGGTGTCGATGAACCCCACCAGGGAAGCCAGCGGGGTGCGCAATTCGTGGCTGGCATTGGCGATGAAATCGGAGCGCAACTGCTCGACCCGCTTGTGCTCGGTGAGGTTTTGCAGCGTGATCGCAACCAGCCCGCCGCTGCCGGCGAGCGGTGCGATCTGGGCCCGGTGCCAGGTTTCGTTCGGCACGGTCTGGTGCAGTTCGATGGTTCTGGCCTCGCCGGTTCGATGCGCCGCGTCGATGGCACTGAGCAGCACCGGGTTGCGGAGCGCCAGCGCCAGCAGGCTGCCCACGGCGACCGCGGGGAACTCGCGCGCTGTGGCAGCATTGAGATGCAGCACCACCGAACGGCGATCGAGCAGCAGGCAGGGGTCGGCGAGCGCATCGGCAAAGCCGCCGAGGATAGCGAGGCGTTGCGCCGGGGCGACCAGGTCGGCCATCGAGAGTCTCCGCTTGCCGGAACGGTAACTGAGTCGGCAGCCGGCACTTGCCACAAAAGCACCGGGCATGCACGCTCGAGGCTGGAGAACCACCGATGGCCGACACGCGGGACGACTTCGATATCGAAAATCCGGAACTGCCCAAGTGGATCAAGAAGGGCGCGCTCAAATCCGGTGGCTACCCCTATGCCCGGCGGATCGACGAGGACGAATACGTCAAGCTCCTGATCCCGCTCCAGATCGAGCTGGTGAAGCTGCAATCGCACCAGATCAAGACCGGTGGCCGCATGCTGGCGTTGTTCGAGGGCCGCGACGCGGCCGGCAAGGGTGGCGCCATCGACACCTTCCGTGAGCACCTCAACGGCCGCTACTGGCTCGACGTCGCGCTGCCCAAACCCTCCGACCGCGAGCGCACCCAGTGGTACTTCCAGCGCTACGTGGACTGGCTCCCGGCCGCCGCCGAGACCGCGCTCTTCGACCGCTCATGGTACAATCGTGCCGGGGTCGAGCCGGTGATGGGGTTCTGCACCCCCGAGCAGACCGAGGAATTTCTCAGCGACGCGCCGCGCTTTGAGAAGATGCTGGTCAAGGACGGCGTCCACCTGTTCAAGTTCTGGCTGGCCATCGGCCGGGAAATGCAGATGCGACGCTTCCACGAGCGGCGACACGATCCGCTCAAGCAGTGGAAGATCTCCGCCATCGACATCGCCGCGCTGGGCAAATGGGACAGCTACACCGACGCCGCCCACCGCATGCTGCGCGCCACCCACACCGACGAGGCGCCATGGCGGGTGGTGCTCGCCAACGACAAACGGCGGGCGCGGCTCGAAATGATCCGGGTGGTCCTGCAGAGCATCGACTACGAGGGCAAAGACCCGGCGGTGGTTGCCAAGATCGACGACAGGATCGTCATCGAACCGGAACGCTTCATCAAGCATCACAGCGACAGCTGAGCGGCCCGACTGACCGGATGGTCAAATTTTCCACAAGTGCCTGCTTTGGCGCATCGCGGCGGTTTGACAGGCCCGAAAAAAGCGAATCAATTGCTGGACTTGACCGGTAGCGTGGCTTCGATGAGCCATTGCCGGAGCGGGCGCGAGGGCGTTCCTGCCCGCGATCGGGGGAACCATGGGCTCTGCAGGAGCACCGCGCGCCAGCGTGGATCTCTTTGCGCCGGTGCGGACCGTCAATGCGGGGGGCCAGGGCCCCTTCGTAGTCGTCGTCGATCACGCATCGAACCGCATCCCGCCCCGTCACGGCGATCTCGGTCTCCGCCCCAGCGACCGCGTCCGGCATATCGCCTGGGACCCGGGCGCCCTGGCGGTATCGCTCAGGCTCAGCGAGCTGCTCGACGCGCCGGTCGTCCACTCGACGGTTTCCCGGCTCGTCATCGACTGCAACCGCGACCTCGACGCGCCCGACCTGATCCCGAGGATTTCCGAACACACCGAGATTCCCGGCAACGCCGAGATCGACCAGGAGGATCGGGCGCTGCGGATCGCGGAAGCGCACGAGCCGTTCCACGGGGCGATCGACCGGCTGCTGGACCGCCGCGAGGGCGCCGGGCTGGAGACGATCCTGGTCTGCATGCATTCGTTCACGCCCACCTATAAGGGAAAGCTCCGGCCCTGGCCGATCGGGCTGATCCACGCCCGCGACGAGCGCTATTCGCGGGCCCTGCAGGTGGCGCTGGCCGCTAACGCGCCGGGTATGAATATCGGCTGGAACGAGCCCTATTCGGCGCTCAACGGCGTCACCTACACGCTCGAACATCATGGCGACGGGCGCGGGCTCGACGCCACCATGATCGAAATCCGGCACGACGAAATTCTCGAACCAAACGGGGTGGCTCTCTGGGCGTCCCGGCTGGCCCGGTGTCTCACGGCGGCGCGCGACGCGCTGCGCGCAGAGCCGGCACATCTCTCCTCACCGCTTCGCGGGGGAATACGGTTGGAAGGAAGGGACTAACAATGACTGTTGAACAACACGAGGACAAAAAGATCCTCCACTCCATGGGCTACGCTCAGGAGCTTTCACGGCGGATGAGCGGGTTCTCGAACTTCGCGATTTCGTTTTCGATCATCTGCATCCTGTCGGGCGGCATCAACTCGTTCGCCCAGGCGACCGGCTCGATCGGCGGCGCCGGCGCTGGCATCGGCTGGATCGTCGGCTGCTGTGTTTCCGGCATCTTCGCCGTCGCCATGGCGCAGATTTCGTCGGCCTATCCGACGGCGGGCGGCCTCTATCACTGGGGCTCGATCCTGGGTAACCGCTTCACCGGCTGGGTGACGGCGTGGCTCAACCTGCTCGGTCTCATCACCGTGATGGGCGCCATCAACATCGGAACGTCCTTCTTCTTCGTCGGCACGTTCGGGTCGGCCTTCGGTCTCACCGGCACGCCGGTCGAGATCGTGCTGCTGGTCGCCGGCATCACCATCGTCCAGGCGATCATCAACCACCTGGGTATCAAACTCACGGCGCTGCTGACCGACTGGTCGGGCTATCTCATCCTCGCGACCACCGTCATTCTCGTGATCGCGCTGCTGGTGATGGCGCCGACGCACGAGTGGAGCCGGCTGTGGACCTTCACCAACTTCTCCGGTGAGGCGGGTGGCAACGTCTTCCCGCAAAGCGACAACATGCTCTACCTGTTCTCGCTCTGCCTCCTGCTGCCGATCTATACCATCACCGGCTACGACGCCTCGGCGCACACCTCGGAAGAAACCAAGGGCGCCGCGATGTCGGTGCCCAAGGGCATCATCAACTCGGTGCTGATCTCGTCGCTCGCGGGCTGGGTCATGGTGTCGGCGATCATGATCGCCATCCCCGATCTCGCGGTCGGCGCCAAGCAGGGCTGGGGCGTCTTCTTCGCCACCATCACGGCGGTGCTTCCCGCCTGGCTGGTGACGGTGCTCTACATCGCCATCCTGATCGCGCAGTTCCTGTGCGGCCTCGCCACGGTGACATCGACGTCGCGCATGCTGTTTGCCTTCACGCGCGACGGCGGCCTGCCGCTGGTCTCCAAGTCGGTGTCGTCCGTCAGCCTGCGCTTCCGCACGCCGGTGGTCGCCATCTGGACGGGCGCGATCCTCGAGATCCTGTTCGTCTGGCTGGCGCAGACCGTGTCGATCGGCGGCAGCAATATCTACACCATCACCGTCAACGCCACGCTGATCTTCCTGTTCCTGTCGTTCACGGTACCGATCGTGGCGGGCTACTTCGCCATCGGCACCAGCAAGTGGCCGCATATGGGGCCGTGGAACATCGGCACGGCCATGTACAAGCTGTTCGCCGTGCTCTCCGTGTTCGCCATGGTGCTGATCGTGTTCATCGCCGTGCAGCCGCCGAACCAGAATGTGCTGTGGATCACGCTGGCCTTCCTGGTCATCGCCGCCATCATCTGGTTCGCCTTCGAGAACAAGCGCTTCCAGGGGCCGCCGGTCGGCGACATCATCAAGAAGAAGCAGGCCGAGATCGCCGCGATCGAGGCCAGGTTCGGCGAAGCGTAACAGAACCATCTCGCATCCTGGGGCCGCGGCGCGCCGCGGCCCCTTTCATTCAAAAAGACCATCAGGGAGTTTTCCATGCCAGCGTCCTACACGCTCGCCCAGCTCAAGGCCGACGTCGCGAGCGGCGCCATCGATACCGTCCTCGTCGCCTTTCCCGACATGCAGGGGCGGCTGATCGGCAAGCGCTTCCAGGCCGAGTTCTTCCTCGAAGGGGCGATCGACGAGACGCATGGCTGCGACTACCTGCTCGCCAACGACATGGATATGGAGCCCGTCCCCGGCTACGAGGCGGCAAACTGGGCCAAGGGCTACGGCGATTTCGTCATGAAGCCCGACCTCGGCACGCTGATGAAAACCACCTGGCTCGAGGGCACCGCGCTGATCCTCGCCGACCTCGTCGACCATCACCACCACGAGCCCATCCCGCACTCGCCGCGCGCCATGCTCAAGGCGCAGCTCAAGCGGCTCGAAAAGCTCGGGCTGACCGCCAACTTCGCCTCTGAACTGGAGTTCTATCTGTTCAACGAGACGTTCCGCAGCGCCTACGACAAGGGCTACCGGAACATGGAAACGGCGGGTTACTACATCGAGGACTACCACATCTTCCAGACCACCAAGGAAGAAGGGGTGATGCGGCAGCTCAGAAAGCACCTCACCGCCTCGGGCATTCCGGTCGAGAACTCCAAGGGCGAGTGGGGCCCGGGCCAGGAAGAGATCAACGTCAAATACGCCGACGCGCTGACCATGGCCGACCGGCACGTGGTCCTGAAGAACGCCACCAAGGAGATCGCTCATTTGCAGGGCCAGGCCGTGACCTTCATGGCCAAGTGGGATTTCGGCCTCGCCGGCTCGTCGAGCCACATCCACATGTCGCTGGCCAAGGGCGGCAAGAACGTCTTCATCGATCCCAAGGACTCGCTCGGCATGAGCCCGATGATGAAGAACTTCATGGCGGGCCTGCTCACCTATGCCGGCGACATCACCTATTTCCTTGCGCCCTATATCAACTCCTACAAGCGCTTCCAGGTCGGCACCTTTGCGCCGACCAAGGCGATCTGGAGCCGCGACAACCGCACCGCCGGCTTTCGCCTCTGCGGTGAAAACACCAAGGGCGTGCGCGTCGAATGCCGCATCGGCGGCGCCGACCTCAATCCCTATCTCGCATACGCGGCGCTGCTCGCCGCGGGCCTCCAGGGCATCGACGACCGGCTCGAACTCGAACCGGCGTTCAGCGGCGACGCCTATTCCGGCAAGAAGCTGCGCGAAGTGCACAAGACGCTGCGCGACGCCACCTCGGCGATGAAGCGCTCGAAAATGCTGATCGCCGCCTTCGGCCAGCCGGTCATCGACCACTATGTCCACACCGCCGACTGGGAGCAGTTCGAATACGACCGCCGGGTCACCGATTGGGAGTTGAAGCGGGGGTTCGAAAGGAGCTAGTAAGTAATATACTATATGTTTGACGTCGCTTGCCGCCTTGGCTAATTTGGCGATGGCCATGGAGGTCGAGATGTCCATTTTCGCCACCGACGGAACAAAATATCACCCGTTGTTCGAACACCTGCTCTATTCGGGGCACGGCCAGTCGACGATGACGTTCGCAGAGATCGAGTCGGTCATAGAGGCGCGTTTGCCGCCTTCCGCCCGTACGCGTGCGGAATGGTGGAGCAATAGTCCCAGCGGGCATAGTCAGGCTCGCGCCTGGATGCGCGCGGGCTATTCGACATCGAAAGTCGATCTCGAAGCCGGTGAGGTGACATTCACGCTCGGTGGGTGGCCGGATGGATACGTGAAGCCGAATTTCATCAATCGTCAGCGCGAAGCGGTGGCGCCGGGCCTCGGCGAGAGAGCTCAGACTCTGCTTGAGCCCGCAGAAGGCGGAAGTCAGCAGGACCATCCACTGTTCGGGGTATGGGAGGGGCGGGTTACTCTGGTTCCGGGCTTCGACTACACCAAGCCTGCGCTCGAGCCGGATGATGCAGTTGGCGAGTAGGCTGCTCCTCGACACCTGTGCGATCATTTGGGTGGCTTTGCGCGAACCGATCAGGCCCGAGGCACGGACAGCGATGCGGGAGGCCATGATCGGGCAGGAGAGCATCAGAATCTCGCCTATCTCTGCTTGGGAACTCGGCCTCCTCAGCGCCCGCGGCAAGTTGCCGGCGACACAGTCGCCGGCAACCCTTTTCGCTGACGTGCTCGCCACGCCAGGCGTCAAAGTGGAAGCTCTTAGCCCTGGGGTGCTGATCGATTCCTCTTTCCTGCCTGGGCAACTGCACCGGGACCCCGCGGACAGGATCCTCATCGCGACAGCACGCGCACTTGACCTGACGCTCGTCACGCGCGACGACGCTATCCTCGAATACGCCGATTGCGGCCACGTGCGCGCCATCCGCTGCTAGTCAAAGGAATCCTCCCATGACCGAGACGGTCAAAATCATCTCGCCCATCGACGGGCGGGTCTATGCCGAGCGCAAGATCGCCGGGGCCGCGGAGATCGAGACGGCGGTGGCCAAGGCCAAGGCGGCGCGCCGGGCGTGGAGTGAGGTCACTGTGCGCGAGCGGGCGAAGTTCCTCAATCACTTCGTCGATGCGCTCTTGAGCAAGAACGACGAAATCGTGCCCGAACTCGCCTGGCAGATGGGGCGGCCGATCCGCTTCGGCGGCGAGAAGAAGGGCGTCGAGGAGCGCTCGCGCCACATGATCGACATCGCCGAGGCGGCGCTGGCGCCCTCGATGCGGCCGGACAAGCCCGGCTTCAAGCGCTGGATCGCGCGTGAACCGCTGGGCACGGTGATGGTCATCGCGCCGTGGAACTATCCGTTCCTCACCGCGGTCAACTCGATCGTCCCGGGCCTCATGGCCGGCAACGCCGTGATCCTCAAGCACGCATCGCAGACGCTGCTCGTCGGCGAGCGTTTCGCCGAGGCGATGAAGGCGGCCGGGCTGCCGGACGGCCTCTTCCAGAACCTCGTTCTCAACCACGCCGACACCGAAAAGCTGATCGCCTCGGGCCAGATCGACCACATCAACTTCACCGGATCGGTCGAGGGCGGCCGCCGCATCGAGCGCGCCGCGGCGGGCACCTTCGCCACGCTCGGTCTCGAGCTCGGCGGCAAGGACCCGGCCTATGTGCGGCCCGACGCAGCGCTCGACAACGCCGTCGAGAACCTCGTCGACGGCTCGTTCTTCAACTCGGGCCAAAGCTGCTGCGGCGTCGAGCGCATCTATGTGCACGCCGCGGTCTACGACAAGTTCGTCGAGGGCTTCGTCGAAAACGCCAAGGGCTGGACGCTGGGCAATCCGCTCGATGCCGCGACCGTGGTCGGGCCGATGGCCAACGCCAAGGGCGCCGACCTGGTGCGCGAGCAGACGCTCGAGGCGCTGCGCAAGGGCGCGAGGTCGCATCTCAACAGCAGGCACGACCTCGACAAGGATGGCTCGCCCTATCTCGCGCCGGAAGTGCTGACCAACGTCAACCACCAGATGGCGGTGATGCGCGAGGAGAGTTTTGGCCCCGTGGTCGGCATCATGAAGGTCGCCGACGACGAGGAGGCGATCACCCTGATGAACGACAGTCCCTACGGCCTCACCGCCTCGATCTGGACGGCCGACCTCGATGCGGCGGCGCGCATCGGCGCCCGGGTCGAGACCGGAACGGTGTTCGCCAATCGCTGCGATTATCTCGATCCGGCGCTGGTGTGGACCGGCGTCAAGGACACCGGCAAGGGCGGCGGCCTGAGCGAGATCGGCTACCACAATCTCACGCAGCCCAAATCCTATCACCTCAAGGAAGTCTGAGCGTCATGGCCATCAAAGCCAATTGGAACTACCCCACCGCCGTCCGCTTCGGCGCCGGCCGCATCGCCGAGCTGCCCGATGCATTGAAGGCCGCCGGCATCACGAAGCCGCTGCTCGTCACCGATGCCGGACTGGTCAATCTGCCGGTGACGCAGACGACGCTGCAGCTGTTGCGCGATGCGGGGATCGATTTCGGCGTCTTCGCCGACGTCAAGCCCAACCCGATCTCGGCCAACGTCGACGCCGGTGTCGCGGTGCTGCGCGCCGGCGGCCATGACGGCGTCATCGCCTTCGGCGGCGGCTCGGGCCTCGATGTCGGCAAGGTCATCGCCTTCATGGCCGGCCAGACCCGGCCGATGTGGGATTTCGAGGACATCGGCGACTGGTGGACGCGTGCCGATCCCAAGGGCATCTTCCCGATCATCGCGGTGCCGACCACGGCGGGCACCGGCTCGGAGGTCGGCCGTGCCGGGGTCATCACCGACGAGACGACGCACACCAAAAAGGTGATCTTCCACCCGCTGATGATGCCCAGGATCGTCATCGCCGATCCCGAACTGACGGTCGGCATGCCGCGCTTCATCACCGTGGGCACGGGCTTTGACGCCCTCGCCCACTGCCTCGAGGCCTATTGCGCGCCGGGATATCACCCGCTGGCGGACGGCATCGCGGTCGAAGGCATCCGCCTGGTGCTCGAGAACCTGCCCAAGGTCGTCGCCGACCCCAACGACGTCGAGGCGCGCGGCCACATGATGAGCGCCGCGGCCATGGGGGCAACGGCGTTCCAGAAGGGGCTGGGCGCCATCCACGCGCTAAGCCACCCGATCGGGGCGCTCTACGACACCCACCACGGCATGACCAATGCCGTGTTCATGCCCTATGTGCTGGTGGTCAACCGCGATGCCATCGAGGCCAAGATCGCGCGCCTCGCCGCCTATTGCGGCTTGTCGCCGAGCTACGAGGCGTTCCTCAACGCCGTGCTGGCGCTGCGCGAAAAGCTCGACGTCCCGCACACGCTGCGCGACTTCAAGGTCGACGACAAGAAGCGCGACCTGATCGGCGACATGGCCATCGTCGACCCCACCGCCGGCGGCAACCCGATCGAACTCACCAGGGCCCGCGCCCTGGAGATTTTCGACCGGGCGCTCGAGGGGCGGGTATAGGGCCGGCCCGGCGCAGCCGGTGGGTGGGGTGCCCAAGCGCCGAAGTGACTCTTGATCCCCTCGAAAACGCGTGGAGCATCAGTCCCTTACCGCCTCGACATTGCGACTTATCCCCGCGCTTTCCGCCGCTGCTATTCTCCCCCTCGCGTTCACCCTCTAACGCGGGGTACCGACGAAGTGCCGGTGGACGTGACGGGGGCGGTGGTCGCATCGCTTGGGTTTCTTCGGCTTACCGGCTCTTGCCGCTTTGACCGAACGGTTCCGACACCC